>CAZGSL010000005.1:83215-85008 GCA_964528445.1 uncultured Balneolaceae bacterium | reverse complement strand
ACGTCTACCCCGACGAGGAGTTCGAGGAGACCCTGGAGCTCTGCGACAACACCTCACCCTACGCGCTGACGGGCGCCATTTTCGCCCGCGACCGCTACGCGGTAAAGCGGATGACCGACGCCCTGCGGCAGTCGGCCGGAAACTTCTACATCAACGACAAGCCGACGGCCGCCACGGTGAACCAGCAGCCCTTCGGAGGGGCGCGCAAGTCCGGCACCAACGACAAGGCCGGCAGCGCCGCCAACCTGATGCGCTGGATCTCCATCCGTTCCATCAAGGAGAGCACCAACCCCATTGACGACTGGACCTACCCCTACATGAAGGAGGAATAACCCGGAAGGGGCGCAACGTCCGCTCACACTCTTACCGAAGCGCTTTGAACGACGACACATCGCAGAAGACGGTCAGCATCCTCGGGTGCGGCTGGCTGGGACTTCCCCTGGCCCGCCGGCTGCTGGAGGAGGGGTTCCGCGTCCGCGGCTCCACCACCACACCCGAAAAACGGAAGCGGCTCGAGAAGGAGGGGATCGACCCCTACCTGCTGCGTCTGGACCCGGAGGTGGAGTGCGAGTCGTGCGGACGTTTCTGGGAGGCCGACGCCCTGGTGCTCAACATCCCCCCGGGCAGGGGGAGAGACGACATGGAGGCGTTTTTTCCCGCGCAGGTCGCCTCCGTGATCGAGGCCCTGGAAGAGTCCCCTGTCCGCCGCCTCATCTTCGCCAGTTCCACCTCGGTCTATCCCGCCCGCTCCGGCGTGGCCGAGGAGCCCGATGCCATCCCGGGCGAGGCCTCCCGCGCCTCCGGCAACGCCCTGCTAAAGGCTGAGAAGATGCTCCTGGAGCACTCCGCGTTCGATACCTGCGTGCTGCGGTTCGGGGGACTCTACGGGGGGGAGCGCCACCCCGTGCGCTACCTGGCCGGCAGGGAGGAGCTGGACCGCGGAGACGCCCCGGTGAATCTCATCCACCGCGACGACGCCGTCGGGATCATCCGGCACCTGCTGTCGGCCGACGAGGAGGCGTCCGGCGTCTTCAACGCGGTATGCGACGGACATCCCCCGAGGAACATCTACTACCGCCGGTCCGCGGAGAAGCGGGGACTGGAGCCGCCCCGTTTCGCGGAGGATCCCCACTCGGACCACACCGTGGTCTCCAACCGGAAACTGAAAGAGCGGCTGGGCTACCGGTTCGTCCATCCCGATCCGCTGGGAAAGGCAAACGGGGGCGGCGAAAGCAGGCACTGAGCGGGACGGTAAAGGCAGATGACATGCGCGGGCACCTCTGAATGATAGAGCCTCTAAGATCGTTATAATACTGCGTTTAGAGAGAAAAGTTTTAAAGAAACTATTTTTCAGGAGGTATTACGGAGATGCGCTTGATACAACGATTCCTTCGGGTCGGAGAACCCGCGCGAACGATTCAGCTCATCTGTCTGGCGGCCCTTCTCACCGCGACCGCCTGCACCGGACAGCAGGAGGAGCCCGAGGCGGTGCGCGACGTGCCTCCCGCCGAGGCCATTGAGGAAGCTGTCAGGGGACAATTTCAGGCCTCGCCGTTTATCGCGGCGGACGACAGCATCGTTGTGAACGTCCAGGAGGGCGTGGCGACCCTGAGCGGGCGGACCGACAACCTGCTTACGAAGGAGAAGTCGGCCGAGATTGCCCGCGCGGCCCGGGGCGTGCTTTCGGTGGTCAACAACGTCGCCGTCACGGAGACGCGTCCGGACGAGGCCATCGAAGAGGACGTGAACCGGGTCCTGGCGACCGACCCCGCCACCGAGGAGTGGGAGATTAC
>CAZGSL010000005.1:44573-83115 GCA_964528445.1 uncultured Balneolaceae bacterium | reverse complement strand
AGGACGTGAACCGGGTCCTGGCGACCGACCCCGCCACCGAGGAGTGGGAGATTACCGCGGAGGCCCGCAACGGGCTGGTAACGCTGATCGGCTCCGCCGACTCCTGGCAGGAGAAACGGCTCGCCGGTGAGATCGCGCGCGGCGTCTCGGGCGTTCGAGCGGTGCAGAACGACATCCTCGTCGAATCCCGGCCCGTGCGTCCCCCGGCGGAGGTCCGCAGCGAAATCCGGCAGATCATGCGGTTCGACTCCCGCCTGCGGGCCAACCAGATCGACGTGGAGGTCCGCAGCGACACGGTGATCCTGAGCGGCTCGGTGGGAAGCGCCCGCGAACGGGAGCTCGCCATGGAGAACGCCCATGTCAGCGGCATCACCACCATCGAGGCGGACAACCTGGAGGTCCGCCCCGAATTCGCCAGCGAGGTGTTCGTGGCCGGATCTGATTCCGACCTGGAAGCCGCCGATATCGAGGAGGCAATCCGCCGGGCGTTTCGCTTCGATCCGCGCGTACCCGCCGACAGCATAGAGGTGGCGGTTACGGGCGGCACGGCCGTGCTCACCGGAGAGGTGAAGGACGCCAGCGCGAAGATCGCCGCGGGCGACGACGCGCGCAATACGGCCGGCATCGACGACGTCCGCAACAACATTTCCGTGGCCCATGCCGTGGTGGTGGAAGCGGACGTGCCGACGACCGACGAGGCCGTGGAGACGCGGGTGAGGGAAGCCATCCGGCGGGCCTCGCTGGTGGACGATCCCGCAATTGAGATATCGGTAAACGACGGCGTGGTGCGCCTCAGCGGCACGGCCGCGACCCCGTTCGAACAGCAGCGGGTCGTGGAGGCCGCGCAGTCGGTCAAGGGCGTCGTGCGCGTGGTGGATGAGATCAAGGTAGCCGGAGAGACCGGCGGATAGTCCGCCGCCGCGTCCCTGCGTAACGTCCCTTGCCGGGAGACGTATTTATGCTATCTTTACGGAAAATCCCAACCAGGCCTTCTTTGCTCCGATATGACCAAACTGTTTCTTCTCGCCGGCAGCACCTTCATGGCCCTGGCCGTCCTCCTGGGCGCCTTCGGGGCCCACGGGCTGCGGGACCGCCTCTCGGCCGAAATGATGGACATCTTCACGACGGGCGTCACCTACCACTTCTATCACGCCCTCGGCCTCCTGATCCTGGGGCTGGCCGCGCAGCACCTGCCCGGAAGCGCGTGGCTGAAGTGGTCCGGGGGACTGATGGCGGGAGGGATCCTGCTCTTCTCCGGCAGCCTCTACCTGCTGGCCCTGACGGAGGCGCGCTGGCTGGGGGCCGTCACCCCCGTCGGCGGAACCGCCTTTATCCTGGCGTGGGTACTGTTTTTGGTCGCCGTATGGAAGGGGATATGATCATCGGGCACGGAATTTGCACCATTGCCAGAGATTCATTTCATTCTACATAATTATCAAGAACGAAATTTCCGTTAACCCCGTTACATCCGCCATATGAACGTAGAGGATTTCAGAAACTACTGTCTTCACTTCAAGGGGGCCCGCGAGGACTTTCCCTTCGACGAGAAGACGATCACCTTCAAGGTAAGGGGCAGCATATTCGCCCTGGCGGATGTGGAGGCGTTCGAAGGGATCGTCCTCAAGTGCGACGCGGTGAAGGCCGCCATGCTGCGCGACCTCTACGAGGAGGTGCGTCCGGCCGAGCAGCGGGAGCGATACGATGAGGCGAACGAGGAGTTCGTCATCGACCAGAGGCACTGGAACAACGTCGATCCCGTGGGCGGGCTCGGAGACGAGCTGATCAAGGAGTGGATCAAGGACTCCTACGAGCTGGTGGTCGACGGCCTGCCGAGAAAAGAGCAGAAAAAACTGGAAGAGGACTAGTCCGGCGCGGCGCTACTCTCCCGCGCTCCCTCCCGCGAGCAGCCGCTTTATCTTGTAGTAGCTCTCCTTTTCAAATTTCCAGACGAAGGGGAACTGCCCCAGGATAAACCCGTAGAACAGGAAAAGCACCTGGTAGGCGGGAAGCACGGTAAAAAGCCACGCCAGCGTCCGCAGCCAGAAGGGGGTGGCCTCCCCGATTCCCATCCAGCCGAACAGCGCCTTCTTCACGTAGAGGGTGGTAATGCCGGTGATCGAGAAGATGAACAGGATCACCACCACCTGCCAGAGGGTCTCCACCTCCCACCGTTTCTTCAGTTTGTCGATCAGCCGGTTCACAGGTCAAGGGCGTTTATGGACGCGTCGGCGGCCTCCAGGGTCCGGTCCAGCATCTCCCGCGTAATCGAATTGGCCAGGAACCAGGTCTCGAAGGGAGAGGGAGGCAGGTAGATGCCCCGCTCGAGCATTTCGTGGAAGAACTTCCGGAACAGCTCCCCGTCCGTCGTGTTGGCCGCCTCGTATCCGGTGACGTCCCGCCCGGTGAAATAGACCCCGATCATGGAGCCCACCCGGTTGATCCGGTGCCGCACCGAACGGCGCTCGAACACCTCCAGGAGTCCGCTGTGCAGGTAGGCGGATTTCTCCTCCAGTTCGTCGTAGTGGCGCGGATTCTCCCACAGTTCGGTGAGCAGGGCGTAGCCCGCCGCCATCGCCAGCGGATTGCCGGAGAGCGTGCCCGCCTGGTAGACCGGTCCCACGGGCGAAACCACCTCCATCACCTCTTCTCGTCCCCCGAACGCGCCCACCGGCAGTCCCGCCCCGATGATCTTGCCGTAGGTCACCAGGTCGGCCGTCACCCCGAACCGCTCCTGCGCCCCGCCCTGGGCCACGCGGAAACCGGTCATCACCTCGTCGAAAATAAGCAGCACGTCGTGGGCGTCGCACAGCTCCCGGAGCCCCTCCAGGAAGCCGCGGGCGGGAGGCACGCAGCCCATGTTGCCGGCCACCGGCTCCACGATGATGCCGGCCACCTCCCCCTCATGCTCGATCAGCAGCTCCTTGACGCTGTTCAGGTCGTTGTAGTCGGCCACCAGGGTGTCCCTCGCCGTCCCCTCGGTCACGCCCGGACTGCTGGGCGTGCCCAGCGTCAGGGCGCCGCTGCCCGCCTTGATCAGGAAGGAGTCGCCGTGGCCGTGGTAGTTGCCCTCGAACTTGATGATCTTCTCCCTCCCGGTATATCCGCGGGCCACGCGGATGGCGCTCATGCACGCCTCGGTGCCCGAGTTCACCATCCGGACGCGGTCCACTCCCGGCACCATGCCGGTGACCCGCTCGGCCATCCTGACCTCGATCTCGGTGGGCGCCCCGAAGGAGGTCGACCGGGCGGCGGCCTCCTGCACCGCCTCGACGGCGGGAGGCCAGGCGTGCCCCAGGATCATGGGTCCCCAGGAGCCGACGTAGTCGATGTACTCGTTTCCGTCGGCGTCCCGCAGCAGCGACCCCTCGGCCTCCTCGATGAATACGGGCGCGCCCCCGACGGCGTTGAACGCCCGGGCCGGGGAGTTGACGCCCCCGGGAATGCTCTTCTGTGCCCGTTCAAACAGTTCTTCGCTTCTCTTCCGCATAAACAATCACCTGTTCAACAGTTTGGATGCCTTCTTGGCAAAATAGGTCGCGATAAGGTCGGCCCCCGCACGCTTGAACCCGTAGAGCGCCTCCATCATGGTCTCCTCCTCGTCCAGCCAGCCCCTCCCGGCGGCCGCTTTCAGCATGGCGTATTCGCCGGAGACGTTGTAGACGGAGACCGGCACGTCGACGGACTCCCGGACGGCCCGCACCACGTCCAGGTAGGGCAGGCCGGGCTTCACCATGACGATGTCGGCCCCCTCCCGTTCGTCCAGCCTCGCCTCGCGGACCGCCTCGCGGACGTTCCGGGGGTCCATCTGGTAGCTCTTCTTGTCGCCGAAGCCCGGGGCCGAATCCAGCGCGTCCCGGAACGGCCCGTAGAAGGCCGAGGCGTACTTGGCGCTGTAGGCCATGATGCCGGTCTGCTTGAATCCCTTCTCGTCGAGCCGCTCGCGGATCGCCCCGATGCGCCCGTCCATCATGTCCGACGGCGCCACCATGTCGGCCCCCGCCTCCGCGTGGCTGAGCGCCATGTCGGCGAGCAGCTCCACGGAGGGATCGTTCAGAATTTCACCGTCCTCCACGATTCCGTCGTGCCCGTAGCTGGAGTAGGGGTCCAGCGCCACGTCGGTCATCACCAGCATTTCGGGGAAGCGCTCGCGGATAAAGCGCACGCTCCGCTGCATCAGTCCCTCGGAATTGAGCGCCTCGGTGCCCTCGTTGTCCTTCTTCTCGTCGGGCACCTTCACGAAGAGCAGCACCGACCGGATGCCCTCCTCCCGCAGCTCGGCCACCTCCTCCCCGAGCCGGTCGAGGGTATAGCGGTAGTAGTCCGGCATGGAGGGGATCTCCTCCACGGCGTCCTCGCCCTCCATCACGAAAAGCGGCGCGATGAAATCGGCGGGTTTCAGGTGGTGCTCGGCCGACATCTCGCGGATCGCCTCGCTCTCGCGCAGGCGGCGGCATCGAATGTTCGGAAACGCTCCGTTGGACATGTTTTCGCTGCTGGTTTGGGTTATCTGCGGCTCGTTTGCATGCGATTTCGGGTTCGGTGTTCCGCGGGCCGGGACCGGCGGCGGGGTCAGAGGCCGTGCTCCTCCCCCCGGGCGATCCAGTCCACGGGCTCCCTCAGCCGGGCGATCGTCTCCGCCTCCCGGCTTCCCGGCTCCGGGGTGAAGTCGTAATCCCACCGCACCCGCGGGGGGAGGCTCATCAGGATGGATTCGGTGCGCCCTCCCGTTTTCAGCCCAAACAAGGTACCGCGATCGTAGATCAAATTAAACTCCACGTAGCGCCCCCTGCGCAGCTCCTGGAAATAGCGGTGTTCCTCGTCCCACGGCTCCCCGCGGCGGCGCTCCACGATGGGGAGGTAGGCGTCGAGGAAAGCGTCGCCCACCGAGCGGGTGAACGCGTGCCAATCCTCCGCCGTGCGCTCGTTCGTGGGACGCAGATAATCGAAGAAGATGCCTCCCACGCCCCGCGCCTCCCCGCGGTGGTCGTTGTAGAAATAGTCGTCGCACGCCTCCTTGAACCGCGGGTAGAGGTCGGTCCCGTGCGGGTCGCACGCCTCCTTCCACGTGCGGTGAAAATGGACGGCGTCGGACTCCCACAGGTACCAGGGCGTCAGGTCGGCCCCGCCCCCGAACCAGCAGTCGCGGCGGTCGGTGAGCCCGGGATCGTCGTAGAGCTCGAAGTAACGCACGTTGGCGTGTACGGTGGGAATCATGGGGCTCTTCGGGTGAATCACCAGGGAGAGTCCCCCGGCCCAGAACCACCCCTCATCCACCTCGAAACGGCGGCGGATCAGCTCGGGGAGCTCGCCGTGGACGGTGGAGACGTTCACGCCGCCCTTCTCGAACAGCTCGCCCCCCTCGATCACCCGGGTGTGTCCCCCGCCCCCGCCTTCCCGCTCCCAGTCGTCCCGCCGGAAATGTCCGCCGCCGGCCTCCTCCAGCGCCCCGCAGATCTCCTCCTGCAGGTCGGAAACATAGCGGCTGAATCGCTTTTTCAGGGATTTTCGGCTCATGCGCGCGGGCTTGTCGCTTCTTTCCGTTGGTTTAATCGCGGGATTCGCTCTCCTGCGGCTCGTACTCCCTGACGGCGTCCACGAACGCCCGGGCGTGGTCCACCGGCACGTCGGGCAGGATGCCGTGCCCCAGGTTGGCCACGTAGCGCCGCGTCCCGAAGCGGTCAATCATCCTTTGGGTCCGCCGCCGGATCTCCTCCGGGGAGGCGTAGAGATGGGTGGGATCGAGGTTTCCCTGCAGGGTGGTCTCCCCGCGGGTCGCCTCCCGGGCGTACTCCGGACTCACGGTCCAGTCCACCCCGATCGCGTCGGCCCCGCTGCGGTAGGAGAGCCGCTCCAGGGCGTACCAGCTCCCCTTGGGGAAGAGGATCACCGGCACCTCCTCGATCGCCTGGCAGATCCGCATCAGGGGACGCAGGGCCCATTTGTTGAAATCGTCCGGCCCCAGCAGACCGGCCCAGGAGTCGAACACCTGCACCGCCTGCGCGCCGGCCTCCACCTGGGCTTTCAGGTAGTCGATCGTGGCGCGGGTGAGCTCCTTCATCACGTGGCGGGCGGCGTCGGGGTGCTCCTGCAGAAACGCCTTGGCCCTGGCGAAATTCTTGGACCCCTCCCCCTGCACCATGTAGCAGAAGAGGGTCCACGGCGCCCCGGCGAAGCCGATCAGCGGCACGCGTCCCCCGAGCTCCCTCCGGGTAAGGGTGATCGCCTTCATCACATGGTTCAACTTTTCGGGTACCTCCTCCGCCAGGATGGAGAACGCCCGGTCGGTGCTCTCGATCGGGTTGTCAAATACGGGACCTTTGCCGGAGACCAGCTCCACGTCGAATCCCAGCGCCTGCGGCACCGTCAGGATATCCGAGAAGATGATGGCGGCGTCGGGCTCCAGCTCGTCGATAGGCTGCAGGGTGATCTCGCAGGCCAGCTCCGGCGTCTCCACCCGCTCGAAAAAGGTGTACTTTCGCCGCAGCTCCATGTACTGCGGCAGGTAGCGTCCCGCCTGGCGCATCATCCAGACCGGGGGACGCTCCACCTCTTCGCCGCGCAGGGCGCGCAGCAGCAGGTCGTTTTTAAGTTCGGGGAAATCGGGCATGGGATGGGCCGCTTGGGGTTGGAGGGAGTCTCAGGAGGCGGGTTTGCGGGTAAAGAGATGGTCGGCCACGGTCTTCAGCAGCACGCGGGTGTCGGGGCGGGGGGATTCGATCACCTCCCGTCCGGAGGCCTCCCGCAGCGCCTCGCCGGTGGTGGACCCGATCGCGAAGAGCGGGGGCAGGTCGCCTTCAAAGCCTTCGCCCTCCCCGAAGCCCTCCACGGCGCTGGGGCTGTAGAAAAGAATCGCCTCCACCGCCTGGCGGGGCATTTCCACCGGGCGCACCAGGGTCTTGTAGACCTCCACCTCCCGGACGTCTATCCCGTTCTCCTCCAGTATCTCCGGGAGCTCGCGGCGCGCGCGGTTGCCGCGCAGCCAGATCACCTCGCCGCTGCTGCTCTCCCGCGCCACCAGCTTCGCGAGCCCCTCACCGTCCTGCTGCAGAGGCACCTGCGCCTCCAGGCCCAGATCCTCCAGCGCCCCGCCCGTCTTGCGTCCCACGGCGAAGAGCGCGGTGTTCGGGGGCACCTGCAGGCCGTTTTTCCTCATCTCCGCGAGGGCCTTGACGGCGTTGGCGCTGGTGAAGACCCAGTCGGCCTTGGGATGGTCGTTGATGGTCTTCAGCACCCGGTCCCAGTAGGGGGGAAACTCAAACTCCAGGGCCGGGCGGGTCACCGGATCCAGTCCCAATACCCGGGCGTACTCCCGCTGACGCCCGTCGAGGGACCGGGTAACCAGGATGTTTTTCTTGTCGTGTCGCATATCGTCGGTTCGGCTCTTCTCGCCTAGGATTATCTTCCTGTGTCTCATTCAATGCCAGTCCGGGGGAGATCATTCGCCGCGCGCCGCTGCCCGGTCACTCCTCCTCCCGCTCGCGCAGCTCCTCCAGGAAACGGTCCGCCCCGCGGTCGAGCAGCTCCCGGGCCGCTTTCGTGCCCTCTCCCTCGATCGTGCCGGCAAGGGTCTTCTCGCAGTCGAACCGTTCGCTGCCGTCCAGGGAGAGCGCGACGGCCCGGAATCGCACGGCGCCGTCCTGCAGGCGGGCATAAGCTCCCACGGGGGCGCTGCAGCCCGCCTCCATCTCGCGCAGAAACTCCCGCTCCAGCCTCGTGCAGCGGGCGGTCCCCGGGTGATTGAGTCTTCCGACCAGCCCGGAGAGCTCCTCGTCCCCCTCCCGGATCATGACCGCTACGGCTCCCTGCGCCGGGGCCGGCACCATCCAGTCCAGGTAGGCGCTGATATGCTTCTCCAGGCCGATCCGGAGCAGTCCCGCCGCGGCGAAAATGGCTCCCTCCCACCCGTTTTTCCCGATCTTCTCCAGGCGGGTGTTCACGTTGCCCCGCAGGTCGGCGATCTCGTGGTTCGGGTAGCGGTTCAGCCACTGGGCGCGCCGGCGGTTGCTGCCCGTCGCGATCACGGCCTCCGAATCCCGGTCCTCCAGGAACGCCGTGCCGCCCGGGGCCGCGAGGCAGTCGCGGGCGTCCCCCCGCTCCAGCACGGCGGCGACCCGCAGGGGGAGGGGATTGATCGTGGGCAGGTCCTTGAAAGAGTGGACGGCAAGGTCGATCTCCCCGTCCATCAGCGCGTTGTCGAGTGCCTTGGTGAAAATGCCCTTTCCGCCCAGCTCCGAAAGGGGGGTGCTCCGGTCAAGATCCCCCTCCGATTTGACGAATACCAGCTCGGCCTCCGACCCCATATCACGGAGTCCCTCCGCCACTTGCTCGGCCTGCCAGGTGGCCAGCTCGCTGTCGCGCGTCCCGATGCGGAGGGGGGCGGCGCTACTCATGGTCGGAGTCGCCCTGCAATTTGAACATGTCGCTCACCACCCGGGTCACCTGCTCGGATTCGTGGTGGTCGCGCAGGTGCTCGATGGAGTAGGCCGCGATCTTGTTGACGATGCGGCGGGTCAGGTTCTCCACCTTCTCGCGGTCGGAATCCTCCAGCTTGTTCTTGAAAAACTCGAACTCCTCCTCGCGGATGGCGTCAAACTTGTTGGTCAGCGCCTTGATGGTGGGCACCACCTTCTGCTTGCTGAGCCAGTTGCGGTAGTCGGTAAGCTCGTCGTCGATGATTTTCTTCACCAGGGGAATGTTCTCCTCCCGCTTGCGGTAGGCCTCGTCGGTGACGTCGCTGAGGAAATCCATGTTGGCCAGGTCCACAAAATCCAGCTCCCCGATCTCCGGATCGATGTTCCGCGGCACAGAGAGATCCAGCAGCACCTTGAAGGAGGGGTCCTTCCGGGCCGTCTCCATATGCTCAGGGGTGATCACCGGCTCACTGGCGCCCGTGGCCACGATCACCAGGTCGGCCGCCGCGATCTGCTCCGGCAGCTCCTCGATCGGCGCGAAATCCAGGTCGAATTTGTCCGCCACAAACTCGGCGCGGTCCGGCGTCCGGTTCACCAGGGTCACCCGGCGCGCGCCCAGGCTCACCAGGTTGCGGCAGGTCACCTTCCCGATCTTGCCGGTGCCCACCAGCAGGATGTTTTTGTCGACCAGGTTGTCGAAGGTCTTCATGGCGAACTGCACGGCGGCGTAGGCGGTGGTGGCCGCCCCCTCCCCGAGGGAAGTCTCGTTCCGGGAGCGCTTGTGGGCGCGGAAGACGTGCTGCATCAGCCGGTGCATCTCGCCCGACACCGCGTCCATTTCCGAGGCCAGCTCGTAGCCCTCCTTTACCTGGTTGATGATCTGAAGGTCGCCCAGGATCTGCGAATCGAGTCCCACGGCCACCTTGAAGAGATGCTCCGCGGCCTTGAGCCCCTCGCACTCGAAACCGCACTCGTGAAATTCGTCCAGCGAACCGTCCGAATAGGTCGTCAGCAGGCGGATCAGCTCCCGGGTGCCCGCCTGGTGCGCGAAGATCTCCGTGCGGTTGCAGGTGGATACCACGAACAGTCCGGGTATGCCCTCGCGGGAGGCCCCTTCGATAAGCGCCTGTTTCTGGGCGTCGCTGAGGCTGAAGCGCTCGCGCACCTCGATGGTCGCCTCCCAGTGGTTGATGCCCACGGCGCTGAATTCGTCGATATTTGGCGCGCTGTTCGGCATCCGCTATACGTTCACCGGTTCGGATTTCGCTTTTTTCGACGTCCCGAAGAGGTAGCCCACCTTGTTCAGGGCCTCCTCCGCCAGGGCTTCGATGTATTTGGGATGGTCGTTGATGCCGGGCATGACCTTGATGTTTTCAAAATGGTAGCCATCTTCCTCGAGGTCCTCGGGCAGCTCCACGCCCAGTTCATACAGGGTCTCGATGTGGTCGGTCACGAACGCCACGGGAATCATCAGGAAGTTCCGTATGCCGTACTCGATGTGGCGCTCCACCAGCTCGGCGGTGTTCGGCTGGGTCCATTTCTGCGGTCCCACCTTCGACTGGTATCCCAGCCAGTAGTCCTCCCGGCGGCCGCGCATCTCCATGATCGCCTCCACGGTCTGCTCGACCTCGGCAGTGTAGGGATCCCCGCTTCGCACCTCCAGCTTGGGCGTGCCGTGGGCGCTGAAGATGAGATGCGTCTTCTCGCGCGTTTCGGGATCCAGCTCCTCCAGCGCCTCGTCGATGCGGTCGTTGAGCGCCTCCAGGTAGAGGGGATTCCGGTGGTAGTTCTTCACCTGGTACTCTTTCCAGGGGGTGTTTTCGATGCCCCCGAATTTCCGATCCCTCTTGGTCTCCCAGTCCCGGAAGCTCGAGCCCGTGGTGGTCCAGGAGAACTGCGGGTAGAGCGGCATCATCACGGCGTGGGTGATGCCGTCGTCCGCCATGTCGTCCATGATCTGGTCGGCGAAGGGGATCCAGTAGCGCATGCAGGTGTAGACCTTCACCTCCATCTCCGGGTATTCGCTTTTGAAATGCTTCTCCAGCGCCCTGCGCTGCCGCTCGGTCAGGCTGTTGATGGGCGAGCAGCAGGTGGAGGTGACCCCGTTCTTGCGGTTGAGGCAGTGTTTGTTCCCCGTGCATCCCTTCGGGCAGCCGTTGATCTCCTCGTAGTCCTCACGGACGGAGGGCGCGCGAAATTTGGCGATGATACGCGCGAAAAAGTCCTGCACGCGTCCCCCGCCCATTTTAATAATGTCCTCATCCCGGAACAGGTTGTAGAGAAACGGGCGCACGTGGTCCTCTCCCGTGGGTCCCCCCAGGTTCATCAGTACAATACCAAGTTTTATCTTCTCAGACGACATATAGACGTAGCTTTTTCAGAAAGGTAAAGAAACCTACGCTTTATGAAGGGAGTTTGAAGAGCGCGGGGGTGACGCTTATTTAGAACGGTTCTATAAAACTACAGGGCGTCAAGAAGATGCAATTCAAGGTTTTTCGGGTTTTGCCGATAACATAAGCAGGAGTGGCTGGAGCGACTCATACACCCGTAACTACTGCTCTCAGACAGTCCAATTATCTGGCCATGGGAACTTCATTTCAGCAACAGCAACCGCACTCGAACAGGAACCTCTACCTGCTCTGCATCTACCTGATCACCTTTATCCTGCTTTCCATCCTCGGAGGGTAACGGACCGGCAGATTGCCAGGAATCAGTTGCCGCCCCTGTATCCTCCGGCGGGAGAGAGGGTATGGGTGTACTCTCCCACCGAAACCACCGGCTTCCCGTCTCTTCGTCCGGGCAGCAGGGAAAACGACCGGAGGGCATCGACGACGTCCCTGCTGCAGGCAACCGCCCGATCCGAGACGATTATGAACCGGCTCGGGTGACCGGTCCGGGAAAGCAGGAAATGAATCTCTACGGATACCCGGCCGCCATAGTCCCTCAGCTGCTCAAAACAGTCCTGCGAGTACTCGGGGTAGAGGGTGTTGTGCAGCATTTCGATGCGGGACTGCGGATAAGAATCCAGGTTCCGGGTCTCCCCGCTGTTGAAATCGATCCAGCCGTATTCCCCCGATTCCACCTTTTTTGTCCACTCTTTGCGCAGTTCCTCGCTGGGGGCGCAGCCTCCCAGCAGGAGCAGCAGCGTCAATCCACAGGCGAGGAACAAGCCCGCCCGGAGCGGCCTGATGTGATTGATAATGTTCATAGCTATTCCCGGATTCGTTCTTCCAACGGGAGATGCCCGGCTGCATTACGCCCCCGACAGAGTAAACCAAAATCTCGTCCCCTTCCCCGGCTCGCTCTCCACCTCGATCTCGGTGCTGTGGGCGTCCAGGATGCTCCTGACCACCGCCAGACCCAGTCCCGTTCCTCCCTTGTCCCTCGAGCGCGCCTTGTCGGTCCGGTAGAACCGGTCGAACAGCCGCTGAAGGTGCTCCCCGGAAATGCCGATGCCGGTGTCCTCCACCTCCACCACCACCTCGCCGTCCTCTTTCGAATAGCTCAGCGAGATGCTCCCTTCATTGGTGTACTTGACGGCGTTGGAGACCAGGTTGTCGATCACCTGCTCGATCTTGCCGGGGTCGCCCGTCGCCAGGCAGGAGTGGGTGTCCACCTGCAGGTCGATCCCCTTCTCGGCGGCCCGGTCCCCGTACCACTCCGCCATGTGCCCGGCGATCGGCGCCAGGTCGAAGGTCTTCCGCTCGATGAAATTCTCGTCGGAGTCGTAGCGCTGCAGGGTGAGCAGGTCCTTGAAGAGCCGGGAGATGCGTTCGGTCTGCTTGCGTGCGGTGCGCAGGTACTTCCGGCGCTCTTCGCCGGGGAGGTCCTCCAGTTCCAGCATCTCCAGGGCGCCGGTGATGTTGTGGAGGGGATTGCGGATTTCGTGGGTGATGTCGGCGAAAAACTGCCGCTGCTTCTCCGCGTAGCGCTTGATCTGCTCGGTGTCGGCCCGCAGCCGGGAGGCCATCCGGTTGAGGGATTTGGCCAGCGTGCCGAACTCGTCCCCCCGCTCCAGGTCGATCTGCCGGCTGGTGTCGCCGCCCGCGATAGCCCGGGCGGCGTCCTTGATCTGCGTAATGGGCCGGGTAAGATAGCGCGCCATCCAGATGCTCACCAGGATCACCAGCCCGATGGAGATGAACATCCCGTAGTAGATGATCCAGCGGATGGTGCGGATCGGCGCGTAGAGATCGTCCTTGAGCTGGCTGGCGCGTATGTAGCGGGCCCCGCCCGCGCTGCTGTCCATGCGCGCCATGCTCACCAGGTACTCCGATTCGGGGCGCTCGGGCAGCAGGGGGATCCCCCCGCGGCTGTCCAGGCTCACGCGGATCGACTCCTCCAGCCGAAGCGGCAGCCGGGGAGAGGCGCTGTCGGGCCAGGCATGCACCAGCTCCCCCTCCTCTCCGTAGAGGGCGAGCCGGTACCCGGAGATCTCCGCCGCTTCCCGGAAACGGCGCTCAAACGCCTCGTCGTCCGCCATATTCTCCACGGTCACCCGAAGCCAGCGCGTCTCACGCTGCATCTCCCGCTTGCCCTCCTCCAGCATGTAGTCGCGAATAAAAAGAATCGAATAGCTGCTGATGGCGGTGATGCCGAAGATCAGCAGCAGGATGAAGGTCCAGGCGAGTTTGGAGCGGATACTCATGGGGGAGCGGTCAGGCGGGTTTGATGCGCTCGCGGTTCATTCCGTAGCCGATGCCCCGGTAGGTCTTGATCAGTCCCCCGGCGTCGCCCATCTTGAGCCGCAGGTTCTTGATATGCACGTCCACCGTTCGGTCGAAGACGTATTTCCCCTCCTCGGTGATGTGCTTCAGGATCTCCTGGCGCGTAAAGACCCGCCTGGGATGCTGGAACAGCAGTTCGAGGAGCGTGTACTCGGTGGAGGTCAGCTCCACCTTTTCGTCGTCCACGAAGAGCTCCTTCCCGTCGGTGTCCAGGTAGGCCTCCCCGTACTGCAGCCAGTTGGCCGTTTTGGGATTCTGGCGGCGCAGAAGGGATTCCACATGCGCCTTTACCAGTTTCATACTGGCCGGCTTGGGTATGTAGTCGTCCGCCCCCAGCTCCAGTCCCTCGATTTCGTCCTGCTCCTCGTCTTTCGCCGTCAGGAAGATCACCGGGATATCCGACAGCACGGGGTGCTCGCGGATGCGGCGGCAGATCTCCCTGCCGTCCACTTTCGGCACCATGATATCCAGCACCGCCAGGTGAATGTCGCCGGCGTGCTTCTCGATGAGGGAGAGCGCCTCCTCCCCGTCGTGGGCGACCAGCACCCGGTAGTCGTTCATCTCCAGGAAGTTGGCCAGCATCTCCGCCGGCTCCTCTTCGTCCTCTACCAGGAGTATGGTGTGTCGGGGTTTCACAGGAAAAACGGTTCGTTGGAGGATCGGCTCCGGCGATTCCGGAGACCCGAATGCGGCGCTCAGCGGGAGAAAGATAGGAAAATTCCCATAGGATTCATTACCCCCCTTGCCTGTGCGGAGGCTATTCCGCATCTTGGCTCACGGAACCGGCGGCGGGGAGCGGACCAGCGTCCGGCCCGCCTCCCGGACGGGAACACACCCCAAACAGGCACCCCACCATGGCATACGAAGGAAAAATCGCCTGGATCACCGGTGCCTCCTCGGGCATCGGGGAGGCCCTCGCCTACGCGTTCAGCAGGCGGGGCGCGCGGCTCATCCTCTCCTCCCGGCGCCGGGAGGAGCTGGAGCGGGTGAAGGAGAACTGCGCGGGAGATCCCGAAAGCATCCGCGTGCTGCCGCTGGACCTGGCCGAGACGGAGGCGTTGCCCGGGAAAGCGCGGGAAGCGATCGGGCTGTTCGGCCGGATCGACCTGCTCTTCAACAACGGGGGCGTCAGCCAGCGCTCCCTGGCCGTGGAGGCGCAGATGGAGGTGATACGCCGCGTCATGGAGATCAACTTCTTCGGCACGGTGGCCCTCACCAAGGCCGTGCTGCCCCATATGCTGGAACGGGGCGAAGGGCACATCGTGGTGACCAGCAGCGTGATGGGCAAGTTCGGCACCCGCCTGCGCTCCACCTACGCCGCCTCCAAGCACGCCCTGCACGGCTGGTTCGACTGCCTGCGCCAGGAGGTGCACGGAGAGGGGCTGCAGGTCACCCTTGTCTGCCCGGGCTACGTGAAAACGCAGGTTACCGTCAAAGCCCTGGAGGGCGACGGCAGCCGGCACGGGGAGATGGGCAGGGGACAGGAACAGGGCATGACCCCCGAAGCCTTCGCCGAGAAGCTGCTCCCCAAGCTGGCCCGCGGCAAACCCGAAATCTACATTGGGGGCACGGAACTGCTGGCGGTCTACCTTAAACGCTTTGCCCCCCGGCTGCTCAACTGGATTCTGCGCCGCTCCGAGGTGACCTGAGGCCCTCAGCCGAGGTTCTTGCGCTTGTTGAGGTAGGCCAGCAGCGCCAGGTCGAAATCCTGCTGGGTGTCAAGCTGCTCGAAATCGATCTGCGATTCGCTGCAGGCCATCCTGAACCGCTGAACGTACTCTTCCACCTTCTTTTTATAATCCTCGCGCACTTGCGCGGGAATCACCTCCATCTCCGAACCCGTCTCCATGTCCTGCATACGGTAGCGGCGGTCCGGGAAATCCAGGTCCCGCTCGCTCTTCTTCTCCATCACGTTGAACAGCAGCACCTCGTGCTTGCGGTGACGCAGGTGTTTCAGGGAGGAGATCAGGTTGTCGTGGCCGTCCACGTTCTCAAAGAGGTCGGTGACCACGATCACCAGGCTGCGGTGGTTGAGCCGCTCGGCCATCTCGTGGATCACCTTCGCGGAGGAGGTCTTCCGCTCCTTTCCGGCTCCCTCCTCTTCCTCCTCCAGGAGATTCTCCATCAGGGCGAAGATCTGGCGGAGATGGGTGTAGGACGACTTCGCCGGGATGAAATGCTCGATTTCGTCGCTGAAGGGCACCAGCCCGCAGGCGTCCCGCTGGCGGTGCATCAGGTACATCAGCGCGGCGGCAAAGTGAATCCCGTAGCGCAGCTTGGTCCAGTCCGCGAAATACTTGTAGTACATGGAGCTGCTGGTATCGAGCATCACGTAGCAGCGCAGGTTGGTCTCCTCCTCGTACTGCTTGATGTAAAAACGCTCGGTCTTGGCGTAGACCTTCCAGTCGATATGCTTCACGTCGTCTCCCGGCGTATAGGGACGATGTTCGGCGAACTCCACGCTGAAGCCGTGGAAGGGGCTGCGGTGGAGCCCGGAGATGAACCCCTCCACGATTTTGCGGGCCCGCAGTTCCAGCGGGGCCAGTTGCGAAAGCAAATCGGTCTTGAGCAGCATAGGCGTCGTCAATGGGAGGTCGCCTTTACGTTATCAAATACCCGGCTCCCATTCAACCGCCGTTCCGGCCCTCCCTCTTCCCGTCCGTCGTACCCGACAGGGGGTGCATCCCGCCTGCGGGGGTGGTTCCCTCCGCATGGCATTTGGCGGAATTTTGTTATCTTTGTGAATGCCTTTTTCACAACACCTGCCGCAGACAAAGAAACACGCATGGCGCACGTAGTCACCACGGCCAGCCAACTCGATTTTCGCCCGGACGACGTCCCGGAGATGCCGCTCCCGCGGCGGGTGCTTCTGGTCCGCCCCACCCACTACACGGTGGAGCACGTGATCAATCCCCACATGAAGGGTCAGGTCGGCAAAGTGGACAAGCTGGAGGCCCGCAACCAGTGGGAGGTGATAAAAGACACCTTCGGGCAGCTTGAGATGCAGGTGGAGGTGCTGGAGGGGGAAGAGGAGCTGTGCGACATGGTGTTCTGCGCCAACCAGAGCCTGCCCTACCGGGACCCCGACGGCACCCATCGCGTGATCATGAGCGTAATGCGTGCCGACCACCGCAAGGAGGAGGTCCCCTACATCGAGCAGTGGTACCGCCGGGAGGGCTACGCCATTCACTACCTGGACGGGGAGGTATCGTATTTCGAGGGCTGCGGCGACGCTCTCTGGCACCATGGCAGGCGAATGCTCTGGGGCGGATACGGGTTCCGGAGCACCCTGGAGGCCCACGAGAAAGTGTCCGAGCTGTACGAGGTGCCCGTAGTCGCCCTGCGGCTTACCGACGAGGCGTTCTATCACCTCGACACCTGCCTCTGCGTGCTGAACAACGAGACCGCCCTCATCTACCCCGAGGCTTTCGAGGAGGAGGGACGGGCCCTGATCGAATCCGCTTTCCGGGAGGTGATCGTGGCCACGCGCTACGAGGCGATGGAACTGCTGGCCTGCAACGCCGTCTGCCCCGACGGCAAGAACGTGATCATCCAGAAGGGCGCCACCGACGTCACCAAAAAACTGCGGGACTCGGGATTCCTGGTGCACGAAGTGGACACCTCGGAATACCTGAAGAGCGGCGGCAGCGTCTTCTGCATGAAGCAGCTGGTCTGGTAAGGGTCCGGCGGCGCTACAGTCCCCACCAGGCGAACGCCATCCACTCTTCCGCCCCGTCGGCGTACTGCGACACCAGCTCGCGGTTCTTCTCGACAGACTCCTGCGGAATCTCCTCCCATTCCGAACGAAACCGTTCGAAGTCCGTCCCCAGGTCCCCCTCGCTGGCCGCCTCCGCGATCGAATCGAGGTTGTAGTCGATCAGCTCAAAGCCGAGAGAACGGTAAAATGAGCTGCGTACGTAGCGGTACTCCTCCAGGGAGAAACCCTCCTCGTTCAGAGCCTCGACCTGGATCTCCTTGGCGTCGGCGTAGAGCCGGCCGAGGTCGCTCCAGACCGCGATCGCCTCCCGATAGGTGGGCTCCCGCTGCTCCCACTCATTGTTGATCTGCTCATACTTCTCCTCCATCTCGCCCAGCCGCTGCTCCAGGCCCTCCCTGATTTGGCGCTGGACATCCACAAAGCGTTCCACCTGCTCCTCCTGCAGCGTCCCGTCGGACGGCGGACTGTAGGAGGCCCGGTTTTCAATCTTTTCGTTGGTCTCGTGAACCTCCTGGAAGGTCTCCAGGCCGTTCATGACCGGACGTCCTATAAAGTAGTAGGCCAGGAATCCCCCGATCACCAGCACAATCACGAAAGCACCCACGCACCCGGTACACCCTTTAAAGAATTTCTTACTCATAACAAGTCTCCTGTTCTGCGTTTTTTGGGTTTGGTTGTCGAAACGTTTTCAATGTACAAAATTCGAAATTGATATACCCGCCGGTTTCCGGAGGCGGCCGTTTCGCGATTTTGTAACTTAGGGACTTAGTACATATCTTATCGCAGTTTTGCCTTGGAGCGGAATCGGCAAGACGGCAAGACCGGAATCCGTTAAATAAGCAAACACTTGTTTCAGAAAGGAAAGGCCCGAGAAAACCCGCACCATCACTGCTGTTCGATAAACAGGCATGGGCCGACCCATTTCCGAAATCGGCCGATCGCCCCACCTCTCTCATTGAGAAAATCCGACGCGGTTTCCGTTGTCGGATTTTTTTTAGACACCCTTTTGAAACCCATCCCCAGACCAGACCACGCGTATGTCACTACCTCCCAGAGATAAAGCCATTATCGCGCTGTCCGACGGTACCGTCGAGCACGGCTACGCCATCGGCCGGAAAGGCACCACCGGCGGGGAGCTCTGCTTCAATACCAGCATGACCGGCTACCAGGAAATTTTCACCGATCCCAGCTACTACGGGCAGCTCATGATGATGACCTATCCCCATATAGGGAACTACGGCACCATGAGCCGCGACGACGAGGCCCGCACGGTCATGATCGCCGGACTGATCACACGGGCCTTCTCCCGGGAGTACAGCAACCCGCAGGCCGACGGCAGCCTCCAGGAGTACCTGGAGCGCCACGAGGTGGTGGGCATCAGCGGGGTGGACACGCGCCGGCTGGTGCGCCACATACGGACCCGGGGCGTGATGAACGCCGTCATCTCCTCGGAGATTCTCGACGAGGAGGAGCTGGTGGAACGGGCTAAGGCGTGGGACCCGATGGAGGGTCTTGAGCTGGCCACCGAGGTCACCCGCAGCGAGGCCCAGACGGTTCACAGCGACGGGCCCCACAAGGTGGCCGCCTTCGACTACGGCATCAAGCAGAACATCATCAACAGCCTGCGCGACCGCGGCTGCACGCTGCGGATCTTTCCGGCGCGGGGGGCCGCCTTCCGGGAGGAGCTGGAGGAGTGGGAGCCGGACGGCTTTTTCTTCAGCAACGGCCCCGGCGATCCCAACGCCACCTCCGAATACGCCCTGGATGCGGTCAACTACGCCAAGGAGTCCGGCAAGCCGGTCTTCGGCATCTGCCTGGGCCACCAGCTGATGGCCCTCTCGGAAGAGATTCCCGTCAAAAAGATGTACGTGGGGCACCGCGGGGCCAACCAGCCGGTCAAGAACCTGGAGACCGGCAAGGTCGAGATCACCACCCAGAACCACGGCTTCGCGGTGGACGAAGAGAAGATCGACGAGTCGAAGGTGGAGATCACCCACCTCAACCTGAACGACGACACCATCGAGGGAATGCGCTTCCGGAACTTCCCCGGCTTCTCGGTGCAGTACCACCCCGAGGCCTCCCCGGGCCCGCACGACTCGGCCTACCTGTTCGACCGCTTTGTGAAGATGATGGAGAACGCCTGAACCGAAACCCGAACGCGAGGCGCGCACGGCGCCCCCAAACCAGCCCGCAAACCAACCGAACAACAACTTCATGCCCAGACGCGACGACATCCACAAGATCCTGATCATCGGCTCCGGTCCCATTGTCATCGGCCAGGCCTGCGAGTTCGACTACTCCGGCACCCAGGCCTGCCGGTCGCTGATGGACGACGGCTACGAGGTGATCCTGATCAACTCCAACCCGGCCACCATCATGACCGATCCCCTGATGGCCGACGAGGTCTACCTGAAGCCGCTCACGACGGAGTCGGTGCGGGAGGTGGTGGCGAAGGAGAAGCCCGACGCCGTGCTGCCCACGATGGGCGGACAGACGGGGCTCAACCTGGCCCGCGACCTGCAGCACGAGAATTTCTGGACGGAGAACGGCATCCAGATCATCGGGGTGGACATCGACGCGGTGGACATTACCGAAGACCGCCAGCAGTTCCGGGATTTGATGGACGACATCGGCATTCCGCAGTGCCGGAGCCGCGCCGCCGAATCGATGCTGGAGGCGAAGGAGATCGTGGAGGAGCTTGGGGGACTCCCGATCGTGATTCGGCCCTCCTTCACCCTCGGCGGATCCGGAGGGGGAATTGTCTGGAAAGAGGAGGAGTTCGAACGGAAAGTGCTCAGGGGACTGGAGATGAGTCCCATACACCGCGTGCTGATCGAGGAGAGCATCTTCGGCTGGAAGGAGTACGAGCTGGAGCTGCTGCGCGACGACAACGACAACGTGGTGATCATCTGCACCGTCGAGAACGTGGATCCGATGGGCGTGCACACCGGCGACTCGCTCACCGTGGCGCCCTCCCAGACCCTGACGGACAAGCAGTTCCAGATGTTGCGCGACGCCGCCATCAAGATGATGAACTCCATCGGCAACTTCGCCGGCGGCTGCAACGTGCAGTTCGCCGTGGAGCCGGGCAGCGACCGTTTCGTCGCCATTGAGATCAATCCGCGGGTGAGCCGCTCTTCCGCCCTCGCCTCCAAGGCCACAGGCTACCCCATCGCCAAGATCGCCACCAAGCTGGCGGTGGGCTACACGCTTGACGAGCTTCCCAATCCCATCACCGGGGTCTCCTCGGCCTGCTTCGAGCCCTCCATCGACTATGTGATTGTAAAGGTGCCGCGCTTCAACTTTGAAAAATTCCCCAACGTGAACGAAGAGCTGACCACCCAGATGAAGGCGGTCGGCGAGGTGATGAGCATCGGCCGCAACTTCCCCGAAGCACTCAACAAGGCGTGGCAGTCGCTCGAGGTGGGCCGCAGCGGGCTGGGAGCGGACGGCTACGACGAGATGGACCGCCGGCACGTCCGCGAGCGGCTGCTCAAGCCCTACTGGGACCGCATGCTCAACATCCGCAACGCCTTCAAGCTGGGCGCCTCGGTGGAAGAGGTCGCAGACATTACCAGCGTGGATCCCTGGTTCCTCCAGCAGGTCCGCTACATGGTCTCCCTGGAGAACCGCACCGAGGGGCAGTCGCTCGACAGCATCGGCGAAGAGGAGATGTACGAGCTGAAGCAGGCCGGATTCTCCGACGTGCAGATCGCGTGGATGCTCAGCCAGAGCAACGGGGAGGTCACCGAGGGCCAGGTGCGGGAGCGGCGCAAGGAGCTGGGGCTCAAGCCCGCCTTCAAGATGGTGGACACCTGCGCGGCCGAGTTTCCCGCGCAGACCCCCTACTACTACTCCTCCTACGAAGGGGAGAACGAGAGCGAGGTGACCGACAAGAAGAAGGTGATGATCCTGGGCAGCGGACCCAACCGGATCGGGCAGGGCATCGAGTTCGACTACTCCTGCACCCACGCCGTACTGGCGGCCCAGGAGATGGGCTACGAGGCAATCATGGTCAACTGCAACCCGGAGACGGTATCGACCGATTTCGACATCGCCGACAAGCTCTACTTCGAGCCGGTCTACTGGGAGCGGGTATTGGACATCTACGAGCACGAGCAGCCGGAGGGCGTCATCCTGCAGGTCGGGGGACAGACGGCGCTGAAGCTGGGCAAGCGTTTCGTGGAGGAGGGGATCCACATTTTCGGAACCCCCTTCGAGAAGATCGACTTCGCCGAAGACCGGGGGGCTTTCTCCCGGTTCCTCAAGGAGCTGGAGATCCCCTTTCCCCGTTACGGCACGGCGAGCGACGTGGAGGGCGCCCTGGAGATTGCCGAGCGCATCGGCTACCCGGTGCTGATCCGCCCCAGTTACGTGCTCGGGGGACAGGGCATGCGGATCGCCGTGAAGCCGGAAGAGCTGGAGCGTTACACCGACCGGGTGCTGGAGACCCATCCCGAAAACGAATTTCTCATCGACAAGTTCCTGGAGCACGCCATCGAAGTGGACGTGGACGCGGTGTACGACGGGGAGCAGCTCCACATCGCCGGCATCATGCAGCACATCGAGCCGGCCGGCGTGCACTCGGGCGACTCCACGGCCGTGATCCCCACCTACTCCCTGAGCGACCAGGCCGTGGAGACCATCAGGGAGTACCAGCAGAAGATCGCCTCCCACATGGGCATCGTCGGATTCCTGAACGTGCAGTACGCCGTGCAGGGTGAGAAGGTCTACGTGCTGGAGGCCAACCCGCGCTCCACCCGCACCATCCCCTTCCTGGCGAAGGCGACGGGCCGGCCGGAGGCGCAGATTGCCGTGAAGGTGATGCTGGGGGCGAAAATCAGCGATTTCAGCGAAAAGGATCTTACCTCCACCCTGGAGAAATGGGCGGTCAAGGAGCCGGTCTTCCCCTTCGACAAGTTTCCGGAGGTCAAGAAAGAGCTGGGTCCGGAGATGAAATCGACCGGCGAGACCATCTACTTCATGGAGGACTTCAACGACGAGCACTTCAAGAAACCCTACGAGTTCAAGAATCTCTACCTGAGCAAGTAAATTATGATTACCCAGCCGAAACAGGCGCTGACCGACGTATTCGGATACAAGGAGTTCCGTCCCCTCCAGGAGGAGATCATCGGGCAGGTGCTCGACCGACGGGATACGCTGGTGATCATGCCCACCGGCGGCGGAAAATCCATCTGCTACCAGATCCCCGCGCTCATCTTCGAGGGACTCACCGTGGTGGTCTCCCCGCTCATCTCCCTGATGAAAGACCAGGTGGAGCAGCTCGCCGAGCTGGGGATTCCCGCCGTCTGCCTCAACAGCTCGCTCTCCCCGGAGGAGTACCGCGGCAACATCGAAAGCCTGAAAAGCGGGGAGGCGGACCTGCTCTACCTCGCCCCGGAGACGCTGCTGATGAAGAAGACCCGGAATCTTCTCTCGGGGCTGAAGGTGGACCTCTTCACGATCGACGAGGCGCACTGCATCTCCGAGTGGGGACACGATTTCCGTCCGGAGTACCGGAAACTGGCCCGCGTGAAGAACGAATTTCCCGACGCCCCCTGCCTGGCCCTGACGGCCACCGCCACCCCGCGCGTGAGGGAGGACATCAAGAAGATCCTGCGGATAGAAGACTCCGAGACGTTCCTCGCCAGCTTCGACCGGGAGAACCTGATGCTGCGGGTGGTCGACAAGCACGATCCGCTGGAGCAGGTGCTCGACTTTCTCTACAAGCGCAAGGGGCAGTCCGGGATCATCTACTGCTTCTCCCGGCGGCAGACCAACGAGCTCTACGTGGAGCTGAAAAAGGAGGGGCACTCCGTCAAGCCCTACCACGCCGGACTCTCAGAGGGGGTGCGCAACCGCAACCAGGACGCCTTCATCCGCGACGACATCGACATCATCGTGGCGACCATCGCCTTCGGCATGGGCATCAACAAGCCCGACGTCCGCTTCGTGGTGCACTACGACATGCCCCAGAACATCGAGTCCTATTACCAGCAGATCGGCCGCGCGGGACGGGACGGACTCCGCGCCGACTGCCTGCTGCTGTTCAGCTACTCCGACACCCAGAAGATCCGCTACTTTATCAACCAGAAGGAGGGCGAGGAGAAGAAGATCGCCGAGCAGCACCTGAACGACCTGCTGGGCTTCCTGGAGACCGGGGAGTGCCGGCGCAAGCCGCTTATGAACTATTTCGGGGAGGAGTACGAAAAGGACAACTGCGGCATGTGCGACAACTGCGTGGATCCGGACGCCTCCGACACCGCGTCCGATGCCGCCTCGAACGGCCGGGAGGGCGCCCGCATTCCCGCCGAAGTGCGCGAGGGATACGACGAGGAGCTGCGGAGCAGGCTGAGGAAGGTCAGGAAAGAGCTGGCCGACGAGCGCGACGTGCCTCCCTACTCGATCTTTCCCGACGCCACCCTGATGGAGATGGCCTACTTCTTCCCGAGGGAGAGCGAGAAGCTGATGCACATCTACGGGGTGGGGTCCCTCAAGCTCAAGCGGTACGGAGACGACTTCGCGCGGGCGATCCGGGCGTACTGCGAAGAGCACGGCATCCCCGAAAAGACGGACGCCCTCGAGAAGCGGGCCCGCGAGAAGTCGGGCATGGAGAAGTACGAGCGGATCGGGAAGGCCTACAACGGGGGACGCACGATCGAGGGACTGGCGGAGCAGTACGGGGTGCGTCCGGTGACCATCGTCAAGCATCTGAGGGAGTACCTCCAGGAGGGCCACGAGATACGGGACGACGGCATTCTGCAGGCCTCCTCCCTCTCCGAGCGCAACCGCGACCGGGTGCTCCGCCTCATGGAGGAGAAAGGGGCCCGGGTGCTCCGCCCGATCTACGACAAGATGGACAAGTCGGTGGGATACGACGAGCTCCGGGTGCTCCAGCTCTACCACATGGCCCGGCAGTAGCCTGCCCGCGGCCCCCGGTTCGGGAATCTCCCTGCGCCTCCCCGCTGTAACATCTGAAACGATCTTTTCTTATCATTCGGGAGAATCGCCGGAACAACCGAAGCCGTCCCTCACAACTCACGCGCCATGGCCGACAAAAACATACTGGTCGCATTCGGGGGCATGTCGCCCGAGCACGAGGTCTCCGTCCTCACCGCCATGCAGGTTGCCTCCGCGCTGAAGGAGACCGAATTCGGGGTCGTTCCCCTCTACGTGACCAAGGAGGGGCGGTGGCGCACCGGGGAGGCCCTCCTGGAGCTGAAGGCGTACCAAGACCTGGACGCACTGCTGGAGGAGACCTGGCCCTGCACGTTTTCTCACGACGAGATGGGAAAAACCGTGCTGCTGGAGACCGCCGGCAGGGGACTCTTCTCCGGACGGCGCCAATACGACCTCCACGCCGTGATCCCCGCTTTTCACGGTTCCGAGGGTGAAAACGGCGGCTTCCAGGGGTGCTGCGAGATGTACAACGTACCCGTGGCGGGCAGCGGCACCCTGGCCTCGGCGGTGGGGATGGACAAGGTAAAGGCCAAGGAGCTCTGCCGCGCCGGCGGCATTCCCGTGGTGGAGGGCCTCTCGTTCGACGAAAACCGGTGGGAGGCGGAACGCGGGAAAATCCTGGAGGAGGCCGGGGAGAAGCTCGGCTACCCGGTGGTGATCAAGCCGGTGAACCTGGGCAGCAGCATCGGCGTGGCGCGCGCCGAAGAGCGGGAGGAGCTGGAGGAGGCGGTGGAGACGGCCTTTCGTTACGACGAGTTCCTGCTGGTGGAGAAGGCGGTGCATCCCCTGCTGGAGGTGAACTGTTCGGTGCTCGGCTGGAGCGGGGATGCGAGGGCCAGCGTCTGCGAGCGTCCCCTGGGCAAGGAGGAGACCCTCTCGTTCGAGGACAAATACCAGGCGGACGGCGGCGGCAAGGGGATGGCCTCGGCCGACCGGGTGATTCCGGCCGACATTCCCGGGGAGCTCTCCGGGAAGATACGCTCGCTCTCCCTGGAGATCTTCCGCCTCTTCCGCGCCTCGGGCGTGGCGAGGCTGGACTTCCTGGTCAACGAGGAGAGCCACGAGGTTTTTTTCAACGAAATAAACACCATCCCGGGATCCTTCTCCTTCTACCTCTGGGAGGAGGAGGGAATGAATATGACCGGGCTGGTGCTTGAGTTAATTGAGATCGCCCGCAAGCGGCACCGGCGGAAGATGAGCCGGATCCGCAGCTACGACACGAACCTGCTGAGCGAAAAGGCCGTCCGGGGACTCAAGGGACTGAAGGGCAGCGGCAACCAGCAAGCGCAAGGTGAAGCATGAGATGAACACGATCCGCCTTACATATCTCCCCCTGCTGGCGGCCCTGCTGCTCGCCTCCTGCGGCTCCTCCGAAGAGACGCTGACGGCCACGCGGGAGGCGGAGACGGAGACCTCGGCGGACACCGCGGAAGCCGGCCCGGAGACGGATCCGGATTTCAGCATGATTACCATCGGAGAGGCCTCGCCGGTCCACACCCTCGATCCCCTGCACGCCATCAACAACGCCACGCGACGCGCCGTACAGCTGGTCTACGAGGGACTGATGCGCTACGACAGCGACGGCCAGCTGCAGCCGGTGCTGGCCCGCGACTGGGAGCTGTCGGACGACTCCCTCACCTACCGCTTCTCCCTGCGAACTGACATCTACTATCACGACAGCGAAATTTTCAGTACCGGTGTGGGACGGCGGCTCCTGGCCGGCGACGTGCGTTTTTCGTTTGAGCGGATGGCCTGGAACTCCGTCCCCTCCCACGCCGCGCGCACCTTCATGAACATCGAGGGATTCGAGCCGTTCTACCGCGAGCAGCACCGGGTGTTCAACCCGGAGCTTCGCCACCTGGGCGGGATCAGCGGCATCCGCGTGCCGAACGACAGTACCGTGGTTTTCCACCTGCTCGAGCCGGATCCGTGGTTCCTCCACAAGCTGGCCTCCCCCCACGCGGTGGTCTATCCCCCCGAGGCGATTACCTCTCCCTATCCCTCCCAATTTCCCGCCGTCGGCACCGGCCCCTTCCGTTATCGACAGCAGCCCGAGGATTCGCTGTTCGTTTTCAGCCGGTTCGACAACTACCGGACGGGCGAGGCGCCCGACCTGAACCGGGTGGACCTGCGGATCTACGAGGACGAAACCAGCCTGTTCCAGGCCTACGCCTCCGGGGACGTGCATTTCATCCCACAGTCCGGCCCCGAAACCCTCAGCGCCGTGCTGGAGGAGGACGGCAGCCTCTCCACCGGTTACGAGGGAGAGCATGTGATGCACCGGTCGGGCAATGCCACCCGCTACACCCTCCACTATCACGACGGGGGACCTCTCTCCCCGCAGGAGGCCCGTTCGCTTCTCTCCTCCATGGAGCGGGAGATCTTCGGGGGGGAATTCCCCTACGCGCTGATGGACATCTACGCGCTGAGGGGGCCGACCGGCAGCGAGGTGGCGGCCGACTCGGTCTTCGCCGCCTTCACCGACGATCTCTACCTGCGAAACTTCATCTCGCGCTGGTCCGCCAACCTGGGCGAGCGCGGCATCGATCTGCGGATGCTGCCGGTCCGCGTGCCCAACCGCAATACCTCTTTCTACACCGGGCAGTGGACTCCGCTCTATTTTGCCGACACCCCTCCTCCTGACGAGCATATGGTGGTGGAATTCACCCTCCCGAGGGTAAGCCTTTATCACAGCGGCATCAGCGGAATCGGGCTGAACGCGTACCCGTGGTGGATGAACCTGCGGGAGACCTCCATGCCCGACGAGGAGGCGGAAGCGGGGGGAGGCCCATGAAGATCGCCGTCATCGCCAACCCGGAGAAATACTCGGTTAAAAAGCCGTTCATCAAGGCCCTCGAGTGGGCCGACCGCCACGGAATGCGGATCCTTTTCGGCGCCGAACTGCGCGAACTCTACGAGGCCGACCTCCACGATTCGGCGGGGGTCTTTCCCACCGAGGAAGAGGCCATCGGGGAGTCTGATGTGGTCATCGCCATGGGAGGCGACGGTACCATGCTCTATACGGCCCGCCTCATGAAAAATTCACGCAAGCCCATCCTTGGCGTCAACACCGGCCGCCTGGGATTCATGGCCAATACCCAGAAGGAGAACCTGGTCCGGGCACTGGACCGCCTCAGGGAGGGGGAGTACCAGCTCGACCGGCGCTACCTGCTGAAGGCAGAGGACGGGGAGGGGAACGCCTGGCACGCCCTCAACGAATTCCTCTTCTCCAAAAAGGACTCCACCTCCATGGTCACCGTGAGGGCCGAGTACAACGAGATGTTTATCAACGAGTACTGGGCGGACGGGCTGATCGTGGCCTCCCCGACCGGCTCCACCGCCTACAACCTCTCCTCCGGCGGACCCATCGTCATGCCCAATACCGACGTGATGGTGCTCACGCCGATCAATCCCCACACCCTCACCACCCGTCCCCTGGTGCTGCCGTCGGACAAACCCCTGCGGATCTCCGTGAGGCGGCAGGACCACGATGTGCTGTTTTCTTATGACGGCGAAATTTATGAAATTCAGGACTATCCGTTCGAGGTGGAGATCCGCCGATCGGACCTCGCCATCAACCTCATTGAACTGCCCGATCAGAGCTATTTTGATACCCTGCGTAACAAGCTGATGTGGGGAAGAGATTTTCGAAAAGGCCGTACATAGTCAGAATGCTAATCAACAAACAGGATCAACCATTATGAAAGTAACCGTAGTTGGCGCCGGCGGCAATGTCGGCTCCACCGTCGCACTGGCGGTGGCCCAGCGTGATTTCGCTAAAGAAGTAGTCATGGTCGACATCGTCCAGGAACGAAACGGAGAGAAGATCTATCCCTCCAAGGGACGGGCGCTGGACCAGTGGGAGTCGTCTCCCATTCACCAGTTCGACACCCGGCTGACCGGGACCGTGGAGTACGAACCGACGGCCGGATCCGACGTCTGCGTGATCACGGCCGGCGTTCCCCGCCGCCCGGGCATGAGCCGGGACGACCTGCTGGAAACCAACGCGAACATCGTGCGGGGGGTGACCGAACAGCTCGTGGAACACTCCCCGAACACCATCCTGATCATCGTCTCCAATCCCCTGGACGTAATGGCGCAGGTGGCCTACGAGACCAGCGGGTTCGACTCCGGCCGCGTCATGGGAATGGCGGGCATACTCGACACCGCCCGCTTCCGCGCTTTTCTGGCCGAGGAGATCGACGTCTCCCCCAAGGACATCCAGGCGCTTCTGCTCGGGGGACACGGCGACACCATGGTGCCGCTTCCCCGCTACACCACGGTCTGCGGCATGCCTGTCACCCAGTTCGTTGACGAGGACCGCCTCGAGGAAATTGTCGAACGCACCAAGGGGGGCGGGGGCGAACTGGTGAACCTGATGGGCACCTCCGCCTGGTATGCCCCGGGTGCCGCGGCCGCACAGATGGTGGAGGCGATCGTGCTCGACCAGAACCGCGTCTTTCCCTGCGCAGCCTATCTCAACGGCGAATACGGCCAGAAGGAGCTCTTCCTGGGCGTCCCGGTCAAATTGGGCGAGGGCGGCATCAAGGAGATAATCGAGGTTGACTTAAACGAAGAAGAACAACAACTTTTAAACGAATCAGCCGATCACGTCCACTCCGTACTGGACGATTTCCGAAAGCTGATGAACAAGTAGAACCCCAATAAAGACAGAAGGAACCAAACCAGGCTTCTTCACTACTTGCATTCACGGAAAAAGGCCCTGCCGATCACAGCAGGGCCTTTTCCAATTTTTGGGGAATCCAGGCGGCGTAAATCCTAGGGCGCGGAAATGAGCACGATATTTTCGGCCACCAGCCCCTTGTCGTTCTCCACCAGGTCGAATTCAAAAATAAGTTCCCGGCTGGGAAGGAAATCGGTTTCGAAATTGTCCTCGAACTGCGAAACGTGCGAGAAGACCGTCTTGTAGGGCGATTTCTCGAAGCGGGAGTCGGTAATCCAGAGATTCGGATCGATTTTCGTCAGGAATCGGATGAACCCGTACCCGTCGCTGTGGGAGAAATCGTAACAGACTCCCCGTACCCGTGAGCCGATCTTGCCCCACTGGTAGGGCGACTCCACGGGAAGCAGTCCGGGGATCAGGTAGCCGGAATAGTACATGTCGGCCTCCTTTTTCAGTTCGGAGGGCATGTCGTCAAAGCCGAGCAGCTCCACCCTCGTGCCCTGCTGCTGGACGGCCTCCAGAGCGCTGAGGTAGTTCCCGTGGTTGGTGAGCACCACCATCTTGTCCATATACTCCGCCTGCGTCACCATGTCGACGGCCATATCCATGTCGACCGTGGAGCGGGCTATGGTGTTCCCCGAGTCCCGGTCGTAGGAGTACTGCATGGGGCGTTGGATAACCTTATACTCAAAATCCCTCAGCACCTTGCTGAAACGGGCCGTCTTCTCCTTGTAGCTGTTCTCCTCCTCCGCCCGCTTCTGGTCGTAGGCGATGTAGACATTCATGCGGGAGGGCGCGGAGCCGTCCCTGCACGCGAACTTTCGGAGCGTGTCGTACCGAAGGCCAAATCCCCCGTTCATGGTGACGTTAACGGCGTCAACGTATATTCCAACCTTGTTTGAGGTGCTCATAATAACCCGGTTTAATAGTATTTAAATAGTGTTTCAACGCGAATAATAAAGAGTGGCGGCGGAACCGAATCTTCACACGAGGAGAGGAATCCGGCACGCGGCCCTGGATCGTTCCCTATTTCCGTTCCCGGAAATCGGACATGCGTCCGTACAACCCGGCGACCGCCATGGCCGCGCTACCTGTTATCAACAGAATTATGCGCGCCGTCCATTCCGATTCCAGAAGATCCGCCAGATGAGGGGCGTAGAGTACGCAGACGGCGGCGACGGCCATGGTCAGGAACCCGCGCCGCAGGGAGTAGGGCACCCGGTAGACCTGCCGGCTTTTCCGGTAGAGCATCAGGGCCATGGCCCCGTAGCTGAGGAGGGTGGCCACAGCGGAGCCGGTCATGCCCAGGTGGGGAATCAGGATCAGGTTGAAGGCAATGGTAATGACGGCTCCCGCGACCGTGATGTAGGCCAGGTTCTTGGTCGTTTCCCGAATAAAAATCCCGGCCGAAAAGTTCATGTACCACCCGTGAAACCAGTAGGCGCCCAGCAGGATGGGGACCACGTGCAGACCCGACCAGTAATCCGGTCCGACGATATAGGCGTCCGCCACCGGTATCCGGATCTGCACGATCTGCTCCACGAAGAGCCCCACTCCCAGGAAGACCACCCCGGCCGCTATGTTGAAATACCGGAACACGTCTCCGTACAGGGCGGGCGCCTCGGGATCGTCGGCGTGCCGCAGGAAGAACGGCTGCCAGGCCATCCGGAACATCTGGATCAGCAGAAGCATAAACACCGCCAGCTTGTAGCACGCGCTGTAGATGCCGACGATGTCGGTGTTGTCCAGTTCCGGCCCGTAGAGCGTCTCCACGGTTTCGGGCGACATATAGAGTTCCAGCAGGTAGCGGTCGAGCATCTCGTTGACGGTATAGGCGAGTCCGGCGGGCACGAAGGGGATCCCGAACACGACCGCCTTCCGGAGCACGCCTCTTTTCCAGTTCCCCCCCAGAAGATCGGCCGTCAGAATCCAGAGCACGATCGTAGTAACCGCCGCGGCCGCCAGGTTGGCCACGAAAACCGCCTCGATGCCCCATCGCAGGGAGAGAATAAGGTAGAAGTTAAGGGCGAGATTGATCAGCACGTTCAGGGTTCGCATCACCACATAGAGGTAGGTCCGCCGCACCAGGCGCAGCTCGGCGAAGGGTACGATGGAGAGGGCGTCGAACCAGAGGATCCCGATCATGAACAGGTAGACGTCCTGCGATCCCGGCTCCAGGCCCATCAGCGGCTTGACGACCGGCCCAAGCAGCCAGAGCAGAAGCGCCAGCAGGGAGGCGAAACCCAGCAGGCTGAGCTGGAGGGTCTTGAAGACGTCCCTGGCCCGCTCCCGCTCCTTGGCGTAGCGCAGGTAGGCCGACTCCATGCCGAAGGTGAACACCACGTTGAGAAAGGCGATGGTGACGTAGATGAGGCTGACCACGCCGTACTCCGCCTGCCGGAACACGTTGGTGTGCAGCGGAACCAGCAGGTAGTTGATGAAGCGGGCCAGCACGCTGCTGATACCGTAAACGAGGGTGTCGGAAAAGAGCTCTTTTAGTTTCTTCAACGGTATCAGCCTTGGTTGGCGTCCGCCAGCTCCTGCAGGGCCTGCACGCCCAGCACGTAACTGCGGCTCCCGAACCCGGTAATCACGCCCGCGGCCAGCTCGCCGGTAAGGGAATGCTCGCGAAACTTTTCACGGGCGTGAATGTTGGAGAGGTGTACCTCCACCACCGGGATCTCCAGCAGCTCCAGGGCGTCGCGTATGGCCACGGAGGTGTGGGTATACCCCCCGAAATTGGCCAGCAGGCCGTCGCAGTCCCCTTCCGTCAAATCCTGGATGGCCTCCACCAGCTCTCCCTCGACATTGCTCTGGAAGAACGTCAGTTCGTGCCCCGGGAAACGCTCCCGCAGCAGCTCCTCGATCCGCTCGAGGGTATCGCTGCCGTACCGGGCGGCGTCGCGCCGTCCCAGCATGTTCAGATTGGGTCCGTTAAGCACGCGGATTTTCATAAGTGCACCGCCTCCCCGATCTTCTTCGCCAGCTTCTCCATCCGCTCCTCCGGGACCTCCACGTTGTGTCCCAGTGCCATGACCTGGTCGACCCGGTAGAGGGGGACCAGGTGCACGTGGGCGTGTGGAACCTCCAGTCCCTGGATAATCACCCCGGTCCGGAGCGGATCCAGGGAGCGGTCGATGGCGGAAGTGATTTTCCGGGCGAAATCCATTGTATCCAGCATGCGGTGCTCGGGCAGGGCAAAAAAGTAGTCAACCTCCTCCTTCGGCACCACCAGCGTATGGCCCTCCGCGATCGGGTTGATATCCAGGAACGCGATGTGTTCTTCGTCTTCCGCCACCTTGTGGCAGGGAATTTCTCCGTTGATTATGCGCGTAAATATTGTAGCCATAAGCGTATCGAAAAACGGTTTGATTCTCCTGTATGATAGAGGTTTGAGCTCAGAAATACATCTTTTTTAGCCTCCGGACCGCTCCGGGAGGATCCGGTAGCGGGGCGGTGCTCCCGGTTTCCGCTCGATGCGTCCCTCCTCCCTGCCCCAGTCCAGGTATCCCAGCACCTCGGAGAGCGCCAGGAAGACGTTCCCTTTTTTGACGGCATCCGGGAATACGCGTCCCGCCAGCTCGTACAGTCCGAGCGGCTCTTCTTCCAGTTTCGAGAGGATCTTCTCGTACCGTTTGCGATGCTCCCCCAGGTGCCTCGAAGCCACGCTCCCCGCCTCCGGGATAAACTCCCCGTGGCCCGGCAGCACCCTGGTTTTCCGCTCTTTGATCCACGCCAGGGAGTCCCGGTACTGCAGCAGGCTCCGGTTGCGCCGCCCGCTGTCGGGGTCGAAGTTGATCAGCGCGTTGGTGCTGATATGCTCCAGCAGCAGGTCGCCCCCGAACAGGAGTCCCCCGCCCTCTTTCTCCTCCCGCCAGAATACCAGGTGCCCCGGGGCATGGCCGGGCAGGTGCCGCGCGCGGAACGCGAGTTCGCCCGAACGCATAATCTCTCCGTCCTCCACCCACTTGGGTCGGATCGGCTCCTGGTACTGCTGCAGCCAGTCGAGCTGGCTTACCATCAATTTGACCTGTTCGCGCGGTATGCCCTCCCGGCGGAAAAATGCCCCGAACAGCTCCCGGTCGTCGTTGCCGGCGAAGTTGGTGCGCTCTTTCCGGTGGCCGTACACCTCCGCGCCCGATATGCCGGCCAGCACGCCCGCCTGGCCGTAGTGGTCCGGATGGCCGTGCGTCAACCAGATTTCATCGATGTCGGCCACCTCCAGGTCCGCCGACCGGAGGGCGCCGGAGAGCTGCTGCATGGACTCCTCGTGCTTGTGGCCGCAGTCGACCAGCACCACCTTTTCGTCCTTGATGATGTAACACCAAACCTCTCCGACCGCAAACGGGGTGGGAATGCGTACGGGATGGACGGCGTCCGGAAAAGGCATCGAATGGTCCATGAAACGCCTAAATTACCCAAATTGGGTTTGAAATTAAATCAGCGAAAGCCGTATATTTCCGATCTGTTTACATAATGAGAGTCGGTAGCTCAGATGGTAGAGCAACGGCCTTTTAAGCCGTGGGTCGAGGGTTCGATCCCCTCCCGACTCACACCAAGTCATTCTCTCTTAAGCCCTTGACGGCGGACAGCCTCGGGGGCTTTTTATTTTGGCGGGCAGACCGGGACTCATCCCAGGATCCCGGCCAGCCGCTCCAGGCGGTCTCTCTCCCCGTCAATCAGCTCCTCCGTCCGCAGCTGCAGGTTGCGCAGGTTTCTAGGACTGGTATCGTCCATCGCATCGCTCGCATTCTGCAGGCCGACCTGGAAACGGTGGTAGCGGTCGGCCGAAAGGAGCTGCCTGAGCTGGAAGTCGATGGTATCCGCCACCCCGTCGAATACCACGTCGAGAATGGGGCTCACCCAGCCGGTGAGCCCCCAGTCCTTGACCTCTTCCACGGGGTATCTCCGGGTGCGCTTGCCGGTGCCTACGGAGACCAGGAGGATCTCATCGTCCGGGAACATGACCCTCGCTTCGGTGTAGGCGCACATGGCGGGGTTGTTCGCGTATACGCCGCCGTCCACCAGCGCGTAGTAGTTGTCGCCGCCGTTGAAATCCACCCGAAGCGGATCAAAGTAGGTGGGGGCCGCCGCGGTAGCCCGGGCGACCGTTTTCATCGGAAAATCGTACTCCTCGGAGAGCTCCGGATCCCGCGCCTTCCGGCTCTTGAAAAACCAGGGAATCCGGCGCTCGATCTCGTAGCTGGTGACAATGACGGGGGCAAGGGAGTCGCTCAGCATGGCGGATCCGAAATACCGGTCGAGCACCCGCTCCAGTCCCCCGGCGGGATACTTGGCGTCGACCAGGTTTCCCAGCGAGCGCAGCCAATACCAGAACGACCTGGAAAAAATATTCGGCCCCTCCTCGCGGTAGAGCCCGACCAGGTCGTCCGCGCTGTATTTCGGGGTCCCCTCTCCCGTGGGCGCCACCAGTCCCAGGGCCAGTATGCCGCCCGTGGAGGTGCCCGCAACCAGGTCGAACATCCGGCTGACGGGCCGCCCCGCCTCCTCTTCAAGATGCCGCAGGATCATCGCGGGAACAATTCCCCGGATTCCCCCGCCGTCAATGGAGAGCACTTTTCTTGTAACAGCCATGATATCCGCCTGACAGGTCTCAGAATGCCGAAAATCCCATTGGCAATCCCGTTTTGAGTTGGCTATTTTTTGGAATTCCTTTTACATCCTCTTCGTTATTCTACTAAGTTAAGGCATCACAACGTTTTGCACCACCAACCTTTTTATGAGCACCAACGACCGTAAAGACTCCAATCGGAAGGGTCCCCCGGACTCTCCCGGCTCCTCCGGATCGACGGGGCCGGGCAGCCAGCGCTACGTTATCTGGATTGTGATCGCCGGACTCCTGATCGCTTGGATGCTGGGTTCGCAGGACCAGTTCTGGGACAGCAGCCCCACCATCGACTACAGCACCTTCCGCCAGCAGCTTCGCCAGGGCAACATCGACAAGGTGACCGTCCAGGGAAGCACGGTGGAAGGGGAGCTGAAGCAGTCGGCGACCCTGAACACCGAGGAGGGCGACACCACCTCCTACTCCACTTTCACCACCTACCTTCCCTCCTTCGGCGACGAGGAGCTGATGACCATGCTGGAGGAGTCCGAGGTCCAGGTCACCACCCTGCCGGAGAGCAATTTCAATTGGTGGACGGTCCTTCTCTGGGGCATTCCCCTCTTCTTCCTGCTGCTGATCGGCTTCCAGTTTTTTCGCCAGATGCGCATGCAGGGGCAGAACATGTTCAAGATCGGCCAGAGCAAGGCGAAGCTCCAGGACGCCGAACTGGTGGATACCGACTTTGAAGACATCGCCGGACTGGAGGGCGCCAAGACGGAACTCCGGGAGATCATAGGATTCCTGAAAGATCCCGACCAGTTTGAGACGCTCGGCGGGGAGATTCCCCGCGGGGTCCTCCTTGTAGGTCCGCCGGGTACCGGCAAGACGCTGCTCGCACGCGCCGTGGCCGGGGAGGCAGGCGTGCCCTACTTTACCATCACGGGCTCCGATTTCATGGAGATGTTCGTGGGGGTGGGCGCCAAGCGGGTGCGCGACATGTTCGACAAGGCCAAGAAGAAGGCCCCCAGTATCATTTTCATCGACGAGCTGGACAGCATCGGGCGCAAGCGCGGCGCCGGGCTGGGCGGGGGACACGACGAGCGGGAACAGACGCTCAACCAGATGCTCGCCGAACTGGACGGTTTCGAACCCAACCAGGGAGTGGTGGTGATGGCCGCCACCAACCGGCCGGACATACTGGACCCGGCACTTCTGCGTCCGGGCCGTTTCGACCGGCAGATCACGGTGCACCTCCCCACCCAGCAGCATCGGGAGGAGATCCTGAAGATTCACGCCAAGGACAAGAAGGTCTCCGACGAGGTGGACCTTGAGGAGATCGCTCGCTCCACTCCCGGCTTCAGCGGCGCCGACCTGCGGAATCTGCTGAACGAGGCCGCCCTGATCGCCGCCCGTCACAAGCGGAAGGCGATTGCCACGGAAGACATCGACCAGGCAAGGGACAAGGTGATGATGGGACTCAAGCGCGAGGGGGTCAATCTCTCCAAGCATGAGAAGGAGATGCTGGCCTACCACGAAGCCGGCCACGCCATCGTGGCCGCCGTGCTGCCCAACGCCGATCCTCTCCACAAGGTCACCGTCATCCCCCGCGGAAAAGCGATGGGAGTTACTCAGCAGCTGCCCGAAAGGGAGAAACTGCTCTACGAGAAGAAATACATGCTCGACCGCATGGCGGTCATGATGGGAGGGCGTGCCGCGGAGAATCTCATCTTCGACTCAGCCACGAGCGGCGCCGAAAACGACCTCAAGCAGATCACCAAGCTGGCCCGCAAGATGGTGCTCGACTGGGGCATGAGCGAAAAGTTCGGCAACATGGCCTTCGGGGGCGACCGCCAGCAGGTTTTCCTGGGCGACGAACTCGGCCAGCAGCGGGATTACAGCGACAGCACCGCCCGGGAGATCGACCAGGAGGTCAAGCAGATTCTCCAGCAGGCCTACGACCGGGCCGTGGAGACCCTCAAGGAGCACCGGGACATCCTGGAGAAACTGGCCGAAGAGCTGCTGGAAAAAGAGGAAGTCACCGGCGACACCATCATGGAATGGTTCAGGGAAAACGGCAAGCCCATGGACAAAAAGTCGGCCGCCGAAACAGAGAAGGAAGACGAAGAGCAACCTGCGAAAGAGTCCGCACCCCGCGGTAAAATCGACGGCCGGCAATCCTCCGAAGAGGAGACGGCAGGCGAAGAGCGTAGCGACGAACAGGAATAGCCTGTCCGGGATTCCCCACACTCAACCCAATAAAACGCCATGTGGAAAGAGTTTAGAGAATTCGCCGTTCGCGGCAATGTGACCGACATGGCCGTCGGCATTATCGTCGGGGCGGCCTTCACCCTTCTTGTCCAGTCGATGGTGGCGGACATCCTGATGCCTCCGCTGAGCCTTCTTACGGAATTTTCAGACTACTCGGATGCCTATATCGTCCTCGAGCAGGGGCGGACGGCCGGCCCGTACGCATCCCTTGCTGCGGCCCGTGAGGCGGGAGCCACCGTGCTCAATTACGGCAATTTTCTCTATAACCTGGCGAACTTCCTTCTGGTCAGCTTCGCGGTCTTCCTTCTGGTCCGCTACATAAACCGCCTGCGCAGGCCCCGCCAGGAACCGGAACCGCCCGCTCCGCAGCTGAAACGCTGTCCCTTCTGCGTATCCGATATCCCGCTTGAAGCCACGCGCTGCCCGCATTGCACCTCCCTCCTGGAGGAGTCCGCCTAGACAAACAGCACCACCAGCAGCGTGGAGAGCGCCGCGCCGATGCCCGCCGCCAGCAGCGCCAGCGGAATCTGCGTATAGACGTGATCCATCAGGTCGCAGCCTGTAGCCAGCGACGAGAGAATCGTGGTATCGGAAATCGGCGAGCACTGATCCCCGAATACGCTTCCCCCCACCACCGTACCGAAGCAGATCATCAGGAAAAAGGTATCGGGCAGCACCGCCCAGGCCAGCGGCACGGCCACGGGAAACACCACCGCGTAGGTGCCCCATGATGTTCCCGTGGAAAAAGCGATAATTATGCAGAGCACCATCAGGATGGCGGGCAGCATGGCCGGGGTCAGGAAGTCCCCGGTAAGGCTCACCACGTAGGGCGCGGTGCCCACCGCGTCGGCCACGCTCTTCAGGGAGACGGCCAGGGCCAGGATAATCGCCCCGATGGTGACGCCCTTGCAGCCGTCCACGAACCCGTCGATCACCTCCTTGAGTTCCATACCTTTCGTGAGGGCGACCATCATGCCGACCAGGACCGCCAGCACGAATGCCTCGGCGATCATCAGCAGCGGGTCGTTCAGTCCCAGGTAGTACTTGGTGTAGGCGTAGGGAATAATCGCCACGCCCAGCAGCGTGCCGATAGGGCCGAAGAAATCGATCAGGCCCGGTTTGTAATCTTCCGGAATCTGCATGTCGGTCAGCTCTTCGGCCGAGAGCGGCTCGGCTCCCTCGCGATCCAGTTCCCCGCTGGTCCGGGCCCGGTCGATGGCGGCCCGCATCTTCTTGCCGGGCACCCACGGCAGCAGTTCCAGGGCGAAGAGCAGGGTGATGATCACGGCGAAAATGCCGTAGAAGTTAAAGGGGAGGGAAGAGAAAAAGAACGCGATGCCGTCCTCCGCCGTCTCAAACATCGGGATGGTTCCCGCCACCAGTCCTCCGATATAGATCGGCCAGACGTTGAACGGAATGATGGTGGCGGCGGGAGAGGCGGTGGAGTCGACCATGTAGGAGGTCTCCTCGTGGGAGACCCCGTGCTTGTCGGTAATCGGGCGCACGGTCGCCCCGGTCAGCACGGTGCTGATGGTTCCCCCCTGGTGAAAAATGAGTCCCATAAGCCAGGTAAAGAACTTGGCGCTCCGCTTGCCCTTGACCATCAGGTTGCTGGCCCAGACGGCAAAACGCTCCGCGCCCCCCGTGCGGGTCCAGATCCCGATCAGTCCGCCGAGCGACCAGAGGTAGACCAGCAGGATGAGGGCGAAATCCTCCGTGCCGATGGAGGGCAGCAGGAACTGATCCACGATGTTGAGATCGCCCGCGATCACCCCGCCCAGCGCGATGCCCACGAAGAGCGCGCTGATCACCTCCTTGGTCCAGAAGGCCAGCACGATGGCGATCAGAGGCGGCAGCACCGACCAGAACCCGTAGTGGTCTCCCTGGCTCGGAATCTCTCCCGCGAACACGACGCCCAGCACGATAACCAGGAAGGCGATGCCCAGGTTGATGCGGTGCCCCTTGGAGAATGTTTCGTACCATGTTGAGCTTTCGGGATCCATAGGCGCGGGATTTTATGGAATTTGTGATGGCATAATCTTATGAAATCCATCCTGCCAAGCAAATGCTCCTGTGTCCCGCCGCTCTCCCCGGGTCCCCAAGCCGGCCCCGCCGGATCGCTTTTGGACTTCAGACCCTGCCCTCTATATTCCAGCAGCCATGAAACAACCCGACCCCCGTCCCCTGGAATACCTGCGCAGCCTGCTG
>CAZGSL010000005.1:0-44473 GCA_964528445.1 uncultured Balneolaceae bacterium | reverse complement strand
AGCAGCCATGAAACAACCCGACCCCCGTCCCCTGGAATACCTGCGCAGCCTGCTGGGGATCGTAACCTTTTTCCTGGTATTCCTGGCGGCCACGCCGTTTATTTTTCTCCTGCTCCTGCTGAGCGCCGGTAAGGCCACCAATTTCATCATCCGGGTGATCGGCCCCCTCATGATGCGGCCGGTCTTCGCCGTCCTGGGAATCGACTTCCGGATCATACGCCATGCCCCTCCGCCCGACCGGCCGGTGGTCTATATCGTCAACCACAGCTCCACGGTCGACCTGCTGACCATCATCGCGCTGGGGCTGCCCCGGGTGCGTTTCGTGGCAAAGTGGGAGTTGCAGTACAATCCCATCTTCTTCATCATCGGCAGACTGACGGGCCAGGTATTTATAAAACGGGGGGACTCAGAAAAGGCGGTGGCCACGCTGAAAAAAACCTACAAGCGGATCCGGAAACACCGGCTCTCTCTTTTGCTTGCCCCCGAAGGATCCCGCAAGCACCCGGGGGTGATCGGCCCCTTTAAGAAAGGGCCTTTCCGAACCGCCATGGACCTGGAGTATCCCATCGTCCCCATCTATTTTGAGGGGAACCGGGAACTGAGCGTGGGCGGATCGCTTCTGGCCCGGTCGGGCCGGGCAAGGGCTCATATCCATCCCGCGGTCGATACCGCCGGCTGGACCCTGGAGAACTACGAGGAGAAGATCAGCCGCATACGTAAAAGATACCTGGAATGGGCCGGGGTGGAAGAGGATATCCCTCCCAAACACGCCCGACGCGGCATTCTCTAGGAGGAGGACAGCACACGGAAAGGTTCACGAGCAACCGGACGCCATGGACAGAACCCGCATGCTAAATACCGCTCTCCGGGAGGAGGAGTGGGACGTCATCGTAATCGGGGGCGGGGCGACCGGACTGGGGGTGGCCGTGGAGGCCGCTTCACGCGAGTACAGGACGCTCCTGCTGGAGCAGCACGACTTTGCGAAAGGCACCTCCAGCCGCAGCACCAAGCTGGTCCACGGTGGGGTGCGCTACCTGCAGCAGGGGGATGTGAAGCTGGTCCGGGAAGCGCTCAGGGAGCGGGGGCTTCTCCACCGTAACGCCCCGCACCTGGTCAAGAACCGCTCTTTCATCGTGCCGGTATACGACTGGTGGGAGGGGCCGTTTTACGGTATCGGCCTGAAGATCTACGACAAAATGGCCGGGGAACTGGGCCTCGGATCCTCCCGGAACCTCTCCCGCGAGGAGACCCTCCGGCGCATCCCCACCCTCGAACCCGAGGGACTGGACGGGGGAGTGATCTATTACGACGCGCAGTTCGACGACTCCCGGCTGGCGGTAAATCTTCTTCAGACGCTCCACGATCAGGGAGGATACGGATTGAATTACATGGAGGTCACCGGACTGCTGAAAACCGACGGCGTGGTGCGGGGTGTGCAGGCAACAGACCACGAGAGCGGGGAGACGCACACGTTCAGGGGGAAGGCCGTGGTCAATGCCACCGGCATTTTTACCGACGCCGTCCGGCGCATGGACCATGCCGATGCCGATTCCATCATCCAAACCAGCCAGGGCGTGCACCTGGTACTGGACGACGAATTCCAGCCGGGAGAGAGCGCCATCATGGTTCCCCGCACCTCCGACGGCCGCGTGCTCTTTGCCGTACCCTGGCACGGACGCATCCTCATAGGCACCACCGACACACCGGTGGACACCCCTTCCCTGGAGCCGCGGGCCCAGCGGGAGGAGATCGAGTTCCTGCTGACCCATGCCGCCCGTTACCTGACCCATGACCCGGAACCGGAAGACATCCTTTCGGTCTTCGCCGGACTCCGTCCCCTGGTGAGCCGCTCCGGAGAGGAAGACACCGCCTCCATCTCAAGGGATCACACGCTTATTTCGGACCCTGAATCCGGACTGGTCACCATTACGGGAGGAAAATGGACCACCTACCGGCTGATGGGAGAAGAGGCGGTCGACGAGGCCGCCCGCTTGGGTAATCTTGAGGAGCGCCGTTCGGTGACCGAACACCTGCGCATTCACGGATGGATTCATCCCGACACCACCGATCCTTCCGATCCGTACGATGCCTACGGCTCGGACGCGGATGCCCTGCGGTCGCTGGCGGAGGAGAACGGCTGGAGCGACCCTCTCCATCCCGATCTTCCCTATACGGCCGCGCACGTGGTTTGGGCAGCGCGCAAGGAGATGGCGCGTTGCGTGGAGGATGTACTCGCTCGGAGAACCCGGGCGCTGTTCCTGGACGCAAAAGCCAGTATGGAAATGGCCGAACCCGTCGCCCTGCTGCTGGCGGAGGAGCTGGGAAAATCCTCTGGCTGGGTGCGGGAGGAAACGGAGAAATACCGCGAACTGGCTCGGAATTATCTTCCGTTCTCCCCCTAGGAGAACGGAAGGGCACCCGTCATCTGCTTATCGGTAGGAGAACAGCGCTCTACTTCTCGCGATAGAAATAGATCTTTTTGTTCTTGGAGTCCTTGCCGCTCTTAATCTTTACCCCTTTTTCCTGGTTGTACTGGTAAACGGCCGTACGCATGGAGTTGACATTCTTATCGTCTTTATAATCGACTTCGATTGCATCTCCGCCTACTTCCAATTTATCCAATGCTTCCAGGAGAGGTTTAAATTTAGATGAGCGTTTTTTTGATTTTTGTATTTTCTCCCTGTCCACAAATTTTATATCCATAATGCTAAACCGAAATTATTTACTGTTTATTTAGATATCAGCTTAATATGTGCAATAATAAGATTAAATAATTACTAATTCTAATATTTTTTATTTACGCTTTTTGGAACCGATAATATCGCCTTTATATACTAAAAAGGTTGCAATACTATGCCGTACTTCAATTCTGAATAGGTATAATAACGGGTTGAATCCTGTATGCCGGATGTGATACCCCGTAAGAATTCATTGAATCTCGTAGAACTGCTCGTACACGTAATCCCAAAAATCCGCCAGATTTGATCCTTTATTGTGAGGGTTTTTGGATTTGGAGGATTTCATGGCGTCCAGACATGCCTTCTCCTTGGCGTCGTAGTAAGCCTTCAACTGGTGCGAGGTGGGATTCTCGATCATCTCCTCGAACTTCTTCACTTTGTCAGGCATATCTCCTATCCAATTGGTTATCGTTCATTTAACATAACGGAAAACCCCGCCTAAACATTTCCCGGTATTTTAATGCCAATCCTCGCGTAGATAAAACGTATTCCAAGTTGAATGATAGTGTTTCATTCCTGCTCTTATAACCCTGCCGTACCGGGAACTCCGATCCCGCAATTAACCATTTTTATAATTGAGAAACCCGCGGTAAGGGACGCCGGACTGATAGCGGACCTTCAGCGCATCCAGCACTATGAAATCGCCGCCTACGGTACCGCCCTGCATTACGCCGAGGCGCTCAACCATACCGCCGCGATGGAGAAACTCCGGGATTCGCTTAACGAAGAGAAGGGTGCCGACCAGCAGCTGAACATCCTGGCGGAGGAAAACATCAATCCGCTGGCCAAATCCGCCTGAAACGTTTCCGGGAAAGGCCGGGGGCTCCCATTGCCGGCCTTTTCTTTTTATTTTATCGGGGAACATCTTCGGCGGAAGGCTGTATCAATGCTGTACGTGTTGGAAAAATATGCAGCCTCTAACAAACCAGTTTCAGAATGATGAAAGAAGAGAAACAAAAAATCCGACTCAAATCTGTACTTAAAAGCCTTATCTCGATTGCCGTTGTAATCGCTATCGGGGTATCATGCAGCGACGGGATACTGAACAGCACGGAAGAGGGCACGGCGCGTATGAATGTGCATCTAACCGATGCCCCCGGCGATTACCAGGAGGTCAACGTGAACATCACGGGCATGCGAATCCGCCACTCCCCCGACGCGGATACGTCCGCCTCCGATTCCACCGATGAGGAGGGAGAATGGATCGACCTTCCGGTCGAGCCCCTGACCCTCAACCTGCTCGAGCTGCAGAATGGCGTGGACTCGCTTCTGGCCTCGGCCGAGTTGGACCCCGGTTTTTATAACGAACTGCGGCTGATCCTGGGAGACAACAACACCGTAATGGTCGACAGCAGCCTGCACGACCTCAAGGTCCCCGGCGGACAGCAGTCCGGCTACAAGATCAAATTCGAGACCGAGCTGAACGAAGGGGATGAGATCGACGTAGTCGTGGACTTCGACGCCGCCCGGTCGGTCCACAGGGCCGGTAACAGCGGCATGTACATCCTCAAGCCTGTCCTGAAAGCTTTTGTTGAAAACGGCGGCGGAGAAGATACCGGATCCGTATCGGGTACGATCGAGCCGGTCGAAGCGGATCCCGATGTATTCGCCATCATGGACGAAGACACCTCCTCCACCCGACCGGACTCCACCGGCGAATTCCTGATCAGGGGACTGGAAGAGGGTCTCTACCGGCTGTGGATTGATCCGTCCAGCGATCAATACTCCGACACCACACTGACCGACATTATGGTCGAGGAGGATGAAGAGACCGATGTGGGGACCATCACCCTGAACGGGAACGAATAACGGCGCCCGTCAGATTTCGTCAGCAGCGGACTCCCTGCCCCACGCGTAGGCGATGGCCACTCCGCCGAGGCCCTGCTCGATCATGTGCCAGACCCCTTCGGCGACGATCATCGTAACGGTACCGCCCTGGAGCGTGCTGTACATCATAATGGAGTAGGGAACCGCCGTAAGCAGTCCGACGAGCATACCGAAACGCAATCCGTTTCCGAAAATTCCGGTACCTTCGATTCCTTTCGGGTACATATGGGCCATGACCAGGGCCATCACCAGGTAGGCGGCCGCGAGGCCCGGAATAAGCGGGGATTCACGCGCGATCGCCTCCATGGGCGAGCTTTCGAAAAGCGACTCCAGGATCATGGAGTGGCCGAGCCATGCCAGCCCGAACATCACGATTAACCCGGCAAGTGTGGCAAGCAGGTATTTTTTGGTATCCATAGGGACCCCTTTCTTTTAGGTTGTGGATATTGGAGGAGTACACTTCCCATCCCGTATTGCGTATGTGAAAAAGTACCCCGCCGATCTATTCCAACATCCAATTAACCTCTAATGGCGGCCATTAGCAAATCCCTAGATATAATATCAAATATTGGAAGCCTATCCTGTGATGGAAAATTTAACCTGGAATGTGGTCCATTTATCCCCCGGTAATAATTCAAATTCGCCTTCCAGCTGCTTGGTTAGTGTTTGGATCAATGTCATGCCCATTGATTGCTGGTCGTCCAGGCTAAAGTCGTCGGGAAGTCTCTGTCCGTCATCGGCAACGCGGAGAGTTCCCGTCCCATTTTCCTTTGATAAGGTTATACGTAATTCCCCGTCTTTTACATTTGAAAAGCCATGCTTATAAGCGTTATTCAACAATTCGTTTAGGATCAGCCCGATCGGCACAGCTTTGGTTATGTCCAGACTAAAGCTTTGGACCTCTTGTGTAACCGTAATGTCTTTTTGCTCTGACACAAAAGAGTTGGCAACCATGTTGGTAAAATCTTCAATGTATTCCTTGATGTCTATATTAGAAAGTGTTTCGGTCTGATATAGCTTTTCATGGATCATTGCGATAGAATGGATGCGAGACTGGGTATCCTGGAGAATAGGTCTTAATTCATCACCGGCCTCATTTTTTTGTAATTCGAGCAGGCTCGATACCACTGCCAGGTTATTTTTTACGCGATGGTGGATTTCCTCCAGTAATGTCTGTTTCTCTTTAAGGGATTTTTGTGTTTCCACTTCATGTTTTTTGCGGTCCGATATATCCCGCACAGTACCTACAATGGCAGTCGGATTGCCGTTGCTGTCTTTCACCAGCGAGCGTTGGTTGTTGACCCATATATAATTTCCTTCTATTGTTTTTATGCGAAATTCGGTTTCGCTCGCGAATTGGTCCTCAACCCCCTTCCCTTTCATCTCCTTTATTTCTCGATCTAATCTTTTAAGATCTTCGGGATGAATGCGATCCAAAATAAATTCAGGCCCCTGGCCCAATATTTGATCCGGCGAATAGCCGAGCATGCTTGTTACAGCCGGACTCATGTATTCGTAGTCGCCGGATTCAAAATCCATCTGGTAAATCACGTCGCGAGAGTTTTGGAGAACGGTGCGGAATTTGGTTTCGCTTTCCGTCAATTCCTGGTTCAGACTACTGATATCCCTGAAATAACTGCGGGTAATGATATACCCTGTAAGGATGATAATTGCACCCAGCATCACAATAGACCAGAAGAGTACCGTTCGAATCCAGCGAGCGCCATCTGCCATGGTTGCGGAAAACGAGCTTTCCAACTCGGTCAGTCGGGCATCTATCGTGGTGATATCCCGGATAAACCGGTTTCTGGTATTATTGTCCAGGCGATCTTCCTGGATCGCCTGATGCAAGACACGACCCAAGCTGTCCAGCTTCGCAATGTGCCGGTCTCCTTGTTCCCAGATGTTAAAAGCCTGTCGCAGATAGGATATATCTTCCTGGAATTGAGCCAGCCATAGTATCAGGTCAATATCACCGGGATGGATATCGCCGGTCTGAAATCCCTTAAATGCCAGATCATAATCCGGATTGTCTGAGATCAGCGTTTGCCGGGTTGTTTTAAATGAATTGTGCAGTTCCAGCTCTTTCTTGAACTGTTCGTATAGTTCCGGCTGCTCTTTAACGCTGTATTGAATAAGCAGGCTCGTTGCTTCTTTTTGAGCATTGGTCCATTGGCCTTCAGCTCCTACATACGCCCGGACAGCAGAGAGCGTTTTGGTTCCATAATGTGTTGCTACAAACACAAACAGGGCCAGCACCACAAAGACCGCAATGATGGCCGAATTTCCCCACTTGTTGTGAAGCTGTTTATTAAGGTCAGCCATGCTTTCGGAAATTTCGCTAAGCAATTAACAGGTTATGAATTGGGAGATGATGTTCACCAGCTGACCTGTTGTGTCTCCCATTCGTTTAACAGCGTACAGATGATCATCAAAGGCGGGACGCTTGGCAGGCTCATCGGCCTCCTCTCGATACGGGACCCATTTTTAATGGGGAGTCCTCCCCTTGAATACCCATTCCCTACAAATGCCTGTACTCCCAATAGAAAAGATGTCGGAATAAATAGCAAATCCTACATCGCGTTGATTAGAGCCAAAAAAAAGCCCCTGCACAGCGGTAAAACATTGCCGTGCAAGGGCTTTGCGGGGGAGTGGGTGGTACTGGATTCGAACCAGTGACCCCCTGCTTGTAAGGCAGGTGCTCTGAACCAGCTGAGCTAACCACCCCGTTTCCTGCCGGCGGACAGCCGGCCGAGCCCAAAAAGAGCCTCAAATATAAGAACTATTGAAATCCCGGCAAAACCATTTCGGTGTCCCTCCTCTCCCTCCCTGCCGGTGAACTCCCCGCAGGTTAACAATGTTAACTCCTGCTTGACTAATGCGGGGCAATCAGGCATCTTGAATTTCGCGCAGGTACCCCCGGCAACCATCTGTTTCAATTCCGAAGCGTCTCACCATGACTGACACATCCAATCCCCGGCAGACCGCGGTATTCGTGGACGGCGGACGCATTCCATTTCAGCGTTCCGGAACCGGCTACAGGGACCTGATGGCCTACGACCTGGGGCGCATGGCCATCGAGGGTCTGATCGGCCGCTCGCCCGTTCACGCCTCCGATCTCGACCGGGTGATCATGGGGACGGTGATACAGGACGTCAACACCAGCAACGTAGCCCGGGAGTCCGCCCTGGGAGCCGGGGTGCCCGACACGGTTCCCGCTCACACGGTGACCATGGCCTGCATCTCCTCAAACCAGGCGATTACCAGCGCCGTGAACCTGATCCGGAGCGGCCAGGCGGAGATCGTGCTGGCGGGGGGGACGGAGACCATGTCGGATATCCCCATCCGTTTCCGCAGGAAATTCCGCCGGAAGCTGCTGGACGCCCGCAAGTACAAGTCGCTGACGGACTGGCTCTCCTTTTTCAAGGGACTGCGCCCGTCGGACCTGCTTCCCGAAATCCCGGCTATCGAGGAGTTTTCGACCGGGGATACCATGGGCGAAAGCTGCGACAAGATGGCCGCCCGTTTTGGAATCGGCCGGGAGGCGCAGGACGAGTACGCGCTCCGGTCCCACCGCCTGGCGGCCGAGGCGACCCGGGACGGCAAGCTGGATCCGGAGCTCTTCCCCGCCGCCGTGCCGCCGGAGTTCGAAGTGGTTACGCACGACAACGGATTTCGGGAGGACACCTCCATGGAGAAGCTGGAGAAACTGAGCCCGGCCTTCATCAAGCCCCACGGCACCGTCACCGCCGGAAATTCCTCCTTCCTGACCGACGGCGCCTCCGCCTCGCTGGTCATGAGCGAAGCCCGCGCCGGGGAGATCGGCGTGCGTCCGAAAGCTTACCTGCGTTCCTACGCTTATGTGGCCCAGGACCCGGAAGACGAGCTCCTGCTGGGGCCGGCCTACGCCGCCCCCCGGGTACTGGACGAGATGGGCCTCACGCTGGACGACATCGATGTATTTGAGTTTCACGAGGCGTTCGCCGGACAGATTCTTACGGTTCTCAAGGCCCTTTCGTCCGACGCCTTCGCCCGCGAGAAGCTGGGGCGGGACCGGGCCGTGGGCGAAATTCCGATGGAGAAATTCAACAGCTGGGGCGGGTCGCTCTCCCTGGGCCATCCCTTCGGCGCCACCGGGGTCCGCCTGGTGACCACCGCCGCCAACCGGCTCCGGGAAGAGGACGGCACCCTGGCGCTGGTCACCGCCTGCGCGGCCGGGGGACAGGGCCACGCCATCATCCTGGAACGCTATCCCAATTAAATCCCACGCCATGAGCTACCTGGACCTTTCGTATCGCGGGGATATCGCCATCATCACCCTGGACCAGCCGGGCGAGAAGGTGAACACCCTCAACGAGAATCTCATCTCCGAATTCACCGCACGTATGGAGGAGCTTTCCGCCTCCTCGGTGCGGGGCGTGGTACTGACCAGCGGAAAAAAAGACAATTTTGTCGCCGGGGCCGACGTGGAGATGCTTAAGGAGAAGGAGGCTCCCGGGGAGGTGGAAGATTTGAGCCGGCGCGGTAACCGGCTGCTGCTCCAGCTCGAACGGCTGGAGAAACCGGTGGTCGCCGCTATTCACGGGGCCTGCCTGGGCGGGGGACTGGAGGTGGCGCTGGCATGCCACTACCGGGTGGTATCGGACCACTCCAAGACGGTAATGGGTCAGCCGGAGGTCAAGCTGGGACTGCTGCCGGGGGGAGGGGGGACTCAGCGGCTGCCCCGTATTATCGGCCTCCAGAACGCCCTCACCTACATGCTGACCGGCAAGAACATCTATCCCCGTCAGGCCCGCAAAATGGGGCTGGCGGACGAACTCACGCACCGGGACGCGGTGGTGACCGCGGCCATCCGGGCGGTGGACAAGCTGGAGGACCGCTCCTACGACCGGAAAGACCGCCGCGGGATACTGGAGCGGCTGCTGGAGGGGAATCCCCTCGGGCGACGCATCGTCTTTTCCCAGGCCCGCAAACGCGCCCGTAAGGAGAGCCGGGGAAACTATCCCGCTCCCGGGCGCATCATCGACTGCGTGGAGGAGGGCTACAAAAACGGCACGGAGGCAGGCCTTGAGGCCGAATCGGTTGCTTTCGGCGAGCTGGCCGCCACGCCGCAGTCCAAAGCCCTGGTCAATCTCTTCTTCGGCATGCAGGGCGCCAAGAAAAATCCCTCGGCCGACCGGGCCCGGGCAGTGGACAAAATCGGGGTGCTGGGGGCCGGCCTGATGGGATCGGGCATAGCGGACGTAAGCGCCAACAACGATTTCCGCGTTCTGCTGAAGGACCAGACGGTCGAGCAGGCGGCCGAAGGCAAGCGGGCCGTATGGGAGGATCTGGACGAGAAAGCCGGCAAGGGGATCATCTCCGAATTTGAAAGGGACCGGGTCGGCGGACTCATTACGGCGACCGCGACGTACGACGGTTTTGAAAATGCCGACCTGGTCATCGAGGCGGTTTTTGAGGACCTCGAGCTGAAGCGGTCGATCCTCCGTGAGACCGAGCAGGTGCTTCCTCCCCGCGCCATCTTCGCCTCCAACACCTCCTCCCTCCCCATCGCCGACATCGCGGAAGCCTCCGGCAGGCCGGAGCAGGTGATCGGCATGCACTACTTCTCGCCCGTCCCCAAGATGCCGCTGCTGGAAATCGTTAAAACGGAACGGACCGCCGGGTGGGTGACCGCCACCGCCCGCCAGGTGGGCGTCGACCAGGGCAAGCACGTGATCGTGGTCAACGACGGACCCGGTTTCTATACTACGAGGATCCTGGCACCCTACATGAACGAGGCGCTGAAACTGCTGGAGGAGGGGATCTCCATCGAACAGCTCGACCGCGTCATGAAAGATTTCGGTTTTCCCGTGGGACCCGCCGCGCTCTTCGACGAGGTGGGCATCGATGTGGCCGCACATATCACCGAGGTACTCAACCCGATGTTCGCCGAACGGGGAGCCGAACCGAGCCGAAAGCCACGGGAGCTGTTTGACGACGGGTACAAGGGGAAGAAGAACGGGAAGGGATTCTACCGCTACGAACGGGAAGGGGCAAAACGGAAGAAGAAGGAGCCGAACACCGAAATATATCGCTATTTCGGGGGGGACGGACGGGAGAAGATGGACCCGGAAAAAGTGCAGCGGCGCATGTCCCTCGCCATGATCAACGAGGCGGTGCACTGCCTGCAGGAGGGAATCCTGGAGGCGCCGGGCGACGGCGATCTGGGGGCGATACTGGGGCTGGGTTTCCCGCCGTTTCTCGGGGGACCCTTTCGGTTTGCGGACCGCGAGGGTGCCGATACCGTCCTGGCCCGGCTGGAGCGACTGGAAAGCCGGCACGGCGACCGATTCCGTCCCGCGGAACTGCTCGGCGAACACGCCTCCTCCGGCACGCGGTTCTACCCCGGGGCGTAAGAACGCGCGATGTGACGCCGGCGGGATTGCGGGCGGAAACGGCGCCGGAACCCTCAGCCGCGCGGGCCGCCCCGCGGGAGCCGCAAATTGTAGGAAGGTGCCAAAAATCGTATCTTAAGCGTTTGCGAGACTGTTCATACAAACCAAATAACACATTTCATGTTTGATACAGCACTGTTGTTTATGGCCGGCCAGGAAGGCTCCGGCTGGACCAGCCTCATTTTTATGGCGGCCATCTTTCTCATCTTCTACTGGTTTATCATCCGCCCGCAGAGCCAGCGCCAGAAAGAGATCCAGGAGAAGGTCTCCAACATGGAAAAGGGAGACAAGATCGTAACGTCCGGCGGAATGGTCGCGAAGGTCACCTCTGTTGAAGACGATTCGGTCCTGGCCGAAATTGACAAGGACGTGAAAGCGCGTTTTATGAAGAATTCCATTACCGACGTCAATCCCAAGCAGAACGATAATTAGCAGATTCCCATCACATGCCCGGCTCCGACCCATTTGACTCCATAGAAGCCGCCGTCGAGGACATTAAAGAGGGACGTATCGTTATCGTCGTTGACGACGAGGACCGCGAGAACGAAGGCGACTTCGTCATGGCGGCCGAGAAAGTCACTTCCGAAGCCGTCAACCTGATGGCCAAATACGGACGGGGGCTGATCTGCGTGCCCATCACCCGGCAGAAGGCCTACTCGCTGGACCTTGACTATATGGTGAACGACGGCGCCGATCCCGACGAGGCGGCCTTCACCGTTTCGGTCGACCATAAGGAGCTGACCACCACCGGAATTTCCGCGTCCGACCGGGCCAATACCATTCGCGAGCTGATACAGGATGACGCCCGGCCCGGGCAGTTTCGCCGGCCGGGACACATCTTCCCGCTGATCGGAACCGAGGGGGGCGTGCTGCGGCGCGCCGGCCATACGGAGGCGGCCATTGACCTCGCGCGGCTCGCGGGACTGAGGCCGGCGGGCATCATCTGCGAAATCATGAAAGACAACGGGGAGATGGCCCGGATCCCCGACCTGGTCGAGATCGCCGAAGAGTTCGGCATGAAGCTTATTACCATCAAGGACCTCATCGCCTACCGGATGCAGAACGAGTCGCTGGTTCGCAAGATCGTGCAGGTCAACCTGCCCACGATCTACGGCGACTTCGATCTTCACGCCTTCGAGGAACGGCTGACCGGCGACCATCATCTGGCCCTTACCAAGGGAACGTGGGAGGAAGACGAGCCGGTGCTGGTCCGGGTCCACTCCTCCTGCATGACGGGCGACATCTTCGGTTCCAAGCGGTGCGACTGCGGCGAGCAGCTCCACCAGGCTCTGCTCCGGGTGGAGAAAGAGGGCCGCGGCGTGGTGCTCTACATGAACCAGGAGGGCCGGGGCATCGGGCTGGTGAACAAGCTGAAGGCCTACAAGCTGCAGGAGGAAGGCATGGATACCGTCGAGGCCAACGAAGCGCTCGGATTCAAGCCCGACCACCGCGACTACGGGGTGGGAGCGCAGATCCTGCGGTCGCTCGGCGTAAGCAAGCTGCGCCTGATGACCAACAACCCGGTCAAGCGGGTGGGCCTGAAGAGTTTCGGCCTGGAAATGGTCGAACGGGTGCCTTTGGAGGTGGGAGCCTACCCGGAAAACGCCCGCTACCTGAAAACCAAAAGAGACAAGCTGGGCCATGATCTGAAACTGGAGGACATGGATCCGCACGATCCGGAGTTCCTCGAAAGCATTATCAAGGAGTAGGCACCTCTCTCTCCTCCTCCGCCTCTTCCGGATTCAGCAGGCGGTTGTGGAAAACAAGCAGGGTGATAATGGCCATGCTGATCGCCATGTCCGCCACGTTGAAGATGTAGGGGAACACGGGACTCCCCCCGAAATAGGGGACCCAGTCGGGGGTGATCATGGTAAAATGGATAAAATCAACTACGTGCCCCTCCAGTATTCCCCCGTACGATTCCAGCCGGGCCATTACCAGCCGGTCGATGATGTTCCCGAAGGCGCCCCCCAGCACCAGTCCCATGCAGGCCAGGTAGCCGGGACTCGCCCGGTGTATCGTTTTCAGTATATAGATGAGTATGCCCAGGGTGGCCACGATGGCGATGATGCTGATGACCGGGGTAGAGGCCCACTCCATGCCGAGGGCCATGCCGGGGTTCTGGGTATAGTGAAAGGCGAGGATTCCCGGTATGATCTCCCAGTGCTGAAGCTCCGGCGAGATCCGGACCACATACTTGGTGATCTGGTCCGCTGCCACCACGACCGCAGCCGGCACGCCGAGGAGATAGTACTTTCCGGATTTGCTGATCTCGGAGTCCACCCGTCTGCTCCCGGTCCTATCGGCGTTTCAATTTCGCTTCGATGCTGAGCTGGGTGTGGGGAACCGCCTCCAGGCGGCCTTTTGAGATCTTTTTCCCCGTCACCTTGCAAACCCCGTAGGTTTTGTTGTCGATACGCTCCAGTGCCCCGTCGAGGTACTTTATGAATTTACGGGTCCTGTTGTACAGCATATAGGTCTTCTCCCGTTCCTGCGCCTCCGTACCGGCATCGGCCATGTGGAAGGAGTAGGCCGATTCGTCGGAGGCGTTCTCCATGCTGTCGCGCAGCGAGTTCTGGAGCGATTCCAGCTCCTTCTCCGCCTCGTCCCGTTTCTTTATGATAATGTCCCGGAAATATTCCAGTTCCTCATCCGAGTAGGGGGAAACCCGTTTCTCATCTTTCGAGGTAGCCATATTCTCACCTTATTTATTGGGATTTCTTTTTATGGAAATGGTGCATTCCTTCTCACCGATTTCCCATGTTTTGACAAAATCCGACACCTCCAGGCTTCCGGCGGAAATACTCTCCGCCAGGGTCTCGCTGGATATGTAGTCCTTCATCGATTCCACCGCCTCCTCCACCTTATCGGAGCCTTCAAAACCGATCCGGATGCGGTCGACCACCTCAAAATCGGCCTCCTTGCGCATGTTCTGAACCCGGTTCACGAATTCCCGGGCCAGCCCTTCACGCTCCAGCTCGGGAGAGAGCTCCGTGTCAAGCGCCACGCTGAGTCCCCCCTCGGTCTCCACCGACCATCCCTCCAGGCCCGTGCGGCTGACTTCAAGGTCGCCGCTTCCGAGGCGCACCTTACCATGTTCGCCCAGGTCCAGTTCGATGGAACCGGACTGTTCGTATTCGGTAATCTCTTCGGTGGTCAGCTCCTTCACCCGGGGGGTGAGCGCCTTCATCTTCTCGCCGAGTTTCTTGCCGAGGGCGGGGAAGTTGGGTTTGGCGGACTTACGGACGATCCCGGAATCGTCGTCCACGAACTCGATCTCCTTGACGTTCACCTCGTCCAATATAATATCTTTCATCGACTCTACCGCCTGCCGATTCTCCTCCTTGTCAATCGGCAGGATGATGCGCGACAGCGGCTGCCGCACGTTGATTTCAATCTTGTTGCGCAGGCTCAGGACCATCGAAGAGATCCGCCGTGCCAGATTCATCCGTTTCTCGAGGGATTTGTCGATGGCCGTCTCCTCCACGGTCGGGTAGAAGGAGATGTGGACCGACTCCTCGTCCTCCTGCGTCACCTCGTTCAGCCGCTGAAAGAGCCATTCGCCCAGGAACGGGGCGATCGGGCTGATCAGTTTCGAGAGGTCCAGCAGACATTCGTAGAGCGTCTGGTAGGCCCCCGTCTTGTCCAGGCTCTTCCCCTCCTTCCAGAAACGCCGGCGGTTCCGCCGCACGTACCAGTTGCTGAGCTCCTCCACGAAATCCTCAATCTCCCGCGCCGCCTTGGTCGGCTCGTATTCGTCCAGGTACTCATCCACCTGCTTCACGGTGCTGTTGCTGCGGGAGATCACCCAGCGGTCCATCTCCGGCCGGTCGCCCACCGGTATGGGGGTCCCGGAATAGGTGAACTCGTCGATATTGGCGTACATCGCGAAAAAGGAGTAGGTATTGACCAGGGTATTGAAAAACTTTCGCTGGGTCTCCTTCAGGCCCTCTTCGCTGAATCTCAGGTTCTCCCAGGGCGAGGAGTTGCTCATCATGTACCAGCGGACCGTGTCGGCGCCGTACTTCTGGATCACCTCAAAAGGCTCCACGGTGTTGCCTTTCGACTTGCTCATCTTCTCCCCGTTCTCATCCAGCACCAGCCCGTTGGACACCACGTTCCGGTAGGCCGGCTGGTCAAAAAGCATGGTACCCAGCGCGTGCAGGGTATAGAACCATCCCCGGGTCTGGTCCACTCCCTCGGCGATGAAATCGGCCGGGAAGCTCTCCTTGAAGCGGTCCTTGTTCTCAAACGGGTAGTGCCACTGGGCGAACGGCATGGAGCCGGAGTCAAACCAGACGTCCAGCAGGTCCGGGATGCGCCGCATGGTGCCCCCGTGCGGACCTTGCCAGGTAATTTCGTCGATCTCAGGACGGTGCAGGTCGATCTCCTCATCTTCCGCCAGGTCCGCCTTCTTGCGAAGTTCCTCCACGCTGCCGATGCACTCGATATGGGTGGGATCCTTGTCGCTGACCCAGAGCGGAATGGGCGTTCCCCAGTAGCGCTGCCGTGAGATGGCCCAGTCCACGTTGTTCTCCAGCCAGGTTCCGAACCTGCCGGTACCCGTGCTCGGGGGCTTCCAGTTGATCTGCCCGTTGTACGTCACCATCTTATCCTTGACCTCGGTGGTTCGGATAAACCAGGACTCCACCGGGTACTGCATGAGGGGCGTCCCCTTGCGCCAGTCGAAGGGGTAGTTGTGCACGTAGGTCTCGTGCTTGTACATCAGGTTCTTCTCCTTGATGGCCCGGGCGATTCCCTTGTCGGCGTCCTTGAACCACTCCCCGGCGAACTCCTCGATCTCCTCCATGAAGCGGCCGTCGCGGTCGATGGGGTTGTAGAGGGGAATCCCCTTTTCGATCGCGTGGTCGTAGTCGTCCGCCCCGAAGGCGGGCGCGATATGGACCACGCCCGTCCCCTCGTCGGTGGTCACGTAGTCGGCGAGGATCACACGCCAGGCCTCCGACTTCTCGTGTTTCCGGCGGGGATAGTCGAAGATCGGCTCGTAGGTCGTGCCGCCCAGATCCTTCCCGGTGTACCGTTCCACGATCTCAAATTCGTGGTCGATTACCTCCTCCAAGCACTCTTCCGCCAGGATGTAATATTCGGTGCGTCCGCCTTCGGAGAGCTTGATCTTCACATATTCCAGTCCCGGATGCACCGCAAGAGCCATATTGGAGATGACGGTCCACGGCGTGGTGGTCCAGGCCAGAAAATAGGTATCCTCCTCGCCGTCCACCGGGAACTTTACGAAAATGGAAGGGTCCTGGATCTCCTCGTAGCCCAGGCTCACCTCGTGGGAGGAGAGCACGGTTCCGCTGCCCGGCGAATACCACTGGATCTTGTAGCCCTGGTAGACCAGCCCCTTTTCGTAGAGGGTTTTGAACGCCCACCAGACCGATTCGATATAGTCGTTGTCAAACGTCACGTAGGGGTCGTCCAGGTCTACCCAGTAGGCCATGCGGTCGGTGAGCCGATCCCACAGGTCCTTATACTTTAGGACGCTGCTGCGGCATTTTTCGTTGTACTCCTTCATGCCGTACTCGGCGACCTGCTCACGGCTTTCCAGCCCGAGCTCTTTCTCCACTTCGATTTCGACGGGAAGCCCATGGGTATCCCAGCCGGCTTTGCGCTCCACCCGGTAGCCCTTGAGGGTTTTGTAGCGGCAGAACATATCCTTGACCGTCCGCGACATCACGTGGTGAATGCCGGGTTTCCCGTTGGCGGTGGGGGGGCCTTCGTAAAAATTGAAAGGAATGCCCTCCTTCCTGGTGGTAAGGCTCTTCCTGAAGATATCACGCTCTTTCCACCACTTGAGCGTCTCCATCTCAAGCTTGGAAAAATTGAGCTGTTTTACTTCTTCGAACTGTTTACTCATAGAGGCCGTTTAGATACCGCTTGGGCTTTTGGAAAACTACAAATATACAAAAATTCACTGACTTACCATTGGGTCACATGTCCCCAAAAAGGCTCCCTCTGCCGAAACAGCCGCCTAAGATACAAGACATATTTCTTCAATTCACATTAAACCCTTAATTTTAATACCCATTATGATACCTGATAAAAACATCTCCGCCGAATCGCCCTACAAGCTCTGCTTCGTCTGCCTGGGAAACATCTGCCGGAGTCCCACCGCCGAGGGCATCTTCCGCCACCTGGTCGCCGAAAAGGGGCTGGATTCCTATTTCGAAATCGACTCGGCCGGAACTTCCGCCTATCACGAGGGCGAGGCGGCCAACAGCAAGAGCCGCCAAACAGCCCGAAGCCACGGCATATCCCTCGATTCCCGGGCACGCCGGTTCGAATACTCCGACCTGGAATATTTTGACCTCATCCTGGCCATGGACCGTGAGAACCACTCCGACATCCTACAGCTGGATTCCGCCGGACATCATGAAGGGAAAGTCCTGCTGATGAGGGAGTTCGACCCGGATCCGGGCGACAAGGAGGTGCCGGATCCCTACTTCGGGGGGATGGACGGTTTTGAACGGGTGTTCGACGTGGTGCACCGGAGCTGTGTGAATCTTCTCGACCAGCTTGAAGAGCGGATCGACGGAACGTCATGATTCCCCAACCGGTGCGGAGGGCGCTGAACGAACGCCTGAGGGAAGAGTCCCCCGGCGAAGGGGAGATAGGGGAAGGCACCCGCGTATCCGGCGGCAGCATCAACCGGGCCGCCAGGATCAGGGCCGCCCCCCACGGAAACTGTTTCCTGAAGTGGAACAGCGAGGCCGATCCCGATATGTTCGAAAAGGAAGTAAGGGGACTGAAGCTGCTGCGCTCCGCCGGCTCGAACCTGCGCCTTCCGCGCCCGCTCCTCCGGGGAGAAGCGGACGGCACCGGCTACCTGCTGATGGAATTCGTGGAGGAGGGATCCCCCGGGCAGTCGTCGGCCGGGGCATTCGGGCGCAGCCTGGCCGCCCTCCACGGCGTGAGCCAGGAGAACTTCGGGCTGGACCACGACAACTATATCGGTAAACTGCCCCAGTCCAATACCCCGCACGCGGAGTGGAACGACTTTTTCCGGGAGGAACGGCTGGAACCCCAGGTCCGGCGGGCGGTGGACGCCGGGCTGCTGCCGGGGGAGATCCGGGACCGGTTCCGCACCCTCTACCGCCGCATGGACGAGCTGATTCCCCCCGAACCTCCCGCCCTGATTCACGGCGACCTCTGGGGGGGTAACTACTTCTACGACACCAGCGGCGAGGCGGTAGTCTACGATCCCGCCGTCTACTACGGCCACCGGGAAATTGAATTGGCCTTCACGCATCTTTTCGGGGGATTCTCCCGTGGATTCTACGATGCCTACGAGGAAGCCCGTCCCCTGGAGCCGGGCTTTTCGGAGCGCAGGGAGCTCTACAACCTATACCCCCTGCTGGTCCATACCAACCTCTTCGGCGCCTCCTACGCGCGCCGGGTGGAGGCCATCATGCGCAGATTCTAGGCTGCAGAGGCAGATCCGGCCCCCATCACCGGTTTGCCTGACAGGGCCACAAGACGTACCATAACCCCTTATGAGCGAAATCCCCGAACGCATAGTGAGCCTGGTTCCCAGCCTGACGGAACTGCTGATCGACCTGGACCTGGAGGAGCGGCTTGCCGGCCGCACGCGCTTCTGCGTCCACCCCAAAGAGGCGGTGGAGGAGATTCCCATCGTGGGGGGAACCAAGAACCCGAGGGTCGACAAAATCATCGGGATGGAACCGGATTTCGTAGTCGCCAATCGTGAGGAGAACCGTCCGGAGGACGTCAGGCGGCTGCAGGAGCACACCAGGGTCATGGTCACCGAAATCGCCACCATCGAAGAGGCCCTGCTTACGATACACGAACTGGGAAGGGAGCTGGGGCGCCGGGAGAAGAGCCGGGCCCTCACCCGGGAGATTAACGCGGCGCTCGACGAAAGGCCGGAGGAGTCTCCCCTGCGGACCGCCTATTTTATCTGGAAGGAGCCCTGGATGACGGTGGGCGGGGATACCTACATACACGACGTGATGGATCACTGGAACCTCACCAACGTCTTCGGAGACCGCACACGCTATCCCACCGTCAATCCCGAAAATCTCTCACGCTACCATCCCGAACTGATCCTGCTGAGCAGCGAGCCCTATCCCTTCAAGGAGAAGCACCTGGCCGCGGTAGAGGAGTTCTGTCCCCGGGCCCGGGTGCTGCTGGTGGAGGGACAGTGGTTCAGCTGGTACGGTTCACGCATGCTGCACGCCTTCCGCCGGCTGAACGCCTGGAGGAAGGCGATCGCGTAAACGGCGGCGGACCTTTTCAAATTCCGGCCGGGGGATTCGGCGACCCGGCGTGTCTTCAGGGGAGGGGGATGCATCCCCGCGGAATTAATTGTACTATTGAAGACCCTGAGCCGTTTTCGAATTCATCCTCTGCAAAATCGCTGTCCCCGATGAGCGCCCGTTTGTCCGCACATACCGTCCTCTGCCTCCTGCTTCTCCTGCCGGCAGGCGTTCTGCTGGGACAGCAGGGAACGGAAGGACAGGACCGTCAGCGGCAGGGAGAGGCTGCGTTCGTGGAGGGGCTCCGGGCATTTGAGAACGAGTCGTACGACGAAGCCATCGAGCTCCTGCAGCAGGCTCAGAGCGCGCTTCCCGGAAGCGCCGGCGTGAATTACGCGCTGGCGGACGCCTACCTGCAGGCCGGAAACCTGTCGGATGCCGCAGCCTACGGACGGCAGGCCGTAAAACTGGATTCCGCAAACAAGTGGTATCGCCTGAAACTGGTGGAAATATACCGGGAAGCGGGGCGCAACGAAGCCACCATCACCCAGCTTCGGGAGGCCCTGGAGCATCATCCCGGCGATACGGACGTGCTGTACCAGCTGGCCGACGCGCTGGCGAGCCGGGGCGAACGCATGGCGTCAAACCGGTACTTCAACCGCCTGATGGAGATCCGCGGGCCCAGCGTGGAAATCGAACTCAGAAAACTCCGCAATTTCAACGAGATGGGGTTGCAGGACTCCTCCATCGCCACCCTCAACCGCATTCGCAGCCTGGACCCGGACAACCTCGCCAATCTGCAGCTTCTCAGCAGCTACTACCGGAAGGTCGGCCGCCGGGCGGAGGCCAAGGAGGTGCTCCGGGAGGCGCTGCGCCAGAACAGCCGCGATCCCAAAACACGGATCATGTTCTCCGAGCTGCTGGCCGAGGAGTCGAAATGGGACAGCGTCTCGGTGATGCTGGGCGAAGTGGTCTCCGATTCGCTGGTCAGCCAGGAAGGCAAAATGTCGGTGTCCGAGTTCATGCTCTCCCGGTTTCGGGACGACACCTCCAATGCTGAGCTGAGGGAGGCCACGGGCCGGCTGCTGGAACGATTCCGGTCGGCCGAACCCGGCTACGGCCCCGCCCACGCCCTGGCGGCGGACTTCTTCTCCTTTACCGGCCAGAACGGGCGGGCGCTGGAGGCGCTTGAGTCCACCACGGAACGTATGCCCTCCAACAGCCAGGCGTGGACGCAACGGCTTCAGCTGCTCCTCGCGGAGGGACGCACTTCCGAAGTGATCGAAATTGCGCCCGAAGCCGAGGAGCATGTGCCCCAGGATCCTTTCGTGCTCTTTTTCACCGGCAGCGCCTACCTGCAGGAGGGACAATACCGCACGGCCGCCGAAAAACTGCGGGAAGCCGCCGGGCTCCCGGCGCGGCGGGACCTCAAATCGGCCATCTACGTCTCCCTGGGGGACGCCTGGGCCGGACTGGACGAGTGGGAGGAGAGCAATGCCGCCTACGAAGAGGCGCTCCGCCTGGACTCCGGCAATCCCACGCTCCTGAACAACTACGCCTATGCGCTTGCCCGGCAGGGTGAGCGCCTGGAGGAGGCGGAGGAGATGATCCTGAAAGCGCTGGAAGCCCAGCCCGGCAACGCCGCCTTTCTGGATACGGCTGGCTGGGTCTATTTTCAGCTGGAAGCGTACGAAAAGGCACGGGAGTATATCCGGAAATCGATCGAGACCGGCGAAGCCAGCGCGGAGGTCCTGGAGCACATGGGAGATGTGCTGAACGAACTGGGGCAGACCGAGGAGGCCCGCTCCTGGTGGAAGAAGGCCCTTGAAATGGCTCCCGGCCGCACCCACCTTAAAGACAAAATCGACCAGTGACCGTGACCCGGCGAGCGCTTATATTCCTGGCTCTCCTGGCAGCGGGCGCCTCGCTGCTGGCCTCCTGTTCGTCCAGCCGCAGCCTGGCGGACTCCGACTTCTCCCGCAGCGGAGTGTCGGCGACAGAGCTGGCCGAACGGGTGCCGGACTACCGCGACTCACTCCGGACCGTCAGCGGCAGGGGGCGGGCCATCGTGAGCGAACCGGGCAACAGCGAACGGGTAACCGTCCTTTTCTCCGGGAACCGGGAGAGGAGCCTGCTGGAGATCCGCAACAGCCTGGGCATCGAGGGGGGCAAGTTACTCAGCGACGGCGACACCCTCCTCATCTATAACAGGGTGGACCGGTACGCCCGAAAAATACCGCTTGGTTCGGACCGGCTGCGCAGCATCGACCATCTCGCCTCGGTCAACATCCTCGAACTGATCAATTATCCTCTGGCACCCGGCGCCGTACGCCGGGTCATGGAGTCGGAATCCCTCTACCTGGCCCGGATGAAGGACGGGGGGAACATCTACATCGACCGGGAATCCGGTCGTATCCGGCGTGTGGAGGCTCCCTCAACCTCGGAGCTCCCCTACTCGCGGATCATCTACGAGGGATACGGGGAGACCGGCGGTTATATCATTCCGAGGAAAATCACTATCTTTTCGTCAGACGGCTCCGCCAGGGTTACTTTTCAGGTGCGGTCGATTGAGATCAATCCCGAACTGGACTCCCTGAGCATCGATCTGCCCGAAGACATTCGCATTTTCTATCGATGAGACGCCCCCTGCTTACATACGGGCCGCTGCTGCTTTGCGCCCTGTTCCTGCTAGCTCCCGCCGCAGGGGCGCAGGACTACGAGGAGCGCCGCCGGGAACTGCTCCAGAAACAGGAGAACGCCCGGGAGGAGATCCAGCGCCTGAACCGGCAGATCGCCAGCTACCAGGAGCGGATCAGCGAGGCCAGCCAGCAGATTGACAGCCTCAGCGCCCGGGTGGAGAACCTCAACCGGCTGATCGCCCTGCAGGACGAAAAGCTGAACCAGATGAATGCCGAACAGCGCTCCATCCGGGAGGAGATCGCCCTGACCAACCAGAACCTGGAGGAGCAGCGCAGCGCGCTCAACCGCCTGATGGATACCTACCAGAGCACCCTCACCTATATCTACAAGCACGGCCGCGCCACCGAACTGGCGCTTCTGCTGACCTCCGGCTCCTTCAACGAGATGCTGCGCCGCGCCTACTACCTCCGGAGATTCGACGAATACCTGGAGGAGCAGGTCAGCCGGATCCGGGAAGTCCAGGCGCGCCTGGAGCGCTCGCGTGAAAACCTGCTGGAGGCCCAGCAGCGCAACCGGGACCTGCTGGCGGATATCCAGAGTGAGAAACAGCGCCTTGACAATCAGCTCGAACAGCAGGAAGAGGCAATTACCCAATACCGGCAGGACCGGGAACAGGCGCGCCGGGATCTGCAGGAGGCGGAAAAACAGCGGAACGATTTTAACAACCTCATCACCGAGGTAAACGACAAGCTGGCCAGCATTCCGGCCGAAGGCGCCTCGGAGGAGCGGGTGGACGAAGCCACCGGGGAGCGCGTCTCTCCTTCGGCCGGCTTCATGGACGAGGAGAGGCTCGACCGCATGGAGACCGCCTTCTCCGATTCCAGGGGATCGCTGCGGTGGCCGGTGGAGAGCAGCACGATTTCCGAGCCGTTCGGCCAGCGCCGGCACCCGGCTTACGGTACCGTCACCAACAATCTCGGCATTGAGATCATTACGGATTCCGCCGAGCCGGTCCGGGCGGTGAGCGACGGGTATGTCATTGCCATCCGCCCCCTCCCCGGCTACGGGGATGTGGTCATGGTAAAACACGGGCGGTTTATTACAGCCTACGGCAACCTGAGCGAGGTCAGCGTTCGCCAGCAGGCACTCCTGCAGGAAGGTGATCTCATCGGGCGCGCGGGCGAAGCGGACTCTCCACGCGGGGAGTCGCTCTACTTCGTGGTTCGCGAAAACAACACCAATCTCAATCCCGAGGAATGGCTCAGTCCGAAATAGATTCCACCTGGCAGCGCGTGATGGCCTTCGGTACCGGATCCGTGGTGCTGGGCCTCCTGCTTATCATTCTCACCAACGAGTTCATTCAATACGTGGCCCTGGAGGGCACCACCGGCTACCTGGTGCTGCTCGCCTTCGGCCTGGTCTTTCTCAACCTCGGCTTTGGGCTCAGCCGGCGCTACTCCATAAAAACCCCGCGGCCGGAACCGGTCAACTACCTCTTCTCCACGCTTCTGGCCCTCCCCTCCCTCCTGTGGGTGCTCACGAAAGACGAGGGGCTGGCGGCCTCGCGATACCTCTTCCTGGCCACCATCCTGTTTGCGCTCTACCTCGGGACCTATTACGGGATACGCCGGGGGCTTGCCAAAAGGGTGGAGTACCTGGAGTTGATTGAGGAAGAGCGGGACGGCAACTGAGCAGGAACCGTCCGCTTTTCATCTTTCCCTCTCCTTCTGTATTATGGTTCTGACTGCCGGGAGACGGCTCCCTTCGGCGGGCCGCTTCCGGGTGCGTATTTCCAATCAAATTTCTACGCTCATGAAATCGCTTTCCATCTCTCTCGTAACGATGTTGCTGCTCTCGCTCTTAGCCTTTGACGCCGGGGCGCAGCCCGACCGCATCACCGGCGAAAATTTCGCCACCCGCTCCGAGGTGATCGCCGAAAACGGCATGGTGGCAACCAGCCATCCTCTGGCCGTCCAGATCGGGCTGGACGTTCTCAAGGAGGGCGGTAACGCCATCGACGCCGCTATCGCCGTGAACGCCGCGCTGGGACTTATGGAACCGACCGGCAGCGGTATCGGGGGAGATCTCTTCGCGATCGTCTGGTCGGCGGAGGATCAGCGGCTTTACGGGCTGAACGCCAGCGGACGCTCCCCCCTGGGCATGAGTTACGAGGACCTGCAGCAGGAGCTGGAGGAGCGCGGCCGCGAATCGATCCCCGCCTACGGAGTGCTGCCGATCTCGGTTCCCGGCGCGGTGGACGGCTGGTTCAGCCTGCACGAGAGGCTGGGCAGCATGCCGATGGACGAAATCCTGGCTCCCTCCATCCGGTATGCCGAAGAGGGTTTCCCCGTTCCCGAAGTGATCGCCTCCTACTGGCGGACCGGGGCCCGCATCCACAGCGACCGGGCGGGCGCGTTCCGGGAGGAGATGACCATCGACGGACGCGGTCCCGAGAAAGGGGAAATCATGACGCGGCCGGAGCTGGCCGACACCTATCGCCTCCTGGCCCAGGAGGGCCGTGACGTGTTCTACGAGGGAGAGATCGCGGACCGGATCGACGCCTGGATGCGCGAGAACGGAGGCTACCTGCGCAAACAGGATTTCGAAAACCACACCTCCACCTGGGTGGACCCGGTGTCGGTGAACTACCGCGGCTACGACGTCTACGAACTGCCGCCCAACGGGCAGGGCATCGCCGCGCTCCAGATGCTTCAGATCCTGGAAGAGTACGATCTCTCGGAGATGGGGCGTAACAGCGCCGAGGCCCTGCATCACCTGGTGGAAGCCAAAAAACTGGCCTTCGAGGACCGGGCCCGCTACTATGCCGATCCCGAATTCGCCGAGGTGCCGGTGGAGCGGCTGATCTCCGAGGAGTACGCCGACCGGCGGAGGGAGGAGATCGGCGGCTACGCCAACCAGACCCTGCGCGCCGGCGACGTACAGCTGGAGGACGGGGATACGGTCTATCTGACCACGGCTGACAGCGAGGGGAACATGGTCTCCCTGATCCAGAGCAACTACCGGGGGATGGGGTCCGGCGTCGTGGTGCCCGGCCTCGGTTTCGTATTCCAGGACCGCGGGGAGCTCTTCTCCATGGATCCGGACCACGCCAACGTCTACGAACCCGGCAAGCGGCCGTTTCACACCATCATACCCGCATTCGTGATGCAGGACGGGCGCCCCTTCATGAGCTTCGGCGTGATGGGCGGGGGCATGCAGCCTCAGGGCCACGTGCAGATTCTCACCAATATTATAGATTTCGGGTTGAACCTGCAGGAGGCAGGCGACAATCCCCGCTGGCGCCACACGGGCTCTACACAGCCGACCGATTCGGCGGATGACTTCCTGCGCGGAGGGGGTACGGTCAACCTGGAATCGGGCATCCCCTATTCGGTGGTCCGCGAGCTGATCGGCATGGGACACGAGATCGGGTACGGCATCGGCGGCTACGGGGGATACCAGGCGATCATGTGGGATCCCGAACGGGGCGTTTACACAGGGGCCTCGGAGTCGCGCAAGGACGGGCACGCGGCCGGTTACTAGATTCCGGCGCAGCGCGGGCGGCCGGCAACGCATTGCCGTGGAGAGCTCCCTGGATCATATTCCCCCCTTCCGTCCTCCCGCCTGGTGCCGCGGGGGACACCTCCACACCGTCGCCTGCTCACTGCTCGGCGATACCCGCAAGCCCCCCTGCCGGACCGTGGAGATCTCCACCCCGGACGGCGATTTTCTTGAGGCGGAACTTGCCGGCGAAGAGAACAGCGGACCCTGCATCGCCCTCTTCCACGGGCTGGAGGGATCCACCGACCGGTACTACATGACGGGGCTCATGCGCGCCCTCCCGAAAGAGGACTTTACCGTGCTCGGCGTCAACTTCCGCGGCTGTGGTAGCCGCCTGAACCGCCGTCCCCGTTTCTATCACTCAGGAGAGACGGGCGACTACCGGACGGTCTTCGGCTGGCTCCGAGATCGGTTTCCGGGGCGTCCCCTGGGCGCGGTGGGATTCTCCCTGGGCGGAAATGCCCTGCTGAAATACCTGGGCGAGGAGAAAGCCGAATCTCCCCTCTTCGCGGCCGTCGCCGTTTCGGTCCCCTACGACCTGAAGATGGGCTCGATCTGCCTATCGCGAGGGTTCAACAGGGTGTACGAATACTATTTCCTGCGCAGCCTCCGCCGAAAACTCGAGGAAAAACGCGAACGGTTTCCGGAACTGCCCCGATTCGAGGGCTCGACCCTCTACGAATTCGACGAGCAGGTAACCGCTCCCCTGCACGGCTTCCGTGGAGCCGACGACTACTACTACCGGTGTTCGTCGCGCCGATTCCTGGAGGAGATCGAAACGCCCGCCCTGCTGGTTCACAGCCTGGAGGATCCGCTCTGCCCGGTGGAGTCCCTCCCGCGGACGAAAATCCTGGACAATCCTGTCCTCGACCACCTCTTCACCCGGCAGGGGGGACACGTGGGATTCCGCAGCCGGGGGAGCGGATGGCTCAACCGCGTAATCACGGGCTATCTCTCGGCTGGGGAGTGAATTTCTTATCTTTCGCGTTCACCTGTTTCAACCACCGCGAACATCAACAACCTTACCGAACCCATGGTCATCATTATCGGAGCCGGTCCCATCGGCCTGGCGACCGGCATCGCCCTGCAGCAGCGGGACATTCCCGTTACCATCATCGAGCGAGGCTGCCTGGTCAACAGCATCTTCAACTATCCAAAGGACATGACCTTCTTCTCCACGTCCGAACGACTGGAGATCGGGGATGTCCCCTTCATCTCGCACGGCCCCAAACCGACGCGGCGGGAGGCCCTCGAATACTACCGCCGGGCGGCCGAACACCACGAGCTTCCGGTCCGCCTCTACGAAGAGGTCACCGGGATCGGGGGATCCGATGGAAATTTCACGGTGCAGACCGACAAGGATACCTACGAGGCCGACAAGGTGGTGGTGGCTACCGGTTTTTATGACGTTCCGCGCACAATGGACATCCCGGGAGAAGAGCTGTCCAAAGTGCGCCACTACTACGACGAGGCGCACGCCTACGCCTGGCAGAAGGTGCTGGTGATCGGGGGAGGAAACTCGGCGGTGGACGCCGCACTGGAAACCTGGCGCGCCAACGCCGACGTCACCCTGGCGGTACGCAAACCGTCGCTCAAGGAGTCGGTCAAGTACTGGGTGAAACCGGATATCGAGAACCGCATCGAAAAAGGAGAAATAACCGGACTGTTCAACACCGAAGTGCGCGAGATCAGGCCCGGGGAAGTGGTGCTGGAGACCCCGGAGGGGACAAGAACCCTGGAGAACGACTTCGTCCTCGCCATGACGGGGTACAAGCCCAACTACCGGCTCATGAATCGGTTCGGCATCGAACTCACGCGCGACGAGAAAAAAATGCCGGTCTTCGACGAGGAGTCGCTCGAGACCAACCGCAAGGGGATCTACGTCGCCGGCGTCGTGTGCGGGGGGATGGATACCAGCAGCCTGTTTATCGAGAATTCACGCGTGCATGCCCGGCATATCGCGGAGGATATTGCCGGAAAGCTGTGAAGGGGCCGCCTTCCGGGTTTTCTGTTCGCAGGTTTCGCTAGTCACGGCAAAAGGGCGCACAAAGAAGGGAGGAGGGTGCTTAGCATATAAATAAAAAAGTGAGGGCAAGCTACCTACATCACGCCGCTACGACCTCCTACCGCTGCTACCTTCCGGTCCTGACGGAGTTCAGAGGGAGCTGGCTGCGTAGGGCTTACCCTCAAAAGCGGTTGTTTCATGCCCTCACGGGCTTTGAAACGGATGTGGAGCTACGGGGATTCGAACCCCGGACCTCATGCATGCCATGCATGCGCTCTAGCCAACTGAGCTATAGCCCCTTTCTGGAAGCCTCTAAATATAGGGTGAATTATTTTTTTATGCTAACTGCGCAGCATTTTTTGTTTGAGTTCGGCACGTTCATTATTTTACCCGTTCCTTATTTTGCAAAAAAGGGATGGAAGGATTTCAAACGGAGTACCTTATATATATTTAACATTAACCCTATAGGCACAACACTACGATGAAAAGAGCTCTAAACCTACTACTCGTATTTTTCTTGCTTGTCGGCTTCTCCGCAGTCCAGTACGGCTGCGCCTCCCAGGAGGAATCCATGGAGCAGACCCAGCCGGTGGACACCGACGGTGACGGACTGACCGACGCGGAGGAGATGGACCTCGGCACCGATCCCGAAAACCCGGACACAGACGGCGACGGGCTGACCGACGGCGAGGAGGTAAACCAATATGAAACCGATCCCATGAATCCCGACACCGACGACGACGGGCTGCAGGACGGAGAGGAAGTGAACTCCTACAACACCGATCCGCTGAATGCCGACTCCGACGGAGACGGACTGAATGACGGTGAGGAGGTTAACCAGCACCGGACCGATCCCAACGACCCGGATTCTGACGGAGACGGACTGAATGACTACGAAGAGGTCATGACCCACAATACTGATCCGAACAATGCGGACTCCGACGGCGACGGATTTACGGATGCCCAGGAAGTTGAGATGGGCACCAATCCGAACGACGCTTCGGATCCGGCCTACCTGGAAGAGGGCGACCTGGCGACGGTTCACTTTGCATTCGACCGGTCCAACATCGACGAGGAGGCCGCACGCCTGCTGAATGAGAATATTCAGAAGCTGATGGACGCTCCCCGTTTCCGCATCCGCATCGACGCCTATACGGACCACGTGGGAGGCGACCAGTACAACCAGCGTCTCAGCCAGCGACGGGCATCTTCGGTAACCGACTTCTACATTGAGAACGGGATCTCCGCGGACCGCATCGATTCGCGCGGCCTCGGCAAGGCTCCGGTTCCCTGCATGGACGAAACCGAGGAACAGGGATGCCGGAAAAATCGCCGTGCAGAATCCCATCCGCTGAGTCCGTTCCAGTACCAGCCGAACAACTAGGCGGAGTTTAGAAGCTCTTTCATCCATTCAGGCAAGTCTCGCTGCTGCCGGCATTCGCCGGCGGGAGGGGGACTTGCCTTTTTTATGGAGAAATTTTCCCGGATGGGATTTTTGTAAACGCCGGATGTCACGCGAGCGGCCCGAAACGGAATTCCCGCGGCGGGGAAGCTTCGTCAGAAGTAGCGGGCCACGCTCAGGTTTACCATGAATGCCGGCCGGTCAAGCCGCTGCGCAAGGTCTACCCGGAACAGTCCCAGGATGCCGTTCACGGAAATGCCCGCCTCCAGGTGGATAGGGTCCGCCAGGCGGGGGACGTAGCCGTAGCGCTCGTCCAGCTCCCTCATCCGATCCTCCGGCAGCCAAGTCCGCGCCACTCCCCCGAAGGCGATAAGCCCCCAGTTGCGCTCCACCAGCGGATCCAGTCCCAGCAGCTCAAAGGGAACCGTCCTGAAGTTGTGTTCGGCGCTCAGTGACAGGTAATGCCTGCCCTCGTAGGGCCGGTTCCGCAAGGTTTTCAGGGTGCCGAACGGGCTGAAGATTCCCAGGAGGGATCCGTCTACCGTCCCCAGCCGCTGGATCGGCAGCTCTCCGCCGGCCGTGCCGGCCCCAGCCACCAGGTCCAGCGTATTGGGCAGGATGCGGCGGCGGTAAAAGGTATCGAAATTCCATTCCAGCCGGCCATGGAGCCGGCTGTAACGGAAATCGCTGCCCAGGCTGGCGGCACTGTACTCCAATCCCGCCAGGGCGCGGCGCAGGCCAGTGATCCCGAACGTGTAATCCTCCGCCCGGTTGTAAGCGAGTGAGAGATGGATGGACCGAACCCTGCCTTCGTCGACCGCCGTATTCATACGGGCGGCATTCTCTCTTCCCAGCAGGTCATAGGCGCTGGTCGCCGGCAGGGAGCGGTGCCGCTCGCTCCGGAAACCGGCTTCCAGGGAGAGCTCGCTCGGGGCATGGGCCAGGGTGGTTGAGAGCTCCCATCCCTCCCGCCGGTAGTAATCGAAATAGTTGCGCGCGCCCAGCAGGTTGGGCACCATGGTCATCCATTCGCTGTAGATCGGCGACTCGAAACGGGTCTCTGTTCCCGCCCGGTATGCCGCGCCGATCCCCTGGTAAAAGCCCTCTCCCCAGGAAAACCGGTAGGAGAGCCCGCCCCCGTAGCCGCTCTCCCGGTATCCCGTGCTGTATCCGCCGTTCAGCCACAGTTCCATCCCCCCGGCCGGCTGCAGCGACCAGCGGGCGCCGGCGTAGAGTTCGTCCACCCGGTTGAAGCGAAGCTCCGGCGTGAGGCTGCCCGGCAGATCGAAATCTCCCGAGCCCTCTCCCGCGCCGGCAGAGTCTCCCCCGGACGATTCGCCGTCCTCTTCCCCGCCCACCGACAGGTCCAGGTCGAGCAGCTCCACCAGGAATCCGGTGGGACGGAAGGCCTCCTCCAGGGTGGCGGTACTGTCCACCGTCTCATAGGCCCGCTGCTCGCTCTCCGAGAGCGGTATGGGCTCCAGGGCACGGACACGGAGCGTATCTTCGTCTGCCGATGAGGAGTCGACCGTGAACGTGCCGCTCTCCCGGTAGAGCGAATCGGGCAGCTCCCCGTTCACCTCGTAGTCGGTGATGCGCGCCACCTGGCGGAACCGGATCCAGGGAAACCGAAGGCCGATCATGGAGATCTTTATTTCTCCCTCGATACGCACATCGACCGGCAGCCAGAACGCTTTCCCGTAGTTGTCGAACTGCTGCTCGTAGGAACTCTCGAACGCCCTGACGGGCGGGGGAAAGGTCACCACGTCGTTGGGCGTAAGCCGCACCTCCAGCATCGCATACTCCTCGTCAAGTACAAAGACGGTACCCTTGAAAAGAGGCTGCAGCCTGCGTTCGGGGATCACCCGGATTTCATAGACCGTCCGGTCGTCCACCTGCGTTTGATCCACCACCTCAAAATCGTAATAGTCAAGGGCATCCGGATGGGTAACCCCCACCACGTCGAACCCGGCGATCTCGATGTTGTCGTCGTAAAAATTGGGCACGTAACTCACCCCGGCGAAGTTCTGGCTCTCCTCGATATTGGCGGTCTGACGCCGGGAGCGGACCACCTCACGGTGCCCCCTTTGATGGTCCCAGTAGGCGGTGGAGGCGGTCTCGCTGATCATCACGATGGAGGTGTCGTTGGAGAGGGTCTGCCGCGTATAGGCCTCCGCCCGGTAGGTCTCCAGCTTTTCCCGCCAGACCTGCTTGCGGCGGATCACCTCCCGCATGATCCGTATGGCCGGATCCTCTCCGCTCACCACGATCTCCCCCAGCTCCTGCACGGCAGGCCGGAGCCGGAAATCCTGCACCTCCGCGGATTCCCGGGTAATGGTCCGGTACTCGGTTTCGTACCCCAGGAAACGGACCCTCAGCCGGGCCGGGAGCAGCGAATCCGCTATCGTAAGGGAGTAACGCCCCTCCTGGTTGGTGATGGTCCCCCGGTAGGTCTCCTCGATGGAGATGTTGGTGGAGGGGAGCGTCTCCCCGGTTTCGGCGTCGGTGACCACGCCGCGCACCGTTTTCTGCGCGAATGCCTCCCCGGAAAAAGCGCAGGCCATGCCCGCCAGGAGCATTGCGGCTGTACACGTAATACGCATGACGTCGTTTTCAGGTGAACGGGATTCCCTTGTACTCGCCAGCCGGGACAGATGTTGCACCTTCTACGTCAAGATTCACTTGCGTTTTAAAGGGGGATATGCTTATCGTTTACCTCCGAATGCCCCCATAGTTCAATCGGATAGAACAGAGGATTCCTAATCCTCCGATCCAGGTTCGATTCCTGGTGGGGGTACACTTTCCAGCACCGTTTTGCCGGCAGTCCCGCAGGCCGCAACCCTTACCATCTCTCAGCGGGGGGATCTCCCCCGGCTGAACAGGCCTACGATCACCGTGAAGATGGCCGATCCCAGAATGGACCAGATCACCGGGAACGTCTCACCCCCAATGGTAATCGGGAAAAGATAGGCCAGTCCCATCTCCGCGGCCAGCCACTTGCCGATGAGCGCCCCGATGAAACCGACGACGATGGAGACCACGCATCCGCCCAGGGAATATCCCGCGATACTCTGGCCTATCGCCCCGCAGATGGAGGCAATGAGAAGCAACAGCAAAAGACCGAACAGTGACATATCAGAAGAAGCCGATTAGGATGAAATTTTTCAACTGCCTTTTTTTTTGTAAAATGCTCGAGGGCATTCACCATTAATTGATACCTTTTTACTCCATATGAAGCAACTTACCATTTTTCTGATAACTTCCATTGCGCTGATCGGCCTGATGAGCGCCTGCGGTCCCAGCGAGGAGGAGCTGCAGCAGCGGGAACAGGCGCGGCAGGACTCCCTGGAACAGGTGAGGAAGGATTCGATAGCGCAGGCGCGGCAGGACTCCATTGAGCAGGCCCGGCAGGATTCCATAGCGGCCGCGGAGAAGCAGAAGCAGGAGCGTGAAACCATTGCATTCACCGACGACGGCCCGTTCGCCGTCCAGGTGGGAGCCTGGCGTTCCGAAGGGAAAGCGGAATCGCAGGCCGCCGTCTGGCGCGACCGGGGTTTCGAGGAGGCCTATGTGGTACGCATCGGAGACGAATCCACGGGTGATATCTGGTTCCGCGTGCGTTTGGGGCGGGTCGCTTCGCTGGAGATGGCGGAAAACCTCGAGGAGAAACTGATGGACGAGTACGGAGAGGACGCCTGGATTTCCGAAGCCGCTTCCGGCGAGTCCTGAAATTCGCCCCTCCTTCCTCCATACACCTGATTACCGGTCATGAGCGGCAGAAACATCCCCGGGGACCCCATTGCAGCCGAGCGGTGTCTCACGGAAAGGGAGGGCCGGGTCGAAGGGATGCGGCCCTCCGCACGAAGCCGCATCGTATGGTCCCCCGCCGGCAAAGTCCGGACGCCCCGCAGCCTGGTCTATCTCCACGGCTTCAAAGCCAGTCACCCGGAAGGGGATCCCGTGCATCACCGCGTGGCCGGTGCCCTGGGGTGCAACCTGATGCTCAGCCGGCTTAAAGGCCACGGACTGAACCGGGAGCGGCCGCTGATTGACCTGCAGCCCGGTGATCTGACCTCCTCCGCGCGGCGGGCCATTGAAATCGGACTCGCCCTGGGAGAGAAGGTCATCCTGATGGGAACGTCCACGGGAGCCTCACTCGCTCTGTGGCTGGCCGGCAGACCGGAATACCGGGAACGCATCCACGCCCTGGTACTCTACGCTCCCCTGGTCGATTTTTACGGGGTCCGGTCCCTTCTTCTGAAAAATCGCTTCAGCCGCTCCCTGCTCTCGCTGCTGCCCGGCCCGTCATACCTGCTCCGAAGCAGGACCGGCAACCCTCGTGAAAGCGAAATCTGGTACTCCCGCTACGCGCTTCGGGGGGCGCTCTCCCTGGGCACGTTCATTGAGAAAAAAATGGCGCCGGAAACGTTTCAGAGAGTCATCCAGCCCCTGTTTGCCGGGTACTGGCCGGGCGACCGGGTGGCCTCTCCCGCCGCCGTCCGAAGCATGATTCGCCAGGTCAGCACCGACCCGGGGCGCCTGCGGCTACAGGAATACCCGGAGGCCGGTACCCATGTTATCAGCAGCGGACTCCTCTCGGCTTCGGCGGACCAAGTCGTGGACGATACGGTAGCCTTCCTGCGGGATCTTGAAGCAGAGCCTTGAAAGGCCCGGGACGGAGAAGGGTATAAAACATTAGTAATTTTAAGAAACACTTGTTTTATACCGGCTTATTTCCGTAGTTTCAAGTGCGCTCAAGTAGCGTCTCTCTTGATGAATAGTCAGGACCTCACACCTGATACGTGTGAGGTCCTCTTTTTTTTGAATCTATTCCCCTTCTCTTCCGTACCAACGACCTCCTCCCGACCGGTGCCCGCAAGCGATTTTTAAGCATAAGGTTCGACAACGGCGTATCTTTTTACATGCCTTGTTCGCAAAATTTTTTATGTTTATGACTTGTTTGCAGCAGGAAACCGTATACAATCATCAATTCCGCAACAATGAAAAATTTTAAAATCAACCACAGGCAGGTCGACTCCTTCGACGTGCTTGAGTTAAGCGGAGAATTGGACGCTCACACCGCCTCACAGCTTGAGGACTCCCTGAAATCGCTGATCGACCAGGAGAAGAACCAGATCATCGTCAACTGTGAAGACCTCGACTACATTGCCAGTGCGGGACTGGGAGTGTTTATGGCCTACATAGAGGACGTTCGCAGCCTGGGAGGGGATATCAAGCTTACCAACATGAACTCCAACGTGTACAACGTCTTCGACCTGCTGGGCTTTCCCACCCTGTACGACATTCTTGAGGACGAAGAGGACGCCATTGAAAAATTTGAAAACGACATGAACTAGGCCCAGTATCTTGTCCAACTCCGCCACCACACATAGCATGTCGGTACAGGCTTCCACGGAGCACCTGGCGAAGGTCCGGGATTTCGTGGCGCGTCACGCCTCCGATTTCGGCTTCAAAAAGCAGGATGTGGCGGATATCCGTCTGGCCGTGGACGAAGCCTATACCAACATCATCAAGCACGCCTACGAAAACAAGGAGCACAAATCCGTCGATATCGAACTGGGATACAATTCCAGCGAATTCTGGATCATACTGAAAGATACCGGGAACGCTTTCGATCCCCGAAACTACACCAAACCGGACGTCCGCAGAAAAATCAAGGAAAAAAAGAGAGGGGGAGTGGGCGTATATCTCATCCGCAAGCTGATGGATGACGTAGAGTACTCCCAGGAATCCGGGGTAAACGAAATCCGCATGACCAAAAAACGCTGAAACGATTGAGCAACCCATCTCTACAAAACGAGGAGCGGCACTCCCGGTTTGAATTACGGACGCTCCTGGAGACCTCCCGCCTGCTGATCGAGTCGCACGATATGGATTTCGTGCTCAACAACCTGCTCCTCATCACCATGGGCAAGCTGCTGGTCACACGCGCCACCGTGCTCATACACCAGCCCGCCTCCGACGTCTACCGGATCCGAAAATCAAAGGGACGCGGCTCGCCCGCCGAGCATGTCACCGTCAATCTCGACTGGGGGGAGGAGGCCAAGTCACGGTCGGTAATCCAGCCCGGGGAAGAGGGACTGGAACTTCCCGACGAGCTCTCCGGCGAAGGCCCCTGCATCTTTTTCAACCTGCGCACCAGCAACAATCACCTGGGATATCTCTGCCTGGGGGCCAAGGGCACCCGTCAGCCTCTCAACAGGCACGAGACCGAATTTGTGGAGAGCCTCTGCATCATCTCCTCGGTGGCCATTGCCAACTCCCGGATGTTTACCGAGCTGCGACGCATCAACCGCGAACTCGACCGAAAAGTCTATGAGCTGAAAACCCTGTTCGACCTGAGCAAGGATTTCAACATGATGGTAGACCGGGAGGAGATCATCCGGGTCTTTAAATTCGCCATGCTGGGCCAGATGCTTATTCGCAAGTTCTTTTTCGTACTGGAATACGAGGAGGAGCGGAAGGTGGTGGCCAGCAGCGGAACGCGGGGAGAGCTTTCCGGGGAGGAGATCGAATACCTCTACAACCTGGACGAGGAGCTGACGGAAGTGGACGTCGAACTGCAGAAGAACGTGCCGTTCCTGGCCGAAAACGAGATCGAGGCAGTTATCGGCCTGCAGTTCCAGAACGAGCGCGCGGCCCTGGTAGGGGTGGGCGCCCGGGCCAATGAGGAGTCCTACAGCGCCTCCGATTTCCAGTTTCTCCGCTCACTGGGCAACCTGACCCTGCTCTCCATACAGAAAACGTTCCTGCTGGAGGAGCGCATTGAGAAAGAGCGGCTGGAGGAGGAGGTCAATATTGCCAAAAATATCCAGCAGGGCCTGCTGCCCGATCCCATCCCCGACTGCGACAAGCTGGAGATTGCGGCCGCCAACCTCTCCTCCTACCAGGTGGGTGGCGACTATTACGACATCCTGGAGACTCCCGACCGGCACCTTCTGTTTGCCATCGGGGATGTCACCGGCAAGGGTATTCCAGCCGCGCTCCTGATGGCCAACCTGCAGGCGATGTTGCACGTCCTCCTGCCGGTGGATATCACACTCAGTGAGGCCTCCGGCAGGGTAAACGACATCATCTACCGCAATACCCCCAGCGATAAGTTCATCACCTTTTTTTGGGGAATCTTCAATCCCGGCGACGCCACGTTTCGCTACGTGAATGCCGGCCACAATCCCCCTCTTTTGCTGAGAGGGGGTTCGGAAGATTTCAGGGAGCTCTCGGAAGGAGGGCTGATCCTGGGAGCCATGCCTACCATGGAGCCCTATGAGGAGAAGACCATCTCGCTCGCGTCGGACGACCTTCTGATCTTTTATACCGACGGCGTGACCGAAGCGATGAACGAGGCGGAGGATGAGGAGTACGGCGAGCAGCGGCTGCTCGATTGCATCCGGAACAACCGCCGGAAATCGCCCTCCGAACTGCTGGATGTCATCGTGGAGGACATCAACCGCTTCTCGGGAGGGGTCCAGCATGACGACGTGACCCTGATTATATACCGGGTCCTCTGACCGGATCTCAGGATGGCGGAGAACCCTGCTTCGGCTCCTTACGAAGGATTCAGGGCTCGAAAAAACCGAAGGGCCCCATACCGGCCGAAGTCAGCGGCTCTTCCTGCCGGTTCATGGCCAGAATGGTTTCGTAAGTATGGCGCCGGTTCATGATCTCTTTCACGTAGCGTACCGTCTCAATTCCCCGGCAGAATCCGTAACGCGCGTCCTTGTAATATTTTCGCTGCATCAGCTTGAGCAGGGCGTCTTCCACGTTCTCCCATTTGTTGGGATTTTTATTCAGATCCACGGCCAGCCGGCGTGCGTCGGCTACATGGCCCATACCCGCATTGTAGGTTGCCAGGGCAAACGCCCACTGGTTGGTACTGTCCATGTAGGCATAGTGCTCCAGGTGCTCCGAAATGATGCGCACCCCCTCCCGTATGTTGATCTCCTCGTTATAGAGCAGCTGTCGATCCTCGACCTCCGAATAACGAGGCAGTACCTGCATGAGTCCCACCGCGCCGGCCCAGCTTTCGGAATTGGGATTAAACTTGGTCTCCTGAGCAATGATCGAAGCGATCCAGAGCCAGTCGATGCCGGCCGAGTCGGCCACAGATTTAATCAGGTCGTCGTAGGGAGAGATGATCCCGCTGCCGGTTTCAACCGTCTCCGCATTGCGTAAGCCGGCCAGCTGCCGTCCCCCCTCGAAATACCGTTTCCGGAGGATATTCAGGAATGCCGAACGCTTTGGAGCCTCTCCGGATCCTCCCAGGCGAAAATGCTTGAAGAGAAAGCGGTTCAGCTCCGTTTTGAGATCGTCGGCGTTCTTGCGAACAGCCCATGCAATCGTATCGCCCCGTGCCAGGGTCGGTCCCACGACAAGACCCTGCATGTAGTTGCTGGCAGCCTGGTAAATGTTGTTGTCCGCCACCGTGGCAAGCGCCCTCCCCTGGGAGATATCGTACAGCAGGGATTCGGTATCTTTGCTTTCTGGAACCAGCTGAATGGGAATATCACGGCCTTCTTCCCGCAACTCGTTGAGACGGGAGAAATAGGAGCTGTTCCTCTTAACGGTCAGCGGTATGCCGGATTCCTCAAGGGCGTCCAGGGAAGCGAGAGGAGAATCCACTTCATCGGAGTAGACCACCACCTGGTTGACCATGTTATAGGGGCGGGTAAAATCCACCACCTTCCTGCGCTCGGGGGTGGTGGCGTAATTGGCGGCAATCAGGTCACCCTTCCCGCTGTTGAGCAGGTCGTACGGGTTCTGGCCGGGTTCCACAATCACCACTTCCAGCGCCAGGTCGTGCTCCTTGGCAAATTCCCTGACCAGCTCATACTCGAATCCCCACTCGATGCCCTGGTGGAGGAAGTAGGTATTGGAGCTGTAGCGGGTGATCATACGAATCACCCCGCTCTCCCTAATATCGGCATAGTCCCTCTCCACAGGCTCGGTAACGGTGACATTCAGGGATTCGGGACCCTTTTCGCCTGTCTCCGGAGTGGTACAGGCATGCAGAAAGAGAGAGACGGAAAACAGTCCTGCGATTACCCATCGGGAGAATCGCCTGGCGGTTAGGGAATACATATAGTCGGAATTGGTTAAATGGAGTCGTAAATACCTATATGCAGTTGCTTGCGGATGCGGGACCTTGCGAAGTCACGCACCGTGCTCTTTCCCAAGATATCCAAATTTTCCAGAAGTTCCTGTATCTTAAGAACTTATTAATGTTCGTAAACAGAATATTGTTCCCGATTTTATACCCGTTTAACGCAGAAACAAGGGGTTTCGTTTGTGTTTTGCGTACCCCTGCCGATCCGTCCGTGTGCGCACGGGCTGCCCACGAGCTATTTACGACGTACCCCGGCTGACCGGATCGGCGGCGGTTTTTCTCTTCCAGGAGAGGGAAACCCCGGTCAGGATCACGATCATGGAGATAATGGAGGGTACCGGCGGGACCTCCGCAAAAAAGAGGAAAGCCAGGAAGGAAGCGAAAATGGGTTCCGCCAAGACCAGCGTGGAGAGCAGGGTGGGGGAGACATACTTGACGGCGTAGTTCATGGAGCCGTGCCCGATGATCTGGGGACCGAAGGCCAGTCCGGCACCCGCCAGCAGGCCCGCCGTACCGATGTTCGCCAGGTTTTTCCCGCCCCCCAGCGCTATCAGCAGGCAGGTCGCCGCGGCAAAGAAGTAGACCGGGAAAACGTAGTCGATCCACTCCCTGCGCTGACGGATTTCACGTCCTATCATCAGATAGACCACAAAAATGACCGCCGCGCTCAGCGCCAGCATGTTGCCGAAGAGGGGATCCGCAAAGTCCTGTTCCATCCTGCTGTCCGATATGCCCAGCATGACCGATCCCGCGAAGGCCAGGATCACGCCGGCCCAGGTGGCGGGCGGGAACTTCCGGCCTTTCCAGAGCCGTTCCACCACAATCATGATGATGGGATGGATGGTTACCAGCACGGAGGCCGAGGCTACCGACGTATAGTAGAGCGAAGAGAGCCAGAACGTAAAATGGAGTCCCAGGCATACGCCCGCCAGGGCCATAAGCCAGCGCTCCGACGGCTTGTCGGGATGGAAGGTGGTGTCTCTGGCATACAGCCAGAAGGGGAGCAGAAGGAGTACGGCGAATACGGTTCTGTAGGTGACCAGGACCAGCGGAGAGGTCTCCGGGGCCGTACGGACCAGTATGGGGGCAAACCCAAAAGCGGTAAGGCCCGCGGCGAGCGCTGCGAAAACCTTCGCTTTGGGAAAAGAATCGGCCATCTATCGCTGTTCACACGGTTGTTGGAAGTCCGTTGCCCGCCGGAACATGGAATCCCCTAGCGTATGCGGTCCATGGACTGCACCAGCTCTTCGTCGTCCCTGATTTTCTTCCGGGCATAGAGGGCGGAAAAGAGGGCCAGGATCAACATGAGGATCCCGATGGCTTCGTCCCACAGGAAGGACCCGATCCCTCCCAGGGAGACAAGGATTCCAATGCCGTAGCCAAGGGCCAGCACCTGCACGACCAGCGTCCGGTTTACCCAGGTTATCTGGCGGGGCCGATCCCGGTAGAGAAAAATGGATCCCAGGTTTCCGAGCGCCGACAGGCCCAGCAGAAGGGCGAACAGCCCTCCCAGCCACAGCCGGGGATCGTTCAGGGCATGGGCAAAGAGAGTGTTGAAAAATACGCTGACGTTAAGGACGGCAGCCAGCAATAGCAGGACCGATTGAATACGTTGAATCACCGAGTTCGGTAATAGGGTTATATTTTGCTTTGGCGGTGGACAAAATAGCATTTTTTCAAGAGCAGCTCACACCCCCTGAAATCAAATGCGCGTACCCCCGCTCAAGAGATAGAGTACGGCCATGCGGACGGCCACCCCGTTGGTTACCTGACTGAGAATAATGGACCGCTCGCTGTCGGCCACTTCGCTCTCCAGCTCCACCCCGCGATTCACGGGGCCGGGATGCATGACGGTAAAGTCGGGATACCGGTCCAGATGTTTCCGTTTGATTCCAAACAGCTCATGATACTCCCGGATACTGGGGAAGAGCCCGGTCTGGCTGTCCTGCCTCTCCAGCTGAATGCGCAGCGCCATGGCGATGTCGCACCAGGCGAGCGTTTCCTCGAGGTTATGGGAGACCTCCACGCCCAGCTGCTCCACATGAACGGGCATCAGGGTACGGGGGCCGCAAACCATGACCTTCGCTCCCAGTTTTCGCAGGCCGATAATATTGGAGCGTACCACCCGGCTGTGGGCGATATCCCCGATGATGGCGATTTTACGCCCCTCCAGCTTCGGGGACACCTGCTGCATGGTGAACATATCCAGCAGCGCCTGGGTGGGGTGCTCGTGGGCCCCGTCTCCGGCATTGATGATCGTGGCGTCCACCACCCGCGTCAGAAAGTGGGGCACGCCCGGACTTTCGTGGCGCACCACCACCATGTCTATTTTCATGGAGGAGATATTGCGAATGGTATCCTTGAGGGACTCCCCTTTTTTGACACTGGAGCCGCCGGTCGAGAAATTAACCACGTCCGCTCCCATTCGCTTCTGGGCCAGCTCGAAAGAGAGCCGGGTCCTCGTACTGTCTTCGTAGAAAAGATTCACGATGGTCTTGTCCCTCAGCGTGGGGACCTTCGGGACGGGTCGATCCAGGATCTCCCGGAAGTAACGAGCCTGCTCCAGCACGTAGGCGATATCCTCCCTGCTGTAGTGGTCCAGACCCAGCAGATGGGCCTGTTCAAACGCGTGGTCCATGGCCGGTTCGGGTTCATCCATCACGCTCCTCCCCGTTTTCCACCACGTATATGGCATCCTCTCCGTCCATCTCCTTCACTTTCACCCGCACTTCCTCGTTGATGTGGGTGGGAATTTTAATGCCCACGTAATCAGCCGAAATGGGCAGTTGCCGGTGCCCGCGGTCCACCATGCAGCAGAAACGGATGCTGTTGGGACGCCCGTAATCCATCACCGCGTCCATCGCGGAACGTACCGTACGCCCGGTATAGAGCACATCGTCCACCAGCACCACGTCCCGGTCGTACAGGTCAAAGGGAATCTCGGTCACCTTGACGCCGGGCATCTTAAGGCGGGTGCGGAAATCATCCCGGTAGAACGTCACATCCAGTACGCCGAAATCGGGTACGACTTCGTACTCCTCCTCCACGTGCGAAAGGATCCGTTTCCCAATAGGCACGCCCCTCGTCTGCATCCCGATAACGGCCAGCCTGGAAGGATCGTCATGCGGTTCCAGAAACTGGTGAGCAAATCGCAGGTAGGTGCGATTCAGCTCCCGGGCCGACATGATTTTGTTTTTTTTCAAGGAGTTGTACCTCTCGGGCTTTTTGGAGCGGGAATTTAGGAAATCCTTGCCATGAACTCAACGAACAATACGTGTAATACCGGCTTAAGGTGGGAACCTGCGGGGCGATAATCGCTGTACACCACCAAACCGAACAGCGGCAAGATGAGTCTCACGGGCAGTTCAAATATGGCGCGTCCCGTCTACACCGTCTCCGAACGGGGCATGGATCCGGTCTACTCCAGCGTAAAGAACCGGAATAACCGCTCCGGCGGCGAACACGACCGGAAATCCAACGCGGAAGAGGAGGAACAGGACCATCCCTCCCATCCCCTCTTCGAGCTGGCGGATCCGGAGCAGTCCGACCAGATGATGGTCCTTTTCCCGGGAGAGGGAGAACGAAGGGTCCGTTTTCTGAAAAAGGAGATGCGGCGGAAAAGAGGGATCACCTCCCGCCGGCCTGTGGGGCGCGTCGTCCCGGAGTCGGTCAAGGAGACCGCCCCCTATCTCGAGCGGTACCATGCCAGCGACGATTTTCACACCGGTCCGAGGGGCAAAAAGTTTCAAAACCGGATGTAGGAAGGCTGTCCTAGGCGGATGCCGACTGCTGGAATCCGCTGACCCGGGGCAGCTCGACGTTAAAAGCGCTGCCTTCTCCCAGCGTACTGTCCACTTTCAGTTTACCACCCATCTGCCGCGTAAAATAGGAGGAGATAAACAGCCCGAGGCCGCTCGAGGTGAGCCCGTCGCCGCCGCTCTGCTTCAGCTTTACAAACGGTTCGAAGATCGCCCGCTTGTCTTCTTCCGAAATGCCGATGCCGTCGTCTTCCACCCGGATCATTGCCTCCTCTCCCGAGGTTTCCACACCTACGAGAATGTGCCCTCCCTCTTCGGTGTACTTGATGGCGTTGGAGACCAGGTTGTAAACAACGCGTTTCAGCTTCACGATATCCACTTCCGCGTAGACCCGCTTATCCGGCAGATCGTACCGGAGGGTCCGGTCTTGTTCGCGGGCAACCTGTTTGAGCAGTTCACAGGTCTCTTCTACCAGCCAGCATATATCCATTTTGGTAAAGCGGAGAGAGACCAGTCCCTTCTCGATGCGCGCGATCTCATGAAGCTGGTTAAGCATGTCCGAAATATCCTGGATGCCCGACTGAATCATCTTGTGGTAATCCAGAATGCGATTCAGATCACCCTCCTCCTCCAGGCACTCGTTCATCAGGTCCAGGTATCCCGACACCGCGTTCAGGGGAGACGAAAGGTCGTGCGTGGTAATACTCAGCAGGTTGTTGCTGTACTCCTGTGTTTTTTCCAGCTCCTCCCTCTTTTCAATCAGGCGCATGGAGTATCGCTCCAGGACGGATTTGTTCTGCACCAGTTCCAGCTCGCGGGCGACGATAATGGAATAGGCCTGGATCAGCTCCCGCACCATATGGGTGCGATTCTCGCTGGAGATATGCAGGCAAATATATCCCACCACCTCATCGTCTACCGTAACGGGCTGCAGGTAGCGATCCTTGCCGCGTACCGGTTTCCCGGAAAAGAGCACCGTTTCGTCGAAATGGAGAAGCCTCGGGGTCACTTCCCCCTCCCCGTACCGTGCCACGCGCGTATCCCCCTCCGTACATAGATAGATACTTCCAGCGGTGGCGTCGATCCGGGAGAGCAGACGCTCTAGAATGTCTTCCAGGGATTTTACGGAGAGCTGAATGGCCGATTTGATTCTCCGGGATTTCCGCAGGCGATTCCGGGAGAAGCGCAGGCTGTTCTCCGGGGAGGAGCCGTCTCCCCCTCGCTTCCTATCCCAGGAGAGCAGGCGCATGAGTCTTGAACCGTGCATGTAATCCTTCCGTGTTATCCCGATGTACGAATTTCTGCTTACGTGCCCTACCTGTTTTCTCGAAGACACGGACCGACAATATAATATTAGTAACTCATAATGTTTGAAAAGAAATGTAAAAATAACGGGGGGAAAATCTCCACCGGGGGTTTCCGGACCCCCCCCCGCCCGCCGGTCAGCAGGAGAACCCGTCTTACCAGGCAGGCCGGACAGGGAAATAATTTAAGGTGGAGAGAGACCGATGCGATAAGTGTAGCAAGAGCGTGCAAGACATGCCGAATCAAACCATAATCAAACCCTTACCATTATGTCTTTTGGAGACCTTAACCGGGTGAATACAAATCTGCAGGCACTCAACTCGCAGAATTCACTCAGCAAAATCAACGGCAAGCTGGCCGACAACCAGCTGAAGCTGTCCACCGGCCTGAGGATTAACAAGGCCGAGGACGACGCCGCCGGCTTCTCGATCGCCTCCAAGCTCTCCGGCCGTATCGCCGGACTCGAGCAGGCACAGCGGAACGTCGGCGACGCCAAATCGATGCTCGACATCGCGGAATCGGGACTGAACTCCCTGACGGATATCATGGTCGAAATGAAGACCAAGGCCACCCAGGCTGCCAGTGATTCGCTGGGAGCCGACGAACGGGGATACCTGAAAGACCAGATAGAGTCCCTCAGCCAGGAGATCAACGAGATCGCCGACCAGACCACCTTCCAGGGCACCGCGCTCCTTGACGGAGCCAGCCTGACGTTCCAGGTGGGCGAAAGTTCGAGCGACACCATGGATGTTTCGATCTCATCCTCCCGGGCGGACGACTACTTTGCTACCACCAGCGCGGCGATCAGCGCGGCCGACGGAACCACCGGCATCACGCTGACCGACGCCACCCAGGGAACCTTCAATACCTTTATTGACAACGTGGACACCGCGCTCGACACGCTGGCCGCCACGGTCAACCAGATCGGTATTGACCAGAACTCCCTGAGCATCCGCCAGGAGAATCTCTCCCAGGCCGTCACGTCCAACTCCGCCGCGCGGAGCCGCATAGAGGACGCCGACTTCGCCAAGGTGCAGAGCGAGTCGGTCAAGCTGCAGATCATGCAGCAGACCGCCACCTCCGCCCTGGCGCAGGCCAACACCAGCCCGCAGGCCGTGCTCGGCTTTCTGGGAGGCTAATTCATCCATACCCCTAATTTCTAAAACCAAAGAGGACCATTATGTCTTTTGGAGATCTCAACCGGGTGAATACAAATCTGCAGGCACTCAACTCGCAGAATTCACTCAGCAAAATCAACGGCAAGCTGGCCGACAACCAGCTGAAGCTGTCCACCGGCCTGAGGATTAACAAGGCCGAGGACGACGCCGCCGGCTTCTCGATCGCCTCCAAGCTCTCCGGCCGTATCGCCGGACTCGAGCAGGCGCAGCGGAACGTCGGCGACGCCAAATCGATGCTCGACGTGGCCGAAAGCGGAGTCA
>CAZGSL010000004.1:0-93741 GCA_964528445.1 uncultured Balneolaceae bacterium | reverse complement strand
AACCTGGCCATCCTGGCCGGGGCGAGGGTCTACCAGGCGATGGCCGACGACGGCCTCTTCTTCAGGCGGGCCGCACGCCTGCACCCGCGCTACAGGACACCTGCCTTCTCCCTGCTCATCCAGGGGGCATGGATCATCGTCCTCATCCTCTCCGGCTCCTACAGCCAGCTGCTGGACTACACGGTGTTCGGGGACTGGATCTTTTTCGGGCTGGTGGCGGCCACCCTCTTCTACTACCGCTCGCTGGAGGAATCCGGAGAGGGATACCGCATGCCGGGCTATCCCCTGCTTCCCCTGCTGTTTATCCTGGCGGCCGCTTTCGCGGTCGTCAGCAGCGTCGTCTCCAACCTTCTCAACGCGGCCATCGGAGCGGGACTCATCCTGGCCGGCATACCCATCTATCTCTACTGGAAAAACAAATATGGCAGCGCTCATGAAGATTAAAGGCAGTTCGTACGTCCGATGGTCAAAACAGAAACACGACATCCGCTACAACCTGGCGCGGAGCGGGGTCCCCGCCCCCCCGGCCGACCGCCTTACATCCGATCCGGCAGCCCTGCTGGAAGACGGCTCCCATGAGGATGGATGGCCGCCCCTGCTGGACGCCCTGGCAGAGCGCTACGGCGTAGACTCACGGCAGATCGTCCCCGCGCACGGGACCTCCATGGCCAACCACCTGGCCATGGCCGCCGTGCTGGAAGAGGGAGATCACGTGCTCGTGGAAAAACCGGTCTACGACCCCCTGGCACTGCTCCCCCGCTACCTTCATGCCGAAGTGAGCCATTTTGAGCGTTCCCCGGAGAACGGGTTTCAGCCGGATCCCGATCAGATCGCCGGACTGGCAAACGGCCGCACGCGCCTGATCGTGCTCTCCGATCTTCACAACCCCTCCGGGGCGCGGCTGGATCCCGGGCTGCTGGAGAAGATTATCGGGATATGCGAGGAGCGGGGGATAACCCTTTTGGTGGACGAAGTCTACCTGGAGTTCCTCTACCCGGAGGGCGTACGCACCTCGGCGGCAAAGTCGGACCGTGTGATCACCACCCGCAGCCTCACCAAGGCGTACGGACTGGACCGGTTCCGGCTGGGATGGATCATCGCCCCGGATGAACTGGCCGGGCGCATACGTCGCCTGAGGGACCTTTATGCCATCACGACGACCTTTCCAAGCGAACGGCTGGCGCTGGAGGTTGTGCGGAATGCCAAAACCTTCCTGGAGGAGACCAACGGGCTCCTGGAGGAGAACAGGCGTATCGTGGAGCAGTTTATCGAGGGAAAGCCGGAGCTGGAGTGGACCCCTCCCCCGGGTGGATCGGTGGGATTTGTGCATTTTACGGAAGGTGGCGTCGACCGCCTGGTAAGCGAAGCGGAGCGGAAATACGGCACGATCGTGGCGCCGGGACGCTTTTTCGGAAGGGAGGAGTGGTTTCGCCTGGGATGGGGTCTCTCCACAGGGGAGCTGGAAGAGAGCCTGGGCCGGCTCTCACGGGCAATCGACGAACATTAGTCCCGTTTCACTGCGATAAATACCACGTGATAGCTGACGGTGACCGAGTCGCCGGCCTCCTCATCCCAGTTGCGAATAAGCAGGCGCATCTCCCGGGGCGTCAGATGCCGGCCCTCTTTCTGGCGGCCCGCACCGGTTCGCTTGAGATGCCGGAAAAAATCGGCTGAGGAGTCGTATTCGCGGGTGATCCGGTCCTCGTAGTAATCCACCTGGGCGGGTTCCCCGGAGAGTTTGACTACCATCTCCTCGGTATCGGGCAGAGCATTGCCGGTGTAGGGGATTCCCAGCTTGCGGCACTGCTCCCTCCATTCGGGAAAACTCTCGCTGCCCGGAAACGAAGCCAGCAGCAGTCCCCCGCTGCGCGTACGTTCCAGCCATTTTCCCAGCGTGAGCGGGGGATCCCGGAACCACTGAGCGCTGAAACCGCTCACGGTCATGGCCACCCCGGACGGACCCTCTTCGGGATCTTCCGCAGCCATGGTGCGGAATCGAACGTTTTCCCGCTCCCCGAAACGCTTTCTGCAGAACGACACCATGCCCGGCGAGCGGTCCGTCACCCAGATCTCCCTTCCGGGATACATCTCCAGCAGGGATTCGGTCACAAAACCGGTCCCACATCCCAGTTCCACCAGGGGGCCCGGCGGCAGGATATCGCGCCAGGGTTCCAGGGAGGCGATGAGGCGTTCCGCCACCTCCTTCTGCACCTCCGCCCGCCTGTGATAGTACGGGGCGGACGAACCGAAGGGATCCTCCGATTTCTCCGTGGTGGCTGCACGCTTCCTCATTCGCGGTGGTGTTTCATTGAAAAGTATCCGGTTCGCCGCGGCTTCGATCCCGTTCGGCATGCACCAGTTTCGCACATATCTCCGCATGGGAAAACGGGATCGCATGTCCCCCCTCTTCAACGACGTAGAAACGGCACCGATCGCCCAGCTTGCGGCTGAGTTTCCGGCCCTGTTCCGGGGGGACAATAATATCCCCGGCACCGTGAAACATGCAAACGCTCCCGGCCTGCGATAGCAGGTCCGGATTGCAGGAGCTCCGGCCGAGCCGGGCGAGGTCATTCGCGAGAAGCTCCTCCTTCATGGGAACCGGATTCCTCTCCGGCGGCGAAGCGGGATGCCAGGTGTTCCGGTAGAACTCCTTCAGCACGCGTTCCGGGTGCTCGTCAAATCGCCGGACCATCCGTCGCAGCACGCGCCGGGACCGTACGCCGGCCCTGCCCTCCGGATGAAAAGAGCAAAATCCGCCGATAATCACCAGCAGATCAGCCTTTGCGAACTGAGACTCGGGTACCAGGTGGAGCCCGTAAGAGTGGGTCAGGAGAATCCGGCGGCATCCGTCGCGAAAATCCGGTTCGCTCGGCATTCCGAAGTATCCCCGGTCAAACAGGGAAAGCTCCGCCTCCTCCGGGAGGTATTCCTCCCAGGGCCTCCAGTCGTCGGATGCGAATCCCCACCCGTGGTATGCGATAATGTGAGCCTTACCCATTTTTCCACTCCTCCAGCAGGGAGATAAGCCGTTTCAGCTGCTCATCGCTGTGCGCCGCGCTGAGACTCAGCCGCAGGCGTGAGGAGTTATCGGGGACCGTCGGGGGACGGATGGCAGGGACCAGTATGCCCCCCTCCTCCAGGTAGCGCGCCAGTTCAAGGGCCGGCCCCTCACCGCCCGTGACGAGCGGAATGATCTGGGAAGCGGACGCGCCCGTATCGTATCCGATCTTACGCAGCGACTCCCGCAATTCACGTACCCGGCGATGCAGGCGGTTGCGGCGCCCCTCCAGCTCCGGCATGAGTTCCAGCGCAGCGTCAATCCCACCTACGACCGCCGGCGGGAGCGCGGTGGTATAGATAAACCCCGGACAGACATTGATCAGGTATTCCCTGATTTTCTCGCTGCAGAGCAGGTAGGCGCCAAATACTCCGAACGCCTTCCCGAAAGTCCCCAGGATCAGGTCCGCCGATCCGATCCCCGGAGCCAGTCCCCTTCCTCTCCTTCCCCAGACGCCCGTGGCGTGGGCGTCGTCGATAAACAGAAGGGCGTTGTGCCGGTCTGCCGCAGCAGCGATCTCCTCCAGCGGGGCCCGGTCGCCGTCCATGCTGAAAATGCTCTCCGTCACTATCAATACGCGGTCATAGCGTTTCCGGCCGGCACGTTCCAGCAGACGCTCCAGGTCGGCGGCATCGTTGTGAGCGTACCGCCTCAGTTCCGCCCTGCTGCCAAGTGCACCCTGCAGCAGGCTGTTGTGGCTCAGCCGGTCGGCGAGAACCAGGGAGTGCCGGGTGGTGAGGCTCCCTATGATCGAGCTGTTGGCCTGGAAACCGGAATTGAACAGCAGGCAAGCGGGCCGGTTGAAAAACCGGGCCAGCTTCTCCTCCAGTTTCGTATGAATCTCATAGGTACCGGTAACCAGGCGCGAGGCGGTGGAACCGGCCCCGTAGCGATCCGCAAATCCGGACGAGCGGTCCCTGACCCCGGGATGGCGGGAGAGCCCCAGGTAGTCGTTGGAGCTGAAGTTTACAAACTTCCTTCCGCCCGACAGGACGGTGGCGGGTTCGGGACCGGGTTCAAGGGAGCGCAGTACCCGGAGGCGCCGGTCGCGGCGTCGGCCGTCGAGTTCCTCGTCAACGAATGCGAAGCTGGTCTCGGCAGACACCTCAGTTTGCGGTCATCGGATTATCGGGAGCGTTCCAGGTAGAATCGGTGCGGAAGGTCCGCAGCATCGCCCGGAACTGCCGCACGAACCGCCGCTTGTCGTACTTTGGCGCGAACTGGCCGAACTCCAGGATAAAGAGCCGGTCGGTATCCTCGTCGTATACGGTCAGTGTCCGAAAAGGTCCCCCCATCGCATCGTTGGTCATCCGCCAGATCCCCCGTGTCTCCCATGCAGGGTCCCCGTTAAACTCAAAGGGACGGGTCTTGATGCCGTTGTCCTTCCGGTACTCCGTGGTGACCCAGGAGTTGGGACGGGTGCCGCGGACCCACTCTCTCATGAGGGAATCCCTACGGGTGTTGATCCACTGCTGGTCAATGTGCGATAGGCTGTCCACTCCGTCCTGCCACCAGGCCCAGAACCAGCGATCGTTCTCCGGCAGCACCCGCCGCATGGTAAGGATGTGCTGGGTCCGGCCGTTGCGGGTGTAGGTGGTATCAATATTCTTAATCCAGTCGTGCTGCACCCGGATCATCCAGCCGTGATTGGCCAACAGGCTGTCTTCCAGGGCCGTCTGTTCGCCCCGGTCGTAAATATCTTCTGTATGGCGTTCGAGCTCCTTTTCCAGCAGGTTGCGGGTGAGGGTCTCTTCGGAAGAGCGTATATGCTCCGCCAGCACGGAGTCGCCGGTGGATGTCAGGACCATGGACCATTGATCCCTGTACCAGTAATCCTCAAAAGGGAAAGCAAACGCCTCTCCACTTCGCACCCGCGACTCCACGTCGTCGCTGAGCAGGGCGCGGACAAATTCCGAAACGTTGCCCTCGCCGTCAATCGGTGCGGCGATAATGAGATTTCGGTTCCGTTTAAGCGTCTCCAGCTGCTCGTTGTTCTCTATGCCGGTCCAGCTTAAATCGAACATGCTTTCGTTGTTGGGCAGCGTGGTAATCATCTGTCCGAACGACTGCCGGATTGCTTCGGCTGTGGCGCTCTCGCGCCAGTCCGTGGAGTCCATGACCACGACCACTTCACCGAAGCCGCCGACGGCCTCCCGGCGGTAGTCTCCCTCGCATCCCAGCACGGAGAGAGCCACAGCTAATATCAAGGTATAAACAGAGAGTGATTTCATGAATAGGAATTCGTTAAAATTGCGTTACTGTGAATTACCGGCATGGCACTACAGCGATATGCCGGAAGCTCTGTTGCCGTCAATTATATAATCGCGCGGCTGCCGGTATATTGTTCAGGAATTTCCGTTCCCGGAGCCGCGACCGTCGGAACCATACTTCAATGAACGAACAAAAGCAAACAGCTTCTCCCTCCAGCCCTCGGATGGATAGTTGCTGCGAATGTTCTCCACCAGGGCGCTTCCGACGATAAAACCGCCCGCCTCACCGGCGATGCGCCGGGCGTCTTCGTGTGACCGTATGCCGAAACCGATCATCACCGGATTCTCCCGTATGTTCCGGTTCACCCTGTCAATAAAACGCGCCACGGAACGGGCCACTTCGTCTCCCTCCCGGGTTCCGGTCACGCCGGTAACCGAGACGCAGTAGACAAAGCCGCTGGAGAGCCGGTCTATTCGCCGCATTCGCTCTTCCCCCGTATTGGGGGCTACCAGGTAGACCAGGTCGAGTCCGGTACTCCCGGCTGCCTCCTGCATTCGGCCGGACTCTTCCGGGGGTATATCGGGAATGATGAGGCCGTCCGCGCCCGCCCCGGCAGCTTCCCTGCAGAACCGCTCCACGCCGTACTGCATGACCGGATTGAGATACCCCATCAGCAGAAGGGGAATCTCCGACCGCGTTCGAATCTCCCGCACCATATCCAGGATCCGTTCCATGGTAATTCCCCCTCGGAGCGCCTCGTTGCTGGCGTACTGAATACTGGGTCCGTCCGCCAACGGGTCGCTGAAAGGCATACCCAGCTCGATCATATCGGCCCCGGCGGATTCCATGCCGAGCACCAGGTCCACGGTCTCCCGCGGATGCGGGAAGCCCGCCGTGAGAAAGAGACTCATGACCTTCTCCCCCTCCTCCCTCTCCCGGAAAAGGGAGGCGATGCGCTGCTTCTCCTTACCCATTTTCTCCTCCCGTGTTTTCCATGGCATGTTCGTTCTGGCGAATCTCTTCCGATATGGTCGTCATATCCTTATCCCCCCGCCCCGAACAGTTGAGGACCACCAGCTCCCCCTTTTCGGTCTCCGGCATCAGCTTCTCCAGGTACGCCACGGCGTGGGCCGTCTCCAGTGCGGGAATGATACCCTCGGTGGAGGAGAGCAGTTTGACGCCCTCCATGGCCTCCCGGTCGCTCACGGCGCGGTAGGTCACCCTGCCGCTGTCAAAAAGATGGGCGTGCTCGGGCCCGATCCCCGGGTAGTCCAGGCCCGCGCTGATGGAGTGGGCCAGGCGGACCTGCCCCTCCTGGTCCTGGAGCAGGTAACTGAGGGACCCGTGCAGGACGCCCTTCCGGCCGCGGCTGAGGGTGGCGGCCGTTTTCGGGGTGTCCATGCCATGGCCGGCCGCCTCCAGTCCGTACATGGCGACCTCCTCATCCAGAAAGGGATGGAAAAAGCCGATGGCATTCGATCCGCCGCCGATGCACGCCAGCAGGTAGTCGGGCAGCCGCCCCTCCGACTCTTCCAGTTGCCATTTCGTCTCCTCCCCGATCACCCGCTGAAAGTTGCGCACCATCATGGGATAGGGATGGGGGCCCACCACCGAACCGATCACGTAGAAGGTGTCTTCCACGTTGGTGACCCAGTCACGTATGGCCTCGTTGGTGGCGTCCTTGAGGGTTTTGGAGCCGCTGTGGACCGGCCGCACCTCGGCGCCGAGCAGGCGCATGCGGTCCACGTTCAGCTTCTGACGCTTCATGTCCTCTTCTCCCATATACACCACGCAGGGAACGCCGAAGCGCGCGCAGGCGGTCGCCGTAGCCACCCCGTGCTGACCGGCCCCCGTTTCGGCAATAATCCGGTCCTTGCCCATCCGCAGGGCCAGCAGCACCTGACCCATGGCGTTGTTGATCTTGTGGGCGCCGGTGTGGCAGAGATCCTCCCTCTTGAGGTAGATCCGGGCGCGGCCATACCGCTCGGTCAGCCGCTCTGCGAAGGTAAGGGCGGTGGGACGTCCCACATACTCCTCCAGCAGGCCCTGGAAACGCGACCTGAAATCCTTATCTCCCCATGCTTTCCGGTAGGAATCCTGCAGCTCTTCCAGGGCCGGAACCAGTACTTCCGGCACGAATTTTCCGCCGTAATCACCAAAATAGCCGTTTTCGCCGGGTGCGTTGTAACTCATTGCGACCTCATTCGATTCATCAATTCGTCGATCTTGTCGTAGTCCTTTATTCCGGGGCGGCCGGCTTCCACCCCGCTGGAGACGTCCACCGCGTGGGGGGCCACCGCCTCGCAGGCCTCTTTTACGTTCTTCGGGGTGATCCCCCCTGCCAGGAAAAAGGGCAGGTTCCCGCTTACCTCCCCCAGAAGGTCCCAGTCGAACGATCGGCCGGTTCCGCCCCACTTCCCCTCCACCTTGGTATCGAACAGCAGGTAGTCAGCCGCATCCTCGTACGTTCGCACGTGCTCCGAGAGAGTCTCGGCCGTCGCCTCGGAGTCCACGTGCAGGGCTTTGATGACCGGTTTCTCCACAAGCTCGCAATAGGCGGGTGGTTCCTCCCCGTGCAGCTGCACCAGATCCACGCCGGTCTGCCGGGCGATCATGTTCACGTCGTCCAGAGGCTGGTTTACAAATACCCCCACACACCGGAGGCCCTCTATCCAGTTGCGGATCGCTCCCGCCCGGGCGGGTTCCACGTAGCGAGGGCTCTCTTCGTAAAATACGAATCCCAGGTAGTCGGCCAGGGCCCCCGAGGCGAAACGCGCGTCCTCCAGGGTGGTGATCCCGCAAATTTTCACTTTTATGCGTTGGTCGTCCCGCATCGTCTTCGTTTCCGGGTTCAGGTATGGTTGTTTCCGGATTGCTCTCCCTTCTCTTCGGCGCGAAGGAGCCTGTCCAATTCAGCAAGCATCTCTTTGACCGCCCCGCCAGGGTCCTCCTGCCGCATGAAATGCTCGCCAATCAGGGCCGCGTGTATGCCCTCCCGGTGAAGCCGCCGCAGGTCTTCGGCCGAGGAGAGTCCGCTTTCGGATACCAGCAGAGTCCCCTCCGGAGCGGAGTGAAGTAAGCGAATCCCCCGGTGAAGGTCAACCGAGAAGGATCGCAGGTCACGGTTATTGGCCCCGAGGATCTCAACCTGCTCCCAGGGCAGTCCGGCGAGATCCTCTTCGGAGTAACACTCCACCAGGGCGGTCAGCCCGAACTCCGCGGCCGCGTGCAGCAGTTCGGACAGCTGCTGTCCCCGGGTAATGGTCGCGATCAGCAGCAGGGCGTCCGCCCCCCAGGCCCGCGCCTCCTTTACCTGGTAGGGATCAATGATAAAATCCTTCCGCATCACCGGGAGGGCCGTCTCCCGGGAGGCAGCCTTCAGATCCTCCAGGCTGCCGCGGAAGGCCGGACCGTCGGTCAGGACCGAGAGCGCGGAGGCCCCGCCCCCCGCATAGGAGCGGGCGAGGGCGCGCGGATCGAAGTCGCCTCGAATCAATCCCTTCGAGGGAGAGGCTTTCTTGATTTCCCCGATAATCGCCAGCGGCTCTCCCCCGCGGAGGGATTCCGCGAAGTCCCGGCGGGGCCGCTCATACTCCTCGAGGGTCTCCAGGTCCCGGAGACCGAAGGTGCGGCGGCGCTTCTTCAGGTCCTCCGCTGTCTGCTCCACGATGTCATCCAGGATGGTCCCCATGGTTACGACTCCCTCTCTGCTTCCTCTTCCACGGCCTGTCGGGTGGCGGCGGCGAAATCCTCCAGGGCCCCGCGCGCCCGTCCGGAGTCCAGGCTCTCTTCCGCCAGTTGGGCCGCCTCTTCCAGCTCCGTCACCTTGCCCGAAGCGCGAATGCCGAAGGCGGCGTTCAGGGCGGCGATCTGCCGGGGTGCGCCCTGTTCGCTGCCGTCAAGTATCCGCCGGATAATGCCGGCGTTGACCTCCGCGTCTCCCCCCTTCAGCTCCTCCGGATCCCTCCATTCGTACCCGAGCGACCGGGGATCAAAGAGGACGGCATCCCCGACCAGCGAATCGTTCAGTTCAAAGATCACCGACTGGGAGCAGACGCTCACCTCGTCCAGTCCGTCATGGGCGTTGACGGTATAGGCGAACTCCGTATCCAGGTTAGCCAGGATCCGCACCATGCGGCGGGCGACGTCCCGGCTGTAGGCTCCCACCATCTGCCGACGCACCCCGGCCGGATTGAGGAGGGGGCCCAGGATATTGAAAAAGGTGCGAATGCCCAGGGCGCGGCGGGCAGGCATGACGTGTTTCATGGCGGGATGAAAGTGAGGGGCGAACATGAACGCCATCTTCGTCTCACCGAACACCTGTTCCACTCCCTCCCTGCGCAGGGTGGGAACAGCTCCCAGCTCCTCCAGCACGTCCGCGCTTCCGCACTTGCTGGAAACGCTCCGGTTGCCGTGCTTGAGTACGGGCACACCGGCTCCCGCCACCACAAACATGGCGGTCGTGGAGATATTGAACGTTCCGGAATTGTCGCCTCCCGTTCCGCAGAGGTCCACCGCGCCCTCCACGTCCACGTCCGGCTTGACGGCCGCCTCCCGCATCACCCGCACGAAGGCGGTCAGCTCAGAGGCGGTCGCCCCCTTGGTCCGCATGCCGAAAAGAAACGCGGCAATACGCTCGTCCGGAACCTCGCCCGATATGATGCGGGTGAGCGCTCCCGAGGCTTCTTGCGGTTCCAGCTCCTCCCCGGCGGTGAGTTTCTCCAGTATCTGTTTGAAATCCATAGTTGTATTCCCGTTAGTCGTCTCGTCTTTCTAGGGTCGGTTGTAATTTCGGTATTTGGTTCAGCCAGTTGGCGATGATGGCAGAGCCCGCCTCCGTCAGGATGCTCTCGGGGTGAAACTGGATTCCCTCCACCGGGTACTCGCGGTGGCGTACGCCCATGATCACACCGCCGCCGCTGCGGGCAGTCACATCCAGCACTCCCGGTATGGTCTCCGGATCCAGTACCAGCGAGTGGTACCGGGTGGCCGTAAATCCGTCGCCGATCCCTTCAAACACACTCTTTCCGTCGTGGTGGATCCGTGAAGTCTTTCCGTGCATGAGCTCCGGCGCGTGCACCACGTTCGCCCCGTAGACCTCCCCGATCGCCTGGTGGCCCAGACAGACCCCCAGGATGGGGACCCGTTCCCCCAGCGCGCCGATAAGCTCCTCCGTGATCCCCGCCTCGGCAGGACGTCCGGGCCCTGGCGAGATGAGAATTCCCGCCGGATCCGACTCCCGCACCTCCTCCACCGTCATCGTGTCGTTCCGTACCACCCTGTAGTCATCCGTATGGGGGGCCACCAGGTGGACCAGGTTGTAGGTGAAGGAGTCGTAATTGTCGATAATCAGAATCATTCCGCTACTGCTTCCCTTGCTTTTCGGCAGACATCACGTGGTAGGTTTTGTAGAGGCCGGTTGCCTCCCGCACGGGTCCCATGACGCTTTCGGCCCGCTCCCGCGCGGCCTCGGCCCCCTCGCGAAGCACATTGTGGACATAATCGAGGTTGTCGGACAGCCGCCGGCGGCGCTGGCGGGCTTCGGCGAAATAGTCGTCTATCATTCCCAGGAGCTCTTTCTTGGCATGCCCGTACCCGTATCCTCCCTCCCTGTAGCGGCCGGCGATCTCCTCCCGGGCAGACTCGTCCGCGAAAAGCCTGATAAGGGCGAATACGTTGCACGACTCCGGGTCCTTCGGCGCCTCGAGGGGGGTCGAATCGGTCTCGATCGACATCACCTTCTTCTTGAGGGTTTCTCCCTCGTCGAAGATACCGATGGTGTTGTTGTACGACTTGCTCATTTTCCGGCCGTCCACGCCCGGAACGACGGCCACCGACTCCACGATATGCTCCTCCGGCAGGCGGAAGTACTCCCCGCCGTAGTTGTGGTTGAACTTGCCGGCCAGGTCGCGGCAGATCTCGATATTCTGTTTCTGATCCTGTCCCACGGGCACCAGGTCGGTATCGTAGATCAAAATATCGGCCGCCTGGAGGATGGGATAGGTAAAGAGCCCGATATTGGGATTAAGACCCTGCGCCACCTTCTCCTTGTAGGCCACTCCCTTCTCCATCAGGCTCACAGGACAGAACGTGCCCAGTATCCAGGCCAGTTCCGCGTGCTGCGGCACGTCGCTCTGGCAGAAGAACGTACAGCGCTCCGGATCCAGACCCAGGGCGAGGTAGTCCAGTGCTATATCGAGGGTGTTCTCCCGAATCACGCTCCCGTCGTTCACCGAGGTCAGGGAGTGGTAATTGGCAATGAAATAGAAGGCGTCACCCTCCTCTTGCATGGCAATATGCTGGCGTATGGCGCCAAAATAGTTGCCGAGGTGCAGTTTCCCGGAGGGTGTTATACCCGATAAGATGGTCTTCATGTCAAACTCTTCTCGTTTTGTTCGGTAATGGTCAGGGCCACGCTGAGGGCCTCCACCAGCGCGCCCGCCTTGTCTCTTGTTTCCTCGAATTCCCTGGTGGGATCGCTGTCGGCCACGATGCCGGCGCCCGCCTGAATATATATTTTCTCCCCGGAAACCACCATGGTGCGGATAACGATGCAGGTATCCATGTTCCCCGAAAAGTCAAAGTAGCCCACCGCCCCCGCATAAGGTCCCCTTCGGGAAGGTTCAAGCTCGTCAATAATCTCCATGGCTCTGATTTTGGGCGCCCCGCTGACAGTGCCGGCGGGAAAGCAGACCCGGAGGGCATCCACCGCCGACATTTCCGGCCGAAGATCCCCGCGCAGGTCCGATACGATATGCATGACATGAGAGTACCGTTCGATCTCCCGGTTTCGTACCGGGCGCACGCTGCCCGGCCGGCAGACACGGGAGAGGTCGTTGCGCCCCAGATCAACAAGCATCACGTGTTCGGCGATCTCCTTGGGATCGTTCAGCAGCTCCTCCTCCAGCGCGCGGTCTTCGGAGGGCGTCTCCCCGCGTGGACGCGTGCCGGCGATGGGGAGAAGTTCGGCCTGGCCCTCACTGACCCGGACCAGTACCTCAGGGGAGGATCCCACCAGAGCGAAACGCCCGAAATCAAGGAAAAACAGGTAGGGAGAGGGATTCACCATACGCAGTGCCCGGTAGAGCATGAAACGGTCGCCCGAAAAGTCGGTCTCAAAGCGCTGGGAGAGCACCACCTGGAAGATATCCCCCTCATAGATGTACTCCCTGGCCTGCCGGACCATCGATTCGAACCGCCCGCGTTCCATGTTGCTGCTGAGCCGGTCGGGCGACAGGCTGAAGGAAGCCGGCTCCGGGGTTTCTCCGTAAACCGCCGCCTCCATGCCGTCTAGGCACTCCCGGGCCTCCTCAAACCGCGAACGGAGGTCGGTATTCTCCGCCTCCTCTTCCAGGAGCACGGTATTTATCAGAATAACCTGCTGCTTTACGTGATCGAAGGCGAAAATTTCATCGTAAAATGCCCAGACGGCGTCGGGCAGTCCGACGTCCTCATCCGGCGAATCGCCCAGCTGCTCGATATCCCGGACGGTGTCGTAGGAAGAGAATCCGACGGCCCCGCCGGTCAGCCGGGGAAGTTCCGGAATGTCAGGTTCCGAATAGCGGGTGGTAAGAGATTTCAGGGCCTCAAAATATCCCATCTCCAGCTTCCGCTCCTCTCCTCCCTTCTCCAGCATAAGATCGCCGTTTTCGTACCGAAGTACCTGGTAGGGATCGCGTCCCAGGAAGGAGTAGCGGGCGATCTGCTCCCCGCCCTCCACCGACTCCAGCAGAAAGGGAAACCGCGCCCCCTCCCTGATATTCAGCAGAAGCGACACCGGTGTCAGAACGTCGGCCATCAGCCGCCGCCAGACCGGCAGAGCCGTATGGTTTCGGGCATGTTGCCTGAATTCACTGTAATCCATCGCGTTTCCGGGAATCCAATAAAAAAACCCGCTTCAGTTTCCTGCAGCGGGTTTTCAGACTAAGAAAATCAATTATAGAATCATAGCTTTCCCACTGCGCCGGCTTCCTTCCGCCGCCACCGCCAGGAAAGTACGATATGAGTGTTCGTTTCAATCACGAATCGAAGATAGTATCCCCGTGCGCTAAAATCAACCGTATTTCCCCTCCTCGCCCGAAAGAGATTCCTCCTCATCCTCGCCGAAGGCCTCTTCCCAGAATATCCAGGCGCCCAGCACGAGACCCTTGAGGATGAAAGCGGAAAATACGATCATCAGCCCGATCTCCTGGAGCACCACGATCAGAATACCATAAAAGATAAATAGGAAAAGCCGTCCTTTGTACCGCTGGATGGAGGCCCGGTCAAAACTGGGCATTTTGTCGAAGGGTACAGTGCTGACCATCAGGAAGGAGAGCAGGACGATCAGGGGGATCAGGAGTGAGTTGATTCCGTTTTCAAAATCCGCAAACCAGTGCAGCCGGTCGTGAAAAGTAAGGTAGAAAGCGGCGATCATCAGCGCCTGTGCCGGAATGGGAAGTCCCTTAAAATACGCCAGCACCGGCTCTTTCGACTCCACGTTGAAACGGGCCAGCCTTACCGCCCCGCAGAGCGGGGGCAGGGCACTCAAAAGGATTCCCACCAGGGGAAGTTCGGCCAGCCCGAACTCGTAGAGAAGAAATCCGGGGGCAACGCCGAAGGAGACCACGTCGGAGATGGAATCGAGTTCGATGCCAAACTGGCTGGTGGCATTGGACAGCCGGGCCATGAAGCCGTCCAGCGCATCGAAAAGTCCGGCGAATACAATCAGCCAGGCTCCGAAAAAGAGCCGCCCCTCCGCAATGCTGATAATGGCCAGGAAGCCGCAGAAGAGGTTCATCAGCGTGAAAAAGCTGGGAACGACGATGCGGGGTATGGGCTTTCTTTTGCGGCCGTTTTTCTTTTTACGGCGTCTGCGGAAGCGCTTCCACTTTTGAATCGGGTATTTCATGGGGTCAGCTGAGCGTGGCCAGAATGGTTTCCCCGGCCACGGTTCGGTCGCCCTCTTCCACCTCGAGGCCGACGGTTACGGGCAGCAGTATATCCATTCTGGACCCGAATTTCATCATGCCGAAGCGCCGCCCCGCCTCCACCCGGTCACCCACACCGATGTGATAGACAATCCTGCGGGCGAGAAAACCGGTAATCTGGCGGAAAAAAACCCGGGTTCCGGAAGGATGAACCAACCCGAAGTCCGCCCGTTCGTTCAGCTGAGAGGAGCGATCGTCAAAAGCCATAAGGTAAATTCCGGGATGGTACTCCAGGTACTCGATGGTGCCGCTGGCCGGGACGCGATTCACATGCACATCCATGGGAGATAGGAAAATACTTATCTGAACGGCCCTGCCCCCGATGAACACCGGTTCATCCACCTCGCTTACCAGGACCACTTTACCGTCGGCGGGAGAGAGCACCAGGTTCTCTCCTTCCGGCACTTCCCGGTTGGGGTCGCGGAAAAAATAGAAGATGAAGCCCACCAGCAGCACCATACTCCCGTAGACAACCCACTGCGTCCAGTGCCCGCCGAAGGAGGCCGCGTAGGAGATAATTCCCGCGGTGACAATGACCACCCCGATTGTAGCATAACCGTCTTTGGCAAACATACCCCTATAGAGCTATCCGAATTGGCGTAAGATATCGTTGAACGTAACGTAGATGAAGAGCGCGATGATGATGATAAAGCCGATCTGCTGCAGGATCATCCGAACCCTGGCCGACGGTTCCCGTCGGGTGATCCCCTCATAGAGCAGGAACATCAGGTGTCCGCCGTCAAGCACCGGGATCGGCAGGATATTCATGATGGCGAGCGTGACGCTCAGAAAGGCGGTAATGTTCCAGAATCCGACCGCGCCTCCCATGTCGGTCGCCTCCCGCGTCACGTTAGCGATCGCCACGGGTCCGCCGAGATTTTCCCGTACGGATATATCCCCTGAAAACAGTTTTGCAAATCCCTGGACTATTCCTGTAAAGGTTTCGGACGTTCGCTCTATCCCCACCTGAAATGATTCTCCCAATCCATACTCAAACCTTTGTACGCCAAATACTTCGGATGGTAACTCAGAGGCAATACCAATCGTATTGTCCTCCCGCGGAAGCAGGCGGAATGTGAGCGATTCTCCGCTGCGGTCCACTCCCAGAGTGAGGGTGTCACCGGCATTCGCCTCTATGGCCTCTACCAGTTCCACCCAGTAGCCGACCTGCTCCCCGTTAACGGCCGTGATACGGTCGCCCCCCATCACCCCCGCCGTATCCGCCGGGCTTCCCTCCTGTACCGAACGAACGTTGCTGGGCATTACATTCTGAAGGGAGATAAAGCCCTCCGAACCCAGTTCGTTCAGTACGCTGTCAGGCAGGGCCACCGTAGTCCGCTCCCCATTCCGGAGAACCGTATAGTGTACGTCGGACCGGGTCAGCTGGGTGGGTGATACCAGGTCCTGAAAATAGGCCACTTCCTCCCCGTTGACGCTCAGAAACCTGTCGCCCGTCCGGAACCCGATCTGTTCTGCCAGCGAGCCTTCCGCCACGTAGATGCCGTCCACGTTCTCCAGCGGCACCTTGGTGTCGCCTTCCGTGAACGCCAGGCCGGCATAGATCACCCCCGCAAGCAGCATGTTGAAGATCACTCCCGCCGTAATGACGATGATACGCTGCCAGACGGGCTTGCTTCGAAATTCCCATGGTTTCGGTTCTTCGTCCAGATGATCGGTATCCATGCTCTCGTCGATCATACCGGAGATCTTTACATAACCGCCCAGCGGAGTCGCCCCTATGCAGTAATCGGTGTCCCCCTTTTGGAACCCCCAGATCCGGGGAGGGAAACCCAGCGAGAAGCGTTCCACCCGCATGCCGAAAAACTTGGCGGCGAGAAAGTGGCCCAGTTCGTGAAAAAACACCAGGATCAGCAGGGCGAGTGCGAAGATTCCCAGTGTTGACAGGAGACTAATGATCCATTCCATGCGGTAATCGCTCGGTCTTACAGAGTTGCAGCCACGTCTCGGGCTTTTTTGTCAATTTCCTTCAGGGATTCCAAGGATAGTGCGGTTTCCGATTCTATACGTTCGAGGCACGTCTCTATTATGTGGGGTATTCGAATATACGGAATTTCCTCATTTAGAAACCGCTCAACGGCAATTTCGTTCGCGGCATTGAGGACCGCAGGCGCCGTACCCCCGCTTTCGGCCGCCTCCACCGCAAGGCGCAGGCAGGGGAACCGTTCTTCGTCCACAGGCTCAAAGGTCAGCTCGAAGGTCTCTCTCCAGTCCAGCGTCGGTACTTCCAAGGGGGCTCTTTCGGGATAGGTGAGCGCGTAAAGAATGGGAACTTTCATGGTTGGCGGACCCAGCTGGGCTTTGCTGGAGCCGTCCCGGAAGGTCACTACCGAGTGGATCACGCTCTGGGGATGGACCACCGCCTCGATGCGAGACAGCGGCAGTCCGAACAGCCAGTGGGTCTCAATGATCTCCAGCCCCTTGTTCATCATGGTGGCCGAGTCAATGGTGATTTTGTCCCCCATCGACCAGTTGGGATGGTCCAGGGCTTCCTCGACCGTGATACCGTCCATCTCCTTCCGGGGAACCGACCGGAACGGTCCCCCGCTGGCGGTGATGACAATTTTTTCAATGGAGTCGGTCTCCTCCCCCACCAGGCACTGCAGCATGGCGCTGTGCTCGGAATCCACCGGAACCAGGCGATCGAAATGCTCACCCGCGATACGGCGAATCAGCTCGCCTCCGACCACGAGGGACTCCTTGTTGGCCAGGGCCACCTTGTTGCCGGCTTCCAAGGCTCTCATGGTGGGCCGGAAGCCGGCAAAACCCACGAGGCTGTTCAGTACGGTATCGGCCTCCGGCAGGGCCGCCAGTTCGTCGAGGATCGAATCCCCGAAGAGAAGCTCGGTCTCCGCATCCCCTGCCTCCTCGCGAAGTTCTGCGCGGTAGGTCTCATCGCAGAGCAGCGCATACGCCGGCCGGAACTCACGGATCTGATCGGCAAGCAGCTCCCAGTTGGAATGGCAGGAGAGAGCCAGGGGACGGAACCGGTCGGGATGTTCCCTGAAAATTTCCAGGGCCTGCCTTCCAATAGAACCGGTGGATCCCAGTATGACAACGTTTTGCGTTTTCAACCAAGCGGAACTTTGCGTTTCAAAAGAGATGGGAAGATAGAGAAAATGCGATGGAAATAAAGAAAACAGTCAGGGGCTGATCAGGGCCGCCATGCGTCCCGCGGACTCCCCGTCACGGCGGTAGGAGTGGTATTCCGGGTCGTTCCACGTGCAGCCCGGATGAACCTCAATTCGCCCCGTCCTCACCCCGGCATCGGCAAGCTGCTGCCGGAGGAATTTCCTCAGGTCGACATGCGGTTTCACGTAATCTTTGCGGTACACGAATGCATCGGGAAATTGTCCGGCCACCTCCTCTCCCACCTCGTACCTGACGGCGGAAATACAGGGACTCACAAAGGTCCGGATGCGGGTGGGCGCCGCCCCCTCCCGCTCCATGGCCTTCAGCGTCTCATCGACGATACCGCCTGCCGCTCCCCGCCAGCCGGCATGGGCGGCGGCCGCGACACCCGCTTCCGGATCCCACAGAAGCAGCGCCGCGCAGTCGGCCACCCGAATACAGAGGCACAGCCCCGGCACCCGCGTTACAAATCCGTCCGTTTTCGGGTAGGTACCGCCCTCGGTGACGGTTTGCACCCGCGTTCCGTGCACCTGCTCCGCCAGCGCAACCGCATCCGGATCGTATCCCTGTTGCCGGCATAACCGGCGAAGCTCTCCTTCGTCGGTGAAATCTCCCGTCGGGCCGGCCCGCCGCGTAGTAAAACAGGCAGACGGACCTCCCCCGGAGCGGGCGAATCGGGGAAGAATAATTCCGTGCTCACTCATTGAGATATTCATGCAGTTTTTGTCGAATCTGTTCGGTGGGAAAGGCCCGGCCGGTCCAGAGTTCAAACGACCGGCCGCCCTGGTGTATAAACATTTCAATACCGCCAATAGTGCGGGCCCCCGCCCTCTTCGCGTTCTTCAAAAAGGTCGTGTTCAGGGGACGGTATACGATGTCGTAGGCGATCTTGTCTTCCAGCAGCGGGTACTCACCCGGCTTCAGGGGACTGCGGCCGGTGTCCGGATGCATGCCCAGCGGAGTGGCATTTACAAAAATGCGGGCATCCCCGGCCTTTGCCTGCCACTCCTCGTATCCCACGATTTTAATGCCACTCATCCCGTCCGGCAGCCCGCGTCTTGAAGGTTCCCTGGATACCAGCGTCAAGTCCCTGACGTCCAGGTTGCGCAGACCCAGGCAGGCCGAACGTGCGGCGCCCCCGCTGCCGAAGATCACTCCCCCACCCCCCTCCAGCCGAGTACGCAAGGCCCGGAGAGGTTCCATGAAGCCATGTACGTCCGTATTGAATCCCTCGAGCCGGTCGCCTTCGACCACCACGGTATTCACGGCGTTCAGCACGCTTCCCTCCTCCCTCAGCCGGTCTACGGCTGCAGCGGCACGCTGCTTGTAGGGTATGGTAACGTTCGCCCCCCGGAAAGAAGGGCTTCGAAAATGAGACAGGAGCCGGCCGAAATCCCGCTCCTCCACTTCTATGGCATGATAACGCAAATCCAGCCCGTGCTCGCGCGCGGCTTCGTTATGCATGAGGGGTGAGAGACTGTGGCTGACGGGAGATCCCACCAGCATCAGGTGGGGACGGGAGACGGCCCCGGAGGAGAGGAATTCGTCAAGGGTCATAAAAAAAGGTGTGGGATTCCGGCATGTTTCCAAAAAAAATGCGCACCTCGGAAAGTGCGCATTTTTTCAAAGAATATGTGTACGTATTCAGACCGTAACCTCGTCCTCCTCTGCCTCCGTCTCTGTCTCCGACTCGGAGGCCTCGGCTTCTCTCGCTTCCGCTTTCTCCTTGAAGGTCCCAGCTTCGGCCTCTTCCTTGAAACGGTTAAGGTCTTTCTTGAGCTGGGCCTGCAATCCCTGGATGAATTTCGCCAGTTCCTCTTCCGGTTCCCCGTAGAACGTGCGATAGTCCAGGCTGAAGTCAACACGGGTCCTTTCGCCGCTGTCCAGCGGCGTGAACCTTATGGTCCCGGTCTGATTGAGACCGCCGTTGATGGTGATCCAGGCAAACCTCGTATTCCTCAGGTTATCGATGATATTGGTCGTCCACTGGTAATCCTCTCCGCCGATATCCGCTCCGAACTCATAGGTCTGGGAATTTACTTTGTTGACGCTGTCTATGCGTTCGAAAAAATGCGGAAAATAGGCCGGATTGCTGAGGTATTCATAGACTTTGGCTAAAGGCATGTCGACTTCGATTCTTTCGTGCGCCATAATGGTCTTTACTTCCGTATTGAGAGGTTAGCATTGCTGATTAAATCCCTGGAAAAGGAAAACAGGTTTTGGAGTAGAAATCACCCACAATGCAATAAATTTAACCATTATTTGGCTCATCAGCAATTTATTTCGAGGCAGAAATGATTTTTGAGAGGGCGGCGGAAGCCCCGGTCCGGGCACGCTTAAGAGGGTACGGCGGTTCCCCGGCGTCACCCGCGGCGGTCCAGGTGCCTTCGTATTCGCCGGTGGATACGGGCGGGCTCTTTCCGCGCATCAAGCTTGACGACGCGTTTCTCCCGGCGGGCCAGCTCTTCAAAGCCCTCGATTACCCTTCGGTAGAAATCATCGTCCGACCGCTCCATGCGATCCCGCGCTTCGCCCTCCGTACGCCTGCGGGCTTCCTCCAGGGAGATACTCAGGTAGAAGGTCACGTCCGGGGTACAGCGATGACTGGCAATCCGGTTGATCTGCGTGATTTCCTCCATCGGGAGGGAACCTCTCCCATATCCTTGGTAGGCGGTGGTGGAGTCATAGAACCGGTCCAGTATAACCCAGGCCCCCTCCTCAAGCAGCGGCTTCACCTTCTCGGTCACCAGTTGGGAACGGGCGGCGGAAAAGAGCAGCAGTTCGCTCACGGGATCGATGGGTAAATCGTGGTCCAGCAGCAGGGAGCGAATTTTCTCGGAAAGTTCAGGGCCGCCCGGCTCGCGAAAGACGGCCACGCGCCGTCCCTCCCCCTCCAGGAATTCCGAGAGGAGTTCAATCTGGGTGGACTTGCCGCAACCGTCTATTCCTTCGAAGGTGATAAACACAGCCTAAAAGTCAAAGTCGTCCATCAACTCGGGCGGCTCTTTGTCCAATACAATGGCCAGACCGATGTAGGCCAGGATGGGCGTCCCCCAGCCGGCCAGTGTACAAATTACGAAAAGCAGGCGGATGACCGTGGAACTGATACCGAAATATTTTGCGAGTCCGCCGCAGACGCCCATCCATTTTCGATCGGTACGGGACTTGTAGAGCTTCTTCGGTTTTGAGAGCGCGTACTCGTCGAAATCAAAATCCTCCGTCCGATTCCTGTCGCCGCGGAAAGCGTCACCCTCCAGGTCGTTTTCAAGGTCGAAATCGGCCTTCGCCTTCTCCTTATCGAAATCAAACGACCGGCCGAAATCCTGCTGTCGCTTCCGCTTTCCCGTTTTCGCTTTCTTATTCTTGCGGTCGCCCACCAGGAAACCGAATCCCACCAGGGTAACCAGCACACCTCCGAGCAGGGGCATTAGTTCAACCAGGCTGCCGAGGTCAGGACCGAGCCCCACGCCCAGCATCTGTATCATATAGAGCATGCCTACAAAGAACATGGCGATACCGGCGATGGTAGCGAAATTCCAGATTTTTGGCTCTTCCTTTTTCTCCTCCTGAAGGAAGTCCTCCATAGTAGAACGCAGCTCGTGCTCCTCAAACTCCAGAAAGGACTCCGGCGTGCGCTGTGAGGATGTTCCTTCGGTGGTGCGCTGACGTGATTCCTGTGTCATGGTATTGCCTCCCGATACGGTTTGCCCGGCAGCGGTTACCCGTCCGGGCGTTTCCATTTCCTGTTTCCAGAGGATTGCCGGTACGTGTACTTACCTCTGATTGTTTCAGGATAAGTGTTCCCTCACCTCCTGCAGAGGCCGGACGGCAGGCCGTTTGGGAATCAATGTAAAAAGCAGACGGATTAAAATCGAGACGGCCCCTTTTCGCCTCCCTCCGCCGGTTGCGGTCCGCCGTCCCTCCGGATCACCCTGCGGTCGGTTACAATCATGTCAAGCCGTACATCGAGCGAGTCCACTGGCAGCTCGTCCACCAGGCACTCCTCGAAAAGCAATCCCACGGCCGGACACTCCACGCCCGACAGAAAACGGTCGTAATATCCCTTGCCGTATCCCATTCGGTTGCAATGGCGATCTCCCCCCACCATCGGCACGATGACCAAGTCAAATACATCCGGTGGCACCTCCTTCCCTTCGCGAGGTTCCGGCACCCCCCAGCTGTTCGGACTGAGGTCCTCCATCGCCTCCAGCCGTAGATGGTGCAGCGTTCCGGAAGAGGGCTGCATGACGGGCACCACCACGTTTTTGCCGGTCGAGAGCATCTCCTCCAGCAAGGGACGGGTATCGGGCTCCCCCCGGTCGTTCATCGAAACGTAGGTGTGTACCGTGGCGGCGGACTGAAACGTCTCCAGCTCCCTGAGCCTGCTCAGCATGCGATCGGATCCGGTGCGGTAGCGCGTAGGAGAAAGATTTTCCCGGCGCTCGAGGAGGGAGGCCCTTACCCGATCCTTTTGTCCTTTTTCCGTCACGTCAAAGGTTGATCAGTTTATGGCGCCGGTACGACTCCTCCTCGTCGAGCGCCTCCAGCAGCCGATCCCACAGGTCCACTCCGTACTTGTTCATAAAATAGAGGGAGGCCACCTCCCGCTCCTGCAGCCCGTTCCCCGGGAAGAGCTGGGCCTTTATCTTCCGGATCCTCTCCAGCTGCGTCTGTTCCTGCTGTTTGACCGACCGGTACACCTTCCCTTTCAGCTTGTCCAGCTCCCCGAAATATACCGACATCGCTTTCCCCGCTGCTCCCTCCAGGGTGGGGTCGACGTCCGAAACACGCTCACTGCCCCGTTCGGCAACCCGCTCCACCTCCTGCTTCCAGTCGGAAAACAGGGCTTCAATATCCAACTGCTCGGTTTGCTGCACATACTGCGACTCCAGATCCTCGATACGCCCCTGGTATTCATGAAATTCGAAAGGCAGCTCTTTCATAATGCGATCAATGGAGGGTTCGATCATGGTGGCGCTCAGGCGGGGGAGAATGGGGGGCATCTTCTGGCCAAAACATCGGTACATGGGCTTCATCTGCCCGTAGTAGGCAATCTCTCCCGGACCAGCCACATAGCCCAGGGTCGGCAGCAGGCGATCCTGCATCAGGGGACGCAGAAATACGTTTGGCGAAAACCGGTCGGGACGGTCCCGAATCTCCTCCAGCAGCTCCTCCTCCGTCCACTCCGCTTCACCGCCGGCTTCCCAGCGGTCACCGCTGCGGCTTATTTTCCTTCGCTCTCCCGTCGAACTAAGATAAAAAAGATGAGAGTCGTACAGGGTAACCTGGCGGTGATAGTTCTTTTCGAGGCTGCTGCTCTGCTCTTCCAGTACCCGGCGAATCTCGTCGGCCTTGCGAACGGCGGTGGACATAACTTCCCGGCCGGCCTCCTTGATCTCCCCGTTGTTGCTCCCCATAAGCACCAGTCCGTAGGAGCCGAACAGCTCCATGAGGAAATTCCCGAAGGCCCGCGAGAAGGTCTCCCCGCTTACGTAGGAGCGGTCGAGAAGCGCGCCGACCTCCTCCGTGAAATCCGTCTCATGCAGAACCTCTCCCACCTCTTCCCGCACGTCTTCCAATTCAGAGGGAAGGGAACGCTCTGAAACCGGCTTTTCAAGCTCCGATTCCGGCAGGCTTACGTGCTGGAGGCGATCCCCGTTAATCAGTCCACAGTGCCGTACCTCTTCGTAATCATGATCTTCGTCTGCCAGCCAGAAAACCGGGATCACCGTCCGGCCGAGCTTCTCGCCGAGGGCTGCGGCACGGCGAATGGCCGTCACTGTCTTGAATACGGTATAGAGAGGTCCGCCGAAGAGACTGAGCTGCTGCCCGGTCACCAGCGCCAGCGTACCCTCCTCGCCGAGAAGGCTGATATTCTCCTCCGTTTCCGGCGTTATCTCAAATTTCCCGTTATACGAGCGAACCAGTTCCTCAAGGCGTTCCCGGGATTCGGGCTGCTCCACATCCCGCGACCGGGCGGCCAGGTCCTCTTCATCGTAGGGGTTGTAGTCGTAATACTGCTCCACCGAGGAGAACCTTTCGGTATACGCCTTGAAGAGCGGGGAGAAGGGCAGCTTTTCGAAAGGATATGAACGTTGCTGCAAACCCCTACCCTTTTAATTTCTGTATCTCGTCCCTGAGGCGGGCCGCCTTTTCGTAATTTTCGGTATCGATCGCCGTCTGCAGCTCCTGTTCCAGTTTCTCCAGCTTTGTCATCTCACGACTGGATTCCTCGCTGCTCCCGGCAAGCTCTCCCTCCTCACCCTCGGATTCGGCGATGATACCCGCTTCGTCCAGTACCTTCTCGTCCACATAGATGGGGGCCTCAAAGCGGACCGCCAGCGCAATGGCGTCGCTGGGACGGGCGTCCTGCTCGAGTTCCTTGCCGTTGAGCCTGTAGAGAATTTTGGCAAAAAAGGTCCCCTCGCTCAGATCGTTGATAAAAACCTGCGTAAAATCGGCTTCAAAGGTATCGATGATACTCTTCATCAGATCATGGGTCATGGGCCGGGGCGGTTTTATGTGCTCCAGCTCCAGTGCGATGGCCTGCGCTTCGAAGGTGCCTATAATTATGGGAAGCCGGCGCTGTCCTTCCGCTTCGTTCAAAATCAGCGCATATGCTCCGCCGCTGCTGGGGCTGGTCGAAAGCCCCAGGATGTCCATTTTTATCTTACCCAATGCTTACCTGCTTTTTGTAATGGCAAAATTTCCGTAACTCCAATTTACTGATTTTTACGGTAGTCGTAAACTGAGCAGCCGAAAAAGGCTCCCCCCTCACGACCGCCTGTCTCACGCTATACAACCAATTTAAAGGACGTGAGATTCCGTATTTCGGTATCTTTTATCGGGCGATCATCCTATATTCACTGCCGTTATTTCATTGACATTGGAACGGATTGACCCTAATTTCTCGCAGGTAACCGAAGATCTCAGATACCGATGCTGACAAACTATATTCCCATTCTCATCGTGGCCGGCGTGGCCCTGGTTCTGGCTCTCCTGCTGATGAGCCTCTCCCGTCTTCTGGGACCTTTCCGTCCCAATACCAACAAGGGCAATCCCTACGAAAGCGGCATGGATCCCGTCGGCCAGGCGCGTGACAGGTACTCGATCAGTTTCTACCTGGTGGCGATGGAGTTTATCGTCTTTGACCTTGAGGTCGTCTTCGTGTACCCTTGGGCGGTACGCTACCTGGAATTCGGCACAGGCACGCTTTTCGCGATGATATTCTTTATCGTGGTGCTATTTATAGGACTGCTTTACACTCTGAAAAAGGGAACGCTGGACTGGGACATCAAACGAAAAATCCTGGAACCCCAAAACCAGCCCGCCTGACACTCCTGATCCGGCAAACCGGCTGAAAGAATTGGAACGAAGAAAGACAATCATTTAGCAGTTTGATTTATGGGCATTGAAAGCGCAATGGGTGAAGGATACTTCACCACCAAACTTGATACTCTCGTCAACTGGGCCCGATCAAACGCGGCCTGGCCCATGCCTATGGGACTGGCTTGCTGCGCCATCGAGATGATGGCCTTTGCCGGACCCAGATACGATGCGGCCCGGTTCGGATCGGAAGTGATGAGATTCTCTCCCCGCCAGGCGGACGTGATGATCGTAGCGGGATGGGTCAACTACAAAATGGCGCATGCCATCCGGAGGATATGGGACCAGATGCCCGATCCCAAGTGGTGCATCGCCATGGGAGCCTGTGCTTCGACAGGCGGCATGCACCGTTGTTACGGCGTCGTGCAGGGATGCGATAATTTCCTTCCTGTTGACGCCTACGTATCAGGCTGTCCCCCGCGTCCCGACGCTCTCCTTCACGCTCTTATGAAAATACAGGACAAGGTACGCAGCGAACACTCCGTAATGCTCGACACCTGATATGGAAACGGAACTCACCGACGATATGCAGGCCGCTATTGAGGGCCTGTCTCAAAACCATCCCGACGCCGTCCTCGATGTCTACCGGTCCAGCGGGGACACCTTTGTTCTCGTTGAAAGCGAGGCAATCGTCGAGGTTTGCCGGACGCTCAAAGAGGAGCTGGGCTTTATCTACCTCTCCGACATATTCGGGACGGACCGGTTTACCTCACAGAATCGCTTCGAAGTCATCTACAACCTGGTTTCGCTCCGCGACCGGCAGCGGCTTTTTCTCAAGACCCTTCTGGAGGAGGAGTCACCCGAAATAGAATCGGTTACCGGCGTATGGAAATCGGCCGGATGGTTTGAGCGGGAGGTATACGACATGTTCGGCGTCCGTTTCCGGAACCATCCTGACCTGCGCCGCATTTACATGCCAGAGGATTACGAATATTTCCCCCTCCGAAAGGAGTTTCCGCTGCTTGGCATACCGGGATCTATTGAACTGCCGAGCACCACGCCCGATACCGAATGACCAGGACAACCGCTTAACCAGCCAACAACCGTGGCACCCGAGAATCTCAAAAACCAGGTAAAGCCCGCCTTCTTCAAAGAGCATCAGGAGTCGCTCTACCAGTCCCTGGAGGACAAACACACGACGGTGGAGATGCTCGAAGACAAGGACCCCCTGAATACGAAGATGGTGCTCAATATGGGCCCCCAGCATCCGGCGACCCATGGTGTGCTCCGGCTCATACTGCAGCTCAACGGCGAGATTATCGAGAAAGCGAAGGTGGATGTCGGATACCTGCACCGGGGGGTCGAGAAGATCGCCGAGAACAAGACCTACCAGGAATTCATGCCCTACACCGACCGCATGGACTACCTGGCCCCCTACTCCAACAACGTGGCACTTTGTACCGCCGTCGAGAAGATCGCCGATGTTGAAGTTCCCGAGCGCGCCCACTACATAAGAATGATCGGCTGCGAACTGGCACGCATCTCCTCGCACCTGCTCTGGCTGGGCACTTTGGTGATGGACGCAGGAGCGGTCTCCTTTTTTATCTGGACGTTCCGGGAACGCGAAAAGCTCTATGACATCTTCGACCAGATCGGGGGACACCGGTTCACGATCTCGCATGCCCGCATCGGAGGTGTGGCGAACGATCTCACACCCACGGCCACCAGCATGATCAAGGACTTCATCAACGATTTCCCGGGCGAACTGAAAGACTGGCACAAGCTGCTGGACCGGAACCGGATCTTTATCGACAGGAACAAGGAGGTCGGCGTACTGTCGACGGAGGATGCCCTTGCCTCAGGCGCCACCGGTCCCACCCTCCGGGCTTCGGGATACGCCTACGACCTGCGTGACTTTGAACCCTATGCCCGGTACGACGAGGTGGATTTCGAAATTCCTACCCGGCTGGAGGGGGACAACCTGGCCCGTTACTACGTACGCATGGAAGAGATGCACGAGAGCATTCGCATTATCCGGCAGTGCCTGGAGAAAATGCCCAAGGGCCCCGTGCGCACGGACAACGCCAAGCAGGCCTATCCCTCCAAAGATGAGGTCTACTACTCCATGGAGGGCATGATACACGACTTTATGATGACCGACACCGGCATTTGTCCCCCGGAGGGCGCCGAAAGTTACCACGCCGTCGAAGGCCCCAAAGGGGAACTCGGGTACTTTATCCAGAGTGACGGCACCGGCCATCCCTGGCGACTGAAAATCAACTCTCCCTCCTTTGCCAATCTGCAGGTCCTGGAAGACCTGCTGGACGGCGAGATGGTAGCCGACACCGTGGTGATCATCGGCGGTGTCGATCCGGTAATGGGAGAAGCGGACAAATAGAGAACTTATGCCTGATACAGATACAGAACTGTCGTTTACCGAAGAAGAACAGGAGGAAATCGAGGAGATTGTAGCCCGGTTTCCCGACACCAAGTCGGCCACGCTCCAGGTGTTATGGGTGGCGCAGCGAAAGTTCGGCCACGTAAAACCCGATGTTCAGAAACTGGTGGCCCGGACGCTGGACCTTCCCAAGGCGCACGTTCACGGCGTGGCCTCCTTCTATACCCAGTATTACAAGGAGGAGACAGGAAAATTTGTGCTGGACGTCTGTACCTGCCTGAGCTGCCAGCTCTGCGGGGGATACGAGATTCTGCATCACCTGGAAGAGCGTCTGGGCATTGAGGTGGGGGAAACGACCGACGACGGAATGTTTACCGTTCAGGAGGTAGAGTGTCTTGGGGCATGCGGATACGCTCCCATGCTGCAGGTGACCAATGGGCCCTATGTGAACAACCTCACCAGGGAGAAAGTGGATGCCCTCCTGGAAAATCTGCGGGAGGGCAACGAGCCCGAATTCGAATCCATGGCGATGCCCCTCCTGGAAAAACGAAACCAAGCAGCTTCCTGACCATGACGCAAGACTGGAGAAATTTCGAGCCGCTTCTTGTACCTGACATCCCGGATCTACATAAGATCGGGATTTACGAGGAGAACGGTGGTTATCGCGCGCTGAGGAACATCCTGGAGAATCCCGACGAATGGTCCCGCGAACAGGTCATAAACGAGGTGAAAGCGGCCAATATACGGGGACGGGGAGGCGCCGGATTCAACTGCGGACTCAAGTGGAGTTTCATGCCTGATCCCGACGGCGGACCGAGATACCTTGCCTGCAACGGGGACGAGTCGGAGCCCGGGACATTCAAAGACCGCAAAATTTTCGAGTACAATCCCCACCTCTTCATCGAAGGGGCCCTGATTGCCTCCTACGCCATGCAGGTGGAGACCATCTACGTCTATATACGCGGCGAGTATCTCTCGTTCGGCAAGATTTTCGAAGAGGCGGTCGAGGAGGCGTACAACAAAGGCTACCTGGGCGAGGATATCCTGGGCACGGGTATCGACATTGACCTTTATACGGTATACGGGGCGGGCGCCTACATCTGCGGCGAGGAGACCGCCATGCTGGAGTCGCTCGAAGGCAAGCGCGGATATCCGCGGGTGAAGCCTCCCTTTCCCGCCCAAAAAGGCCTCTGGGGACGTCCCACGACTATTAACAATATCGAGACCCTGGCCAACGTGCCCCTGGTCATCAACAACGGAGCAGAATGGTACGGTAATATTGGCGCCGAAGATCATCCCGGGCCCGTTCTCTACGGAATCAGCGGTCACGTGAAACAGCCCGGCGTGTACGAACTGCCCTCCGGGGTGCCGGTGCTGGAGCTGGTCAACGAAGTGGCCGGGGGAATTCGGGGCGACAAGGAACTCAAGGCGGTTATCCCCGGGGGCGCTTCCACCCCGGTACTGCGGGCTGACCAGCTGGAGGGAGTCACCATGAACGCGGACTCCCTGAGGGAGGTCGGATCCATGATGGGCACCGCCGGACTGGTGGTCATGGACGAGGATACCGACATGGTGGAGGTGCTCTGGCGCATCACCCATTTCTTCCATCACGAAAGCTGCGGGCAGTGCACCCCCTGCCGGGAAGGAACAGGCTGGCTGGAGAAGATCCTGCTGAGGATTAAAAATGGCGAAGGGGAGGTCAAGGACCTGGATCTGCTGCTGGATATGACCACGCAGATGGAGGGTCGCACCATTTGCGCCCTGGCCGACGCTGCCGCCTGGCCGGTCCGGCATACCATCACCAGGTTCCGGGAGGAGTTTGAGGCCCGCTGCAGAAAATCGGCTCATGCCATTGCATAATCCAATTCACCGAGACGCATTATGCCTGAAGTATTTATAGACGGAAAACGATACGAGTACGAGGGCCAGCCCAAACTGCTCCAGTTCATCCTGGACCAGGGCCTGGAGGTCCCCTTCTTCTGCTATCATCCCTCCATGTCCATTCCGGCCAACTGCCGGCAGTGCCTGGTCAAGGTGGGACAGCCGGTAAAGGACGAGGAATCCGGGGAGTACGAACTCGACGAAAAAGGGGAGCGGAAAATACGCTGGTTCCCCAAAATGCAGACCTCCTGTTCGATGGATATCACCGACGGGATGGTGGTCCATACCCAGGAGACCTCCGAGGAGGTTTCCCGGGCGCAGAAGGACAACCTGGAATTCATTCTGATCAACCACCCGCTGGACTGCCCGATATGCGACCAGGCCGGGGAGTGTCCCCTGCAGATTCAAACCTACAAGTACGGCCCGGAAGGCAGCCGGTTCGAGGTGAAAAAGGTTCACAAACCCAAACGGGTGGAGCTGGGTCCCCGGGTCACCCTCGACGCCGAGCGCTGCATCAACTGTACCCGCTGCGTACGGTTCGCCCAGGAGATCAGCGGGACCGAACAGCTGACCATCGTCTCGCGGGGCGACAAGAACTATCCCATGACCGCCCCCGGTGAGGAATTTGACGACCCCTACTCCCTCAATACGGTTGACCTCTGCCCGGTGGGCGCACTTACATCTTCCGATTTCCGTTTCAAGGCGCGGGTCTGGGAGATGAACCAGACCCCCAGTATCGATATCACCAACGGCAAGGGATGCAACATTCACCTCTGGACCCGCGACAACCTGGTTTTGCGCATCACCCCCCGGCAGAACATGGCGGTCAACGACTACTGGATGCCGGACGAGGGGCGCGAGGCCTACCGGCGCTTTAACGAGAACCGCGTTTCCCGCCCCTCTCTGAAGCTGGACGGGGAAAATCGCTCCAAGACCTCCTGGAACAATGCCCTGGAGACCTTTGCCGAGCTGCTGGAGTCCCACGATTCCGACGACGTGCAGGTGATCGGCTCCCCGCACGCCTCGGTGGAGGAAAACTACGCGCTCTTCAAGTTTTTTGACCTGCTGGGCGCCGGTACGCCCCTGTTTACCCCGCACATCATTCCGGGCTACGGGGACGACTTTCTGATAACCGACGACCAGGCCCCCAATACCGAGGGCTGCCGGCTGCTGGACCTGCAGGAGTCGGACGCCGGCACGCTCGCCTCCGCCATGCGGGGGGCGAAGGTAGCGATCGTGCTGGCCGACGATCTGCTGGAGAGGGAGGCGATCTCCAAGCAAGATCTGGAGAACACGTACCTCGTGATGCTGGCCACCAACGACACCGCCCTGTCCGGCGAGGCCGACCTGGTGATTCCCATCACCTGCGCGGCTGAGCACGCGGCAAGTTACGTGAACGTGGACGGCCGGATCCAGCGGACCTTCCCGGCCAAGGAGACCCAGCATACCAACCGGCGGCTCAACCTGGAGATGTCGGAGGGACGGCTGGACCGATACGGTACCAATTTTGACAACTGGGTAAGCGACGAGAACAAGGTGGACTGCCTTCCCGCCTGGGAGTTTCTGAACCGCCTGGCCGAACGGATGGGCCTCTCCTCCTACCGGTTTGACCACTCCCGCGCCGTTATGAACGAAATTTCAAATCGCATCCCTGCCTTTGAGGGAGTCACCTACGAGCGTATGGACGAAGAGCAGGGCATCTCCCTCAAAGCGGAAGAAACCGAAGTCAACCAAGCCTGAACACCTGAGATAGATGGAACCCGTCACCACCACCTCCTACATCGTACTGGGCGTCGCCCTGTTTATGCTGCTGAATTCGGCGGCGCTGACCGTCTATCTGGAGCGCAGGGTGGCCGCCTTTATCCAGAACCGGGTGGGGCCCAACCGGGTCGGACCGTTCGGTCTTTTCCAGCCCCTGGCCGACGTGGTGAAACTGCTGCTGAAAGAGGACGTCACGCCCATCCAGGGCTACCGGACCATCCATACCATCGCGCCGATGATCCCCGTGGTCACCGCGCTTATGGCTGTGGCGGTGATTCCCTTCGGCGACGGACTCTATATTACCGACATCAACGCCGGCGTGCTCTACCTGCTGGCCATCACCTCCCTGGGCGTCTACGGGGTAACCCTTGCAGGTTGGTCGTCCAACTCCAAGTACTCACTGCTTGGGGGACTTCGCGCGGCGGCGCAGATGCTCAGCTACGAGCTTCCGCTGGGAATGGCCGTCGCGTCGTGCGTACTTTTCTCCCAGTCGCTCAGCATGATCGACTTGGTCGACTCCCAGCAGTACTGGTGGAACATCTTCCGCAATCCCATCGGCGGAGTGATATTTGTGGTGGCCGCCTTTGCGGAAGCCAATCGCACACCCTTCGACCTGGTCGAGGCCGAGCAGGAACTGGTGGGAGGTTTCCACACGGAATACAGCGGCATGAAATTCGGCATGTTTTTCCTCGCCGAGTATATGCACGTGGTCATCGGAAGCATGCTCATGACCACCTTCTTTTTTGGAAGCTACCATCTCCCCTTCGCCGGGTACTGGCTGCCCGAGCTGGGCGCAACCTGGAAAGCGGTACTCGACGTGGGCGTATTTACCCTGAAAACCGCCTTCTTCATCTTCCTGTTCGTCTGGGTGCGGTGGACCATCCCGCGGTTCAAGTACAACCAGGTGATGAAGCTGGGCTGGAAGCGCATGCTTCCTATCAGCATCGCCAATTTCATCGTGCTGGCAGTTATCGTCTACGGGTATTACCACTGGCTGTAAAGGCCGTCACGGACTCGTCCGACGCTGCCCCGGAAGAGCTGACTGGAGCCGCCGTGCGGAACTAGCCGTTCAGTCTGTCTCATAGGAAAAGCGGAACTCTACCTTGTTTCCCTCCGCTTCGAAATGCCCCTCCCCGGTGATTCCTTCCAGTCCGCCGGTGGCAGATCCTGACACCACCCGGCACCGGGAACGGGCGATTCCATTCTCGTATCTTCCCTCGTGGTGCAGCGTCATCTGCCCTTCGAGATCGCCGACGTTTCCGTCAAACAGTTCGACGCCCACAAACCGTGCGGTCGACTCATCCGTATAGGTCATCAGGTACACAAGCTCGCTCTCCCCCCTCAGGTGACCGTTGTAAGCCTGCCGCACGGCCGCTTCCCGTATACTGCGTTCTCCCTCCAGTTCATGAAGCGTCTCCTCTTCCCAGCTCTGTATGTTGAAGGTACTGCGGGTGTCTTCCATTTTTGCCGACATTTAATTGCGGGTAACCGAGGGTCGTCGAAACCTGCGAAAATACATCGCAATTGGCAACCGGCAAATCTGCGTTTCCGACCGGCGCTCGGTGCGCCATCACGGACATTTACCGGTATCAAATCCCCTCGGCGTTTCTTATCTTTTTCTTTTGGAACCGCCAGGCAAGCCATCTCAAAATTCCTATGAAACGTGCCGCCTTTGAAACCCTGGGCTGCAAGCTCAACTACTCGGAGACGCTGACCATCCAGCGAAAGTTCGAAGAGGCGGGCTACACCATAACCGACTTCGACGGGGAAGCCGACATCTACGTGATCAATACCTGTTCGGTCACTCAGAGCGCCAACAGCACATGCCGGAAAACCGTGCGGCGAGCCCTGCGCCGCAATCCGGAGGCTTTTGTCGCCGTCGTGGGATGCTACGCACAGCTCAAGCCCGGGGAGATCGCCGAGATCGAGGGGGTGGACGTGGTGTTGGGTGCCAAATACAAGTTCGACCTGCTGGACCTCTTCGATGATTTTACCAAGCAGAGGGATACGGTGATTCATCACACCGACGTCAACGAGGCGGTCGATTTTCACAACGCCTTCTCTGCCGACGACCGAACGCGGGCTTTCCTGAAGGTGCAGGACGGGTGCAGCTACAACTGCTCCTTCTGCACCATTCCCCTCGCCCGGGGCGAAAGCCGAAGCCCCAGCATTGCGACAGTGGTCAACAACGCCCGCAAACTGGTCGCGGAGGGGTACCGGGAGATTGTCGTTACGGGCGTGAATGCCGGGGATTTCGGCCGGGGAACCGACGAGAATTTTTTCATGCTCCTGCAGGCGCTGGAGGATGTCAGGGGACTGGAACGCATTCGATTCTCCTCCGTCGAGCCCAACCTGATGCGTGAGGAGATCATTCGGTTCGTGGCCGAATCCGACAAGATGCAGCCCCACTTCCATATGCCACTGCAGAGCGGAAGCGACAAAATGCTTGGACTGATGCGCCGTCGCTACCAGTCCGGACTCTACCGCGAGCGAGTTGAACTTATTCGCGAACTGATGCCCGACGCTGCCATCGGTGTGGATGTGATTACCGGACATCCGGGGGAGACCGAGGAGCTGTTTGAAGAGTCCTACGATTTTATTGAAGCCCTGCCGGTCTCCTACCTTCACGTCTTCACCTATTCGGAACGTCCCAATACCCACGCGCTCAATATCGAGCCGATGGTGCAGGACAGCGTCCGCAAGGAGCGTACGCACAAACTCCGGCGACTCTCGCGTAAAAAACGATACGCCTTCGATACGAGCTTTCAGCAGCAGGTCCGGCCCGTCCTTATTGAAGGGACCGAAAAAGATGGCGTCATGTTGGGATGGACCGACAACTATGTGCGGGTGGGCATTCCGTACAACCCGCAGTTGGAAAACAAAATTCTGCCGGTAAAGCTGGGGGCAAGAGCCCGCGGCGGCTACCTGCTGGGCACCCTTACCGAGGAGGCGCGGGCCGAACAGGAAGCGATCGCCGAACTGGTGGGATAACATCAACGCACGCTGCGACTTATGGAGAATCCCGAAAAATTGATTGAGGAGATCAAGCGGTTTATACGCCGCGAGAGGGAGATGTACGGGGATTTCGCCATAACGAGAGAGGCGGACGATCCGGGAGGCGACGAGAAAAGCGGGAAGTCAGACGAACCGGCCCGGCAAAGCGGGAAAAAGGACGGGACAGAGGACTCCTCCCCTGCCCCGGGCGTGACTCGTTCCGGGTCCACAGGCGTTAACCGGCGGCGGTCCGCCTCACCGGCGTCGGGATTGGATCCCCAGGAGGGACTCTTTGAAGAGGACAAAAACAGGGACGTCTACTACCGGATCGGCGAGTGCCGCAATCTCGATGAACTCGAAGAGCTCTGCAGGACCGCGGAGGTGCTTCGTACCGACCTGGAGGAGACCAACTTGGTATTCGGGGTGGGCGACCCGGAAGCGGACCTGATGCTGATCGGCGAGGCGCCCGGCGCCGAAGAAGACAAGCAGGGCGAACCCTTTGTGGGCGCGGCGGGAAAGCTTCTGAATAAGATCCTTGCCGCTATCGATTTTGAGAGAGAGGAGGTTTACATCGCTAACATTCTCAAGCACCGCCCTCCCAACAACCGGGACCCCAAACCCGAAGAGCGGGAACGGAGCCTTCCGTTCCTGATGAGACAGATCGAGCTCATTGATCCCAAGCTCATCCTCTGCCTGGGACGCACCGCCGCCCAGACGCTGCTGGACACCGACGCTTCCCTCCGCAGCATGCGGGGCACCTTTCACAGCTTCCGGGGAAAATATGAGCTGATGGCCACCTACCATCCCGCGGCATTGCTGCGTCACGAAAAATGGAAACGACCGACCTGGGAGGACGTGCAATTGCTCCGGGACCGGTACGACAGGCTGACCGGAGACGGGGAATGACCCCCGGATTTACGCTTCGTTTAAAATCTCACATTTCTTATACTACCGGAACCCGATTTTTCATATCCAACCGGTGATTCAGCAAGACGGATGACAGCAGACCAGGCCCCCAACTACAATCGACGTTCCGACGGAGACGCACGTGAGCAACAGGGCCGGGTCCCACCACAGGCCACCGAAGTTGAGGAAGCCGTCCTGGGCGCCATGCTAATCGAGCACGAAGCCGCCACGGTTGCCCTGCAGATGCTCAAGCCGGGCGATTTTTACAAGCAGTCTCACCGCCACATCTTCGAGGTGCTGCACGACCTCTACGAAAAGGACAATCCTCTTGACCTTCTGACCGTCGAAAACGAGCTGCGCGACCGGGGCCTCCTGGACGCGTGCGGGGGAAGCGGTTACCTGTCGGAGCTGACGCGTTCGGTCAGCTCCGCGGCCAACATCGACTACCATGCCCAGATCATCGCCGAGAAGGCGACCAAACGCAACCTGATCCTGGGCTGTACCGACATTATCAAAGAGGCCTACGACAGTGCTTCTGATCCCTACGACGTGCTGGACAAGGCGGAGCAGCGGATCTTCGACCTGGCCAATGCCAAACACCGCGCCCAGGCGAAACCTATCGGCGACGTGCTGAAGGACACCCTCTCCTACCTGGAGGACATTCGTGGAAAACCGGCGGGAGTTACGGGCGTGCCTACGGGACTGGACGTGGACAAGCTGACCGCGGGCTGGCAGGACGGGGACATGATCATCGTGGCCGCCCGCCCTTCCATGGGAAAAACGGCCTTCGTGCTTACCACCGCGCGCAACGCCGCCCTCCACAGGGATCCCGAGCTAAAGACCAAGGTGGCCATATTCAGCCTGGAAATGTCGAACCAGGCGCTGGTTCAGCGCCTTCTCACCATGGAGGCCCGCATCGATTCCCAGGCGGCACGGTCCGGCCGGCTGAAGGACGAGGAGTTCAAACGCCTGATTGACGCGGCGGGGAGGCTGTTTACGGCCAATATTTTCGTGGACGACACGCCCGGGCTCAGCATTATGGAGCTCCGCACCAAGGCACGTCGCCTGAAAAGCGAGCACGACATCGGACTGATCGTGGTGGACTACCTGCAGCTGATGTCGGGCGGCGGAAAGGATTTCGGCACGCGTGAGCAGGAAATTGCCTCCATCTCCCGCGGCCTGAAAGCGATGGCGAAGGACCTGCGGGTTCCCGTGGTGGCCCTGTCGCAGCTCAGCCGGGCCGTTGAGCAGCGCGGGGGTGACAAGCGTCCCCAGCTCAGCGACCTGAGGGAAAGCGGATCAATAGAGCAGGACGCCGATGTGGTAACCTTTCTCTACCGGCCGGAATACTACGGAATCAAGACCACACCCGACGGACAGTCTACCACCGGACTGGCCGAACTGATCGTCGGCAAGCAGCGAAACGGTCCCACGGGTACCATACCGCTCTATTTTGTGGAGGAGTACGCACGATTCGAGAATCTCACTACCGCCGGATCAGATCCTTTTGACAAAAGCGGCAACGAAGGGGAAGATGACTCCTCAGGCTCCCCGCCCATGGGGCACAGTCCGGGCGGATCCGGGGATGAAGACGAAGACGGCGAAGCACCGTTCTGAAGCTGAATTGGAAATTTCGTTAGTAGGGGGCGATTATCCTTCTTCTTTCAATGCCTCCAACGCCTGGCGGGCGGCCCGCTGCTCGGCCTGCTTTTTGCTCTTGCCGGTTCCGGTGCCGCAATCCCGGCCGTCCACCACCGCTTTCACCACAAAGGTCTTGTCGTGTCCGGGTCCTTTCTCGTTGATCACTTCGTAGACCGGGATCGAGAGCTGTCGTGCCTGGGCCCATTCCAGGAGCATGCTCTTGTGATTATCCAGCGTCTCCGTGATTTGGTCCAGGGCCACCTCACGCCCGATGACCTCCTCCACGAAACGGTAGGCCTTCCCATATCCCGCATCCACATAGATCGCGCCGAGAAGCGATTCGAAAACATCGGACAGCACGCTTCGCGAGAGCTCGATGCCCTGTCCCCTGGCCCGCTCCCCTACGATCAGAAACTTACTCAGGTCAAGCGCTTCCGCATATTCCGCCAGGGCCTCCCCCCTGACCAGCTTTGCGCGCAGTTTGGTAAGAAATCCCTCGTTCTTGTCGGGATATCGTGTGAATATGATTTCAGAGACGATAAGATCCAGAACGGCGTCCCCCAAAAATTCCAGCCGTTCGTAGGAGTCGTCTTCCGTGTAGTTTTCATCGGCGAGCACCGATCGGTGGTGAAGGGCCTTGAGATACAGGAGAGGGTTCCCGACACGAAGCTCGAGGGCTTTCTCCAGTTCACTGACGCGTCTCTTCTGTTCCGGATCCAGGTTCTTATGCTCGCTCTCCTGGAAATATGACCGGAACCGCTCCAGCATACTCCTACTCCTGGAACTTCTTGAACACCAAGCTGGTATTGTGTCCCCCGAAGCCGAAGGCGTTGTTAAGGGCGTAGGTGATATCCCTTACTTCCGATTCGTTGACCGTATAATCGAGGTCGCACTCGGGATCGGGGGTCTCGTAGTTGATGGTGGGCGGAATGATGCCGTGGTAAATAGCCAGCAGGGTGGCCAGCGATTCAACCGCGCCTGCTGCACCGAGGGTATGCCCCGTCATCGATTTCGTGGAGTTGTGGTTGATATTGTAGGCATGATCCCCGAATACCTTCTTGATGGAACTGGTTTCGGCCAGGTCTCCCAGCGGGGTGGAGGTGCCGTGCATGTTGATATGCTCGATATCGGTCGGTTCAATTCCGGCCGCATCCAGCGCACGGTTCATGGCCAGGATCACGCCCTCACCGTCGGGATCCGGCGCCGTAATGTGGTAGGCATCCGCCGAAAATCCATATCCCACAATTTCCCCGTAGATGCGCGCTCCCCGTTCGAGGGCATGTTCGTACTCTTCCAGGAAGAGCATTGCCGCACCCTCACCCAGGACGAAGCCGTCCCGGTTCTTGTCAAACGGCCGGGAGGCCGTCTCAGGGGAGTCGTTCCGGGTGGACATGGCCCTCATGGAATTGAAGCCGGCCACGCCGATGCGGGAAACCGGGGCCTCCGAGCCGCCGGATATGGCCATGTCGCACTGTCCGTGCCGTATGGCGTCATAAGCCAGCCCGATATTGTGGGAGCCGGTCGCGCATGCCGATACCGCACAGAAATTGGGGCCTTTGAATCCGTGCCTGATGGAGATCTGTCCCGCCACCATATCCGGAATAAGCATGGGGATGAAGAAGGGGGAGACGCCCCGGGGCCCATGCTCGTGGAAAGAGATGGACTGCTCGTAGAACGTAATCATGCCGCCGATTCCGGTGCCCACGATAACCGCCACGTTATCCTTGTCCACGTCCTCCTCAAAATTGAGGCCCGTATCCTCGAGCGCCTCGTCCGCGGCAATCACCGCATACTGGCATACTTTGTCCATGCGGCGGGCTTCCTTGCGGTCGAAGTAGTCGGACTCGTCGTAGCCGTCGATCTGGGCCGCGAATTTGGTGGGGAAATCCGTCGTATCAAAATGATCGATGTCACGGGTCCCGCTCGTTCCGGATACCAGACCGTTCCAGAAATCCGGAGCCGTCTTACCGACTGGAGTAAGGGCACCAATTCCGGTAATTACTACTCTGCGATTAGACATGCCGGGGAGTTGGAGGGTGGAAAACTATAATTAGGAGACCTTGCTCTGGAGATACTCTACCGCGTCTCCTACCGTGGCAATGTTCTCCGCATCTTCATCAGGAATACTGATGTCGAACTCTTTTTCAAATTCCATGATCAGTTCTACCGTATCAAGCGAGTCGGCACCCAGATCGTTGGTGAAATTAGCTTCGGAGACCACCTCCGATTCATCGACGCCGAGCTTGTCAACAATAATGGATTTAACTTTGGATTCTACGTCTTGAGACATAACAGTTCTGTTTTAAAGCTTCGATTTAGGGTTAGCAACATCCGTCAGGATCATCCGCTTCCGCAAAAAATGCGAAAACAGGAGCAGAAAATACAATTTATAAGGTTAAAATAACATTATTAACACCACTTATTCCGCCTGTCCCTCACATGGCCATTCCGCCGTCCACCCTGAGTACCTCGCCGGTGATATAGCTGCTCAGGTCGGAGGCCAGGAAGGCGGCCGCTTCGGCAATCTCGCCGGCATCTCCCGCCCGGCCCAGAGGCGTCTCCTCCCTGATGGTTTCCAGAATCTGTTCGTCCAGTTCCTCGGTCATTTCTGTGATGACGTAGCCGGGAGCCAATACATTGGCCCTTATGTTTCGGGAAGCCAGTTCCCTCGCGAAGGATTTTGTGAATCCGATCAAACCGGCTTTGGAGGCGGCGTAATTTGCCTGTCCGGCGTTCCCCATAAGACCCACCACCGAACCGATATTGATGATGGAGCCGCTCCTCTGGCGCATCATGGGCCGTGCCGCCGCCTTGCTGTAGTTAAAGATGCTCTTCAGGTTGGTGTCAATCACCTCATCCCACTGTTCTTCACTCATGCGAAGTATAAGGTTATCGCGCGTAATTCCCGCGTTATTCACCACAATATCCAGTCCGCCCCACGTCTCCTTGATCTCTGCAACGACCTCCTCCGCCCGTTTGAATTCTACGGCATCGGCTTGCAAAACCATGGAGCGTCCCCCCGTAGACTCAATCTCTTCTCCCACCTCTTCGGCCGCGTCGGCTGATCTTACATAGGTGATGGCGACGCTGGCCCCGTATTCGGCCAGTTTCAGGGCGATGGCCCTGCCGATTCCCCGGCTACCGCCTGTTACCAGCGCTTTTTTGTCTTCCAGGGTTATCATTGCGTTATCCTCCGTGATTTGGTGAAATAGTAAACGATTACTCGTATCCTTCGGTCTGTACGCCCTCCAGGGTGCGCCTTACAAGGCCCTGTAAGACCTTCCCTGGGCCCACCTCGATGAAGATATCCGCTCCTTCGCGTCGCATGTTCCGCAGCGTCTGGGTCCACCGCACCGGATTAAGAAGCTGGTTGAGCAGGTTCTCCCGAATCATCCCGGGATCAACCGCCGGGCGTCCGGTGTAGTTGCTGTAAATGGGACATTCGGGCGTTTTCAACTCAAGCTCCTCCAGGGTCTCCTGAAGGCCTTCGTAGGCCGGCTCCATCAGCGAGGAGTGAAAAGCCCCGCTCACCGGCAGCACCTTGGCCAGGCGGCACCCGCGGTCCTTTGCAATTTCCACCGCCAGCTCCACCCCTTCGACGTGACCCGATATGACCAGTTGCCCGGGACAGTTGTAATTGGCGGGAACCACCTCCTTGCCGCTTTTCGCAGAGGCGCTGTCGCAGACCTCCTCCACCTCCTCGTCGTCCATACCGATCACGGCTGCCATGGTGCCGGGATTGCGCTCTCCCGCCTGCTGCATGAGTTCTCCGCGGCGACGGACGACCTTGAGGGTCTGTTCGAAAGAGGCGGCCCCACAGGCTACAAGCGCGGAAAATTCACCCAGGCTGTGTCCCCCCACCATGTCCGGATGGGTATTCAGTGAACGGTAAAGGGCCACCGAATGCAGAAATATCGCGGGCTGCGTGAACTCGGTCTGCTGAAGTTTCTCCTCGGGTCCCCCGAACATGATTTCGGTGAGCCCAAATCCCAGGATTTCATCGGCCCGGTCACAGAGGTCGGCGAACTGCTCGTTCGCATCGTAGTGATCTTCTCCCATCCCCACGTACTGCGAACCCTGCCCCGGAAAAAGATAGCTGCGACTCATATCGATACCCCCCACTTAAGGTAAATGGCGCCCCAGGTATATCCTCCTCCGAACGAAGCCAGAATTATATTATCGCCCTCCTCCAGCCTGCCGCCCCAGTCGTACAGGCAGAGCGGTATGGTGGCGGAGGTGGTGTTGCCGTAACGGTCGATGTTGACCATCACCTTGGAATCGTCCAGTCCCATGCGGCTGGCGGTGGCGTCGATTATTCGTTTGTTGGCCTGGTGCGGCACCAGCCAGGAGACATCTTCCGGCTCCAGGCCGTTTCGCTCCATGATCTCCAGGGAGACGTCGGCCATACCCACGGTGGCCCTCTTGAACACCGTCCGGCCGTCCTGTTCCACATAGTGCATGCGTTTCTCCACGGTTTCGTGGGTGGCGGGATTGAGGCTGCCGCCGGCGGGTTGTCGAAGCGCTCCTTCCAGGTCCCCGTCCGTGTGATGCACGTAGTCGATAATGCCGTTCTCATCCTCCGAAGCTTCCAGAAGTACGGCCCCGGCGCCGTCACCGAAAAGTATGCAGGTGGTGCGGTCCTCGTAGTCAACGATCGAACTCATTTTGTCCGATCCGATCACCATCACTTTCCGGGCCCTGCCGGACTCAATCAGGTTTGTTCCGGTGGTAACTCCGTACAGGAAGCCGGAACAGGCGGCCGACAGGTCAAAACCGTAGGCCCCTTCCGCTCCCAGGTGTTTCTGGACCAGGCAGGCAGTGGCCGGAAAGAGGTAGTCCGGGGTAACCGTCGCAAAGATAATCACATCCAGCTCGTCCGCCGTTATGCCCCGGCGATCCAGCGCCTCCCGGGCGGCCGCGGTTCCCATGAAGGCGGTAGCTTTATCGGGATCGGCCATAATACGCCGCTCCCTGATGCCCGTACGCGAGCGAATCCACTCGTCGTCCGTCTCCACCATCTGTTCCAGATCCGCGTTGGTCAACCGATTCTCAGGCAGGTAATGGCCGACGGCGGTTATCTTTGCACGGATGGATTCAGGCATGAATGAAGGGGGGGTTAGTTCAGGGAAGCGACGATCCGCTCGTTTACATTGGATTCTACACACCGCACGGCGCTCAAAATCATATTTTTGACGGCCAGCGGAGAACTGCCTCCGTGCCCTACCACACTGACCCCGTCAACCCCCAGAAAGGGAACCCCCCCAATATTTTCGTAGTTAAACTCCGAAAGGGCCGATTGCAGAATTTCACCCACTTTTTCGGCCATCCCGGGATCCAGCTCCGACTCACGTATACCCTGGCGCACGAAGTGCCGGATGGCCTCGGGAATCGATTCGCCGAATTTCAGCAGGATATTGCCCACCACTCCGTTGCATACAAATACGTCGGCCTGGGCGGCGAAGATATCGCGGCCCTCCACATTGCCGGCGAACTGCGGAAGTTCTTTCAAATGGCGGAAGGCCTTTTTTAATTCATCGGTGCCCTTTTCAGGCTCCTCGCCTACGTTCAGCAGTCCCACCTTCGGGTCCTCCACGCCCAGGACCGCCTCCGCATAGATGCATCCCATGACCGCAAACTGCACATACATTTCGGGGCGCATTTCCAGGTTGGCGCCGGCGTCCAGCAGAAGCCGGGCCCCCTTGACAGTGGGATAGATGGTCGAGATGGTAGGTCGCGAAACGCCCTCCAGCTTCCCCAGCACAAACGTGGAGGCAGCCAGCAGGGCCCCGGTATTCCCGGCGCTCACAAATCCATGGCATTTGCCCGCTTTCTGCAGCCCCATTCCCTTAACAATGGAGGAATCCTGTTTGGACTTCACCGCCTTGGCCGGGGCTTCGTCCATGGCGATAATCTCCGGGGCGGGGTGGACCCGAATGCGGTCCGGGGCGTAAGAATGGTTTTCAAGCTCCCGGCGAATCATATCTTCCGGCCCCAGGAGTACAACGGTCAGCGCCTGGTGTTCCTCAACCGCCCTGACAGCCCCTTCAACCGGATGTTCTGGATAGTGATCGCCCCCGACAGCATCTACTGCAATAATCATGAAGCAGGATTATCCGGTTACTGTTGGACGTTTATCACCTGGCGTCCCCGGTAGAAGCCGCAAGAGGGGCAGGCGTGATGATAGCGATGAAAGGAGCCGCAATTCTGACATTCCGCCAGGGTGGGGTCGGCAATCTTTCTGTGCGCCCGCCTTTTGTTTTTGCGAGAATTGGATGCTCTGCGTTTTGGTTGTGCCATTTAGCTGTTCGCTGATATTTTAAATTAATCCTTGAGTTTTTTCAGTTTCTCCCAGCGGGGATCGATCGCCGACTGTTCGGAAGATTTTACATCCCCATACGACTTCGTCTCGAAATCCACGGGTTCTCCCTCCTCATCCAGATAGTCCGGGTGAATCTTCTGCATGGGAACGTTCAACATAATGGTATCCCGCACCTCTTCTTCCACCGACAGCGTGTTGGAGGAGAAGTTGAAACGCCGGACCGCCCCCTCCTCGTCTTCCGTCTCCTGCTCGACATCCACCTTGAATACCACCTGGAAATCGTCTTCCACAGGCAGCACAAAAGGCTTCAGCGAACGATCGCAAATCAGCTCAACGCCCGAGTGAACCGTAAAATTCACCCGGATGAAGTGAAGGGTGCGATAAAACTCCAGATCCACGCTCCCCCCCTTGAATTGGTGGGGCGAGAGATCCAGGTCATCCTCCTCCAGGTCCACAACCCGCCGGCTCTGGCCGTCCGGGATGTCGATGATGTTGAACGTAAGTTTTGACATAACAAATACAGCCTGCAAAGTTATGAATATTTGCCTTGCCCTGCAATCAATTAAACAGGCCGAATAAACGCTGTTCCACCAGTTCTATTACCCGTCCCAGGTCTTCCTGATCGTTCACAAAGTCCAGATCGTCTGTATCGATGATCAGTTTTTGATGGGGATACTCCTCGATCCACTCCTCATAAAGGCGGTTGAGTTTCTCCAGGTACTCGATCCGGATGGAATTCTCGTAGTCACGACCCCTCTGCTGGATCTGCCGGACAAGGGTGGGCACCTGGGCGCGGAGGTAGATGAGCAGCGTCGGGGGTTTCAGGAAGCGGGTCATCTCGGCAAAAAGGGCTTCGTAATTCCGGTAGTCCCGGTCGGCCATCAACCCCATGTTGTGCAGGTTCCGGGCAAAAATCTCCACGTCTTCGTAAATGGTACGGTCCTGCACAAAACTCTCCCCCTCCTCCATCATCTGCTTCTGGTGCCGGAACCGGCTGGACAGAAAGTAGATCTGAAGATTGAAGCTCCACCGCCGCATGTCCTCGTAGAAATCGGCAAGATAGGGATTGTCATCCACGGACTCGTAGAACGCCTCCCATCCGAGATGACGGGCCAGCAGTCCGGTCAGGGACGACTTTCCCGCACCGATGTTCCCGGCAATGGCAATAAACTGGACATCGTTTTCCTCCTTTTTCTCGTTGCTCATAGACGACTGTGTTCAAAATGTGTGATCTCGTTAAAAATGGTCATTACGGGGGAGGGTGACAAGCGGGCCGGTTCGCCGGAAGGTTATTTTCCCAGCAGATGATACATGGCACTTTTGTAATCTTCCACTCCCGGCTGGTCGAACGGGTTAATATCCAGGCAGTAGCCGTAGATCGCCGTCACCAGCTCGTAAAAATAGATAAAGTCGCCCAAGTGCTGTTCGTTCAGCCGGTCGAGCGAAACCGTTATGGAAGGCACTCCTCCCTGCCGGTGCGCTCGCCGGGTACCCTCGTAGGCGCGGCGGTTGATCTCCCCGAGCGATCTCCCGGCCAGGTAGTTGAGTCCGTCATGGTTCGCCTCCTCCCGGGGGACCACGGGCGATTCGGAATGCTCCTCCACCCGTATAAAGGTCTCCATCAGGTTCCTCCTCCCCTGCTGGACGATCTGGCCCAGGCTGTGCAGATCGGTGGTGTAGCTGGAGACCACCGGGAAGAGCCCCTTCCCCTCCTTGCCTTCGCTCTCTCCCAGCAGCTGCTGCAGCCACCGCCCCATGCCGGCCATCCGATCATTAAAAACGGCCAGCAAATCCACCGCCGTCTCCCGCTCATGAAGGGCATACCGGGTAGCGGCGTAGGCGAGTGCGGGTGCGGGGTCATCCTCAAGAGCCTGGAAACGGGTAACAGCCTGGTAAAAAAGGGTCCTGATATCGATTCCCGCCACCGACGCGGGCAGGAGCCCCACCGGCGTGAGCACCGAAAAACGCCCTCCTACGTCGTCCGGTATTCCCAGGCGGCGAAAGCCGTACTGCTCCGAAAGCCGGTTCAACGCTCCCCCCTCCCCGCCGGTGGTACAGATTACGCGTTCCGAAAAGGAGTCCGGATAGGTCTCCCGCATCCACTCCCGCAGGATTCGGAACGCGAGGGCGGTTTCCAGGGTCGTGCCGGACTTGGAGATCACGTTCAGATAGACGCTTTTGGGAGACCCGTCCGGAAGCGGGCGCTGCAGCCACGCCATCAGACGACCCAGCTGGTCTCCCCCCAGATGGTGTCCCGCGTAGACTATGCCGGGTTCTCCCTCCGAACTCCATCGCGGGCCGAGGGCCTCAACCAGGGCCCTGCCCCCCAAGTAGGAGCCTCCGATGCCGCAGACGATGAACAGATCGGCCCTCTCGCGAATCCGGGAGGAGAGCGTATCGATCTCCTCCAGTTCGGCATCGTTGGGATCGGCCAGGATCCTTCTCCATCCCAGCCACTCCGATCCTCGCCCGTTTCCCTCCACCAGATCCCGGTGGGAGCGCAGGGCTTTCTCTTCTGCCCTTCGATACTCCTCCTCGCTTAAGAACGAGCGGGCTCCGTCTAAATCCAGCTTCAGCATATCCCTTGGATATGGTTTGGTTAACCGGGCGGGAAGTTCGTTCCCCTCCCCGTGAAGAGTGCGTAAAGGTGGGAGTATTAAACTTGAATAATTGCTAAATTTCAACTTTTATTTACTTTCAACAAACCGACGGGACCGTCGCCGCTTCATGATAGATACCCAACTGGATCAGGCCACCACGTTCAAGAGGGAAGGCCGGAAAACTCTGGAGGAGATCACCCGCCCCGTATCGGATCACCTGGGGGATTTCAGGGAATTTTACAAGGAGGCCCTCCGCACGGACGTGTTTGTGCTTGACCGCCTGGTACAGTACCTGCTGAGGCAAAAAGGCAAGGAGATCCGCCCCACCCTGGTCTTCATGTCAGCCCGGATCTTCGGGGAGGTCACCGAGCGAAGTTACGTGGCGGCTACCATGATCGAACTGCTTCACACGGCCACGCTCATTCATGATGATGTGGTGGACGACGCCGAGATCCGCCGGGGATTTTTGAGCATCAATAAGGTCTGGAAGAACAAGGCAAGCGTGCTCCTGGGTGATTTTCTGCTTTCCAACGGCCTGCTGATCGCATTGGACTACGACGAATTTCGCCTTCTGAAGGTCCTCTCGCGGGCCGTAAAAAGCATGAGCGAGGGTGAGCTGCGCCAGTTCAAGGCGGCGCGCCTTTTCAACATGACGGAGGAGTATTACTTCAAGGTGATCTCCGAAAAAACCGCCAGTCTCATAGCTTCCTGCTGTGAGTGCGGGGCCATCTCCACGACCGACGACGAGGAGGTCCACCGGAAAATGCACGAAATCGGCATGTGTGTGGGCGTGGCCTTTCAGATCAGGGACGATCTCCTCGACTACGGGGTGGACGACATTGGCAAACCCCGCCGCAACGACATCCAGGAGCGGAAAGTCACGCTTCCCCTGATCAAGGCGCTGGACAACGCCGGAACCCTGGAGCGTACCCGGATCCGGTATCTCATGCGCAAGAGGAACAAGCGTCCCTCCGATATCGAGGATATCGTGGCGTTCGTTCACGAGAAAGGGGGCATGGAATATGCGCGCAACACCATGAACCGGTACGGAAACGAGGCGTTGGATGCCCTGCGTACCTTCCCCGAGAGCCCGGACCGCGAAGCCTTCGAAGATCTCATTGAGTTCATTATCAAACGCAAGAAGTAACGGCGGCGATCCCGCACATCATGCCCCATCCCCCCGAGGGTCCCGATGGTATCCTGTTTCTCTCTGATGTCCATCTCGGCGGTTTCTCTGACCAGCGCAACCGCCGAATCGAGGAGGAACTGATCCGGCTGCTTGATTACTGCGAGCAGCATCGCCATCGCGTCTGTATCCTGGGGGATCTTTTCGACTACTGGATGGAGTACCCGGATCGTCAGTTTGTCCCCCGCCTGGGACAGCGGCTGCTGCGTCGTTTCCGGGCGTTCAACGATCCCGACCGCCCCACCCTTTACATCACCGGCAACCACGACTACTGGACGGGACCTCATCTTCCCGACTCCGGTTTCGACGTGGAACATTCCTGGAGATCCATAACCCTGAACGGGCAGTCCGTACTGCTGCTGCACGGCGACGGACTTCCGGATCGCCGGATGCGGGTGCACCGTCCCCTCCTGCACCGGCTGCTGAGGAACAAACACTTCCTTCGGATATATAAAACAGTGTTTCCTCCGGAAACGGGAATCCGGATCATGCGCCTCTTCTCAAAGTTCACCCGCTTCCTGGAGAACGGGAAATACGATCCGGAAGTGCTCGACCGATGGGCAGAGGAATTTCTCTCAGACACCGGCTTTGACGTGGCAATCAGCGGACACGATCATGTTCCGAGAATCCGGAATTTTGACTTCGGAACCTACATTAATTTGGGTACCTTTTGTAATCACCGAACGCTCTGTCTCTATAATAACGGGCGTTTCACGCTCGTTCAATGGAGGGACTCAGAGCAGGAACTGATGGCTTATCAACCGGAAAACGGACATGAGTAACGGATCATCCGACAGCGAAATGGAGCGATACTTCAACGATCCCGAGTATCGCCGCAAAAAAATAAAGGAGAAGATCGGAGACGGCGGCTCCCTGTTCCGGTTCCGGTCCGCGTGGAAACGCAATCTGGCCATCGGCGTGCTCGCCATATTCCTGCTGGCCGGCGGTTTTACATGGTACCTTTTCAGCGGACTTCCTTCCATTCAGCAGCTTGAAAATCCCGAAACCGCCGTGGCCTCTTCCGTCGTCAGCCGTGACGGCATGGTGCTGGACAAATACTATACCCAGAACCGCACCCATGTTCCCATCGAAGAGATCTCACCCCATGCGATCGACGCGCTGATCGCCACGGAAGACCACCGTTTCTACAACCACTGGGGCATCGACATGGTGCGTACGCTCGCCATTCCGTGGCACTTGCTCAACGGCCGCGTGGAAGGGGGTTCCACCCTGACCCAGCAGCTTGCCCGCAACCTCTACAAAGAGATCGGCCGGGAGTTTTCGGTGATTCGCAAGCTGCGCGAGATGATTACCGCGATCGACATCGAGCAGAACTATACCAAAAGAGAGATTATCGAGCTGTACCTCAATACGGTGGAGTATCCCAACAGTGCTTACGGGATCGAGATGGCCGCCCAGACCCACTACAACAAAAGCGCCCAGGATCTCACGGTTTCCGAAGCCGCCACGCTTATCGGCTCCCTGAACGCCATCTCCACCTACAATCCCCGGCTTCGTCCCGAAAGTGCCCGCTCTCGCCGCGACGTCGTATTGAACCAGATGGAGAAGCGGGGATTTATCGCTTCCCAGGTGAACGAGAACCTGCAGAGCGAGCCCATCGCACTGGATTACCAGCCGCCCTCGCGTTCCGGGAGGGAAACGCGCTATTTCGGCCAGTACGTGCGTCAGCAGATCGAACCCTGGGCCGAACAAAACGGCTATAACCTGGATACCGACGGACTCACCATCCACACCACCATCGACTCCCGCCTGCAGCAGCACGCCGAGGAGGCGCTTACGAGCAAGCTGGACACCTTCCAGGTGCAGTTCCAGAACGAATGGACCTCGCCGGGAGGGGAATACATGGACCGGCTGTGGCGGCAGCATCCCTCCTTCCTCCGGAGCTTCATTCGGGAGACCGACCGCTATAAAAACGCTTTCTCCGAAATGGACACCGACCAGGAATCGGTGGTCTTTGAGAAGCTGATGGCCGACTCCGCTTTCGTGGACTCCGTAAAGAGGGCCCGCACCCGGCTGGAGGCCGGTTTCGTCGCCATCGACCCCAGCAACGGGAACATCATGGCCTGGGTGGGGGGATCGGATTACGGGAACGTGCAGTTTGACCACGTGTACCAGTCCCGCAAGCAGACCGGATCCACCTTCAAGCCCTTCGTCTACACCGTGGCGATAGACAACGGGTACCGCCCCTATCACAAATTTTCCAAGTATCCGCTGAAATTCTACGACCGCCAGGGCGATATGTGGAATCCCACCGATCCGCACGTACCCGAAGGACCCGAATACGTGCCGCTTCGGCAGGCGCTTGCGCGCAGCCTGAACAACGTGACCGTACGGCTGCTTCCCGAACTGGCCGGCGCCTCCGGTACATCGCAGCTGGAGGACCTGACCCCGGCGGCGCGTAAAATCAAGGAGATGGCCACCAACCTGGGGCTCGACATGTCGGACGCCCCGACCGTTCCCTCCATCGCGCTCGGCACTGCCCGGAGCTCGCTGCTGGAGATGGTAAGCGCCTATACCACGTTTGCCAACCAGGGAGTCCATATCGAGCCGATCGCCATCACCAGGATAGAGGACAAGGAGGGGAACGTCATTCGGGAGTACCATCCCGAAATGACCCGCGAGGTGATCAGCCCGGAGACGGCCTACATCATGACGGATATGCTAAGGGGCGTCATTCGGGGCGGAGAGGATTACTACGGTACGGGAGTGCGGCTGCAAAATCAGTATGGCGTGCGCCAGGACGTGGCCGGCAAGACGGGCACCACACAGAACAGCGCAGACAACTGGTTCATGGCCATGATGCCCCACCTTACCATGGGCGCCTGGGTAGGCGGAGAGGACCGCCGCATCCGGTTCCCGGACGATACCTGGCTGGGTCAGGGCGCGCACTCCGCCCTCCCCATCGTGGGCGAATTTATCACAAGGGCCAAGGCGGATCCCGACGCACCCTGGTCGAACGAATCCTTTCAGCCTCCGCCCGGTTTTGTCATGCCCGTGGATCCCGACAGCAACGAGGTCGAAACGGTGGGCGAAGGGCGGATCGACTGGTGATCCGGCGGCAGTAACGGTAGGTAAGTAGTATTAACCTGCCAGCCTGATGCGGTTCTCCGCCCGTTCAAGGGCCTCTCGCGCGCGCTCACGGTCGATCTGCGGATCCTCGGAGTCCAGGCGCTCCTGGGCGCGGTCCCTCGCCTCCCTGGCACGTTCCAGGTCAATTTCCTCCACCGCTTCGGCCGCCTCGGCCAGCAGCGTAAGCGTGTTGTCGTGCACTTCCACGAAGCCTCCGCTCACGGAGAAGGGCTGCTCGCTCCCGTCGGCTTTTCTTACCAGGATCCTGCCCACTTCCAGGGTGGAGATGATATCGGCGTGCAGCGTCTTTACTTCAAAACTTCCCTGGGTTCCGGGCACCTGTACGCCGGTGACCTCTCCGTCGAACAGGGAACCCTCCGGCGTTAGGATCTGAGCTACAAAAGTGTTCATGAGATCGGTTATTCGGCGGCTTCGGCGGTTTCATTTTCCTCTTCTTCGGCCAGCATCTCCTCGCCCTTCTCTATGGCTTCCTCGATGGTGCCCACCATGTAGAACGCCCTTTCGGGGAGGTGGTCCAGTTCACCGTCCAGGATTCTCCGGAACCCTTCGACGCTGTCCTCGACATTGATGTACTGTCCCGGCTGACCGGTGAACTGCTCGGCTACGAAGAAGGGCTGGCTGAGGAACCGCTGAACCCTGCGCGCACGGGCGACCACGGTCTTGTCCTCGTCCGAGAGCTCATCCATACCGAGGATGGCGATGATATCCTGCAGGTCCTTGTACTTCTGGAGAATTTCGATCACCCGCTGCGCGGTATTGTAGTGTTCATCGCCCACAATATGGGGATCCAGAATCCGCGAAGTGGAGTCGAGCGGATCTACAGCAGGGTAGATACCGATCTGCGTCAGCGCCCTGCTCAGCACCGTGGTGGCGTCGAGGTGGGCGAAAGTCGTCGCCGGAGCCGGATCCGTCAGGTCGTCCGCCGGCACGTAGACCGCCTGGACGGAGGTGATGGAACCGTTTTTCGTCGAGGTGATTCGCTCCTGAAGGTCCCCCATCTCCGTGGCCAGCGTGGGCTGATATCCCACCGCCGACGGCATGCGTCCCAGCAGCGCCGAGACCTCGGAGCCGGCCTGGGTGAAACGGAATATATTGTCGATAAAGAAGAGGATATCGCGCGATACCTCGTCACGAAAATACTCGGCGACGGTCAGTCCGCTGAGTGCCACCCGCACCCGGGCTCCCGGCGGCTCGTTCATCTGTCCGAATACAAAAGTGGCCTTGGACTCTTTCAGCTGTTCCATGTCCACCTTGGAGAGATCCCATCCCCCCTCCTCCATGGATTCGCGGAACTCCTCGCCGTAGTCGATGATTCCGGCCTCCAGCATCTCCCGCATCAGGTCATTCCCCTCCCGGGTGCGTTCGCCGACGCCGGCAAACACTGAGAGTCCCCCGTGTCCCTTGGCAATATTGTTGATCAGCTCCTGGATGAGGACCGTCTTTCCAACCCCCGCCCCGCCGAAGAGACCGGTTTTCCCGCCTTTGGCGTAGGGACAGAGCAGGTCGATCACCTTAATGCCGGTCTCCAGCATCTCCGTGGTGGTTGAGAGATCCTCGAAACTGGGGGCGGGCCGGTGAATGGGATACTTCTCCTTGCCTTCCGGAGGCTCGATACCGTCGATGGGCTCTCCCACGACGTTGAACAGGCGGCCGAGAATGTCCTCGCCGATCGGCATGGAGATGGGGGAACCCGTATTCACGACCTCCATCTTACGGACCAGTCCGTCTGTGGAATCCATCGCAATGGTACGGACCCTGTTTTCTCCCAGGTGCTGGGCCACCTCCAGATACAATTTTGAATTATCCTCCCTTACAATATAGAGAGCGTTGAGGACCGGGGGAATCTCGCCCTGGTCGAAGTCGACATCCACGACCGGCCCGATGACTTGTGCGACGGTTCCTTTCTCCATGGTGTGGTACGGTTGAAAATTTTTAAAATTTAGACTTTCACGGCTTAGGAGAGCCGTGACAAATCCTCCATCTTTGAAGCGGCAAAAGTTAGGCTTTCTTCTATCAAAAGGCAAAGGAATAACACCCCTTTCCCGCCCTGGAGCCGGGGTGGAAAAGTCCGACGGGAGAAACGCGGCGGCGGCCGGAAGGAAAAGACGGCACGCAGTCATTTTTTGTAAATTTTTTTAAATTCTTGTTATCGCGCACCTTAAAGGAATGATCCATAGGTTATACATGTAGATTTGTTATACTGTTCAAAATTCGGAGCCGTAATTTTCAATCGGGAAATATTCACTACTCAATCAGAGGAACAACCATGAAGAAATTTTCGGATCGTCTGTTTCGCACCGTCTGTACAAGCCTGGCCGTTATTTTCGCAATAATGGCGGGGGAGGCAACCCTTCAGGCCCAGGACCTCGACGTACCCTACGTCCCCACCCCGCAGGACGTGGTAGAACGCATGCTTGAGGTCGCCGACGTCAAGGAGGGCGACTACGTCATCGACCTGGGCTCGGGCGACGGACGGATCGTGATCACCGCGGCCCAGAGGGGCGCCGTCGGACACGGCATCGACCTGGATCCCGAACGCATCAAGGAGGCCCGGGCGAACGCGGAAGAACAGGGCGTGGCCGATCGCGTAATGTTCCTTCAGGAGGATATTTTTGAAACCGATTTCAGCGATGCCAACGTCATCACCATGTATCTGCTGACCAGCGTAAACCGCGAACTTCGCCCCCGGCTACTGGAGGAGCTGACCCCCGGCACAAGGGTGGTTTCCCACAGTTTTGACATGGGCGACTGGGAGCCGGACATGGAAGAGAGCGTGGATTCCGGATCGGGAAGCCACCGCATCTACTTCTGGATCATTCCCGCCCGGGTGGAGGGAGACTGGAGCTGGACCGTGGGAGACCGCAATTACTCCGCCAGCATCGACCAGCAATACCAGATGATCGACGTCAGCGTGACCAGCGGCGGCTCACCTGTTTCCGTGGAGGAGACCTCGCTGACGGGAGAACGCATCAGCATCATTCTCAACGACGGCGGCACCCGTTACATCCTGAGCGGCCGAGCCGCCGACGGGGCCATTGAAGGTACCGCCCAGATTCATCGGGGCAACACCAAAACAAAGGTTCAGTGGACGGGATCGCGGAACTGAAGTCCCTCCCTGATCCATGAACATATCTCCCGGAAGACCCCGCAAGATATTCACCATCCTGAACGTGATCGCCGTTATTGTCGGCATCGTGATCGGGATTGGCATATTCCGCCTCCCTCCCATCGTCGCACAGAATTCGGGCAGCGGACTGGAGTTCATCCTCTTCTGGGTGGCCGGAGGCGGAATCTCCATTCTGGGTGCGCTCTGCTATGCCGAACTAGCCTCCGCACATCCCGATACCGGAGGAGAGTACCATTTCCTGAGAAAAGCCTACGGGCCCGGGCTGGGTTTCCTGTTCAGCTGGGGACGTATGACGGTGATCCAGACCGGATCCATAGCCCTGGCCGGCTTCATACTGGGTGATTACGCATCCCGTTTCCTCCAGCTGGGAGCCTACAGTTCGGCACTCTACGCCGCCGCAGCGGTCATACTGCTCACCCTGCTCAATATCTGGGGGACACGCCCCTCCAAAAACGTCCAGAACGTACTGGCAGGGATTGTAGTGGCCATACTTCTGCTGCTCGGAGTGCTCGGGGTCACCCTGGGATCAACCGGCACCTACCGGCCGCAGTCCCTTACCGGCGGCGAGGGCTCCGCGGGACTGGCGATGATTTTCGTGCTGCTCACCTATGGGGGATGGAATGAGGCGGCCTATCTTTCGGGAGAGCTTCGGAACGTCCGGCGCAACATGGTCAAGGTCCTGGTCGGGGGACTGCTGCTTATTACCCTGTTGTACGTTCTTATCAACGTGGCCTACCTGCAGGTGCTGGGACTGGAAACACTCCGCAACTCCGAAACCATCGGGATTGACCTGACGGAGATGGTGGTCGGGATGGAAGGGGGATACGTGGTCGGACTGATTGTCATACTGGCGGCCCTCTCCACCGCCAATGCCACTATTATCACCGGGGCGCGCACCAACTATGCGCTGGGCAGGGATTTTTCCCGCCTCAGCGTGCTCGGCATATGGAATCGGCTGACCGACAGCCCGCAGAACGCGTTGATCCTGCAGGGCGGAATCGCCCTGCTGCTGGTCCTGATCGGGGCCTTTACCGAAGAGGCCATCAGCACGATGGTCGACTACACAGCACCGGTTTTCTGGTTTTTTATGCTGCTTACCACGCTCTCCCTGTTCATTTTCAGGCGCCGGGAGAGCGGGAAATCCCTTCCCTACCGGGTACCGCTCTACCCGATCACGCCCGTGCTGTTCGCCGCCACCTGCGGCTACCTGCTATGGTCTTCGCTGACCGTAACCGGGTACGGTGCCTTGTACGGGGCCGGAATCCTCCTTCTGGGCATCCCCGTTTACTGGATGGCGAAAGTGCGCTCGTGAACCCGCACCGCGCCGCAAAAGAGTTCATCTTCCATTAGCAACTCCCTCCTCAAAACACTATTTTTGCATCCTCCTTTTGCAAAGGTCAGTGCCCGGGACGGCGGAGGCGGGAGATGCGTAAATTAAAAGTCTCCGAAACCCCTTATATTTAACGAAATTCTAACCTTAAACGGAATGCCTGATTTGGAAACGGAAGCCTCTGCTCGCTCGGTCAGCATTGAAATACTAAAGGATTTTGACGAAAACGGGATCCTCAACTACGCCTCCGCCGACGAGCTGGAAGTCCGGGACCGGGCCGAAGTGAGGGAGTATGTGCAGAACATTCTGAGGCGCCGCAGTTATCTCGATTTCCTGATCGACCATTTTTCCAACGTCGGTATCGAAGAGATGAAGCCCCATCTCAAGAATATCCTGCGGCTGGGGGTCTACGATATGGTGTTCATGGACAGCACGCCCGACTACGCCGCTATCAACGAGTCTGTGGAGATCGCCAAGTACTCCCTCGGATCGCGAACCGGAGACCTGGTCAACGCCATTCTGAGAAACCTGCAGCGTGAGGTAGAAGATCTGCCCAAGCCCCAGTTCGAGGAACGGAGCAAACTGATCGCAACCACCTTCTCCCACCCGGAGTGGCTGGTAAACAGGTGGACCAAGCGTTTTGGCGAGCGGGAGGCTTTTCAGCTTATGCAGGCGAACAACCGCCGCCCCGTCTACTATGTCCGTGTCAATAACCTTCGGACCAAAACCGAGAATTTTAAACTTCGGATGACCAAAAACGACGTAGAATTTGAAGAGAGCGACTGGCTGCCCGGGTACTTCCAGGTGGAGAGCGTGGCCCCGTTCATTTCCAAGGGATGGCTGGAAAAAGGCTTCTGCATCATCCAGGATATCGCCGCAGGCTTCGCCCCCATCCTGCTGGATCCCCAGCCCGGGGAGACGGTATACGATCTCTGCGCGGCCCCCGGTACCAAGAGTATGGTAATGTCGGACCTGATGGATGCGGAAGGGAGCATCCTGGCGGTCGATATCTCGTCCGAGCGCCTGGAAAAGCTAGCGCAAAGCGCGGTGGAGCACCACGCGGAAAACATTCGCGTGCGCCGGGCCGACGTAACCGAACTGGAGCTTCCGCCGGCCGACGCGGTGCTGCTGGACGCCCCCTGTACTGGAACCGGCGTGCTGAGCAAGCGGGCCGACCTGCGCTGGCGCAGGGATGAGGAGGATCTGGAGGGTGCCGTTGAGCAACAGGCCAAACTGCTGGATTCCGCCGCTGCCATGGTCAAAGAGGGCGGGCGGCTGGTATACAGCACCTGCTCGCTGGAAGAGGAGGAGAACTGGCATCAGGTGGAAAACTTCCTGGAGCGGCATGAGGATTTTGAGCTGGCATCCGTGGAAGGTTACCTGCCCGAGGAGACCTTTTTTGAGGATGGACAGGCCTACCAGACGTTCCCTCACAAGCACCAGAGCGACGGACATTTCGGCGTACGCCTGAACAGGAAATAGCTGCCGGCGCTGTGATGTGCTGCACATCCGGCTTTCTAATCGTTTTGTGTTTCACTTCATGAGTTCCAAGATCACGACCGACATTCCCAAGCATTACGACCCGCAGGCCGCGGAGGAGCGGTGGTACGATTACTGGGAGGAGAACGGCTTCTTCCACTCCGAACCGGACGACCGGGAACCGTATACCGTGGTCATTCCCCCTCCCAATGTGACAGGTGTGCTGCACATGGGACACATGCTCAACAATACCATACAGGACGTGCTGGTCCGGCGGGCCCGCATGCTGGGCAAAAACGCCTGCTGGATACCCGGCACCGACCACGCCTCCATCGCCACCGAGGCGAAAGTCGTGGGCAAGCTTCGCGAGGAGGGCATCACCAAGGCCGACCTGACGCGGGAGGAATTCCTGGACCACGCCTGGGAATGGACCGAGAAGCACGGGGGCATTATCCTGCAGCAGCTGCGCAAGCTCGGGGCCTCCTGCGACTGGGAGAGAACCCGTTTTACCATGGAGGAGGACCTCTACGAGTCGGTGATCGACTGCTTTATCGAACTCTACGAACGGGGCAAGATCTACCGGGGGCGGCGAATGATCAACTGGGACCCGGAGGCGAAGACCGCCCTCTCCGACGAGGAGGTTATTCACCGGGAGGTGCAATCCGATTTTTACCACGTTCGCTACGACCTGGCCGGCGGGGAAGGCAGTGTGGTTATCGCCACCACCCGACCGGAAACCATTTTGGCGGACACGGCTGTCTGCGTACATCCGGAAGACGACCGGTACGGTCACCTGGTCGGCAAAACCGCCGTGATCCCGCTGGTGAACCGGGAGGTGCCTGTTATTGCGGACGAGTACGTGGATCCGGAATTCGGCACCGGCTGCCTTAAGATCACACCCGCCCACGATCCCAACGACTACGACATCGGCAGGCGGCACGACCTGGAGATCATCGACATGTTCAATCCCGACGGCACGCTGAGCAAGGCGGCGGAAATTCACGTGGGCCTGGATCGGTTCGAAGCGCGGAAAAAGGTGGTGGACGACCTGGAAGCCGAGGGACGTCTGGTCAAAACCGAGGAGGTGACCAACAGTGTGGGCTTTTCCGAGCGCACCGACGCCGTCATCGAACCCCGGCTCTCCCTGCAGTGGTTCTGCCGGATGGAGGAGATGGCTCGTCCCGCGCTGGAAAATGTGGAAAACGACGAAATATCGTTTCATCCGCCCAAGTTCAAGAACGCCTACCGCCACTGGATGGAGAACATACGGGACTGGTGTATATCCCGGCAGCTCTGGTGGGGGCAGCGCATACCTGCCTGGTACTACGGGGAGGGCGCCGATGAGTATGTGATCGCAAAGACGTCCGAAGAGGCCCTGGAAAAAGCCAGGGAAAAATCAGGCAGGGAGCTCTCCCCGAATGAGATACGCCAGGACGAAGACGTCCTCGACACCTGGTTCTCCTCGTGGCTCTGGCCCATTACCGTCTTCGACGGTTTCAAAAATCCGGGAAACGAGGAGATCGAATACTACTACCCTACCGACGACCTGGTGACCGCGCCGGAAATCATGTTTTTCTGGGTCGCCCGGATGATTATGGCCGGTTACGAATTCCGGGATGAGAAACCCTTCAGCAACGTCTATTATACGGGAATCGTCCGCGACAGCCAGCGGCGGAAAATGTCAAAATCCCTCGGTAACTCTCCCGATCCGCTGGAACTGATCCGCCAGTACGGGGCCGACGGGGTGCGCGTGGGCATGCTCTTCTCCTCCCCGGCGGGAAACGACCTTCTGTTCGAGAAACAGCTATGCGAGCAGGGACGGAACTTTGCCAACAAGATCTGGAACGCCTTCCGGTTCCTGATGATGAACCGGCAGGAGGATACCGACTATCCAGAAAGCCTCTCCATCGACGAGAAGAACCTTGCCGACCGGTGGATGCTCTCCCGCCTGCAGGAGACCATACGCGACGTCAACCGCGACATGGAATCCTACCGCATCAACGAGGCGCTGAGAAAAATTTACAAGCTGATATGGGACGACTTCTGTGACTGGTACATCGAGCTGATCAAGGCGGACCGCCCCGGCGAGCCCATACCAGTTGAGCACCTCGGGAGGGGACTCAATTTTTTCGAGGAACTTATGAAAATGCTCCATCCCTTCATGCCCTTCCTCACCGAGGAGATCTGGCAGCGCATCCGCGAACGAGGTCCCGAAGAGGCGATCATCGTAGCCCGCTGGCCCGAGTTTGACGACTCCGGACTCTCGCCCGGGGACGTAGAGCTCTTTTCGGCCATACAGAAGATGATCTCGTCCGTTCGCAACATCCGGGCGGAATTCAATGTGGGTGCCGGCTCCGAAATCGACCTGCACATCAAGGCCGGCGACGGGGAGACGGCCTCCGCCCTGAAGTCCAACGAATGGATTTTTCGAAAACTGCAGAACATCAGTCAATTCCGGGTCTCCGAGCAGATGGAGAAGCCCGACACTTCGGCCTCGGCCGTTGTGGAAGGCAGCGAAATTTTTGTGCCTCTCGCCGGACTTATCGACCTGGAGAAAGAGCGCGATCGTATCGAACAGGAAATAGAACGCCTGAAGGGTTTTCTGCAGTCCGTCCGGAAGAAACTCGACAACGAGCAGTTCCTGGAGAACGCCCCCGAAGAGGTGGTCCGTCGCGAGAGGGAGAAAGAGAGCGATACCGAAACCAACCTCCGCAAGCTGCGGGATATTCTGAAGGAGCTGAAACGGTAACATAAGAATCGCAACGACACTCCCCCGTCCGGCGGGGGATTCCAGGAGAACTCCACCCTATACATGTCCCAGGATCCCACATTTCTGCAAGACCTCAATCCCCAGCAGCGCGAGGCCGTGCGTCATACCGACGGCCCGCTCCTTATCGTCGCGGGTGCCGGCAGCGGCAAGACCCGGGTGCTGACCTACCGTATTGCCTACCTCATCGACCAAGGACATGCGGAACCTGACGAGATCCTGGCGCTGACCTTTACCAACAAGGCGGCCCGGGAGATGAAGGAGCGTATCGACGAGCTGATCGGCGAGGATGCCGACAGGGTCTGGATGGGTACGTTCCATTCGGTGTTTTCGAAAATTCTGCGTTTTGAGGCGGAGAAAATCGGTTTTGATTCCAATTACTCCATTTACGACACGGACGATTCCAAAAACGCCATCAAACAGATCCTCCGGGAGAACAACTACGATCCCAAGGAGATCCGTCCGCGTATCCTCCAGCGCCGCATCAGCGACGCCAAAAACGAGCTGATACTCCCGGGAGAATACAGGGAAAAATTTATTCACAGCACTCTGGACGATATTACGGCCCGCATATATGAGATATACGTGGAGCGGCTTCGCCACAACAATGCCATGGACTTCGACGATCTGCTCATCAAACCGGTGGAGCTTTTCCGGAAACATCCGGAGGTGCTGGAAAAATACCAGGAGCGTTTCCGCTACATCCTGATCGACGAGTATCAGGACACCAACCACGCCCAGTACAAGGTGACCAACATGCTCGCCGAAAAATACCGGAATCTCTGTGTGGTGGGAGACGACGCCCAGAGTATCTACTCGTTTCGGGGAGCGGACATCTCCAACATCCTAGACTTCAAGGAGGATTACGAGGATGCAGTCGAGATTCCCCTTGAGCGAAACTACCGCTCAACCCAGGCCATCCTGAAGGTGGCCGACTCGGTAATCCGGCAGAACCGCAGGCGCCTGGAAAAGACCCTGTGGACCGACAACGAGATGGGGGATATGGTAACCCTGCTGGAGAATTACGATGAGAGGGACGAGGCCAACCGGGTAGCCTCCCACATCAACCAGCTTCGGGCGCGCAAGGGCTACCGCTACAGCGATTTCGCCGTACTCTACCGAACCAATTACCAGAGCCGCGTGTTCGAGGAGGTCTTCCGCCGGAAGGGCATCACCTACCAGCTGGTGGGAGGACTCTCTTTCTACCAGCGCAAGGAGATAAAGGACATACTGGCCTACCTGACGGTACTGGCCAACCCGGACGACGATACCAACCTGCTCCGAATCATCAACGAACCCTCACGGGGCATCGGGCAGAAATCCCTGCGGGACCTGACCTCCACGGCACGTTCCACGGGACGCTCGCTCTGGAAGGTGCTGGAGAACGTGGAGGAGGCGGATCTCTACAAACCGGCCGAAAACAGCGTCAGGGATTTTGTGGCGATGATCAACGAACTGCGCGAAAAAAAGGAGTCCGGCGCTCCTCTTTCCGAAATTACCCGCGGGCTGCTGAACCGCTCGGGATATATGCAGTCGCTGGTGGAGGAGAACTCCCCGAAGGCAATGACCCGTCGCGAGAATATCCTGGAGCTGGAGAACGCCATCTCCTATTTTGAGAAGAATTCCGGCAACCCCACCCTGGCCTCATTCCTCCAGGAGATCAGCCTCATTACCGATGTCGACAAGTACGACGAGGAGAAACCGGCCGTTACCCTTATGACCGTCCATTCTGCCAAGGGGCTCGAGTTCCCCGCGGTGTTTGTCGTGGGACTGGAGGAGGAGCTGTTTCCGGTAGGAAGTCGTGAAAACGAGGAGACCGACATCGAGGAGGAGCGCCGGCTTTTCTATGTGGCCATAACCCGCGCCCAGGAGAAACTCTATTTCAGCCACTGCCGCAGCCGCTATAAATACGGGGAGGAGAAGCCCATGATGCGCTCACGTTTCCTGGACGAAGTGAATCCCGACGTAGTACATACCGAAACCGGCTCCACGATATCACAGAACAGCAGCCGCTTTTCACGGGAGGGGAACACCGGCGGAGGAAAATCCGGCAGCGGGAACTCCTCGTCCGGCGGAGAGACCACGGTGGAGTACGACTGGAGGGAGCCTCTGACAGGCCGGAAATACCGTAGCTCCGGCGGGGAGACCACCATCGAATACGACAATACCGGGGAGGACCCTTTCCAAGTGGGAGCCAAAGTGGAACACAACGTTTTCGGCCGCGGAAAAATAATCGCGCGTTCAGGAGATGGAGAAAAAACAAAAGTAACCGTATTTTTCAAGGAACGTGGAAGAAAAACCCTTATGCTGCGTGTCGCCAAGCTAACCGTCGTCGGATGATACACCAAACCGGTTTTCCCCGGCTCCTGCGGACTTCCCTCCTCCGTACCGCTCTGCTGGTCATGGTTACCGGTCTTCTCCACCTCCCGGGCACGCAGTGGGTCCCCTCCGCTCTCGGTCAGGCACTCTACAACGCCGAAAACGGAGGCATGGGCGGCGGGGGCACCGCCTACATCCACGGATTCAACGCGAATTTCATCAATCCGGCCAATCTCTATCTCACCGGCCACGGAAACGCCGTGGATCTCGGACTTGGCCAAACGGCCCTTTTCGCGGAACCGGCATATCCTGTCGGGGGAGTCCGGGAATGGGGAGAGTACCTGGGCAAAAACCTGCTTCCGTACGAGCCCGGCCGGCAGCCTCTCGGAAACACCCGCCGTCAGAATATACTGGACACCCGGTTCCCCGGGGACCGAACGGTCGCCCGGAATTTCAGCCGCCTGGAAACCGTGCTGGCGGGAGTGCGCTGGCATACCGGGGAAACCGCCTATTCCCTGGTCATTCGGGCGCGACAGGGCTCCCGTATCGAAACCGGGAAAGGCTGGTATACCGCGCGGTTCACCGGGGACGTGAGAGATCTTACCCTGCGTCAGCAGAAAGAGACCCTGTACGAGCTCTCCGCAGGTTTCGCGCGGGAGTTCACCTTCGTCAACGGCCTTTTCCCGGGCACCAACCGGCTTTTTGTCGGACTGGCCCCCAAAGCGGTCATGGGCGGGGCTTTGATGGACGTATGGTACGACGGACGTTATTCCGGGAGCAGCGAATCGACGGCAGACTCCTTCGAGTACCGTTACAGCCACTCCACCAGCGGCGACTACACCGGCATGACCCGGCAATACCGGTCGGGGGAATCCGTACCCTCCTCCATCGACCGCACGCTGGAACCGCTCAGCAGCCTCTCCCCTTCCGGCTGGGGAGTGGGACTGGATTTCGGCCTTACCTACGCGATCCCGTTTGACAATACGTTCTTCGCCAAAGAAACACCGATACCCCGCACGGGCCCGGGGGTTTACCTGGCGCTCTCCGTTACCGACCTCGGCGTCATGCGCTACTCCCGGCGTCCCTACCGCATCCTCGACGGGCCTTCGGGCGCCTCCCCGGACCTGCAGGGTATTGCTGCATCGGTGTTTACGGGCGACGACGGTCAGTTCCTGGAATATCTTGACAGCCTGACCGAACTCCCCAATCCCCTCGCAAATCCCGACAGCGTCTCCTCCGCAACGCTTATACGGTCCCTTCCGACCTCCGTAAACGGCGGCTTGATGATCGGATTCGGGCGCTTCAGGTTAGCGGGGGATATCACCGTGGGCCTCGCCAACACCGCTTTCAGCACGAAGCAGCCGTCCGTCCACCTGGGTGTGGAACTTCGGCCTCTCCTCTTTCTTCCCCTGCGCGCGGGGGCACAGCTCGTCCCCGGCCGTCCCGTTCAATGGACCCTGGGCAGCGGTATTGAGACCGCTTCCTTCGACCTCACTTTTTCCGCCCGCTTTTTGAGTCTGCCGGGAGGAGGGGGCCTCGAGCCAGCGGGAGGGGCGTTCGGCGGACTGCGATACCATTTCTGATCACAACCCTGTCAACCTGTCAACCGGACCCTGCAATTCACGCTCAGTTTGTTATTTTGCCAGTAAGCCTGACTTATTGGTAGAAGCAGGCAGCCTGGCTCCCATTTTGCACATAATGAGGGACAACGTTACGCTTCGAAGATTTGTGAAAACTGCACAAGACATATATGGATTCCTTTTACAAAGATTTCTCCGATTTTGAGGATGTGGACGAAAAGTTCGATGACTTCGAACAGGCGATCCCGCTCATGTCGGAGGAGGAAGAAAAAGAACTTTCCCAGTCGGAAATACCCGACAAGCTTCCCATACTTCCGCTGAAGAACACCGTGCTCTTCCCCGGGGTGGTGGTCCCCATCACGGTGGGCCGAGACCGTTCCCTGGAATTGGTAAAGGAAGCCTACGAATCCGACAAAACCATCGGGGTAGTCAGCCAGAAGGACGAAGAGGAGGAAGATCCCGATCCGGACGATCTCTTCCGGGTGGGTACCGTCGCGCAGATTCTCAAGCTGATCAAAATGCCCGACGGCAGTAAAAGCATCGTCATACAGGGCAAGACCATCTTCCGGGTGGAGGAGTTCACCCAGGTGGATCCCTATTTCCGGGCATCGGTGGAGCCCTACCGCCAGGAGATGGACCTATCCGGGGTGGAGCTGGACGCCTCCATCCGGTCGGTGAAAGAGACGGCGAGCAAAATCGTGAATCTCTCTCCCAACATTCCTTCGGAGGCTTCCATAGCCATCAACAACATCAGCAGCCCGACCTTCCTGCTGAATTTCATCTCCTCCAATTTGAACGTCTCGACGTCCGACAAGCAGAAGATCCTGGAGATACAGAATTTCTCCGAGCGGATCGAGCTGGTGATGCAGTTCCTCAACAAGGAGCTGCAGGTGCTCAATCTCAGCGAGGAGATCAGAACCAAGGTAAAATCGGACATCGACGAACAGCAGCGCGACTTCTACCTTCGGCAGCAGATGAAGGCGATCCAGGAGGCACTGGGAGAAGACAGCGAACAGGAGGAGATCGAGGAGCTCCGTCAGAAACTGGAGAAGAAAAATCTCCCAGATGAGGCCCGGGAAACGGCCGAAAAAGAACTCCAGCGCCTGGAACGAACTCCCAACTCCTCTCCCAATTACGGGATCATCCACTCCTACATCGAGTGGATACTGGATCTGCCGTGGGATGATTACTCCGACGACAATCTTGACCTGGATAACGCCCAGAAAGTGCTGGACGAAGACCATTACGGGCTGGAAAAGGTCAAGAAACGGATTATCGAGTACCTGGCCGTATTGAAGCTGAAAAAGGACATGAAAGCCCCCATCCTCTGTTTTTACGGTCCCCCGGGCGTGGGAAAAACTTCCCTGGGTAAATCCATCGCTCGTGCCCTCGACCGGGAATTCGAACGGTTCAGCCTGGGCGGCATACACGACGAGGCCGAGATACGGGGTCATCGCAGAACCTATATAGGTGCCCTGCCGGGCCGCATCCTTCGCGCCATGAAAAAAGCGGGAACCGGCAATCCCGTCATGATGCTGGACGAAATCGACAAGGTGGGATCCGATTACCGAGGCGATCCGACCTCCGCCCTGCTGGAGGTACTGGATCCTGAGCAGAACGACTCGTTTGCCGACAACTACCTGGAACTGGAATACGATCTGTCGCGTGTTCTGTTCATCGCCACGGCCAACTCCCTGGAGACCATTCCCGCGCCCCTTCGCGACCGGATGGAGATCATCAACATCAGCGGATACACCCTCCAGGAGAAGCGGGAGATTGCCCGGCAGCATCTCATTCCCAAACAGATCACCGAAAACGGGCTTTCGGAAGATCACATCAAGCTTACCCGCCAGGCCATCGACAAAATCATCGACGAATACACCCGCGAGTCGGGCGTACGCACCCTGGAACGGCAGATCGGGGCGGTATGCCGGGGCGTAGCCGCCAAGATTGCACGCGGAAAAGAGAAAAAATATACGGTCGGCGTCAACGAAGTGGCCGATTATCTGGGGAAACGCAAATACTACTCCGAGGTGGCCGAGCGAACCACCGTACCCGGAGTCGCGACGGGACTGGCCTGGACGCCCTACGGGGGTGACATCCTCTTTATCGAAGCCAGCGTCTCCAAGGGAAACGGCAAGCTGCACATCACCGGGCAGCTCGGGGACGTGATGAAGGAATCTGCCATGCTGGCGATGTCCTACCTGCGCGCCCATTCCGACGAACTGAACATCCCGGGCGAAGCTTTCAAATACTGGGACCTGCATATTCACGTTCCCAAGGGCGCAGTGCCCAAAGACGGGCCTTCGGCCGGCATAAGCATCTTCTCGGCCGTGGCCTCCATCTTCACCCAGCGCAAGGTAAAAGACACCATCGCCATGACCGGCGAGATCACCCTGCGCGGACAGGTCCTGCCCGTCGGGGGCATCAAGGAGAAGGTCCTTGCCGCTAAGCGTGCCGGCATTGAAACGGTACTGCTGCCCGAGAAGAACGAAAAAGATGTCTCGGAGATCGAGGAAGACGTAATCGGCGACCTGGAGGTCCAATACCTGGAGCGCATGGATCCGCTCCTCGAAATGGTGCTGGAAGAGGAGGCCGTAATGGATCCGCAGGAGCGATTCAACGTTTCCGAGGAGTACAAGTCGCGCAACGGCCGCGACCCGGTCACGCGCGATGCCTCCGAGGAATCCATCGTGATGGAATAATCGTGGAGGAGACGTACACAGGACGCGTGATCGAGTCCACCGGCAGCTGGTATAAGGTTGCCCGGGGAAACGATCACCGTGACATTACCCGCTGCCGGCTCCCGGGACGATTCCGGCAGAAAGACCGGAACACCACCAATCCCATCTCGGTGGGCGACCGGGTCACGTTCACCCTGAACCAGGACGGCAGCGGTTCGATCCAGGAAATCCACGAGCGGGAAAATTACGTCATCCGCGAATCCACCCACGCCCGCCAAGGCAAGCAGATCCTCGCCTCCAACGTGGACCGGGCCTACGTGGTACAGTCCGTTAAAAAACCCCGTCCCAAGCATGGCTTCCTGGACCGGTTCCTCGTCACCTGCGAAGCGTACCGCATACCCGCGGCTGTTGTATTCAACAAGTCCGACCTGGCCGACGAAAACGATCGCGCCCACCTTGAGGAACTGAGGGAGATGTACGCCGAGCTGGATTATCCCGTTTTTGTAACCAGCATAAACACTCCCGAGAGCCTGGCACCGCTGAGGGACCACCTGAAGGAGAGCGTTTCGGTCTTTATCGGGCCGTCCGGGGTGGGTAAATCCTCTATTGTCAATACCCTGGACCCCAATCTCGACCGAAAGGTGGGGGAAGTCTCCACCTACAACGAAAAGGGGCGGCACACCACCACTTTTGCCAAACTTCTGCCCCTGGAATTCGGCGGCTACCTGGTGGACACCCCGGGCATCCGGGAGTTCGGCCTGGTCAACATCGAGCCCTGGGAGCTCTCTCTCTACTTCCCCGAAATGCGGCCCTGGAGGGAGCAGTGTAAATTCAACAACTGCACGCACAGCCACGAGCCCGGCTGTGGGGTGATGGAGGCGTTCGAGGAGGGGGAGATACACCCGGACCGATACGATTCCTACCTCAATATCCTGGAATCCCTGCAGGAGGATTAGGGAAACACGCACATCCCTTTCCGGTTTAACTAACAACGGGGCATTTGATATATTACACCGATTTATTAACGAGCCCGTAAACCAAATATCCGTACCATGAGCACTACCCTTCTCAGCCAACTCATCCGTGCTGCACTCGTTGGGGCACTGGCTGTGGCCGCCCAGACGCAAACGCTGCACGCGCAGTACCAGGACATCGGCACCCTGCTCCGTGCCGGGGAGTCAGACGCCACACTTTTGATGCGCGAATACCTGAAACCCGTCGGCAAGGGACTGGGAGGCAATCTCAACACAGGGTGGTTCAGCCGGGCGGGCACGCGTGCTCCGCTCGGCATTGACCTGACCGTTAACGCCAGCGTCTCCCTGGTGCCCGCGGCCGGACAGGTCATGGATCTGAGCGAACTTGATTTCCAGCACATCACCTGCGTGGACGGGCAGTCCAACGCCGTATCCTGTCCCGACTCGCCCACCCTGGCAGGAGAGGATGAGCCGGGGGCCACAATCGGCTCCCTCGAAACGGTGGAACTCCCCGGCGGCGGAGAACGCCGGTTATTCGAGACAGTCCTGCCCGAAGGATCCGGCTATCCCTATATCCCCTCCCCGATGCTTCAGCTGAGCGTGGGAGTTCCGGGGGATCTGGATCTCTCCCTCAGGTACCTGCCACAGGTGGGAATGGGCGACGCCCGGGTGGATCTGCTGGGAGCGGCGGTCAAGCACCGGATCAACCGCTGGCTGCCGGGCGGAAACCGGCTGCCGGTCGATATTTCCCTGCAGGCGGGATACACCCGCCTTAATACCCACATTGACCTGGACGTGCAGCCGGAAGTGGATGCCCAGACCGAAAATCCCCATAACGCCTCTGTCTGGGAGGGTCAGCGGGCCAGCCTGGAAACCAGCGGACTGGTGGTAAACGCGCTCGTCGGAAAGGATTTTCCCTTCATCTCCGTTTACGGCGGGGTGGGTTATCAGCAATCTCAAGTGGTCCTCGGCACGACGGGCAACTATCCCGCACTCGCCCGTAATCCCGACTTCGATCCCAACCGGCCCCAGGGTCCGGATAATCAGCCGAAAATCGTCGATGCCCTGGAGGACCCGGTTTCCCTGGATTTCAAGAACAGCGGGTCCCTGCGGGCCACGGCCGGATTCTCACTGCATCTCTGGATCTTCAATCTGAATGCCGCATATACCCACTCCACCTACCCCGTGCTGCGCGCGGGGCTGGGCGTCAGCATCCGCTGACTAGTGGGCCGCCAGCCAGTTGTCGGCCAGTCCCATCTCCACTTCCAGAGGCACGGAAAGCGGATAGGCACTCTCCATGAGTTCGCGAATGCGCCCCGGAATCTCCTCTCGCTCGTCCGAGGGCACCTCGAAGATCAGCTCGTCGTGTACCTGGAGCAGCATGCGCGTGCCGAGTCCCTCTTCTTCAATCATCCGCTGAATTTCAATCATCGCCTTCTTAATGATGTCCGCAGCCGTGCCCTGGATGGGCATGTTGATCGCGGTCCGCTCGGCGAATGAGCGAACGTTCCAGTTGCCGGCCCGGATGTCGCGAATGTACCGGCGGCGTCCCATCAGCGTTTTTACGTAGCCGTGCTCCCGGGCAAATTGCGTAGTTTCGCTGATGTACTCCCTGATGCCGGGAAAACGCTCAAAATAGTGGTCGATCATCTCCTTTCCCTCCCCGTTGCTGATACCCAGCCGGTTCGCCAGTCCGTAGGCGCTCACCCCGTAGGGAATGCCAAAATTCACCTCCTTGGCCTTGCGGCGATGGTCGGGAGTCACTTCATCGATGGAATCCAGCCCGAAAATCTCCTTGGCTGTACGAGAGTGGATATCCTCGCCGTTCCGGAAGGCCGCGGTCATATTTTCGTCGCCCGATATTGAAGCGATAATGCGCAGCTCCACCTGGGAGTAATCGGCCGACAGCAGTTTACAGCCCTCCCCGGCCACAAACGCTTTCCGTATCTCCCGCCCTCTCTCCGTGCGCACCGGTATGTTCTGCAGGTTCGGATTGGAGGAAGAGAGCCGCCCGGTCGCCGCTATGCTCTGGTTGAAATCGGTATGTATGCGGCCTGTTTCCTCGTGAATAAGCTTGGGCAGAGCCTCTACATAGGTGGATTTCAGCTTGCTGAGCGCCCGGTATTCCAGGACCAGGGAGGGCACCTCGTATTCGTCCGCCAGCTTGGAGAGTACCGACTCGGCCGTGGAGTACTGCCCGGTCTTCGTTTTCTTACCCGCGGGAAGGCCCATTTTCTCAAAGAGTACCTCTCCCAGCTGCTGGGGCGAATTGATATTGAACTCCGTTCCCGCCTTCTCGTGGATCCGCTCCTCCAGGTCGATCAGCTCCCCGCGCAGTTCCTCCGACAGCTCCTCCAGGATGCCGGTATCCACCTTTATTCCGTTCATCTCCATCTCGGCCAGCACGGGAATAAGGGGAAATTCCAGCTCTTCGGCGATTTTCTCGAGCTGATCCTCTTCCAGCCGCTCCCACAGCACCTCGTAGAGCCGGAGGGTAATGTCGGCGTCTTCGCAGGCATAGACGGTGACCTCCTCCGGGGGAATCTCGTCCATGGTCTTCTGGCTTCGTCCCTCTCCGATCAGTTCCTGGATCGGTATGGGACGATACCCCAGGTATTTTTGGGCGAGGGTATCCATTTTCAGCTTCTGGTCGGCGTCCAGCAGGTAGCCCGCGATCATGGTATCGAATGCGGGACCGGCGAAATCCATACCCGCGCGGCTCAGCATCACGTAGTCAAATTTGAAGTTGTGGGCGATCTTCAGGCTCTCTTCGTCGGCGAAAAGCGGCTGGAGCCGGTCGATCACCTCCTCCCTGGAAGGCGCACCGTGCACCTCCACCGGAATATAGTAGGCCACCCCGGAAGTGGTGCTCAGGGAGATGCCCACCAGCCGGTTGACCATGGGGTCAACCCCGTCTGTCTCCGTGTCAAAACAGAGCTCCGGTTCTCCCGACAGTCTCTCCACCAGCTCTTCCACCTTCTCAAGCTCGTCCACCAGTTCGTAGCTGCAAAGCTCGGGGTCGTAGGAGTCGAAAACCGGGTCGTCCGCCTCCCCTTTTTCCTCCTCCCCTTCCCGGAACAGGTCTCCCTGGGAATCGTCGCCGGACTCCCCGCCGCGGTCCGCCGGGCGGGCAACCTCACGTCCCAGGTATTTTTTCGTAAGGGTCCGGAATTCCATTCGCTCAAAGAAAGCCCCGAGCTTCTCCTTGTCGGCCCCCTCCCACTCCAGTTCCCTCCAGTGCTCCACGTTGGGCACATCGGTATGAATGGTGACCATCTCTTTCGCGTGCAGCGCCTCCTCGGCGTACTCCTGCAGTCCCTCCCGGTGGCGCTTGGAACTCATCTCGGGAGCGGCTTCAATGGCCGCCTCCAGGCTCCCGTACTCGTTGATCACCTTGGGGGCGCCTTTCTTTCCAATTCCCTTCACCCCGGGTATGTTGTCAGAGGTATCACCCAGGATCGCCAGCACTTCCACCACCTTCTCGGGATAGACCCCGAAATACTCCTTCACCTCCTCTCTGCCGATCACGTTGAAGCCGCCGTTATTGTTATCCGGCTTGTACATACGGATGTGATCATGAACCAGCTGCATAAAATCCTTGTCGGGCGTCACAAGATAAACATCTACATCCTCCTCGTTCGCGTCGCTGGCGATCGTCCCGATTACGTCGTCCGCTTCGTAACCGTGCTCTTCGATATTCTTTATGTTGTAGCGGTCGACCATCTCTTTCATCAGGGGAATAGCAATCTTCAGCTCTTCCGGCTGGGGAGGGCGGTTGGCCTTGTACTCCTCGTCCATCTCGTGCCGGAACGTAGGCTGGTCGGTGTCCCATGCCACCGCGATATGGGTGGGATTCTCCTCCTCCAGCATCTTTTCAAGGGTGTTCGCGAAACCCAGGATGGGGCCCGTGGGGATGCCCTCGCTATTCTGCAGGCGGCTGCTGATGAAGGCAAAATGAGAACGGTAGGCCAGCGCCATGCCGTCAAGTAGGAAAAGCTTGCTTCTGGACATTGTGGTTGCGGGAAATTGAATTTGTTCGCGGGGCGGAGCGGTAGAATCCCCGACTGTTGCATTTTGCCGATTCTTTCTTACTATAAGGCAAAATACAAAGTAAAACTTTTTCCGGCAGATTTCGAATAAGCATTCCAGCCTGTAATCAATTCCGGTGGTGGTATGAGCCTGAAAAACGAAGCGCAGTCCGCGCTGCACGATACCAAATCCTTCTACCGCGAGTATGTCTCCGGCATGAGCCGGGAGCGCTTCGGCAGGGAGATCTACGAGGATACCGACCGGCTCAAACAACTCTACGAAGAGGCGATAGGAGCAGATATTGAGCGCAGAAAGGGACGCCAGCTTCCGGGGCATCTGAAGTTCCTGAGGCTTTTCTCCTCACTTACCCAGCGCCTCAATCCCACGCGCCGCCTCTTTTTCGGCCTGTCGCTGGTTTCGTTTGTAGTCTACTACCTGGCATCCTTCGTGGGCATTGCCGATTTTATCATTTTCTATGACCTGCTCCTTCCGTTCGCCTTCGGCTCCATGCTTCTGCTGCTGCTGGTCGAGCTGCTCGAAAAATCGGACGTGAAACGCGAAATCGACCTGGCCCGGGAGATCCAGCTCAGCCTGCTGCCCGGTACCCAGCACCGCCAGGGGAACCTGGAATACTACTCATTCGCAAGTACCGCCAACGAAGTAGGCGGGGATTACGTCGACCTCCTCTCCACCGAAAAAGGTACCTACATCATCATCGCCGACGTCTCCGGCAAAGGGCTTACGGCCGCCCTCTATATGGTGCGCATGCAGGCGCTGGTGCACCTTCTTATCGAAAAGAGCCAGCCCACGCCCAAGGAGCTCTTCATGGAGCTTAACGACTACGTGAAATCCGACATCAGGGACAAGACCTTCGTAACCGCCTGCGCCGCCTTTTTCCCGAACGACAAGGAGGAGTTCCTCTTCGCGCGCGCCGGACACAACGCTCCCATTCTCTTCAACGACAAGCGGGATACCACCTTCGACCTGCGGACCAGCGGCTTCGCCCTGGGAATGACCTCCTCGCACAACCTGGACATTCACCTCCAGGAGAAGAAGTTCCACTTTCGAAGCGGTGACAGTGTGCTGTTTTACACCGACGGACTGACGGAGGCGAGAAACAGAAAGGGCGAACAGTACGGTGAGAAGAGGCTGAACGCCATTATGAGCATCTACGGCTCCCTGCACGCCAAATCCATCATCGGCAAGGTCCAGTCATCCCTTGAGGAGTTCATCGGGAAAGAGAAACTGGAAGACGACGTCACCTTTACCTGCGTGCACCGAGAGTAGATAGGTATAATGCCGGTTTCAGAAAGCCGCTCATGAGGACCCGCTGAATCAATCCAGGGAACGATACAGCTCGATTGCCTCCCGGGCGATGCGGTCGGGTGTTATCCCCAGGTTCTCAAAAATATCCTCGTACGGCGCGGAAGCCCCGAAGCGGTCGAGACCGACGGCCGTGCCCCTATCCCCTGTCCAGCGCTCCCATCCGAAAGTGGCGGCCGCCTCGACCGAGACCCTTGCTTTCACCTGCGGCGGCAATACCGACGCCCGGTAGGCTGCCTCCTGCGCCTCGAACAGTTCCCAGGACGGCATGCTCACCACGCGGGCGTCCACGTCCTCCTCCTTCAGCAGTTCACGGGCCTCGAGGGCAAGCTGCACCTCCGAACCGGTGCCAATCAGGATTGCGTCGGGGATCTCCTTCTCTGAGTCCGCCACCACGTACGCCCCCCGCATGAGTCCGCTCGCATCGTTATCGTCGTTTCGCGCGATTACCGGAAGGCCCTGACGGGTCAGCACCAGCAGGGAGGGTCCGCCGGTATGCTCCAGGGCCGCTTTCCAGGCCCATCGCACTTCGTTGGCGTCCATGGGACGCAATACCAGGATATTCGGCATCGCACGCAGGGAAGCCAGGTGCTCCACCGGCTGGTGTGTGGGACCGTCCTCTCCCAGCCCGATGCTGTCGTGCGTCATGACGAAAATGGAGGGAATTCCGGAGAGCGCCGCGATGCGAATGGCCGGCCGGCAGTAATCGGAAAAAATCAGGAAGGTCCCCCCATAGGGAATCACTCCCCCGTGAAGGGCCATGCCGTTCATGGCCGCAGCCATGGCGTGCTCCCGCACCCCGTAATGAATGTTCCGGCCGCCATAATTATCGGCGCCGAAAACGCCGGCCTCCTCGATCCACGTCTTGTTGCTGCCCGTCAGGTCGGCCGATCCCCCGATCATGGAGGGCATGGCCGGCGTGACGGCATCCAGCACGCTGCCGGAGGCCGCACGGGTGGCCATTTTCCCGCCCGCTTCGAACGCGGGTACGAGTTCGTCCCACGCTTCCGGCATGCGACGTTCAAGGTACTGCTCAAACTGCCGTGACTTTTCCGGGTGCGTCCTGCCGTACTCCTCACGGGTGGTTTGCCAGGTCTGCCAGCTGTCCGCCCCCCGGTCCAGTGCCTTCCGAAAATGATCTTTTACCCGGGGGGGAACGTAAAATTTCTCTTCGTACTCCCATCCCAGGTTCCTCTTTGTCCGCTCCACTTCCTCCTCGCCCAGCGGGGATCCGTGGGCGTCGGCCGAATCCTGCTGGTTGGGGCTGCCGTAACCGATGTGGGTGCGGCAAATCACCAGGGAGGGCCGGTCAGAAACAGCCTGGGCCTTCCGGATGGCCTGTTCAACCTCCTGGCGGTCATGGCCGTCCACTTCCACCGTATGCCAGCCGTAAGCCTCAAATCGCGGCCCCACCTTCTCCGTGAAGGTCAGGTCCGTACTCCCGTCGATCGAAATGCGGTTGGAATCGTACAGGTAGATAAGCTTTCCCAGCTTCAGGTGTCCCGCCAGGGAGGCCGCCTCGTGGGAGATCCCCTCCATCAGGTCCCCGTCGCTGACGATGCCGTAGGTGTAATGATCCACCAGCCGCAGTTTCCCGGTATTGAATCGCTCGGCCAGGTGGGCTTCGGCCATGGCCATGCCCACTCCCGTGGCAAATCCCTGGCCCAGCGGACCGGTGGTGGTCTCCACCCCTTCGGTATGCCCGTATTCAGGGTGGCCGGGGGTCTTGCTGTTCCACTGCCTGAAATTCCTGATCTCCTCCAGCGGAAGGTCATAGCCGGTAAGATGAAGCAGGCTATAAAGCAGCATCGAGCCATGTCCCGCGGAGAGAACAAAACGGTCACGGTCAAACCAGCGGGGATGCTGCGGGTCGTGCTTCAGGAAATGGGTCCAGAGCACATAGGCGGCATCCGCCATCCCCATGGGCATGCCCGGATGGCCCGATTCCGCGGCCTGCACAGCGTCGATGGAGAGGGTTCGAATGGTGTTGACGCAGAGTTCATCCAGCGACTTGGTATCGGTACTCATGGAGACCCCTTTGATTCGATGGTGACTTTGATGTGATTCCCGCAATTCCATACAGAGACTGCAGCAGCGCCCGGACGGGCGGGAACCGCAAGAGAAAATAGTTATTGCAGCCCTTAGTTTCTAATTATCTCTGAGGCTCCCACGGATGGGGGGCGGACAGGCATGGTGGCCCGGCTGTTACAAGACGATAAGTACGTCACTCCCAAAAAAAAGGCTCCCCATTTCCGCTACGTCCCGGTTGAGGCGGGAGGAAACGGGAATGGGAAGCCTGCGATCTCCCGGTTTTCAGGATACCCGGAACCTAATTACCCGTATCGGTCTCACATTCCAGCTCTTCCTGCATCTGGTGCCGCGCCGGATCGGTAAAATCACCGTATGCGGCCTGGGCGAAGGCATTGCAAGCCTCCTCGATATTTTCCAGGTTCTTGTGGGCGGTTCCGATCTCGTAGTAGATTCTCGCCAGGTCGGCCCGTCCACCGCTGTCATACTCCAGGGCCTGCTGGGCCTGTGTAAGGGCCTCGTTATACTGTGCCAATTGGTTGTAGGCGACGGAGAGCCTATAGTAGGCCTCCGCAAGGGTGTTGTCGTACTCAAGGGCGCGGTTAAGCATCTCCACCGCCTCCTGGTGCTGCTGCTGCTCGTTAAGCGTGGCTCCCCTCGTGGTCAGGAACGAGGCGGCCGATTCGTTTGCTCGGGTAATAATGTCGTTGTTCCCCTGCTGTTCGGCTACTTCAATGGCCCTGTCATAGGCCTCCATGATCTCCTCCAGGGAGTAGCTGTCCGACTGATTCTTGAACACAAGCGCCTTCTGATAGTACGCCGCCGCGTAGCTGCTGTCACGTCCAATAGCCTCGTTCAGAAGGGGGAGCGACTGCTCCCAGTTCTGATTTCGGAAGTGCAGAACCCCCTTGTTGAAGGTCATGCGGGTCACGATATCCTCGGCACGGGTGATAATCTGCTGGTCGCCGTACTCCTCCCCCACATCGGCCGCTTGGTTAAAAGCCGAGATCACCTGGTCAAACTGTTCCGCCGAATTGAGCGGCTGGTTCGACTGGTAGATCTGTGCGGCCCGGCGAAAATGCACTGTGGGTAACGCGTTCTCGATGCGTTCCACAATATCCTCTCCCTCTTCTCCCAGGGCGGCAGCATTGGCCATGGCCTGGTTGTAGGCTGATATGGCCTCTTCGTAATTCTCCTGCTCGGCCAGATCCTGCGCATTGTTGAAAGCCTCCACGGCGGCTGTCCGATCCTGTGCCTGCAGACCGGCGGTGAGCCCCAAGAGCAATATGCCGACGGTGAAGAGTGCAATATTTATTTTTAAAGTCTCCATTTTCCCAGGTTGTTTTCGGGTTAATTTATTAAAGCGATTAATGTAATGAATTATGCATAGGAAATAAATTGCAATGTCCGGTCATCTAAGCATTTGAAATTTCTGCATTTACGCAACAGCCTAAATTCCCACGTCGCTCCAACGTCTCCTTCCAACCTTTCTAACCTTAGGATAGAAAACATGTTTCCGCCTGTGAATCGCATAAACATGTTAGGAATCAGAAATTCGGGCGCAGGGAGTGCTTCTTGTAAAATTCCACGATGATGTCCACCGCCTCTTCAACGTCGTCGGTCATGTGGAACAGGTCCAGGTCGCCCGGGGAGACCGTCCCCTTTTCAACCATGGTCTCCTTGATCCACTCCACCAGCCCGTCCCAGTACCCGCTGTCCATCATCACCACCGGAAACGGGCTCACCTTCCGGGTCTGTATCAGCGTCAGCGCCTCGAACAGCTCATCGAGCGTCCCGAATCCGCCAGGGAAAACAATAAAGCCCTGCGCGTACTTCACGAACATCACCTTGCGGGCGAAAAAGTAGTTGAAGGTAAGCGCGTAATCCGGATCCACGTAATCGTTGACGCCCTGCTCGAAGGGCAGGTCGATGCCCAGTCCGACAGACTTGCCCTCGCCCTCGCTGGCCCCGAGATTCGCCGCCTCCATGATGCCCGGTCCCCCGCCGGTGATCACGCCGAATCCCTTCCGGGTAACCAGGGTGGCCGTCTTCCGGGCCAGTTCGTAGTGATCGTCACCGGGACGGGCCCGGGCCGACCCGAAAATGGAGACACACGGGCCGATCTTGAACAATTTGTCGTAGCCCTCCACAAATTCCCCCATGATCTTGAAGATGCTCCAAATGTCGCTGTCATGCCGCTGTTCAAAATTCTCCGGTATGATACGCGAGGCCTTGTTTTCCTCCATACGAATTATCTGCTGTTGATCAGTTCAAAAGAGAGGGTGAAACCCGGGCTGGCATAACCACCGCCCGGCATGCCCGGCTCCAGGGTGGTCCTCACGCTGAGGTCCTCCGAAACGTCGAACGTCCGCATATGCGCGAAAACATACGCATCCAGCACGTTCAGGCCGTACGCCAGGCCAATACCAACGTATACCAGGTCGCGGCGATTCCGATAGGTATCCCGGCTGTTTCGAAGCGCCTCCAGGTTGGCGTTTTGCGGGATATGTCCGGGAGTGGGACCGTACTTCAAGTCGTCCGGCGTCTGGGGATTCCTGTTGTAATAGGCCGCACGATAGTCGTGGTAGCGGTGGGTAAGCCAGACCGAATACCACGCCAGTCCCCCGATAAGTCCGTACACCAGGGGCACCTTCCACGCCTGGTCGTTAACCACCTGACCCCATCCCGGCAGCATCAGCGACTTGTACATGACCGATTTCGGATCGGGCAGACGGGTCGTATCGGGCTGCTGGGAGCGAAGCATCGGGGTGTCATCAAAAACAGTATCGGAAAGACCGCCCGCATAGGGCCGCTGGACCGGATGATCCCGGTGGTGCGAGCCATGTTGCGCGCGGGCCTCGTTACCTCCGGAAAGCACAAACAGTAAAAGACTAATCGATAGCGTCAAACAGCTCGAGCAAGCGATCAAGTTCTTCACGGGAGTAATATTCAATCCGTATTTCGCCGCCATTCTTTTTGGGCTTGATATTGACCTTGGTACTCAATTTACGACGCAACCGGCTGGATATTTCCTTGTATATGGCCTCTCGCTCCCGGTCGTCCGGGGAACTTTTCTCCTTCTTCTTCTCATCGCTCTCCTGCCGGCGGACCTCCTTTTCAATTCGGCGCACCGACCACCCGTTTTTCATCGCTTTCCTGAAAATGGCTTCCTGCCGCTCTTCGTCCTCTACCGTGATCAGCGCCCGGGCGTGGCCCATACTGAGTTTTCGGTCCCTCAGCGCCGCCTGAATAAAAGGGGGAAGATTCAGCAGCCGAAGCATATTGGCCACGGTCGATCGGTTCTTTCCCACTTTCTCGGCCACTTCGGCCTGGGTATGCCCCGCCTCGTCAATCAGGCGCTGGTAGCCCATGGCGATCTCTATGGGATTCAGGTCCTCCCGCTGTATATTTTCCACCAGGGCGAAGGAGATCACCTCATCGTCCTCTGCCTCCCGGACGTAGGCGGGCACCTCGCTCATACCGGCCCGCTTGGCCGCCCGCAGCCTGCGTTCTCCGCTGATGAGTTCAAACCGCTTTTCGCCCAGATAACGGACCGTCACGGGCTGTATCAGGCCGTGTTTTTCGATGGAACCGGCCAGTTCCTCAAGGCTCTCCTCCCGGAACTCCCTGCGGGGCTGGTGGGGATTGGGGCGGATGTTCTGTACGGGAATATGGAGAACCACGTTTACCCGCCTGCGGGGATCGGTGACAGCCTGTGACTCGCCGCTCCCCTTCTCTCCGGCACTCCCCTCCCCCTCTTCCTGGTAATCGGGGAAAAACGCTCCCAATCCTCTGCCCAAGACCTTTTTAGACATAACGGATTACGGCTCTAATTGGCAAAGACCGGACTGTCTTCGTAGAGTTTCCTGTTTCGGTGGATCAGCTCCCGCGCCAGAGCCAGGTAGTTTTTTGCCCCTGTACTGGTGGAGTCGTACAGCAGGGCCGGCTTTCCAAAACTGGGCGCCTCGGCAAGCCGTACGTTGCGGTTGATAACGGTGTCGAACACCCGGTCGTCGAAGTACTTGCGAACCTCCTCCGCCACCTGGTCCGACAACCTTGTCCGTGTATCGTACATGGTCAGCAGAACCCCTTCGATCTCCAAACCGGTGTTCAGGTGCTGGCGTACAATCTTGATGGTATTGAGGAGCTGTCCCAGTCCCTCGAGGGCGAAATACTCGCACTGTACCGGTATAATCACCGAATCCGACGCCGTCAGGGAGTTGATGGTCAGCAGTCCCAGCGAAGGCGGGCAGTCAATGATGATAAAGTCGTACTCCTCCCGCAGGCCGGCAATGGCCTTCTGAAGTATCCGTTCACGCTCCTGCCGGTCAATCATCTCGATTTCGGCCCCCACCAGGTTGATGTGGGAAGGTATCAGGTCCAGGAAAGGCAGCTCAGTTTCCCGAATGGCATCGGTGGCATCCACACCGCCGACCATGACCTCGTAAATAGAGTTGGAGACCGTTTTGGATTCGATGCCCAGTCCGCTGGTGGTGTTGCTCTGCGGATCGATGTCGATGATAAGGGTCGTATGCTCGATTGCCGCCAGGCTGGCCGCCATATTGATGGCGCTGGTGGTTTTCCCGACTCCGCCCTTCTGGTTGGCAATGGAAATAACTTTACCCATGAAAAAAGCACTCACTGGTTAACGAAATTCGGAAATATCCGGGGAGCAGCATGGCGTTTGAGCACATGGTTGCCTGCTCTGCTGTAACGTCGGCTCAACGGTGTAATTTATGGTATTCTATCGTGGTAATTGTAAAAATATAATGGGATGCGTACTGCTATACAAAAATACTTGTCAACAGCTTTTAAAAGTATGTTATCAACCTGCTATTCACTTGGCGAGCAATATGTTACCTGTAAATAGATCAGGAATTTTATCAATTCTTCCACATGACGGGCGAACCGAGGGGAATTTTCCTGTTGCCGGCGGTGAAACATATCGACGTCACGTGCCGATCCGGAAGACCGCAGTCTCGTGTTTCAGAGCAGCTCATCCATCGGGGTCCACTCCATATCGAAGGCCTCTGCCACATCCTGGTAAACGATCTCCCCTTCCACGATATTGAGCCCGGCGCGAAGTTCCGGATCTTCATCCAAGGCCTTTCGCCACCCCTTGTCCGCCAGGTCCAGCGCGTAGGGCAGAGTCACGTTGGTAAGTCCGAGCGTGGAGGTATAGGGGACCGCCCCGGGCATGTTTGAAACGCAGTAGTGAACGATGCCCTCTTCTATATACACCGGATCGGCATGGGTGGTGGCCCTGGAAGTCTCAAAACAGCCCCCCTGATCAATGGCCACATCCACCACCACGGAACCGTCCTTCATCTCTCCGAGCATCTCCCGGGTCACAAGATGGGGCGCTTTCGCGCCGGGCTTCAGCACTGCGCCGATGACCAGATCCACTCCTGGAAGCAATTGGCGTATGTTAGACTGCGATGAGTAAAGTGTTGAGACGTTGCGGGGCATGACGTCATCGAGGTACCGCAGCTTGCTCATGTTGATATCCAGTATCGTGGTGCTGGCCCCCATGCCGGCGGCAATCTTGGCGGCGTTGACGCCCACTACTCCTCCCCCAAGAACCATCACGTGGGCGGGTTTCACACCGGGTATCCCCCCCAGAAGCACTCCCCTGCCCTTCTTGGGTTTCTCCAGGTAGAGGGCCCCCTCCTGGGTAGCCATTCGGCCCGCCACTTCGCTCATGGGGATAAGCAGGGGAAGGGAGCCGTCGCTCTTCTCCACCGTCTCGTACGCAATGGCCACCGCACCCGACTCCGCCACCGCGCGGGTCAGCGGACGGCTTGCCGCGAAGTGAAAGTAGGTAAATATAATCTGGCCCTCCCGCATCCGGGGATACTCTATCTCGACAGGCTCCTTCACTTTCATGATCATCTCCGCCCGCTCCCAGAGCTCCTCCGCCTCCTCGACGACCTGCGCCCCGGCATCCCGGTATTCGCCGTCCGAATGTCCACTTCCAATCCCCGCTTCCTGCTCAACCAGCACCTCATGGCCTCTCTTCACCAGGGCCGATGCTCCCCCGGGCAGAAGCGCCACCCGGTTTTCATGGGTCTTGATCTCCTTCGGTACACCTATAATCATCGCGACATAATCGTTCGTTCGGGTTGAAATTCGGGGGCGTAAAGTAGGTAAATTTTATTTCATTTTTTAATCCTTCAACCCTTTTTAACACAATCGAGCGCCGCTCCGCAGGGATCTTAGCGCCTCCTTTAACGCCTGCGAAAGTGGACAACTGCTTTTTTTTGCACGGCGGACGTTTCATCTTATCCGGCAGTTCGCTTTATTGGGGTAATATTATTCCAGAAACCAATTCGCTTCAGATATGAATCTTTCGCACTCCCGCCACAAGCTTTTAACGACCTTTCCCATCCGGCTGCTGTCTCTTTTCCTGATTGTCGCTCTCGCAGCATGCAGCACCACCCGCGATGCCGCCTCCCCGGAAAGCGACCAGGAAGTGCCTTCCGCCACCGTGAGCGAGTCGGAGGAGGGGCCCGGGGCCTACTCGGAAATCGTTACGGAGGAGGCCGAAAGCGACGAGGGACTTTTTACGGTTCATACGGTCGGCGACAAACTCTATTTCGAAATTCCGGACACGCTTCTCGACCGTGAAATCCTGGTCGTGAGCCGGGTGGCAAGGGTGCCTACCAATTTTTTCGGCTTCAACAGCGCGGGCTCCAAGGCCGGCGAACAGGTGGTCCTCTTCCAGAAGCGGGGCGACGCCATCCAGATGCGGGTTCGCAACTACAATAATTTTGCCCCCGACACCGCGGCCATCCGCTTTTCAGTGGAGGCCAACAATTTCGAACCGGTGGTGGCGGCATGGGAGATCGAGGCGATCGGCCCCGACTCCACCACGTCGGTCATCGACATGACCGACTTTTTCACCACCGACGTGCAGGCGATCAGCGGACTCGCCGGCTACCTTCGCACCATGTACCAGGTACGACGCGTGGACGGGCAGCGAAGCTACATCGAGTCAGCCGGAAGTTATCCCCGGAATATCGAGGTCCGGCACGTGCTGACCTACGAGGCGGTCAGTCCGCCGAGCGAGGCGCAGACCAATACCCTATCCCTGCTCATGAACCAGTCGATGATTCTGCTGCCCGAGGAGCCCATGCGTCCCCGCTTCGCGGACGATCGCGTGGGATGGTTTACCGTCCAGCGCATAAATTACGGGCTGAACGAGCAGAAGGCCGCCACGCAGGAATTTATCAGGCGATGGAGGATGGAGCCCAGCGATCCCGAGGCCTATGCCCGCGGTGAGCTGGTGGAGCCGGTTGACCCCATCGTCTACTACCTGGATCCCGGCACTCCCGAGCGGTTCCGGCCATTCATCAAGCAGGGCATAGAAGACTGGCAGGAGGCCTTCGAGGAGGCGGGATTCAAGAACGCCATCATTGCCAGGGAACCGCCGACCGAGGAGGAGGACCCGGACTGGCATCCCGAGGATATCCGCTACTCCACCGTGCGCTACGTAGCCAGCACCATCCGGAACGCGGTGGGGCCCAGCGTATCGGATCCGAGAACGGGTGAGATTATCGAGAGCGATATCGTATGGTACCACAACCATCTTCGCTCCTACCGCAACCGTCTCATGATTGAAACGGGCGCCGCGAATCCCGCGGCCCGCTCGCTGATGATGGACGAGGAGCTGATCGGCGAGACTATGCGGCGCGTGATCTCCCACGAGGTGGGACATGCCATCGGCCTTCCGCACAACATGCAGTCCTCCTCGGCCTACCCGGTCGACTCCCTTCGCTCGGGTTCCTTCACCCAGGAGTACGGCATAGCCACCACCATCATGGAATATGCCCGTCAGAACTACGTCGCCCAGCCCGGGGATGAGAACATCCGCTTCATTCGCAAAATCGGTCCGTACGACAAGTACGCTGTCGACTGGGGATACCGTGTCATACCGGACGCGGAGACGCCCGAGGAGGAGATACCCGTGCTGGACTCATGGATTGCCGAGCACGCCGGCGACCCGGTCTATCGCTTCGGAAGCTCCGGCGGCTTCGATCCCAGCATCCAGACGGAAGACCTCTCCGACGATCCCGTTCAGGCCTCTACCTACGGAATGAGAAATCTCAAGCGCGTGGTTCCCAACCTTATTGCGTGGACCTCAACACCGGGGGAATCCTACGACGACCTGGAGGAGATATACGGGGAACTCATCGGGCAGTGGAGCCGCTACGTCAATCATGTGATTACCAACATCGGAGGCGTTTATTCCACCATCAAGGCGGCCGACCAGGAGGGACCGGTCTACGATCCCGTCCCCGAAGCATACCAGAGGGAGGCCATGGCCTTTTTGAACGAACACGCCTTCACCACGCCGGAATGGCTGCTGGACCGGCAGATCCTGCGCCGTATCGAACACGCCGGCGCCCTTGAACGCATCGGGCAGCTTCAGGGTTCTCACCTGCGCAGAGTACTTGACGAAGACGTCATGCTCCGGCTGATTGAGGCGGAAAGCTTTGACCCGGGAAGCGCCTATACGGTGACCGAAATGCTCCGTGAGCTCCGGGAGGGCATCTGGTCGGAGGTGTACGAGGAGGGAACGACCGATACCTACCGCCGTAACCTCCAGCGCATCTACCTGGACCATATCGGCTCTCTCCTGAACGCCGAGGAGAACGACGACGTCGGTCATACCGACATCCAGGCTGCCCTCAAGGGAGAGCTCCGTACCCTGCGGGAGGATGTGGATGCCGCGCTGCCGAACGCATCGGGCCTGCACCGCGAGCACCTGGTAGACGCCATCGATCGGATCGACAGCATCCTGGACGCCGACTAGACAGAAGGATTCTATACCTTTATCATACGCAACCCGGCAAGGGAGGTCCGCCCCATTCGGCGCCCCCCCGGCCGCTGCAAGAGCACCTACACCAACCATGCCTGAGAAGCCGTCCGCATGATTTCGAAGGAGATACTCAAGAAAGTCCGCAAGATCGAAATCCGCACCAAGGGGATGGTCAACAACATCTTCGGGGGCGAGTACCAGTCCGCCTTCAAAGGCAGGGGCATGGAATTCTCCGAGGTGCGCGAATATCACTACGGCGACGACATTCGGCAGATTGACTGGAACGTGACCGCGCGGACCGGGGACGCCTTCATCAAGGTCTACGAAGAGGAGCGCGAACAAACGCTTATGCTCTGCGTGGACATCTCCCCCAGCGGCGTCTTCGGCAGCCAGAGCCAGAGCAAAATGGAACTGGCTATCGAAATCTGCGCCGTACTGGCTTTCAGCGCCATCAAAAACAGCGACAAGGTGGGGCTGGTACTCTTCACCGACCGTATCGAGAAGGTGATCCCTCCCAAGAAGGGACGCCTCCACGTTCTGCGGCTGATACGGGAACTGCTTACGACGGAACCCGAGGGCGAAGGTACCGATTTGAGCGAAGCCCTCTCCTACGTCAATCGCCTGCTGAACCGCAGGGCCATCGTGATCATGGCCAGCGATTTCCAGGACAGCGGCTACGACAAGCAGCTGAAGATTACCAACCGCAAGCACGACCTGGTAAACCTGATGATCAACGATCCGCTGGAAGACGAGCTGCCCGACCTGGGCATCGTTCCCCTCCACGACGCGGAGTCAGGGGAGGAGGTACTGGTGGATACCTCCAGCAGGAAAGTCAGGGAGGAGTACCGACGCAGGAGAAAAGCCGAGAAGGCCAGGCTGCGCGATCATTTCATGCGCATGAAAGTGGATTCCATCGAGCTGCAGACCAACAAATCGTATGTACGGCCCCTGATGGATTTCTTCCGGCGCCGGATGCGCCGCTACTGACGGTGCTGACCGGTGATTTGGCCGGCCCCTACTCTTCGGTGATCACGGGTTGCGCGGGACGGTCCGCCCCAAACAACTTCTCTTCGAGGCGTTCTTTTCGCTCCTCGAATTCGTCCATCAGGCTGTCCGGCACCGACTCGGACGAGGGAAGGTCTATGGTGAGGGGATTCACCGGCCGGTCGTTGCGGTAGAGCTGGTAGTGCAGATGGGTGCCGGTGACCCGACCGGTGGCGCCGACATATCCGATGACCTGCCCCTGCTCCACGCGTCTTCCCTCCCGGACTCCGCTCGCGAAACCGCTGAGATGCAGGTAGGCCGTCTGATAGGTGCCGTTGTGACGTATCTTCACAAAATTGCCATTGGCCCCGGCATACCTCGCGCGCGTCACCGTGCCGTCCCCCGTTGCCAACACCGGCGTTCCGTGCGGCGCGGCGTAATCCACGCCGTTGTGGGGGCGCCGCTCCCTGAGTACCGGGTGAAAACGGTTGGGGTCGAAACCGGAACTCACCCGCTGATCGTACCGGAAAGGGGCTTTCAGGAGTGCCTTCTGAACGCTGTTGCCCTCCTCGTCGTAGTATCCCTCAACCGGCTGTTCCTCGAAACGATAGGCCTGGTACGTGCTCCCCATATGGGTGAATTCCACGGCCAGGATCTCTCCGACCCCGTAATAGGTGTCGTCTACGTAGCGGTTCTCGTAGTAAACCCGATAGGAGTCGCCGTCCCGCAGATTGAAAAAGTCTATCTCCCAGGCCAGCACTTCGGCCATCTTGTAGGCCAGCACCTGGCTTATCTGCTGACCGGTAACCGACTCGTAAAGGGAGGTTTCAATCGTTCCGGTGGCCCGGGCCGTCTCCCGCCTCATTTCAAGCGATTCGCGGTAGACGCGAAGGGAGTCCGAAAAATCGAAAACCACGTACTCCAGCATGCCGGGCTGCCAGACCAGCCGCACGATCCCGTCCTTTTCCGCCGACACCGGCGAGTCGTTATCCCCCGTCACGCTAGGCCCTCTTCCCTCACCGGAGCTCCCCTCCCCGGAGATGCTGCCCGACGTAGGACCTGCGGACGCATACGCGTTCCGCGCTTCCGGGTCCGCCCGATATATCCTGTAATCCTGTCCAGGCTTGAATTCGGTAAAATCAACATGTTTCTCCGCCTTGCGACTGACCGCGTAAATCTCCTGCGGAGTGAAACCCAATCCCTCCAGAATCAGGTAAAGACTCTCGTTGCGACCCACTTCGCGATCCTCAACCTCCAGGCTGTCCACCCTGAAACCGAAGGAGTCGTATTCCGCCGCAGCCGTGTCGGCTGCGCCGTCCCGGGCGGCTTCAACGCTCTCCTCGTCCGCCGCAGCGGCGCCGGGAGCCTCATCCTGTGCGCCGCAGCCCGTTGCCAGCAGCGCTATAACTGCCAATATTGCCAGTCGCATCAATCTTACCTGATTTTCATTCCGGTTCAAGCCTGTCTAAACATAGGGTTTTCCCTGTTGGAATTCATAAGATTTATCGGACGGATTACCCCGCAGCCGGCGATCGCCATTCCGCCGGCACCGTCTTTCTGAATGAGGAGAATTTTTCTATTTTAAGCTTCGCCTCGAAACCAGGGAACAATATATTCGGGACGGCAAAAGTTAAGAGCCCCAGCAGTTCAACCGGTATTCACTTGCGCACCTATTACAGACGGACCTTGAAGCGTTTAATCATTGCCTCCCTTCTCCTGGCCGGCACCTTGGTTTCGGTCCCCGATACAAAGGCGCAGAACGTCCAGGAGTTTGTGCCGATTGACTCCCTGGCCGTGGGCGACACCTTCAACTACTCCCTTCGCCTGGACCGGGATCAATCTTACGACGACATGAGCTTCCCGGACAGCTCCGATTTCGCCGGCCCGTTCGAAATACGTGAGCGGCAGCGTTTTCGTGTTAACGATTTCCGGGACAGCCTCTCCTACCAAATTCAGTTTTTCGGCACGGCCGACACTACCATCCCCCGCCTGCCCGTTCACCTGGTCAGCGGTTCCGATACCACCACCCTCTATACCAATCCCGTTCCGGTGCGTTTTCGCTCGGTCCTGCAGAGCGAAGACGAAGCCTTCCGTCCCCTGAAACCCATATTCGACTTTGCGGCGGCATGGTGGCCCTGGCTGTTGGGACTGCTGGTGCTGGGAGGAGCGGGATGGTATCTCTACCGGCTTTATGCACGGCGCATGGATGAGCAGGAGGAGGAGCCCGAACCTTTTCGCGAGACCCCCTTCAGGGATCCCTTGAAAGAGCTGGCGTCCACCCTACGCCAGCTGGAAAACGTATCGCTGGAAAGCAAAAGGGACTTTGAACGGTTCTATATCTCCCTGGGAGATGCCATCCGCTCCTATTTCGAGGATCTGTATGAGATTCCGGCCCTGGAGATGACGAGCGGGGAGATCCTCCGGGCTCTGCGAAGCGAGAAGGTGGACGAAGACCTGGTGCGCGCCACCCGCCTGGTGCTGAACGAGGCGGACCTGGTGAAATTCGCCAACTTCGAACCGACCGACCGGCAGGCCGCCAAAGCCCTGGAAAAAGGAAAGAGTTTCCACGGGCGCGCCCGGGAGATCGACGGACCCAGAATAGAACAGCTCCGCCGGAAGCACAACAGGCGTATGGAGGAGGCCAGAGAGAAGCACCTCCAGAAACGAAAAATGGAGGAGGCCTCATGAGCTGGGCAAATCCACAATGGCTCTGGCTGCTACTGTTGCTGATCCCCCTGATCGGGATCCACATCTGGAGAAGATACCGAAACCGACGTCCCAGTATTACGTTTTCGGATACCTCCAAGCTCAGGAACCTCCCGGGCAACTGGCGGGTGTACGGCACGTGGATCCCCCCCGTGCTCCAGTGGGCCGCGGTGGCGCTCATTATCCTTGCCCTGGCCCGGCCCCAGTACCAGAATACCACCGTTGAGCGCAACGCGGAGGGCATTGATATCGTCATGGTGCTGGATATATCCACTTCCATGCGTGCGGAGGACCTGAAACCGAACCGGTTTGAGGCGGCCCGGCAGGTGGCGACGGACTTTATCGACAAGCGCATCTCCGACCGCATAGGGCTGGTGGCGTTCGCCCGGCAGAGTTTCACGGTGGTTCCCCCGACCCTGGACTACAGCCTGTTGAAGCAACTCCTCGGGGAGGTGCAGATAGGAGTGATTGAAGACGGAACGGCCATCGGCATGGGCATCGCAACGGCGGTCAACCGGCTCAAGGACAGCCCGGCCGAGAGCAAGGTGATCATCCTTCTTACCGACGGGCAGAATAACTCCGGGGAGATCGACCCGGAGACCGCGGCAGACCTGGCCACCAGTTATGAGATAAAGATCTATACCATAGGAGCCGGCACCCGGGGCACGGCCCCCTATCCCCGGCAGGACCCCATCTTCGGCACGCGGTATCAGAACGTGGAGGTAAACATCGACGAGGAGATGCTGACTCAGATCGCCGACATGACCGAGGGGCGCTATTTCCGCGCCACGGATACCGACAGCCTCCAGCAGATTTACAACGAAATCGACCAGTTGGAACGCACCGAGATCGAGGAGGTCATCTATACCGACTACCAGGATCTCTATCCGCGTTTCCTGCTGCCCGCTTTCCTGCTGCTGGTCGTGTCGGTTGTGGGAGACAGGGTCCTGTTCCGAACGCAGCTGGAGTAAAAATAAAATCTATAAATACGGTATACTGCATCGCCCGGATTGCCTGGCGCGGTAACCGGCATTGCCTCATCGGACAATTTCCGTAATTTGTTACAGGTTCAAATAAAAACCACACAGAAGAGGAGGTCGGTATGAAGATATCCGAACGCTGCACCGGTCTTGCAAACCTGCACACTTCCTTCCGCCACGCTGTGAGCAGCCTATCCAAATGCTGGCTTTGGACCGCCGCCGCTTTACTGGTTTTTAATACCGCCGCATGCCAGCAAAACTCATCCGATATTGAATGGCTGATCGAGTCCCTGAACCTGCAGGAGGGCACCGTCGTGGCCGATATCGGTGCCGGCGACGGAGATCAGGCTCTTGCGATCGCCGACCATGTCGGCCCGGAGGGAACGGTCTACAGCACGGAACTCGGAGAGGAGTCGGTACAGGAACTCCGCGAAGAGATCGAGGAGACGGGGGCGGACAACGTTACCGTAGTTGAGGGACATCCCCGGCGGACAAATCTTCCGGCTGAGTGCTGTGACGCACTCTACATGCGCAGGGTCTACCACCATATCACCGATCCCCCAGCCTTCAACAAAAGCCTTCTGCAGTCCCTGAAGCCGGGTGGACGTCTCGCCGTTATTGACTTCGAACCGCGCGGCACAGAGGCGGATCCCGGCGGACGGGCATCCGGAAGCAGTCACGGGGTCACCAACGAGACCGTCGCGCGGGAACTTCGCGAGGCGGGCTTTGAAATCATCCGTTCCGAACAGCCTTCCGGAAACGATATCTATGTAATTGCCCAAAGACCGGAATCAGAATCTCCTAATCCTTAACCATCTTCCATGACCGATAACGCAAAAGAGAGCTGGCCCGACGGCCCCCCGGAAGTGGGACAGGAGGCGGAGCTTTCCAGGGAGGTTTCGAAAGAGGATATCCAAACCTTCACCGAGATCTCCGGCGACCGCAATCCGCTTCACTACGACGAAGAGTTCGCGCGTGCTACAAAATTCGGTGAAATAGTGGTCCAGGGCGGCATAACCAGCGCCATACTCAATGCGGTGGTAGCCCAGAAGCTTCCGGGACCCGGGACGGTTTTCCTGAACGTGAACTGGAATTTCCGGGCTCCGGTACGGCCGGGCGACCGTATTACGGGCACGGTGAAGATTACCGATGTGCGTACCGACAAACCGATTACCAGCCTGGAGACGAGTGTCACCAGGGACGACGGCACCCTCGTGCTGGAGGGAGAGGCGCTCTGTTACACCTTCCCGGGCGCTTCGTAGCGGATTCCTGCTAGAACCACCCGAATCGCAGGGCGAAGAACATGGAGACGCCCGACAGCTCCCGGTCGCTAGTACCCTCCAGGTTGACTCCACCGGCATAACGGTAGAAAATACCGTCGCTCAGTCGAAACCAGTCGGTTATGTTCAGGTTCGCGTTGATCCCCGGCTGGCCGATGGGGGCAGGTACGCAGGTCCTGTTTGCATTTCCCGCTCTTTTCAGGCAGCTTGCCTCAAGCTATTAAACCCAAACGACGATCCAGGTTTATGTCATTACCGGCGCGTAGATCCTCCCGAATCCGGTGGAACCCCTGCCTGCTGTTAATAGCTCTTTCCCTCACGACGACTCTCTCCAATGCCAAGGCGCAGGACCGCGGTCCGGATAGCGAATGGATCACCCTCTTCGACGGGCATTCCCTGGAGGACTGGAAGGCTAGCGGCAACCCCGGCACGTTTACGGTGGAAGACAGCGTCATCGTGGCCGACGGGCCCCGTGCGCATCTCTTCTACATGGGAGACAACGGCCCTCCCGAATTCCGGGACTTTGCGTTCCGCGCGGAGGTCAGAACCACCGAGGGAGCGAATTCCGGGATCTATTTTCACACGCGCTACCAGCCGGAAAGCTGGCCCTCGGAAGGATTCGAAGTGCAGATCAACAACAGCTACCCCCATGACCATCGCCGGACCGGAAGCCTTTACGGGATGGACGACATCACCGAAGCTCCCGCCCCCGACAACGAGTGGTTCACCGTCACAATTCGGGTGGAAGGGCGCCGTGTTACAGTCACGGTGAACGGGCAGACGCTGGTCGACCGCCGCGTGCGGCCGGCGGCGGAGCGTCCGGATGACAACCGCGAACTCTCGGCCGGGACTTTCGCCCTGCAGGCGCACGATCCGGACAGCGAGGTCCGGTTCCGAAATATTCGGGTAAAAACGCTATAGGGATTTCATGCGCATGAGCGGTATACTCTGGTCAGTACTCCTTCTCCTGGCAATCTATCTCGGCCTGGTGGGCCTGGTCTACCTGGTACAGGACCGCCTCGTTTATTTTCCCCGGGCGACCCTCTCCGCCACCCCTGCCGACTACGGCCTGCAGTACGAAGACGTAAATTTTGAGGCCGGGGACGGAGTCGCCCTGCACGGTTGGTATGTCCCCGCCGAGGAGAGCCGCTTCACGTTGCTCTTTTTCCACGGCAACGGGGGAAACATCTCCGGGAGACTGGAGACGATAGCGCTCTTTCACAACATGGGACTTGATATCTTCATCATCGACTACCGGGGATACGGCCGCAGCGAGGGGATGCCCTCCGAAGAGGGAACCTACCGCGATGCCGAAGCGGCCTGGAACTACCTTGTCTCAGAGAGAGACCTCTCCCCGGATTCCATCGTCGTGATGGGACGGTCGCTGGGAGGGGCCATCGCGGCCTGGCTGGCCGGGCGGAAACGGCCCGGGGCCCTTATCCTGGAATCCACCTTCTCCTCGGGAGTGGAGCTGGCCAGGCAGGCCTATCCCATTTTCCCCGTGAGAATCATGCTCAGGCACCGCTACCCCACCACCGAGCATATCCGAGACCTCGACATACCGAAACTGTTCGCCCACAGTCCGGAAGACGACGTAGTGCCGTACGAGCTGGGAAGAAAACTATACCGGGAAGCCCCCGGCCCAAAGACCTTTCTGGAAATGCGCGGGCGGCATAACAACGCGTTTCAGGTTACCGGAAAACAATACCGTCAGGCCATCGAGGAGTTTCTTTCCACCGTAGAGAATCGCATCGACTGAAGTCGGCCGAGCATGAAAAGTTTCTGGTATTTCTGGATTTTTGCGCCTATTATTAGCTGAATATTTTTGGCTCGCTGCCCGCGGGCGCCGGCCACCCAACCGAAATTACCGCCCCTGACGTGATTCACAGGATGTTGACATCTTATCTACCTGTACCACGGTTCGCCGCCGTGCTCCTGCTGGCCCTGGGAACCGCGGCCTGCACCGGGACGGAAAAGACGGCCGTCGAATCCCCCTCCTCCGAAATGGAGCGGATCTACTGGGCGCGGGTGGACAGCGCCCGGATGACCTTCACGGAGGCCGACGTCGATTTCATGATCGGGATGATCAGCCATCACGCACAGGCGCTGATCATGTCCCGCCTCGCCCCGAAAAACGGGGCCGGTCCGCAGGTGCAGACCCTCGCCGCACGTATTATCAATGCCCAGAAAGATGAAATTGCCACCATGCAGCAGTGGCTTCGCCTGAGGGGACAGCCGGTGCCGGAAGTGCATATTGACGGGCTGGAGCTGACCATACACGGTGTGGAGGGCCACGACGGCGAACATGAGCGCATGCCGGGGATGCTGTCCCGGGAACAACTGGAGGAGCTTTCGAATGCGCGGGGATCCGAATTTGACCGGCTGTTCCTTACCTACATGATCGACCATCACGCGGGGGCGGTGGTGATGGTAAGAAACCTGGTCAATACCGACGGCGCCGCCCAGGAGGAGGATGCCTTCCGGCTGGCATCGGACATCCAGGTGGATCAAATTACGGAAATAGAACGCATGCGACTCATGCTCGAAAACCTGCCGGGCGGAGATACAGATTCGGATTAGATCGGCTTTATTACATACGTACACTATTTAACGCTACCCCACACTTACCGCATACAGCCATGAATAAACACCCACGTTCAACGATGACAAAACCCGGACGCAGCGGACGGGCAACCCTGAATCTCTGGATGGGCATGTTGGCACTGCTTTTCGGCGCCTACGCATGTACGCCCTCCTCCGCGGTAGAGGACCGTTCTACAGCCGCGGCTTCCTACTCATCGACCGTTGTTCCGATGAGCGAAGCGGAACGGCCCAGCCCCGATCCCCGCGTCGGACTCGGCGCCGGCCTGTTCGATGCCGAAGAAGCTATTTGGAATCTGAACATGCTCTCCCAAACGCCCCCGCCCGAAAATTTCCTGGGGGTGACGAACTCCGACCTGGCATTCAAGCAAAATTATGCCATACAGGGGAATTACAACGGGTTTATGGTATGGGACATCACCAACCCCTCCTCCCCCGAACTGGTGGTCGACTACCTCTGTCCCGCCTCCCAAAGCGACGTCTCGGTCTACGAAAACCTGCTGTTTGTCTCCGGGGAAGGCTACGGAGGTAGGCTGGACTGCGGCACCGAGGGCGTCGATGAGGCGGTCAGCGACGAGCGGCTGCGGGGAATACGGATTTTCGATATTTCCGACATTCACGACCCCGAGTATGTCGCCAACGTGCAGACCTGCCGCGGATCCCATACCCACTCCGTACTGAAGGATCCGAGAGACGATGAGAATGTCTACGTCTACGTATCCGGTTCGGCTTCCGTGCGCCCCGAGGAGGAGCTGCCCGGATGCACCAGTGTCATGCCGGAAGAGGATCCGGAATCGGCGCTTTTCCGCATCGAGGTTATACAGGTTCCGCTGGATCAGCCGGAACTGGCCTCCATTGTGAATTCACCCCGTATTTTTGAAAACCTGGATGCCCCTCCCAGCCACGGTATCTCTCCCGCCGACCTGGCGGAAATTCGCAAAGCCGAAGAAGAGGGTGCGTTTGTCGCCGAAATATGGGGACAGCCCCGCGTTCTCCCTTCGCAAATGATCCGTCCGATGCTTGAGGAGATCGTCGAAGAAAGGGGAGGCACCGGGGAGCCGACCGCGGCCGACAGCGCCGCGCTGCGCGAAGAGCTTCCCCAGATTGTCGCCGAGAGGTGGGGCGGTCAGGACGATGAGGAGGAGGAAGACGTGGTGGAACGGGGCGGACCAGACCAGTGCCACGACATCACGCTTTACCCGGAAATAGGGCTGGCAGGCGGTGCCTGTGAAGGATACGGACTCCTGCTGGACATCTCCAATCCGGCCGATCCGGTGCGCGTGGATGCGGTGGCCGACTCCAACTTCGCCTACTGGCACTCCGCCACGTTCAACAACGACGGCAGCAAAGTGCTGTTTACCGACGAATGGGGCGGCGGCGGACAGCCCAAATGCCGTGAGGCCGACCCCTACGAATGGGGCGCCAACGCGATTTTCACGATCGAGGGAAATGCCATGAACTTCAAGTCCTACTACAAGCTGCCCGCTCCGCAGACCTCCGAGGAAAACTGCGTGGCGCACAATGGGTCACTGATTCCGATTCCCGGACGTGATATCATGGTGCAGTCCTGGTACCAGGGAGGCATATCGGTATTCGACTGGACCGACCCGGAAAACCCGATTGAGATCGCTTTCTACGATCGCGGCCCGGTAAGCGCGGAACGGATGGAAAGTGCAGGCAGCTGGTCCGTCTACTGGTACAACGGTGCAATTGTCAGCTCGGAAATCGCCCGGGGACTCGACATCTTTGAGCTTCAGCCTAGCGATTACCTCACGGAAAACGAGATTGCCGCAGCCAATACGGTCAGGCTGGATTATCTCAACGCCCAGGGACAGCCCAAATACGAATGGCCGGCTACGTTTTCGCTGGCGAAAGCTTATCTCGACCAGCTGGAGCGCGAGGAGTTGCTTGACATGGAGACCCTCTCGGCCGCCAGGGAAAGAATCGCCGAGGCGGAAGAGGCATCGGGTTCCCGGCGAAGCAGGCTGCTCACGAGCCTGGCGGATGAGATGGACCGTTATTCCGGAAACGGGGAGAAGGTGCGCTTGCTCGCCGAGGCGGCACGCAATCTGGCCTCCTCACGGTAATGCCGGTTTGATTCTACTCTTTTTTTCAGGTAATGTTGGAGGGAGACAGTATGAGAATTCCAATTCCAATATTGCGCAATGAAAACAAGAGCGGAATCCGTAGACCTGCTTGAGAGCTATATCCAGAATGAGAATCTGAGGAATCATTGCCGGATGGTAGCTGCTGCTATGGAGGCCTATGCCCACGAGCTGGACAAGTTCCAGGAAGAGATCGAGGCATGGTGGACCGCGGGCCTGCTCCACGACCTGGACTGGGAGAAATATCCCGAGGAGCATCCCGCCAAAGCGGTCGAAGAGATTCTGCCCGAAGCAGGTTATCCTGAGGAGATCATCAATGCCGTGGAGGCCCACGCCCCGGAACGTACCGGCAGAGAGCCCGAGACGGATATTGAGCGCTATCTATTTGCCTGCGATGAGCTCTCCGGCTTTATGAACGCCGTTTCCCTGGTACGTCCAAACGGGTTCGCGGATATGAAAATAAGCTCCGTCACGAAAAAACTGAAAGACAAGAGCTTTGCGGCGGACGTGCCGCGGGACCATATCCGAAAGGGGGCGGATTTAATCGATACCGATTTGAAGGAGCACATCGCCTTCCTGATTGAAGTTTTTAAGGGATAGTTCAAACCCGGCAGATACATTCCAAAAGGGCTGAGCCGTTGGAGAAGCTCGCGCCTCATTCATCGCAATACCGCTTACCATGAATTTCGGATATGCCCAAACCATTGTTCTGGTGTTGGTCGGGCTATACATACTCAGGGAATTTGTGCTCATTAACACTGCCGACTACCCTCTCAAGTTAAAAGTATTCGGGTACGCTTCATACGCTCTCGTAGGGGCATTTGTATCCACAATCATGTTTACCGGGGGCGATCTCCTCTACGTAGGCGCTCTCTGGGTTGTCTGCGCACCAACTTGGGGATATAGTTGCTACCTCTTCTACAAGGAGGACAAAAAGAAAGTGATAGAATCCTATATCGTCGTCACCACCTGCATCATAATCTCCTTCGTTTTCTCCTATATGTAGCTGCCTGTTGCTCCTGTCCGGACGCAGTCCAGGCAAGTAAGTGGGGGGGGGGTGGGGGGGGGGGGGGGGGGGGGGGGGGGTGGGGGGGGGGGGGGGGGGGGGGGGGG
>CAZGSL010000003.1:78209-97653 GCA_964528445.1 uncultured Balneolaceae bacterium | reverse complement strand
ACGGGGGAGTTCCTGATCCGGATTTATGACGCGGACGGGGAGTACCGGCGCGCCATCTGGTACCCGTACGAAAACGACCCGGTGGAAACGAGTGAAATGCTCGAACGCTACAGCCGGGAGCTGTACGACCGGTTTCCCAAGGAGGAGATTCCCGGCAGCTGGCCGGCCCTGGAGAGGCTGTTCGTGGACGACGAGCGCCGGATCTGGGTCTCCACCATTCCCGACGACAAGGAGATCAGGCAGTGGTGGGTGTTGTCCGGCGAAGGCGAACTGCTGGCCCGGTTTTCATGGAACAACGAAGAGCGCCTGGAAACGGTCAAAAACGGGCATCTCTACGTGCGGGTCAGCGAGGGCGAGGGATTTGATATCGACAGGAAGGTGGTCCGTTACGAAATCACGCTGCAGGCACAAACCGAATAACCCTTGATCGCATGAAACACGTTGCCGGCACTTGTGTCTTGTTTCTGCTCATTATCGGCTGCGGTTCGCACACCCGGCTTTCCTACAGCTCCCTGCGGTACATCCGGTAGGTTTTTTCGATTCGGGCGCCGAGCCGTTCCGCCACGCGCATCATGTTGGTGTTGGTCTCGAGCACCCAGCTGAGCTCCGAGGAGTAAACCCCCGCTTCCCGCCCGTTCATGATCGCCTCCTTGTGCAGCAGCGCGTCGATCCCCTTGCCCTGGTAGGCGGGCGAAACACCCATCAGGGCGGTGCGAACCCGGTCGATCTTGCGCTTGTGCCAGAGCAGCTTGAAAATGCCGGTGGGAAAGAGCGTGCCGTCCATCTTCTTCAGCACTTGGTTAAGGTCGGGCAGCGCGATGGAGAAGGCTACCGGCTCCCCTTCCACCTCGGCGATATGGGCGAACTTCGAATCCAGTATCATCTTCAGGTCGCTGGCCATATAGGCAAGCTCCTCCTCGGTGAGCGGGATGAATCCCCAGTTATCCGACCACGCCTCATTGAAGATGCGGCGGACGATCTGTATTTCCTGGTCCAGTTTCCACAGGTTAATCTCCCGTATATCCAGGCTCGGGAGGCGGTGGTAAACGATCTTTTCCGCCCGCCTGATCCGGTCCAGCGACACCATGTCCTGGTTGACCCGGTAGGCGTACATATCCATCTCCTTTTCCAGCCCCGCCCCCTTGAGCAGCCGGTCGTAGTACCTCTTGTGGTAAGGCATCAGGAAGCTGGGATCGTACTCGAAGCCGTCCACCAGGATGCCGATTTCGTCCATCATGCTGGGATTCGCCGGGCCCATCATCCCGGTCAGGCCCCGCTCCCGCATCCAGTCGGCTGCCACCCGGAAGAGCAGGTCGGTGACCGCCTGATCGTCAATACACTCGTAGAAGCCGAAAAAACCGGTGGCCGTACCGTGGTGTTCGTTGTAGCGGCGGTCCTCTATGGCGGCGATGCGCCCGCAGATCTCCCCGTTCTGTTCGGCCAGGAAGAGGGCGATATCCGCGTTGTCATAGAAGGGATTCTTGTCGGTGTCGATGAGCTTCTTCTGCTCGATCTTGAGAGGGGGTATCCAGTGCTTGTCGTCCCTGTAGTGACGGTAGGGAAATTCCAGGAAAGCCTTGCGTTCCTTCTTTGTGGTTACCAGCGTAACCCCGTTGGTGTTGGGTGAGCCAGCCACGTGTCTAGTCCTGCTCTATCAGTGAGTGGCCGTTGCGGTCGATGATGCCCCGCTTGATACCCACCTTGCGGAAGGCTTCCAGGATCCGGTCGAGGTGTTCGTCGGTATGGGTGGCCATATAGCTGGTGCGCACCAGCGACTGGCCGCGCGGCACGGCGGGCGGGACCACGGCGTTCACGTAGACGCCGGCCTCGAAGAGGTCCTTCCAGAAACGGAAGCACTCCTCCATCTCCCCGATGACCACCGGAATGATAGGCGTCTGGCTGTTCCAGACGTTGAAACCCAGGTTGCGCAGCTCGCTGCGCATGTAGTTGGATATCTCCTGCAGCCGATCCAGCCTCCAGGGCTCTTCCTGGAGAATTTCCAGGGCCTTGAGCACGGTGGCCACGTTGGCCGGCGGCATGGACGCGCTGAAGATGTGGGCGGGAGAGTGATGGCGGATATACTCGATCACCTCCTGGTCTCCCACCAGGAATCCGCCGAGGGAGGCGAACGATTTTGAAAAGGTCCCGCTGATCAAATCCACCTCGTCCATCAGGTCGAACGTGGAGGCCGATCCCCTTCCCCCCTCCCCGATCACCCCTATGGCATGGGCGTCGTCCAGGTAGAGCCGGGCGTCAAACTCATTTTTCAGCGCAACCATCTCATCCACCTTCGCGATGGTGCCCGACATGGAAAAGACACCGTCGCTGACTATGATCTTTCCGACATCCTCATCCGTCCGCTCCAGCAGCTTGCGGAGCTGTTCCATATCTTCGTGCCGGTACCGTTTGGTCTTGGCGTTGGATACCAGCGTGCCGGTTACGATGCAGGCATGGTTGTCCTTGTCCGAAAAAATGACATCCTGGCGTCCGGCGATCGTCTGGATGGCCCCTTCGTTGGTCTGGTAACCGGTGCTGAAGAGCACGCAGGCATCCTTCCGCATGAAATCGGCCAGCTTCTCCTCCAGCTCCAGGTGCAGGTCGAGGGTACCGTTCAGGTAGCGCGATCCCGTACATCCGGTCCCGTAATCCGTAATCACGTCGCGGGCCGCCTCGATAACCCGGGGATCGTTGGTAAGCCCGAGGTAGTTGTTGGAGCCCGCCATGATCACTTCGCGGCCGTCAATTTTTACCGTGGTCCCGTCTGTGGCCTGAAGGGGTTTGAAGTAGGGATAAAGCCCTTCAGCCTTGATCTCTTCGGCCTTCGTGAAATCGTAAGCCTTCGTAAAAATGTCGTTTTTTTTCAGATCGGGCTTCGAATCGGCCATGCGCTTCTCCGGGCTTTTCATGTGTGCTTATCGTTGCAAATATACTTCCATATTAAGCATCAATCAAATGCTGAAAAATATAATGTCAGCCGCCTTTTTCGCCTTTCTCAATGACTTTATCAAGAAATTCCAGGTACTTCCCCGCCACCCTTTCCCAGCCGAAATGTTCCCGAACATAGGTCCGGGCACGATTCCCCAGCTCCTCCGCGTCGCCTTTCGTCAGGGCGTTCACGGTTTCGGCAAAACGCCCAGCCTCGCCCGGGGGAACCCGGTAGCCGTTCTCCCCGTCGCTGATCACATCCCTGATTCCCTCCAGGTCGGATGCCACCACGGGGGTGCGCGACATGCCCGCCTCCAGCATGACGATACCGAATCCCTCCATGTCTCCCTCCACGGGAATGTTGGGCATCACAAAAAGGTCCGCCGCCGCATAGGCCATTTTCAGTACGCGGTCCGGCTGACGGCCCATCAGGAATATCCGCTCCCCGTCCGGAGATTCCCCCGCGGCCCGGCGGACATTCTCGAACTCCGGCCCGTCGCCCACGATCATGTAGATGTTACCCGGATCCAGGGCGGGAAAAACCTCCCTGATAAACCACTCATGGCCCTTTCGCCTGACCAGGCGTCCCACACTCAGCAGCAGCCGCGCGCCATCGAGTTTCGCGCCGGAGAGCTCCCCGATATTCCGGCGGGCCCCCTCGCGCTCGGGAAAATCCATCAGGCTTCGCAGGTCCACCCCGTTCGGGAGCGCCACGCCCTTTTCGGGAGCCATACCCCGTTCCATGGAGGCCCGGCGCGTGGCGCGGGAGACCGAAATCACGCCGTCGAGGCTCTCAAAAATCGACGGCACGAACCACTGGTAGAGGGAATGGTCCAGCGTCACATCCTGGCCGTGGTTGATTGTCACCATCGGGATCTCCACCCGGCCGCGGACCAGCCGGGAGAGGGCGGCCGTCACCATGGAAGAGAAGAGAATCACGTCGGCCTCTTTCTCCCTTGCCAGGCGGGGCAGCCGGACCAGCTCCTCGAGGAGAAACCCGAAGGTGTTGAGGCCGATATTGCGCCAGGAGGATTTCAGGACCTCTGTGTGGAGCCGCACGTCGCCGCGCCTGCGGAGTTCCCGGACCAGCTGCATGCTGACCCGCTGCATGCCCCCCATGTTCTCGAGGGGCGCATCCTCGGGGGGATGAAGATGGGAGACGTAAAGTATGGTCACGGGGAGAAGTTCTCGTCTAAAATTTCAGGCTGGGACGCGGCTCTTCCAGCGCTTCCCGGTAGTTCTCCAGGAGCTTGCCGTTCACCTTGTCCCACGCGTAGGCCAGCGCCTTCTGCCGCGCCGTCTTTCCCATCCTCTCCCGGAGTTCGTCGCTCCTCACCAGCTGTTTAACCTTCTCGGAAAAGACGGAGGTGTCCCTCGGCGGAGCCAGGTAGCCGTTCACCCCGGCCTCCACCAGCGAACGGCTTCCGGGGGCGTCCGCCACCACGCACGGAAGCCCGCACGACATCGCCTCCAGGGTAACATTGCCGAAGGTCTCGGTATCGGAGGGAAACAGGAAAATATCGCTGCTGGCGTACGCTTTCGGCAGCTCCTCGCCGGTCAGAAATCCCGTGAAACGGGCCTCAGGAAGCATGTCCTCCAGCTCCTGCCGGGCGGGCCCGTCACCCACGATCATCGCCTGCACGCCCTCGCAACTGTTTTTAATCCGCTTGATAACATCCACGAAGGTCTGGAGATCTTTCTCCCAGACCAGGCGAGAGACAAACGTGATTACCTTTTCGTCCTCCCCGATCCCCATAGACTTTCTCCATTCGGGGTCTCTTTTCCGGGGACTGAATCGGTCGGTGTTCACGCCGCGGGCCCAGATTCGGATGCCCTCCACGATATCCTGCTCGTTCAGTTCCTCCGCCATGGAGGGAGAGGGCACGTAGATGTGCTTGCACTGGCTGTAAAACCAGTTCAGGTATTTCCATCCCAGCAGTTCCAGCATCTCCAGGTTGTAGTACTTGAGGTAACTGGTGAAATGGGTATGATAGGAGGCGACGATCTGGATATCGTTGGACTGCGCCCACCGCATGGCCCGGAAACCCAGCAGATCCGGGGTGGCGAGGTGGACGAGCGTGGGATTGAATTCGCGGAGGCGGTTCTGGGCCTTGTCAGGGAATCCGACGGTGACCCGGTATTCGGGGCGGCCCGGCATGGGGACGGAGGGGACGGGGACGAATTCCCCTTCGTGATCGATCTCCGGGTCGTCTACCGTGGGACCGAATACGATGACGGGAACCTCCTGCTCTTCCAGGAAGCTGACCAGCCGGTTCAGCGTAAGGGAGACTCCGTCCCGGATATGGTTGTAATTGCCGGTGAATATCGCTACTCGCAGGTCACTCATAAATTTTCCAATGCATCGGTCAGATTTGTATCTTCCGAAATACCGGCTGCCGGCGGCGGGCCGCGCGGTCCCGGAAGTTCAAAGACCCCAAATATACAAAAATTGATGAAAGCCTTTGTCACCGGCGGTACCGGTTTTATTGGAAGCCACCTGGTGGACACCCTCATCGACAACGGGAATTATTCGGAGGTTCGCTGCCTGGTCCGCAGCAGGGAGAGGTGGCTGAAAGGGAGGCGATTCCGGCGGATTTCGGGCGATCTGCACGACCTGACCGCCCTGCGGGAGGGAATGAGGGATGCGGACGTGGTTTTTCACCTGGCGGGGGTAGTGAAGGCGTCCTCCTACGAAGATTACAAGCGGGCAAACGTGGACGCCACCGAAAACCTGCTCCGCGTGGCGGGGAAAGAGGAGGTCCCGAAAATCATCGTCCTCTCCTCGCTGGCGGCCGCAGGCCCCAGCCGGAACGGTCCCGTTACGGAGGATCAGCCCATGCGGCCGGTAAGCAATTACGGCCGGTCCAAAATGGAGATGGAGGAACTCATCTGCGAGATTGCCCCGGAGCGCGCCGCAGTAACCATCCTGCGCCCCTCCGCCGTCTACGGCCCGCGGGAGGACCAGATCTACACCTTTTTCAAAATGGCCGACAAGCGAATATGCCCCATCGTGGGCGACGGAGAGCGTCCCCGGATTTCGATGGTCTATGTGGGGGACGTGGTCAATGCCCTCACGGATGCGGCCGGGGTGGATACCCCGGGAGTGAGCACCTATTTTATCTCCGGACCCGAAATCAATACATGGAACCAGATTCGGGGAACCACCCAGAAGGTTCTGGGTAAAAAGACCGTACCCATCTATCTTCGGCCCGGGTGGGTAAAGAGAATTGCGGGCGCCGTGGAAAAATCCGCATCATTCTTCGGCATTTATCCCGTTCTTAACAGGGAGAAGGCAAAGGAGATGATCCTGGAGTGGACCTGCTCCGTTGCCAAAGCCCGGCGAGAGCTGGGCTACGAGCCCGAATATACCCTCGGAGAGGGGATTTCACGTACGATTCACTGGTATAAAAAACATCACTGGCTGTAATCCGAGAACCCATGTTACGCACACGAATTTTCGCGGCCGCAATACTGCTCATGCTGGCATTACCCTGGGATCTTGCCGCCCAGCCCGACCTGCGCAAGGATTTTTCCTATCTCATGGAGATTCCCTCCCCGGTTGCCATGGAGAGCTCTCCCGCCCACGTCTACGCACTCTCGGAGTCGGAGGGAATGGTGGTGTTTCGCGCCCATGCCGATTCCCTGCAGTGGCTCTACTCCTCCGCGGGCATGGAACAGCGGGGAGACCGGATGACCGCCGATATCCGGTTTGCCTATCTTTTCGGCAGCGATACCCGGCTGACCGTCCTGGAACCGACCTCCGTGCTCGGCGTCTATTCATCGACGCGGCTGCCCTCCAGCCCTGTCGACGCGGTGCGGCTGGACCAGCAGCTCTACCTGGCCATGGACAACGGGGAGATGGGCTGGATCTCTCTGCGCACGAGCGCGGCCGTCGACTCCGCGTTTACCCCGGTTGCGTCCGGCCTTACGGGAGGGGAGCGAATTGTCGACCTGGAGGGAGCGGGCAACCGGCTGCTGGCCCTGACCGATTCCGGCACGCTCTACCGATTTACCGGGTCGGACGGGGAGCTGGCGGCGGACGACTCCCACGCCCTTGAATCCGAGCTGGAGCATATCTTCCTCTACGAGCGGGCCCTTATGGGAGCCGACGCGGAGGGCAACATCTACGAAATAAGCGCCTCCGGCGAGCTCTCCCTGATGGGATCCATCGGCGAGCCGGTAAAAAAAATGGAGATCTGGCGGGACTGGTGGATTATCCAGGGAGAAACCGGGCGGCTGTGGACCTCCTACAACAGCCGTTCCCCGCAGCTCTGGAAGGGAGACACGGAGGCGGGATACTTCTTTACCTCCGTCGACAACCAGCTCTGGCTGAGCGAATACGGCCAGGTCAGCCGGGTGGTTCCCGCTCCCGCCGCGGCCGAGGGCGACACCGTACGTCCCGCGGGACCGCGGGGAGAGCTGCCCTCCACCCTTACGCTCAACGAAGTGCCGGACCAGGTCGTCCCCCACAACAAGCCTGTAATTCTCACCCTCGGCCTGCAGGAGGAGTTTCCCGCGGGTGAGGTGCAGTACTCCTACCGGTCGTCCGTGGATAACGCCCAAATCCGGGGCAGCGGTTTCCACTGGCAGCCGACTTCGGGTGATGTCGGCACCCACGAATTCAAGATTATCGCCACGTCCAGCAATGGCCTGGCCGACAGCACCCGTTTCAGCGTGGAGGTAAATTCGTTCAACGCCCCGCCCCGCTTCGCCCCGCTCCGTCCGATCTCCATTCCGGCGGAGGAGGCCTTTACCCTTCCGATTCGCGCCATCGATCCGGACGGCATGCACCGCGACCTGATCCGGTACATGGGCGTGGACCTGCCCGAGGGAGCCTCTGTTGACGAGAAAAGCGGCGAGTTCCGCTGGACTCCCGCCGCCCGGCAGACGGGCGAGCACAGCTTCCGGGTCATCGCCACCGACCAGTACGGGGCCGCCTCCTCGGCGGACGTCACCATTACGGTGGTGGATCCCGTGGACGACGGAGGAAATTGAATCGCAAAGTCCCCTGCCGGTGAAGACCGAAACATTTCGACGCGCCCTGCTCGACTGGTACGACGAGAACAAGCGGGACCTCCCCTGGAGGGATGTGTCCGACCCTTATTTGACATGGATCTCGGAAATCATGCTCCAGCAGACGCGGGTGGACCAGGCCGCGCCCTACTACCGTCGCTTCATCGAGCGTTTCCCGTCGGTGGAGGAGCTGGCGGCGGCCGACCGGCAGGAGGTGCTGAAGGTGTGGGAGGGGCTCGGCTACTACCGCCGGGCCCGTCACCTGCACGAGGCCGCCCGAACGGTGGCGGAGGAGTACGGCGGGAAGATCCCCCGTGAGTGGAAGGAGATTACCAGTCTCAAGGGCATCGGCCCCTATACCGCTTCGGCCATCCTGAGCATCGGTTTCGGGAAGCCCCATGCCGTGGTCGACGGCAACGTGATACGCGTTTTGTGCCGCTACCTTGGAATCGAGGAGGATACCCGCAAAAGCGCCACCCGCACCCGGGTCCAGGAGGCGGCGGACGAACGGATCGATCCCGACCGGCCCGGGGATTTCAACCAGGCGCTTATGGAGCTGGGGGCGACCGTCTGCACTCCCTCGGACCCCTCCTGCGGGATATGTCCCCTGCGTTCCGGCTGCGTTGCGGCCCGGACCGCTCGCACCGAAGAGATTCCCTACCGCTCCCCCGCAAAAAAGCGCCCCCATCACGAGATCGGCGTAGGCGTTGTCCGCGACGAGGCGGGCAAGGTGCTGATCGCACTGCGTCCGGAGGAGAAGATGCTCGGGGGACTGTGGGAGTTTCCGGGCGGCAAAAAGGAGGAGGGGGAGACGATCGAGGAGACCGTCCGCCGCGAGCTTCGCGAGGAGCTGGAGATCGAGATCTCCCTGGAGAAGCCCTTCATGAAAGTGGACCACGCCTACTCCCATCTGACCGTCACCCTGCACGTCTTCCTCTGCTCCCTGGAGAAGGGAACGCCCGAGGCGAAGGACAGCCAGGAGGTCCGCTGGGTGGAGGTGGGAGAGCTGGAAGAGTATCCCTTTCCCAGGGCGAACCGGCGGATCACCGAGAAACTGATGAACACCGGCAAAGGCCAGCAGGAGCTGGAAATCTGAACGTATGTCCGACGACCTCCGTCCCTGTCCCCGAAAAAATCTCCCCGCCCTGAAATCGTGGCTGGATCGCTGGGTGGAGCGGACCGAAACGCCGGAGTATATCCGGGAAGACCCGGTGCTGTTCATGCACCGTTTCGAAGAGAAGGAGGACCGGCTGGTGGCCGGATTTTTTGCGGCGCTGATGGCCTGGGGACGCCGGGACGTGGTCATCGCCAAGGTGGACGACCTGCTGGAGCGCATGGATTACCGTCCCGCCGATTTCATCCGCGATTTCACCGAGGCCGACCGCCCCCGTCTGCGCGGGTTCAAGCACCGGACCTTCAAGCCGGTGGACATCTACTGGCTGATCTCCATCCTGCAGGCCATGATGGAGCGGCACGGCGGTGTAGAGGCGTTCTGGAAGCGGTGCTACCGGCGGGCACGCTCGGAGAACCGGCTGCTGATGGGAGTCTTCCACGAATCCTTTTTCGGTTTGAGGCCGCAGGCCGCCTCCCGTACACGCAAGCACATCTCGGATCCCCGGAAGAACAGCTCCTGCAAACGGCTCTACCTCTTCCTTCGATGGAGCATCCGCAGCGGCAGCCCGGTGGATACGGGCGTGATGAGCTTCATGCCGCCTTCGGAACTGATGATTCCGCTGGACGTGCATGTGGCGCGGCAGGCGCGCGCGCTGGGTCTGCTGACACGCAGTTACAACGACTGGAAGGCGGTAACCCGGCTCACCCGCACGCTGAGGGAGATGGATCCCGACGATCCCGTCCGCTACGACTACGCCCTCTTCGGAGTCGGGGTCTCAGGGGAACCCATACCGGAGGAATTCCTGGTCAATCCCGGTGTTCTATAGATCCCCTCCCCCGATCTTCACCGGGAAGAAAATCGCCTCCGGGCCGGGCGCTTTAATTTTCCAAAAAAATCCTTATATTTGAGGTCTGAAAAAGCAACAAGAGCCAACGAATCATACATGGTCGGAGTCGAAGTAAGAGATAACGAAAGCATTGACCGGGCGATAAACCGCTTCAAGAAGCTGGTGACCCGGTCCCGTATTCTGAACGAGTACAAAGATCGCCAGCAGTACACCAAGCCTTCGAAAGAGCGGCGGGAGGCCTTGAAGAAAAGCATTCGTGAACAGCGCCGCCGCGAACGAAACCAGTTTTAAGAAGCACGGAATTTAGAAGGCGGCGAACAGTGTAACAACGCCTCCTCCTCCCAAAAGCCCTGTGGCCTTCGGGTCACAGGGCTTTTTCTATGGCCTCGGGAAACGTGGAGCAGGGCTGGAGCTTCAGTCCCTCCGGCCCCCTGGGCTCCCTGCCGGCCGGGATGACGGCCTGCCTGAAACCCATTTTTCCGATCTCCCCCAGCCGCTGTTCCAGCTTGCGCACCGAGCGGATCTCCGATCCCAGTCCCACCTCTCCCACGAAAGCGGTCTTGCCGGGCAGCGGTTTGTCCAGCAGGCTGGAGACCAGCGCGCAGACCACGCCCAGGTCTCCCGCCGTATCGGTCAGCCGTATGCCTCCCGCCACGTTCAGGTAGACATCCTGCCCGCTGAACGCGTAGCCTCCCCGTTTTTCCAGCACCGCCAGCAGCAGCGAGAGCCGCCGCTGGTCGAAACCGTTGGCGGTACGCTGGGGCGTTCCGTAGTTGCTGGGGGTCACCAGCGCCTGCACCTCGATGAGCAGCGAGCGCGATCCCTCGATCGTACACACCACCGCGTTCCCGCTCACGCGGCTGTCGTAGTCCGACAGGAAGAGCTGGGAGGGGTTGAGCACATCCACCAGCCCCTCCTCCCGCATCTCAAAAACCCCCACCTCCTGGGCCGGCCCGAACCGGTTTTTCAGTCCCCTGAGCAGCCGGTAGGCGTAATTGTCGTCCCCCTCGAACTGCAGCACGGTGTCCACCATGTGCTCAAGCACGCGGGGACCGGCGATATCCCCCTCCTTGGTGACATGACCGATCAGCAGGGTGGTGATGTTTCGTTTCTTGGCCAGCTGCTGCAGCAGGGCGGCGCACTCCTTGACCTGCTGCACGCTTCCCGCCATGCTGCTCAGTTCGGTGCGGTAGACCGTCTGTATGGAGTCGACGATCAGCAGGTCGGGCTTCACCTTGCGGGCCTCCTCCAGCACGCCGCTGATATCGGTTTCGGTATAAACCAGCAGTTTTTTGGAGTCCACCCCCAGCCGGGCGGCACGCTGCTTGATCTGTCCGGCGGACTCCTCGCCGGCGCAGTAGAGAATTCTCATATCGGGGCTGGAGCGGGCGATCTGCAGGGTGAGAGTACTCTTGCCTATGCCCGGGTCTCCCCCGATCAGCACCAGGGAACCGGGCACAAACCCTCCGCCCAGCACACGGTCCAGCTCCGGTATGCGGCTGGGGAAACGGGCCTCGTCGGCCGATTCGATCTCCTCTAGGGTCTGGGGCGGCGGCGACTCCTCCAGTCCCTCCACCTTGCCCTTGTGGGAATCCTCGGAAGATCCGTCCCGCTCCACCTTGTATTCCCGGAAAGTGTGCCAGCTTCCGCAATTGGGACAGTTTCCCAGCCATTTGGTAGAGGTATGCCCGCATTCGTCGCACAGGTAGGTAATTCGGGATTTTGCCATGATCAGAGCTTTTCGGAAGTGGGCAGGTCGCCGGCCACCTCCGCTTCGGCCGGCTCCCCGTCGGGTGAAAAGTTTTCCACCATCGAGCGGTTAATGTACCAGGTGGTAGCCATCATTCCCAGTCCCACGCTAATGTAATAGCTGATGATCCTCCATGCGAAAACCGCCAGGCCGATAAAGGCCTTGCGGTCGATCAGCGGCCCCTGGAAGAGGGCGAAGAGCCCCTCCACGCCCCCGCTGCCGCCGGGAGTGGGCATGATCAGGAAGGCGAGGTTCATGGCCAGGCTGCGGAGCACCGAAAGGATAACGTCGGCGGGCAGCAGGCTCAGCACTACGATGGTGGGCAGCGCCACGCGGGCCAGCCAGGACAGGGTGGAGAGAGCAAACGCCTTCAGAAGAAAACTGGCCGGCTTTTTACGCAGCTCATGGGAGTACTCCACCAGGTTCTCGGCCTCCTCCACCACCTTTTCGCGCCAGCGGCGAAGCAGCGGGAGCCGGAAGACGTTGCACACCACTTTTTTGATGGCGTTCGGATTTTTCAGCACACCGTACGCCATCAGCCCGGCATAGGTAAGTAGTCCGGCGTACAGCAGGAGCATGGAGACCTCTCCCACCATGCCGATATTTTCCGGTATCACCTCGAAATAGAGTCCCGCCACCAGCAGGATCGGCACGGCCAGGGCAAACCAGAGCTGGTCCAGCAGCAGGCTGTAGAGAATAATGGCGGTGGACTGCCCCAGCTTGTAGCCCTCCTTGGTCATGGCGTAGGTGGCCATGGGAGCCCCGCCAATCGTGGAGGGAGTGACCGAAGAGGTGAAATCCCAGCTCAGCATTACCCGGAACGAGGCCATCCAGTCCAGCTTCTTCTCCGAGAGGTACCTGATCTTGGCTGCGGAGAACCAGAGTCGCATGAAGGAGACCACCACCGCGATGACCAGGCCCGGCAGACGTTTCGGCTTGAGGTGCTCCAGCACGCCCGGCGTGTAGGTCAGGTAAATCACCAGGGCCATGGTGGCCAGGCTGAGCCCGATGGAGAGAAAAAGGTACTTCTTGGAGAAATACCTTTTCGGGCTATCCTGAATATGTGAGCGGTCGGTCGACAATAATTCGGTATGTCGGGATCCCTGTCAGGCTACGGTAATATTGTCATCCAGGTAGACGTCCTGGATAAAGTTGAGAAGCTTTATGCCCTCTTCGGTGGGACGCTGGAACACTTTTCTCCCGCTAATAAGTCCCATGCCGCCGGCCCTCTTGTTGATGACCGCGGTGCGGACCGCCTGCTGGAAATCGTTATCCCCGGAGGCGCCGCCCGAATTGATGAGTCCGGCGCGCCCCATGTAGCAGTTGGCCACCTGATAACGGGTAAGATCGATGGGATGCTCGGTCGTCAGATCGGTGTACATCCGCTCGTCGTATTTCCCGTAGGAGCCGTTTCGGTTGAGCGCTTTGTAGCCGCCGTTGTTGGTGGCCTGTTTCTGTTTGACGATATCGGCCTGGATGGTCACGCCGAGATGATTTGCCTGGCCGGTAAGGTCGGCCGAAGCATGATAGTCCGTGCCGTCGATGCGGAAGCCCGAGTTGCGGGTATAGCACCAAAGGATCGTGGCCATACCCAGTTCGTGGGCGTATTCGAAAGCCCGGGAGACTTCCTGGATCTGCCGGCCGGACTCCTCCGAACCGTAATAGATGGTCGCGCCGACCGCCGCCGCTCCCATGTCAAAGGCTTTCTCCACCGTACCGAACATGATCTGGTCGTAGTTGTTCGGCAGGCTCATCAGCTCGTTGTGGTTGATCTTCACGATAAAGGGAATCTTGTGGGCGTATTTGCGCGCGACGGACCCCAGCACGCCGAAGGTGGAGGCGATGGCGTTGCATCCCCCCTCGAGGGCCAGGTTCACCAGGTGCTCGGGATCGAAGCCTCCGGGATTGGGGGCGAAAGAGGCGCCTCCGGAGTGCTCCACGCCCTGGTCGACCGGCAGAATCGAAAGGTAACCGGTTCCGCCCAGCCGGCCGTGGTCGAACAGGCTCTGCAGGTTCCGCAGCACCCGCGAATTGCGGTCGGACTGATGGCAGACCCGGTCCACGAAATCCGGCCCCGGAAGGTAGAGGGTCTCTTTGGGAATACTTTCGCACTGGTGTGTAAACAGATCCTCCGCTTCATCTCCGAGTAGCTCTTCTATGCTTTTAGCTGCTAGTGCCATGGGTTATCTCCAATCTTATTTTTAGTGCGATTTATACGCTCAGCCTTACAGAAATATAAGTGATCTGCATGGAATTATGAATTCCCTGGATGCGCGAATCCTCGTACCCGCCGGTGCCGAAATCCCTTCCCAATGTCCGGCAATAATCGTTATATTCAGAATACTGTAACGGATTTCATAAAAAATCATCTCACTCCAGTGAAGATCGGTTCCATAGACCTGGGCGACAGGCCCCTCCTGCTGGCTCCCATGGAGGACGTCACGGATTCCCCCTTCCGGCAGATCTGCCGCAGCCGGGGGGCTTCCATCGTCTATACCGAATTTATCAGTTCCGAGGCCCTGGTCCGGGACTCCGACATTGCCATGCATAAGATGGACTTTTCGGAAGAGGAGCGCCCTTTCGGCGTTCAGATATTCGGAAGCCGCGGTGAGGCGATGGAGGGTGCGGCCAGGCTGGCCGAAAGCAACAATCCCGACCTGGTCGACATAAACTTCGGCTGCCCGGTCCACAAGATTGTGAAAAAAGGGGCCGGCGCCGGCTGCCTGAAGGACCTGGAGCTGATGGAGCGGATGGCCGGAAGCGTGGTGGACGCCGTAGATAACAAGCCCGTCACGGTAAAAACACGGCTGGGATGGGACGACCGCACCATTCGAATCCGGGAGGCGGCCCTGATGCTTCAGGATCTCGGTATTAAAGCCCTGGCCGTCCACGCCAGGACCCGGTGCCAGAAGTACAAGGGAGATGCCCGCTGGGAATGGCTGAAGAAACTGAAAGATACGCCCGGCCTGGAAATTCCAATCATCGGGAACGGCGACGTCACCTCCCCGGAAGACGCCAAGCGGATGTTTGAGGAGACGGGCGTGGACGGTGTGATGATCGGCCGGGGGGCCATCGGCAATCCCTGGATCTTCGAGCATACGCGGCACTACCTGGAGACCGGCGAAAAATTGCCCGAGCCCACCATCGACGAGCGCATCGAACTCTGCGCCGAACAGCTGCGCCGCTCCGTGAAACACCACGGGGAATATTACGGTGTGGTGATCATGAAAAAGCACTACGGGCAGTACCTGAAAGGCGTACGCAACAGCCGGCAGCTGCGCGCCGCCATCATGGAGGAGAGCGAGATGGAGCCCATCCTGGAGCTCCTCTACACCTTCCGCGACGAGGAGATGTACGCGGCGGCCTCCTGAGGCCGCATACAATCGCCCAAGCGGGTACCGTAGGGGGGGGGCGGTGAATTCCGGCCGTACGCAAAAGTGATTCGCAGATCTGACAGTACAGTAAAGCCAGACGCCTTTCCCACCGTATATCACTCGTGTCGACATATATCGATATTTTATTTGTCAACTTGACAAGTTGGTCGTATATTATCTTCAAATCAATGCCATTGAAGCCATTGAACCATGAAAATGATGAGTGTCGGCGAATTCAAGACCCGCTTCTCCGAGGTAATCGAATGGGTCAAATCGGGAAAAAAGGTGGCGGTCACTTATGGAAAGAAAAAGGAGATTGTCGGTTATTTTGTTTCGGAGCCGAAGACTGCCACGTCAAAGCGTAAACTGGGACTGCTGAAAGACAAGGCAAATGCCAGCTTCGCTGAAGATTTCAAAATGACCGAAGAGGAATTCCTCGGATTATGACTTGTCTGCTGGATACCCATGCTCTTATTTGGTCACTTATCCGACCGGGCAAATTATCGAAACGAGTGGTTTCTGTCTTGGAAGATTCGCACAATGCGGTTCTGGTCAGTGCCATTAGTTTTTGGGAAATATCTCTGAAGTATTCCCTGGGCAAGTTAAATCTGGAAGGGATTTATCCACATGAAATGCCCCATCACGCACGCGAGGCAGGTTTTGAATTCTTGCAACTCTCCCCGGAGGATGCCTCCACCTACCATGAACTGCCCGGAGATTGGCATAAGGATCCCTTCGACCGGATGCTCATCTGGCAAGCCATGAAACATAACATGGTATTCTTAACCGGCGACAGGGATATAGGAGAGTACCGGCAGGCGGGACTTAAAATCCTCTGGTAGGCGTTACCCGGGTGGCATCCATTAATAAATTCTTCAGCCTGAGCCATCAAGCCGTGGCCTCCTGAGGTCGCATACAATCGCCCAGGCGGGTACCGTAGGGGGGGGCGGTGAATCCCGGCCGCACGCAAGGGCGGGTTAGAGCTCGTCCTTGCCGTAGTACCTCGCCAGGGCGTCGGGCAGCTCCACGCCGCCCTCTTCGGTCTGGCCCGCCTCCAGCAGGGCCGCCACCACCCGCGGAAGCGCAAGCCCGGAACCGTTGAGGGTGTGCAGCGTGTGCGTCTCGCCGTCCTCCGCTCCCCGGTACCTCAGCATCATGCGGCGGGCCTGGTAGCCGCCGAAATTGGAACAGGAACTCACCTCCAGCCATCGCTGCTGCCCCGGGCTCCAGACTTCCAGGTCGTACTTCTTGGCCTGGGTGAATCCCATATCGCCGGTGCACATCAGCAGCGTACGGTACGGCAGACCCAGCTCCTCCAGCAGCGATTCGGCATACTCCCTCAGCTCCTCCAGCTCCTCGTAAGCGCTGTCGGAATGGACCAGCTTGACCAGCTCCACCTTGTCGAACTGGTGGAGCCGGTTGAGCCCGCGCACCTCCCGGCCGTGGGAGCCGGCCTCCCGTCGCCAGCAGGGCGTGTACGAGACGTAGCGCAGCGGGAGATCCTCCTCCCGGATAATCTCATCCCGGTGAAAATTGGTCACCGGCACCTCGGCCGTAGGGATGGCAAAGAGTTCGTCCCTCGGAATGACGTACATCATATCCTCCTTATCGGGTATCTGCCCGGTGCCCCTGGCCGACTCCTCGTTTACAAAGTAGGGCACCTGCAGCTCCTGGTACCCCTTTTCGGCTGCCCGGTCGAGGAAGTAGTTGATCAGGGCGCGCTGAAGGCGGGCCATGCGTCCCACGTAAAAGGGGAATCCGGTGCCGCTCACCTTGGCTCCCCTCTCGAAATCGATCCAGCCCCGCTCTTCGGCCAGCTCCCAGTGGGGGCGCCTCCACGCTTCGCCGGCGGGCTCATCCCAGTTTTTCACCACCTTGTTGTCCTCCTCGGAGTCACCCACGGGCACCGATTCGTGAGGGACGTTGGGAATGCGAAGCAGCAGGTCGTCGCGGTGGGATTTCAGGTCCTTCAGCCGGCTTTCCTCTTCCTTGATCTCCTCCTTCAGCTGCGAGGTCTCACGGATTATCGCCTGGGCCTTCTCCTCCTTCCCATTCCCCATCAGCTCGCCGATCTTCTTCGACTTTACGTTGCTTTCGTTTCTTAGTTCGTCCACACGCTGCACCAGGTCCCGCCATTTGGCGTCCGTCTCCAGCACTTCGTCCACCAGCTCGGCCGGTACCTCCCCTTTTGCTTTCATTCCCTGCTTCACTCTATCAGGGTTCTCTCTTATGTAATGGATATCCAGCATACCGCCCTTTGATTTGAAGATTTCGTCAGCACCGCAAAGATAAAATAGTTTGCCGTGCCAGGAAACAGGGATTTGTCCCTTAAAGGGGTCGAAAATTTATACGGCGAATCACTTGAAATCCTAAATATTTAAAATTATAATTTGTTCCTTATAGAAAAATTAGGAAACATTCTTTCGCTCATGGCCAAAAAAATCGACGATATAGACATCCAGATTCTGAATCACCTCCAGCAGAAGGGCCGCTCCCAGCGCAACACGCTCTCCGACATCGTGGGACTCTCCGTCCCATCCGTTTCGGAAAGGATGCGCAAGCTGGAGGAGGGAGGCATGATAACGGGTTACCATGCCGTCCTGGATGCCAAACGTTTTAATTTTGACATTACCGCCTTCGTCTTTGTGGAAGTGGACGGATCGGAAAATTATCCCAACTTCATCGAGCAGGCGACCGAGGAGCCCGAAGTGCTGGAGTGCCATTCGATCACCGGCGACGGTTCCCATATCCTGAAAATCCGCACCAAAAACACCTCCTCCTTCGAGAAGCTGCTCTCCCGGATACAGTCGTGGGAAGGGGTCACGCGGAGCCGCTCCAACGTGGTTCTCAGCAGCTTCAAGGAGACCCGCAACCTGCCGATTGAGGAAACGGTGGAACTCGACTAGGCATTGCCCAAAAAATCCCCGCACTTGTCACATCCCAGCCGGATTCTCCTTACGCTACTGGTGCTGCTTCTCTCCGCCCATACGGGCCAGGCGCAGCGCGCGATCGGGGTAAGCTGGAACGTGCCGGACGACCCTTCCGAGGCCCTGGAACAGCTGGCGGCCTTCGAGCGCATGGAGATCAGCCACCTGGAAGTGGACCGTCCGATGGAGGAGAGGCTCTGGAATTCCCTTGGGGTGAGCGGCATCTCGGTCTGGGCCGTCGTCCCCGTCGAATTTCCCACCCACCTGACCTTCGCCCGGCCCGACAGTATCACGGTCGCAAAGATTGAAGATCACCTCAATCACTACCTTGGACGGGAACCGGTCAGTGCCGTTCGCCTGTTTACCCACGGGGCCGCCTACGATCCGCGCTTCGAGGAGGCCCTCGCCCCCTATACCGGACAGATCCGTGAGCTCTTCGGGGGATCGCTCTACGATCTCCGGAACATCTCCGCCGTGGAAGACCGGCAATTGCTGGATTTTTCCATGTACGCCGTGCGCGTTCAGGCCGGCTATACCCGTGACGCGCCCCCGGAGATACCGGAAGGGGCCGGCGCCTGGCTCTACCGTCCCACGCCGGAGATGGAACCCTATCTCGGTCCGCTGAAAAGCGTGCTGGACGAGACGGCCGGCTCGCCGGATACCCCCCTCTTTCTCCCTTCGGGCTGGCTGCTGGACCGTCTGCAACAGCATCCCTCGCTGGCCGAAACCATCCGGCGCTACGCCACCGACGAGCAGGCGGTATTTCCCCTGCCGGAGGAGTCCTATCCCCGGGGAGAGCAGTTCGGCCTGGGAGTATTCCTGCTGCTGCTGCTCTGGGGTACCGTAGCCCTGAATTACAGCATCAGCCCGCTCTACCGCCGCTCCGCGCGCCGGTTTTTCTCCAGTCACCGTTTCTACGTAAACGACGTCATTCACCGGCACGTCCGCGCTCCCACCCAGGGCGTCATCATGCTGGTCCAGCACAGCCTGCTGTCGGGTATCCTCTTTTACAGCATCGGAAAATACCTGCTCTCGGCGACCGGCACGGAGGCCCTCCTGCACTATTTTCCGGGAGCGCTGGCCCTGGGTACCCCGGCGCTGTCGCTCTTTTTCTGGGGATTCCTGCTCTCGCTGGCCGTGGAGTTCGTAGCCATTCTCTGGCTGCTGCTGCTCAACCGGGGGATCGACCACTTCAGCCAAGTCACCAATCTCTACAACTGGCCGCTTCAGCTCAACCTGGTCACCGTCACCGTCCTCTTCGCTATCCTCATTTCCGGGCAGGTTCCGAGGACGGGGACCACCCTTCTTTTCCTGTTCCTCTACCTGGCGATCCTGTTCGGTTCCTACCTGCTGACCGCCTTCGACCTCTCCAAAGCGACCCCCAAAAGGTTTCGTTTTCTGCTGAGCACCGCCGGACTCTATCTGCTTCTGCTGGCAGGGGGGGGCATCTGGATCGCGGGCTATTCGGAGCTGCCCACGGTGCTGGCGCTGGTC
>CAZGSL010000003.1:63531-78109 GCA_964528445.1 uncultured Balneolaceae bacterium | reverse complement strand
GGGCGACGCTCAGCCGATCTGCTTTCGCAGGCGGGCCACCGGAATATTGAGCTGCTCGCGGTACTTGCTTACGGTCCGCCGCGCCACCTTGTAGCCTTTCTCTCCAAGCTCGTCGGCAATCGCCTGGTCGCTGAGCGGACTCTGTTTGTTCTCGTTGTCCACGATCTCCTGTACGGCGTTCTTCACCTCGCGGCTGGAGACCTCCTCTCCGCTTTCGGTCTCTAGCCCCTCGCTGAAAAAATACTTCAGCTCGAACACCCCAAAGTTGGTCTGCACGTATTTGCCGTTGACCACCCGGGAAATGGTGGAGATGTCGAGGTTGACCCGCTCGGCGATATCTTTCAGGATCATCGGCTTGAGTCCCTCGCCGTGCTTGAAAAAATCCTCCTGCAGGGCGACGATGGTCTTCATCGTATTCATGAGCGTATTCTGCCGCTGGCGGATGGAGTCGATGAACCACTGCGCGGACTCGATCTTGTTCTTGATGAAATTCTTGGTCTCCTTCGTGCGGGAGTCGGCATTCTTCCGCTTTTTTAGGTCGTCCCACATCTTTTTGTAACGGGGAGATATGGTCAGCGGGGGAATGTTGCTGTTGTTGAGGGAGATGATAAAATCGCCCTCTTCCTCCTCCTCGCCAGCAGGATCGTAGTAGACCTCAAAATCGGGTTCGATGTAGTTGCTGGTATCATCCACCGCTGTCCCGCTTCCCCCCGGTTTCGGGTCCAGCCCCTTGATGCAGTCGAAGGCGGCCTGCAGTTCCTCGTCATCGACGTCCATCTTCTTCTTCAATTTTCCGAAGTGTTTCTTCTCAAAGGCCTCCCAGTGATCCCGGAGCATCTCGATGGCGACCTCCCGGCTTTCGGAATCGCTCTCGCTCATTTCGAGCTGAATCAGCAGGCAGTCGCGCAGGTCGCGGGAGGCGATCCCGGGGGGATCCAGCCGCTGTATCTTCTTCCGGACTTTTTCAACATCCTCCTGGGTGGTGAGCACCCCCTCGTTGAACGCGATGTTGTCAACCACCGCTTCGGGTTCGCGGCGGAAATACCCGTCTTCGTCCAGCGAACCCAGGATCTGATCCGCTATCAGTTTCTGTTCCTCGTCCAGATCCAGCAGGGCGACCTGCTGCTCCAGCTCCTCCAGCAGGCTCTCGTGGTAGGGATTGGGCAGGTCCCGCCAGCTCTGATCCCCTCCGCCGGACGACCAGGAGCTGCCGTAATCCTGTCCATCGTACTCGGAGTTCTGCATGAACTCCTCCCAGTCGATATCCTCGTTCTGGTCAACCGGCTCCAGCTCCTCGGCGGCGGATTCCTCCCACTCATCGGCCCGCTCCAGCTCCTCCTCCCGCTCCAGTCCGTCGTCCTCCTCCAGGACGGGATTCATCTCAATTTCCTCCTTGATACGCTGCTCCAGGGCGATGGTAGGCAGCTGCAGCAGCTTGATATACTGAATCTGCTGGGGAGACAGCCGCTGTTGCTGCGACTGTTTCTGGTTCATCTGTTGGCCGGTCTTGATCATGGCAAAAGCAAGATACCGTTTCTGCCAGCTAAATTAAACCATGCCAAAACTATGCCAATTCGAAAATCCTCCCCGCGCTCTGGCGTACGCACTTCCTCATCTCCAGTTCCAGCAGCCTGCCGAGCACCCGGGTCGGCGATCGCTCCAGCTCCCCGCACAGTTCGTCGATGTGGCGCGGGCCCTCTTCCAGGAGGAGGCAGATACGGCGGGAGAGGCCGTCCATCTGCTCTCGTTTCCAGCGGGGTTCCGCGGAAGGGGCGGCGCCTTCCCGGGAGATGTAGTCTCGCCACATCATCAGCTCTTCCAGGATATCATCCGCCTCCATCACCAGTTTGGCCCATCCCTGCTGGATCATCCGGTTCCCTCCCTGCCCGGTTTTGGTTTCCGCCTCGTGGGGCACGGCGAACACCTCCCGGTTCTGGGCGAGCGCCGACCCGGCCGTAATCATGCTTCCCCCCTTCTCCCCCGATTCCACGACGAGCGTACCCATGGTCATGCCGCTTACCACGCGGTTTCTCACAGGGAAATTACCAGCTTCCGGCCGGGTGCCCGGTGGAAATTCCGAGATCACCGCCCCGCCGGACCGGACGATTTCCAGCGCCAGGGAGCGGTGGGCGGGTGGGTAGATAATGTCGATTCCCGATCCCAGCACCGCCACCGTCACGCCCCCCGACTCGACGGCGGAGCGGTGGGCGGCCGCGTCAATCCCGTAGGCGAGTCCGCTCACCACCGAGAGTCCGGTGCGAACAAGGCCGGCGGAGATCCTTTCGGCCTGGCGGAGGCCGTATTTGCCGGCGCGCCTTGTTCCCACCACGGCGATGCCCGGCCGGTTGAGGACGGCGGGATCGCCGAGCACCCAGAGCAGCAGGGGCGGGTCGTAAATGTGCCGGAGCAGGAAGGGATAGTGCGGATCGGTTTCCGTCAGGATGCGCGCCCCGCAGCGCGCGGTCTTGTCGAGTATCCGGTCTACCTCCTCCCAGCCGCGGAAGGCGGATATCTGCCTGGCGGTGACCCTGCCGATTCCCCTGACGGTCCGCAGGCGGTCCGGCGGGAGCCGGAATATCTTCCGCGCGCTTTCGAAACGGTCCAGCAGCGCCCGGATGCGACGGGCGCCCAGGTTGGGCACCAGTCCCAGGGCGATATACTCCCTAAGGCGTCGGGCGGATGTCTTTCTCCTCTTGTTCGTGTTCCTCTTCATAGCGCTGTAACCCCTCCCAGATGGTTTCTTTCAGTTTATCCATGTTGTATCCCGTCGCGGCGGATATTTTCACCACGGGGATGCCAACATCGGTCTCTTGATCAAGTTGATGCTCTTCCTGAAGATCCATCTTGGTTACAGCGAGTACCCGGGGCTTGTCCAGCAGGTCGGCCCGGTACGACCGCAACTCTTCCAGCAGGGCGTTGTATTCGTACTCGATATCGTTCTGGCTGCTGACCATGAACAGCAGAAGCTTGTTGCGCTCGATATGGCGCAGGAACTGGATGCCCAGCCCCTTGCCCTCGTGAGCCTGCTCGATAATTCCGGGGATGTCCGCCACCACAAACGTCCTGTAGTCGGCCAGGGTCACCACGCCCAGATTGGGCTTGAGCGTGGTGAAGGGATAGGAGTCGATTTTGGGCTTCGCGCCGGACATGGCCGAGAGAAGGGTGCTCTTGCCCGCGTTGGGAAATCCCACCAGTCCCACGTCGGCCAGCAGTTTCAATTCAATCTCAAGCGTTCGCTCTTCGCCCGGCTTTCCATCCTCCGCCTTGCGCGGGGCCTGGTTCGTCGAGCTGCGGAAATGCCAGTTGCCCCGCCCCCCTTTCCCGCCCCGGGCAATCAGGATGGTCTCTTCATGCTCCGTAATCTCCCCGATCCGCTCGCCGGTGTCGGCATCAAACGCCACCGATCCGAGGGGCACCTCCAGTATCTCGTCATCCCCGTCGGCCCCTTTACGCTTGTTTTTGGCTCCCGCCTGACCGTCTTCGGCATTGACGTACTTGTGGTAGCGCAGGTCCAGGAGCGTATTGAGCTGCTCGTTGCCCTTGAGAATGACGTCGCCCCCGTCGCCTCCGTCGCCTCCGTCGGGTCCGCCGCGCGGCACGTATTTCTCCCGGCGGAAGTGTACGGAACCATCTCCGCCACTCCCCGCCGTCACATATACTTTGGCGTAATCGGCGAAACGCATGGCAGTTTACTCTTGGTTGAACAGCACTGTTACGACTCGTCCTCGAAACGATGGAGGACAAGCTTCAGCAATTTGGTCAATTTGGCCTTCATCTGGGGACGCTGGATGATAAAATCCAGGAACCCGTGCTCCAGCAGATATTCGGAGGTCTGGAAGCCGTCCGGAAGGTCCCGGCCGATCGTCTGGCGGATCACCCGCGGTCCGGCGAACCCGATAAGCGATTCCGGTTCGGCGATATTGAAATCTCCCAGCATGGCAAAGCTGGCGGTGACCCCTCCCGTGGTGGGATTGGTCATCAGGGAGATGTAGGGCACGCCGGCCTCTTCGAGCTGAGCCAGCTTGGCGGAGGTCTTGGCCATCTGCATCAGGCTCAGAACGCTCTCCATCATGCGGGCGCCGCCCGACTGGGATACGATAATCAGGGGGATCTGCTCTTCACGGGCGTGATCGATGGCGACGGCGATGCGCTCGCCGACCACCGAGCCCATGCTGCCGCCGATGAAATCGAAATCCATGCCGGCGATCACCACCTCCAGCCCGTTCATCCGGCCCACGCCCACACGTACGGCATCGCTGTGGCCGGTCTTCTCCTGGTACTCCCGGAGGCGGTCGGTGTATTTCTTGCGGTCCTCGAACTCCAGCGGGTCGGTGGGCGTTATCTCCTGCCCCAGCTCCTCGAATTCTCCCTTGTCGAACAGGAAGGAGAAATACTCCTCGCTCCCGATCCGGAAATGGTACCCGCTCATCGGGTCCACCCAGTAGTTGTCCTCCAGCTCCCGGCGGTGAACGGTCTCCCCGGTGGTGGGCACCTTGATCCATACCCCCTCCGGCATCTCCTTGCGCTGCTCGGTCTGTATATTCTTGTCTTTTCTCTTAAACCAGGCCATCGGCTCGATTCTTTCGATTCGGGGAAATTTCAAAATAACGATTCTGGAATGAAGCCGAAATCTTTTATTCCTCCTGCCGGGAGGAGTAGTACCGGGGATCAAAATCGGCCGGTTCAGCGTCCCGGATAAAGTTTTCGCCCCCGGACATTGCTTCCAGCTCGAACAGGGAGCGGGCCGAAATGTGGCTGGAGCCGCGTGTGACGACACCCCGGACCGCCGACGGGTCGAGCCGCTCCAGTCCCGTCCCGATGAGAACATCTCCCGGGCGGATCATGTTTCCCACCTTCTCAAGCGTCAGCACCTCCACCCTGCCTGCCGCCGTCAGCGCTCCCTCCTCCCGTTCAAAAGACTGGTGGTAGAGGTGCCTTCTCCGCGCGTCGATCACGGCGTGGATCCGCGCGGGTCCATCCTCTCCCGACTCGGCTGCGGAGGCGAAGGAGGCCAGGGTATTCGCCGCCCGCAGGGGCACTTCGGTAGCGTAGAGCAGTCCCTTAACGGCGCTTGCGGCAATGCGCAGTCCGGTATAGGAGCCCGGCCCTTCGCTTAGCAGGATCGCCTGCAGGTCGCCAATTCCAAAATCGTGCTCCTCCATGAGCTCCCGAACAAAGAGAAACAGCCGCTCGGAATGGGAACCGCGCTCCTCCTTCCGCTTTTCCCAAATCCTCCCCCCGCCGTCGCGCAGGGCTACGGAACAGACGTCTGTGGCGGTCTCTATGGCGAGTTTCATCCGTTGTCAGTAATATTTAGTCAGGAATCTCTTTCCAGCTGCCAGGTGCCGTTACTCAGCTCCACCCAGCGCTCGTAGAGGCGGATCAGCTGGGGAAACTGCTCCCGGCGGAACTTAATTTGAGAAATATCGATGCGATATTCATACCGCAGGGTATCCCCCTCCGTGTCGTACTCCTCCTCCAGGTGGGCCCCGTCCAGTTCCAGGGAGCGGCTCCCGCTGCCCGAACGCACGGAGTACCCTTCTGGTATTGCAATCTCGTACCGCAGGTTGAGTCTCTCGGGAGCATCCAGCGTCACCGGGAGCTCGCGCCGGTCCGATTCGAAAGGATTGCTCCTGAGATACCCCACGATCATGGGACCAAATTCGAGGGCGTCGGTAAAACTGGCGGCATAGTTCGGCAGATGAAAGCTTCCGCTGAGCTTTGCGGGACGGCCGTAGCTTCCGGTGTCTTCCAGGGTAATCCCGGTGAGCTCCAGGCTGGAATACCCGTCGAACAGTGCCTGCCGGAAAATCTCCTCCGCCTCCAGGTTCTCCGCCTGACGGCGACGGATCGCCTGCTTGGGATAGCCGTCGCTCTCCGCCGTCAGCTCTCCGCTCAGGTTGCCGGCGGAATCCAGTTCCGCCCGCAGGGTGACGTCGATGGAGAAGAGGCTGTTGGAGGGCTGCACGGGTATCCATTCGTAATCCTTCTCCCTGAGCAGCAGACCCGTCTCGTTGTACATGGCGACCGGAATCAGCCCGGGCTGGGCGTGGGCGAAGCTGGCGTCCATGACGCTGACGGAATCCCCGGCGGACGACCACGCCAGCTGGGCATTGAACTGGTAGAAAGAGGGAAACGAGCGGTTGATCTGCCCCGATTCCCGCGTGGAGATCATCAGGGGCCACGCCTGGATGCCCGCCCCCCGCAGCATCGCCACCAGGGTCTGGTTGATAGCGGCCTGGTCGGCCGGTTCGCCCCTTAATACCAGGCTGTCGGCCATTTCGCTGTATGGCCGGTTCTCGCCGCTGTAGTTGACCCGTTCGTTCAGGTACCGGTAGATGCTGTCCCTCGCCGCCCGGTCGCTGTCGAATCGCGCGCCTATGCTCCCGCCGATCTCTTCTGCCTGCGCGTAGGATCGGATGCGCTCCAGGGGATTCCGCTTCCGTCTCAGGTCGGCCACCACAAAGCCCCAGCTGTTCTCCAGGCTCTGGCGAGGTACGCCGAATTCGCTGATCTGAAAATTGATCTTCGCCCGGTAGTCGTCCAGCGAGGTAATGTACTGCTCCTCCTCCAGGGCCGGCAGGTCCCGGGCCCACCACCGCTCGACCGTTACGGGATCGGGACGCTCGTAGGTGAACACCGGCGCCACCGATCCGGTATCCACCTCCTCCACCCGGTGAGACGGGGGACGATCGAAGTTCTCCGCCGTCGCTTCGTAGCGCAGGTAAGGCGGATACCGGATGCTGACCCTCGCCAGCGCCGTGGGCACCCGGTGGGCGAAATAGAACTCCGGCAGCTCCTCGATGTACCGGCGCCGCACCCGGTAGGCGTATTCCAGCACCGCGCCGTCGGACACCCGCGGCATGGTAAACTCCATGACGTTATACCGGGCGTTGATGTTGATCACGCGCACGCTGCTGTCCGCCAAAGCGGTACTTCCGCCGCCCGGGTGGTGGGTCAGGGCCCGCAGGTTCCGGACCTCCTCCACGCCGTCGGAAAAGTGGTAGGGGATGGAGATCAACGAGGCCTCCCGCGCCGAGGCGTCGAAGACCTTGATGCGCACATGATGTTCGATGACGGCCACAATGGTGGAGGCGTCCTCCTCGAAGGTGACATGCATCTCCTTGAGCGCATAGAGGTAGGGGGCGGAGCCGTAGGCTTCGGCGGAGATCTCAAAAAGGGAGTCGGGCGGGGAGCCGAAATCGGCGGACGGGCCCAGGCGGGCCTCATCCCCGCTGCCGGTATCCCACTGCGCCGCGGCGGGAGTCCAAACCGCGGCCGCGAACAGTCCCAGCCACAGAAACAGCGCCGCCCGTCCGGTATGTCTCCTTGTCACCGATCGCATACAGTTGTCAGAACGGAGTGGAGGGCAGATTCATTCTCCGCTCAGAGCGCATTCTCCACCAGGTGGCTCTTGTTGTAGATCGCGACCGCCCGCCCGGTCATTGCGGCGTCCAGGTAGGGCGAGTTGGCGGACTTGGAACGGACCCGGTCTTCGCTGAAGGTCCACTCCTCGTCGGTATTGAAGAGCGTCAGGTTGGCCTCGGAGCCCTCCTCGAGGGCGGGAATTTCAATGTTGAGTATCTCGCGCGGGCGGTAGACCAGCTTCTCCATCAGCCCTTTCAGCTCCATTTCCCCGCTTTCAAGCAGGCAGCGCACCGTCACCGGCCAGGCGGTTTCCAGTCCGATGATCCCGTTCGGGGCGTAGACGAACTCCACCTCCTTCTCCTCGATGGCGTGGGGGGCGTGGTCGGTGCAGATGGCGTCGATCGTACCGTCCGCCAGTCCCCCGATCAGGGCCCTCACATCCTCCCTGGTCCTCAGGGGAGGATGCATCTTGCAGTTGGTGTCAAAATTCCGGCGCTCGATCTCCTCGTGGGTGAGGTCGAGGTGGTGGGGACAGACTTCGGCGGTCACCCTGACGCCCTCCTCCCTGGCACGCCGCACCAGTTCCACTCCCCGGGCCGTGCTGATGTGCGCCACGTGGAGGTGCCCCCCCGTAAACTCCGCCAGCAGCAGGTCCCGGGCGATCATCACCTCCTCGGCGATCCCCGGCGTGCCGTCCAGCCCTAGGCGCGTGGAGACCACCCCCTCGTGCATGTGGCCCGGCCGGGAGAGCCTCAGGTCCTCTTCGTGATTGATAACCGGCACCCCGAGCATGGAGGAGTACTCCAGCGCCACCCTCATCAGTCCGGAGTCGAAGACCGGGTCGCCGTCGTCGCTGAAGGCCACCGCGCCGCCCTCTTTCATATCGGACATCTCCGCCAGTTCCCGGCCCTCCCGCTCCTGGGAGACGCAGCCGATGGGATGGACTTCCACGGGAAGCTCGGCTGACTTCTTTTTGATGAATTCCACCACGTCCCGGGTATGAATGGGAGGATGGGTGTTGGGCATGCAGGCCACCTCGGTAAATCCCCCGAACGCGGCGGCCCGGCAGCCGGTCTCTATGGTCTCCTTGTGCTCGTAGCCCGGCTCGCGCAGATGCACGTGCATGTCCATCCAGCCCGGGGAGAGATAGGCGCCCTCCCCGTCGCAAACCTTCTCATCGCCTGCTTCCAGTCCCTCCGATATTTCAACGACCTTCCCACCCCGGATCCGGATGTCGGCGACCTCATCACCGTCGTGGGCGCGACTCAGGGGCCGCACGTTTTTAAAGAGAAGATCCGGAGTGTGACTCATAGGGAGATTCTGTTATTTTGCAGCCAAAATATACGTGATTTAATTTGAATTCAATAACCGCCGGCCATGCCCCAATCCGACCTTTTTACCCCCTCCACGCTGAGCGTATCCGAACTGACCGGGGAGATCAAGGAGATCCTCGAGGGACATTTTCCCGATGTGCGGGTGGAGGGAGAAGTGAGCAACGTGAGCCGGAGCCGAAGCGGACATGTCTACTTTACGCTGAAGGACGAGGACGCCCAGCTCTCCTGCGTGATCTGGAGCAGCACCCGCAGGCGGAAGGAGATCGAGCTGGAAGACGGACAGCAGATCGTGGCCGGCGGGGAGATCCAGGTCTATCCACCCCACGGCAAGTACCAGCTCATTGTGCGGACGGTGGAGCAGGCCGGGAAGGGCGCTCTCCAGGAGGCTTTCGAAAAGCTGAAGGCCCGGCTCAAGGAGGAGGGGCTTTTCGAGGATGAGCATAAGAAAAAACTGCCCAAATTTCCGAAGCGCATCGGGGTGATCACCTCGGCGACCGGCGCCGCTTTTCACGACATACGCGACACCGTGGCCCGGCGCTGGCCGCTTTCCGTCCTGGTGCTGCACCACGCCAGCGTCCAGGGGGTGAAGGCCGCGCCCGAACTGGTACGGGCCGTGGAGTATTTCTCGCGGGAGCAAAACGTGGACGTGCTGATCATCGGACGCGGGGGCGGCTCGCTGGAGGACCTCTGGCCGTTCAACGAGGAGGCGGTGGCACGCGCCATATTCGACTGTCCCCTGCCGGTCATCAGCGCGGTCGGGCATGAGACGGATTTCAGCATATCGGACTTCGTGGCGGACGCCAGGGCGGCCACGCCCACCCAGGCGGGGAGTCTCGCGACGCCCGACATCAACGAGTACCGTCTCTACGTGGACGACCTCGCCACACGCGTGGCCGAGGGGGTGCCGGAAACCATCGCCGAACAGAGGCGGAGGGTGGAGCAGCTCCTGAAATCGCACGCGCTGGGGGCCATCCGCCAGAAGGTGGTGAACACAAGGGATCGGATCGACAGCTACGCCGGACGCCTTGAGCATGTCGGGAAGCGAATGCTGGCCGGCCGAAGGGACCGACTGCAGCGGCTCTCCGAACAGCTCAGGCACCGACAGGAGCTGCTGCTTTCCGGCCGGCGCGAACGCCTTATCGGACTGCACCACCGGCTGGAGAAGCTCGATTTCAACGCCCCGCTGGAACGAGGATTCGCGCGGGTGCACCAGGAGGGTCGCTGGGTGCGCGAGGGGGAAGCCTTCGAGACAGGCAAGGCTTTTGAACTGGAGTGGAAAGACCGCCAGGTGGAGATCGGCGGCTGAAAGTTATCGTACTTTCTTCCGGTAGCGCAGTACCGCGGCGGGAAGTATGATCGCCGCCATGCCCCCGAGCACACCCGCCAGGTGGGCGATGTCCGCCGCTCCCGACCCTTTCAGCATCACCATCCGCATGATCTTGATGAAATGCGCCATCGGGTTCCCCCAGGTGAGTTCCCGCGCCCACGCGGGCATGCTCTCGATGGGCGTGAACAGCCCTCCCATAAGGATAAACACCACCATGATGAACCAGGCGACGAACATCGCCTGCTGCTGGGTCCGGGTAACCGTCGAGATATAGAGTCCCAGTCCCTGTACAACCAGCAGGTAGACCACGGCTATGCCGAGAAGCAGCCAGACGCTGCCCAGGAAGGGGATGTTGAACCCCCACCGCGCGATTGCCAGTCCGACAACCAGCTCAAACATGGCGATGATCCAGAAGGGAAGCAGTTTGGCAGTGATGAACTGGTACCGTTTCACGGGGGTCACGTTGAGCTGTTCGATGGTGCCCAGCTCGCGCTCCCGCACGATGTTCATCCCCGAGAGGAACATGCCGATCATGGAGACCAGCACCACCAGGATGCCCGGCACCATGTAATGGAGGTAGTCGAGCTGCGGATTGTACCAGCTGGACGGATGCACGGCTATGCCGCCGGCCGGCTGTACAAGAGGGGCGGAAGGATCACCATCCGGCGGCGCCCTGAAGCGGGGAGCCGCATCGCGGTTGAAATCACCCAGGATGGCCTCCCCGTAGGCCTGGATAAGACCAGCCTTGCTGCCGTCGACGGCGTCAATGACAAACTGAACCGGCGCCCGATCGCCCCTGCGCATCCGCTCCTCAAAATCGCCCGGGATTTCCAGCACCAGGTCGGCCCGGTTGCCCCGCAGACGCTGAATGCCTTCCTCGGTACGGGCCGAGGCGGAGACAACCCTGAAGTAGCCCGCGGCCTGCAGCTTTTCGACCAGCTGCCGGGACAACTGCGACCGGTCCCGGTCCACCAGGTGCATTTCAGCACGGTTCAGCTCAAAAGTGGCCGCGAAAGAGAGCACCACCAGCTGAATCACGGGCATCACGAAAATAATGGGCAGCATTCCCTTGTTGCGGAAAATCTGCAGGAACTCCTTTCGCAAGAGAAATCGGATGGTTCTCATTCCAGCCGGGATTTAAAATTCGCGATGCTCAGTCCGACGAAAGCCGTCATCATGAACACCAGGATGAGTGTCTCTTTCCAGAGCATCATCAGACCGGCGTCCTTGAGCATAACGCTGCGGACCACCACCAGAAACCAGCGGGCCGGTATGAGGTTGCTGAGCCACCGCAGGATTTCAGGCATGCTTGAAATGGGAAAGATAAACCCGGAGAGCAGCACCGTAGGAAGCAGGAGTCCGGCAAGGGAGACCATCATGGCCGTCTGCTGATCGTCGGTGCGGGTGGATATCAGTACCCCCAGGGAGAGGGCCACAAAAATAAAGATAAGCGACTCGCCCAGCAGCAGGGCGTAGGATCCGCGCATCGGCACGTCGAACACAAGCCGGGCCAGCAGCAGGATGGCCAATACGTCGAGGAAAGCAAGCACCAGGTAGGGCAGGGTTTTGCCCACCACGATATGAAAGGGACGCAGGGGGGATACGAGCAGCACTTCCATGTTTCCCATCTCCTTCTCACGGGTGAGGGAGATGGAGGTCATCAGCGTGCAGATGAGCATCAGTATCACGGCGATCAATCCCGGTACAAAAAGATTGACGCTCTCCAGGGCGGGATTGAACATCATTACGGACTGCAGGGAGGCTCCTCGGGCCAAATTTTGATTCTGAGCGCCTATCTCCCGCTCGTAATCCTTTACCATGGCGGTGGTGTACTCCTGCATCAGCCTGGAGAGGTTGGGGTTGGAGGCGTCGGTGACGATCTGAACCTCCGCCTGGCGTCCGCTGGCCAGGTTTTCCGCAAATTGTGGACCGATAACGAGTACCTGGTCGATCTCACCCTGCCGAAATGCCTCTCCGATTCCGCTGCGTCGGGAGAGCCTGCTGCTCACCGTATAATATTCCGAGGCATCCACCTTTTGGATCAGTTGCGTAGATCTTTCGTCTCCCGAAAGATCCAATACGGCCACTGAGGCGGTGTTTATCTCATTGCGTATCGCGAATCCAAATAATATCATCATGATCAACGGCATCCCGAAAAGAACCGCGAGGGTGCGCTTGTCCCGGTAGATCTGCTTGAACTCCTTGCTTACAAATCCCAGGAAGGTCTTCATGACATCCCCTCCGCCCTCTCGGCTCCCCGTGCCAGCCGGATAAATACCTCCTCCACGGTTGAGGTCCCATACGACGTCTTGAGTCCCTCGGGATCGTCGAGCGCCTCGATGCGCCCATCCACCATGATGGAGATCCGGTCGCAGTACTCGGCCTCATCCATGTAGTGGGTGGTAACAAATACCGTGGTGCCCTCCGAGGAGACCCGGTAGATCTCCTCCCAAAACCGTCGCCGGGTCACGGGATCGACCCCGCTGGTCGGCTCGTCCAGAAAGAGGATCTCCGGCTCATGAAGGAGAGCCACGGAGAAAGCCAGTTTCTGCCTCCATCCCGGCGGTAGTTTAGCGATTCGCGTATCACTAAATATATCCATTTCCAGTGTGTCGAGCAGTTCGGCGGACTTCTCCCTTATCCGCTTGTCGTCCAGCCCGTAAATGCCCCCGTAGAGGCGGATGTTCTCCCTGACGGTGAGATCCTCATAGAGGGAGAATTTCTGGCTCATATACCCTATGCGGCGCTTGATCGCCTCGGCCTGCGTATAGACATCCATTCCCGCCACCCTCGCCTCCCCGGAGGTCGGGGCCAGCAGTCCGGTAAGCATCCGTATCGACGTGGTTTTCCCGGCCCCGTTGGCGCCCAGAAACCCGAATATCTCTCCGCGCATCACCTCAAAACCGATACGGTCCACCGCCGTGAAATCCCCGAATTTCCGGGTAAGCTCCCGTGTCTCTATGACAGCGTCAGGCATGCGCATCCCCCGGCGGTCCCGTTGTAAGCTCGATAAACAGATCCTCTATGCCCGGGCTAATCCTCTCGGCTTCCACCGGACCCAGCCCTTCGCTGCGCAGGTGTCCGGCGATGCTTTCCACGTCGAGCTCTATTCCCGCGGGGACGACGTGGATGGCGTCCCCGAAGGCCTGCACAGACGCCAGCTCATCCAGCGTCCGAAGAGAGCGTATGATCTCATATTTTCGCTCGCCCCGGATCGCCAGCAGGGGTTTCCCGAACGATTCGATCAGCTCCCCGGGCGAGCCGGACCGCAGAATCTCTCCCTCCCGCATGAGGGCCACCCTGTCGCAGAGGCGGGCTTCGTCCATGTAGGGCGTGGAGACGGCAACCGTTATGCCCTGTTTCCCGATCTCTCCGAGCATCTCCCAGAATTCTTTCCGGGAGACCGCGTCAACCCCGGTGGTCGGCTCGTCCAGGATCAGCAGCCTGGGCCGGTGCACCAGCGCGCAGCTGAGGGCCAGCTTCTGTTTCATTCCGCCCGACAGGTTCCCGGCGAGCCGGTCACGATACGGTTCGAGCCGCCGGTAGATGGGTTCGATGAGCGCGTATCCCTCCTCCACCGTGGTTCGAAAGACCGAGGCAAAAAATTTCAGGTTCTCCCCGACAGTGAGGTCCTCGTAGAGCCCGAACCGGCCCGGCATGTAACCCAGCAGGGGACGAAGCTCCCCGTACTCCTCCACCACGTCCCGGCCCAGTACCCGGGCCGCGCCCTTGTCGGGTTTCAGCAGGCTGGCCAGGATCCGGAACAGGGTGGTCTTGCCCGCCCCGTCAGGCCCCACCAAACCGAACAATTCTCCATTCGCGATACGTAAATCTACCTCTTTCAAAGCTTGTACGTCCCCAAATGCCTTGGCTATGCCCGTTGCCTTGACCGCAGGCCCTTCCATCACTCCCCCGGCCCCGTTTCAAAGTTGACCTCCCCGGGCATACCTATTTTCAGCCTGCCGCCGGGATTAGCGACCCGTACCTTTACGGCATATACCTGGCTCACACGCTCCTCCCGGGTCTGGATCATTTGCGGGGTGAACTCCGACTCCGAGGCGATCCAGCTTACGACGCCGCTCAGGGTGCGGAGTTCCCCGTCGTCCTCATCCACCAGCACTTCCACGTTCTGCCCCAGTGTCACCTGCGGCAGCTGGGCGCCGCTGACGTAAACGCGCAGCTGGAGGGTATCCAGGTCGGCGATCTCGTAGAGCGGCTGTCCCTCGCCCACCAGTTCGTGCCGGTCCGCCAGTCGGTTCAGTACCCTTCCGTTCACCGGATTGACGATCCGGGCCTTCTCCAGCCGGTCTTCCATCTGCCTTATTCGCACCCGCAGGGGACCCATTTCGGCACGCACGGCGGCTTTCCGGGACTGCAGCGCGCCGATCTCCTTCTCCAGGGCCCGAACCCTGCCGCGAACGTCATCCAGCTCTCTCTGCGCCACGGCGCTGTCGGCCGCCAGGGCCTCCATCCGGCGCAGGTCGCCTCGGGCCGTGGCGAGACGTTCACGCACCACCTCGGTTTCGGCCTCCACCTGGTCCAGGCGCGA
>CAZGSL010000003.1:0-63431 GCA_964528445.1 uncultured Balneolaceae bacterium | reverse complement strand
TTTTCGGCCGGTCCGGAAGACATTCCAACATCGAAAAGAAACGTATCGCGTATCTCATCGTAACGGTACTCCTTGTTTGGTCAGGTATCCGGCCTCCGCCTCGGCCCGTTCAATCCGGTGCTGCTCCCGCTCCAGGATGGCCTGGTTGAGGCGGTTCAGGGAGGAGAGATACTCGGTCGCGGTGATCACCCCGCGGTTCAGCCGGCGGGAGTGCTCCTCGGCAATCTGCCGGGACTTCTGTATCAGCTGCTCATCCTCCTCGATCACCTGCTCCAGGGCCTCTATCGTGTTCCTCAGGCGGGAGAGATCGCTCTCCATCCGCTGTTCGAACGAGCGCTCTTCGGCCCCGATTTTCTGCATCTCCGTTCTGAGGGCCTGCTGCTCCCTGCCTGCATTCACTCCGTTCCACAAGTCCCACCTCACGCTCAGCCCGAACAGGTAATATCCCTGCAGATCGTCCTCAAACAAATCCAGTCCCGGACGGCCGTAGGAGGTCGTGGCAAATGCCGAAATCCGTGGGGTCCACCGGGTGCCGGCCAGGGAGATCCGCTGCTCCAGGAGATTCCTTGAAGCCTCGTAGAAGGCGTATGCGGGGCGGTTTCGCGCCTCGTTCCGTCCCCTCTCCCAGTCAACCTCCGGCAGCCTCAGCCGAACGGAACCGTCTATCTCCGCTCCCGTAAGTATTCCCAGCACCTCCCTCGCGCCGCGCCACCGCGCCCTCAGCCTGATGGAGTCCTGGCGGGCGCGGATCAGCTCGGTTTCCAAAATGGTCTGCTCGCTCGGAAGCACCACTCCTTGCTCCACCCGTGCCCGCACCGTCTCCAGCTGCCGGCGAAGATCCTCCATCAGCAGCGCGGAGGCGGAAATCCTGTTGCGAAGCCGCAGGGTCTCGAAATAGACCCGGTTCACCCGCTCTTTAACCTGGTGAAGTTCCATGCGGGTCGACTGCCGGCTGCGGTGCCCTTCGGCCTCTTCCACCGACTCGCGGACACGGGAGGTGCCGCCGTCGTAGAGAAGCTGCTCGATATGGAGAGAGAGGTTGTAGCGGTCCCTGCTGAACGTGGGCGGTTCGGCGCCGGGAGGCGTAAAATCGACCTCCGTGACGTCCGACTGGTAGCTGGCCCTCCCCGAGGCGCTGACCTGCGGGTACCGCTCCGCAGCAGCTATCTTTTGGTTGATTTCCGCCAGTTTCCGGTCAAGCTCTATCTTGTCGGCCGCCGGATAGTTCTCTTCGACCAGCCAGTGGCACCCCTGCAGCGTAAGCACCCTGGACGACTCCGGCTGCAACGGCTGCAGGAGCATCAGCACGGCAACGATCCATGACAACATAACGCCCTCATTTTTTAACCGAATTGAGAATTTGATCAGCGAGCGACCTGCTGCGCTTCTTCATGAACCGATCGAACTCCTCTTCTTCCATTCCGAAAATCACCTCGATCATGGTGCGGGCGACGAACGGAAAAACGCAGAGGGAGATGGTGTTGACCAGGAACTCCCGCGGCTCCACCGATTTCATGCTGCCCGCGCGTATCTCGGCCCTGACCTGCTTTAAAAACGTGGCCGGGACATCCTCTGCCTGGCGCCCTATGAATTCGCGGAACCGGACGGGATGCCGGTTCATTTCGTAGATTACGAATTTCGGCAGATGGGGATGTTCCCGGAAAATCCGGTGGTACGTCTCCACCAGCTTCTTCACCTTCGGCACCAGATCCAGGTCCGCGTTCAACACGTCACGGATGACCGGGAGAAAATTCTTTACCGCATCCTGGAAGACCGCCTGGAACAGCTTGTCCTTGCTGCGGTAGTAGTAGTGCAGCATCGCCTTGTTGATCTCCGCCTCGTCCGCGATCGACTGCATGCGCGCCCCCGCGTATCCCTCCCGGTGGAAAACCCGCTTTGCCGCCTCGAAAATCTGCTGTTCCGTCTCTTCCCGTTCCGTCATCCCGGCAACCGTTTCGTGATCGGTCCGTTTTCAGGATATGAAATTCAACCATATGATTCAACTATTTGGTTAAATCAAATTTTTAATAGCTGAAACGGGTTCTGAACGGAACAAAGGGGGATTTATGCAGGGCATCGGAGACGCACGTTTCGCCTCGCGCCGGAGAGACCTGCGCCAGTGGGTGAGAAATCAGCCGATGCGGTACTTAAGCTCCTCGATTTTCCCGAGAATCTCTCCCCGGTCCATCTCCCGGTAGCGCTCGGGAAGGAGCTCCCTCGAGGTGCACTCGATCACCGCGCTGAGCGTCTGCAGTTCGATCTCTTCCGGGTAGGTGGGTGGAAGGAAATCGGCCAGCGCGGCATCCAGGGTTTCCGGGGTCACCCGCTCCTGCCCTTCGGCCGCCGCCCGGAACTTGGCGCGGGTCAGGGCGGCCTCCATGTCGGCCCCCGAAAAGGTTTTCAGCCCGTCCTCTATGATGCCGGGCACGTACTCCTCCGTCATCTCCAGCCCCGTCTTCTCCTTCATCGCCTCGAACAGCTCCAGGCGCTCCTCCCGGGTGTGCGGCGGAAATAGGGCGAGGTGCTCCTCGGCCCTCCCCTGCCGCTTGAGGTCCACCGGCATCAGGTCGGGGCGGGCCGTCATCAGGAACCAGATGACGCGGCCGCGATTCCGCGTATCGCTCATGAAGGTGGCGATCTGCGAGAACACGCGGCTGGAAACCCCGCTGTCGCCGCTCGCGTCGCGGTCGCCCAGGTAGGCGTCGGCCTCGTCGATCATGACGCAGACCGGGGCCATCGCCTTCAGAAGGCCCAGTATTTTCTCCAGGTTCCCCTCGGTTACACCCTGCCACTGGCTGCGGAAATTCTTCAGCTTCACCATCGGGATGCCCACCTCGCTGGCGAAGCAGTTTACCAGGAAGGTCTTGCCCGTCCCCACGGGGCCGCACACCAGGTACCCCATGGGCAGCACGTCCTGCCGGCCGGCCTTGAGGGCCTTCACGGCGTTGCGAAGGTGCCTCTTAACGTGGGTGTGCCCCGCCACGTCTCCCATGTCGTATTCGGACTCCACAAACTCCAGCAGTCCGTAGGCCTCCGCCTCGATCAGTTCCTTCTTGATGTCCGAGAGCTGGCCGTAGGTCACCGGCTCGTTGTTTTCGCGCGCGTTGGAGAGGATGGCCCGCAGGTTGATAAAATTCAGTCCGGCCGTCTGGCGCGCAAGGTTCTGCGGACTCACTTCGGAAATGCTCCCGAACTCCTCCTCGCTGCTGTCGTACCGGATGTAGTCCAGGCGCTCCTGCTCCCCGGGAATGCCGATCCTCAGTTCCGAGGTGTAGGGATTCTGAATCAGGGTCTTGTTGAGGTCGGCCAGGTTTTCGGAGACGAGCACCGTGGTAAAATCGGCCGCCAGGAAGAGGGGATCGTGCGCCCAGCGGGAGAGGTAGACCAGCGCGTTTCGGTCTTCCGTGGCGGTGGACCCTGCCTCGTTCATGGGCACCACCGTCTCGGCGTAGTCGATGATGAAGGCGATGCTCTTCTTGTTGTCCAGCCGGATCCGGAAATACTGCTCAAGCAGGGAGAAAACGCGCACCGGGTCCTTCGGCAGCTTGTCGGCATACTCCGTACCTGCCAGGGAGTCCCGCCCGGCCACGGCGCGGTTGAAATCTTTCTGCGTCTCCTTGTCCCGGAAATAGATGCCCGAAGAGCGGTCGTAAAACACCACGTAGTCGCGCGCCCCGAAGAACTCCTCCGACAGAAAGGACTTCAGCCGCACGAATTCGGTTCCCTCCTCCCGCCGCAGGGGGACGAGATCGTGTACGTTTCCGTGGAGGATAAACTGGTTGATGGTTCTGCTCAGGTATTTCTGGGCGAATGTTCGCGCCCACTCGGGATAGTGCTCGAACATGAATTTATTCCCTGCTTAAAATGAGTTTAACCGTTTCGATGCGGCTGGGGGTGGCCTTGCTGATGATAAACTTGTTGCCGTCGATCAACAGCTCCTCGTTGACCTTCGGGATGCGCCCCAGCTCGTGAATGATGTACCCGGCCACCGTCTCGAATTCGGCGGACTCCCCGGGGAGGTCGATCTCCGGATGCGACTCCCCCAGGTCGTCCAGTTCCACCCCGCCGCTGATAACGAAGGTGTCGGAGGAAAGTTTCTTCACGAAGTAATCCTCCGTGTCGTATTCGTCCTGTATATCCCCGACCACCTCCTCCAGCAGGTCTTCAATCGTCACCATCCCCGCCGTGCCCCCGTACTCGTCGATGACGATGGCCACGGAGCTGTTGGATTTTCGAAATTCCGAGAGCAGGTCCTTCGATTTCTGGGAAGAGGGAACCAGTTTGATGGGGCGCATGATCTCGGTCAGGTCCGCGGGATTGCTGAAGAGGTCGTATGCAAAGATCACCCCGATGATGTCGTCGATGCTCTCCCGGTAGACGGGCAGCTTGGAGAAGCCCGAAGAGATGAAAAGCTTCAGCGTCTCGTCGATGCCGGCGCTTTTTTCCACCGCCACGATATCGGTACGGGGAATCATGGACTCCTTCACCCGCTTGTTGGAGAGCTCCAGGACGTTGTGGAGGATTTCCGAATCCTCGCGGTCAAGGTCGCTGCCCCCTATGTCCCGCAGCTCCTTGAAGATCAGCTCCACATCCTGCCTCCTCAGGATATGTTCGGCGGGCTCAGCTCCCGGCGCCAGGAACCGGATCAGCACGTTGGAGCAGGCATTGGCCACCACGATCAGGGGACGGAACAGCCAGTTGAAAAGCTGCTGGGGAACGGCGACGATCCGGACCCACCAGTCGGCGTTAAGGCGGAAAAGCGCCTTGGGCAGGATCTCGCCGAAGAGCATGATAATAACCGAGGCGACGACGGTCTGAATCACCAGCACCAGTACCGCCGATGGGGGATCCGGGGAGCCGCCCTGCAGCAGCCCGGTGATGGGCCCCACCAGGAAGAGCGTCATAAGAGTGGCGTAAAAGACGTTCACGATGTTGTTGCCCACCAGCGTGGTGGTCAGGAACGTCTCGGGGTTGCGTATAAAGTAGTTGACGGTGCGGCCGGTCCACGACTCCTTGCGGGACTCGATCTCCAGTTTCAGGCGATTGGCGGAGACAAATGCGATTTCGGAACCGGAGAAAAAGCCGCTCATCAAAACGGCAAAAAAGATCAGCAGGAACTCAATCATGAGGATAGGGGACTACTGGCCCTTGAAATCCGCTTTTCTCTTTTCGAGAAAGGCGGAGGTTCCTTCGTTGAAGTCGTCGGTGTCGCAGAGGTCGGCAAACAGTTCGGCCTCCTCCCCGTAGTCCTCCTCCGTGCCGGTCCGGCAGACCGCCCGCAGGGCATTTCTCACCGCCAGCGGGCCGTTGCCCAGGATTTTGTTCAGCAGTTCGCGCGCCTCCCCGACGGGGTCGTCGCCGCCCGCACGGTCGGCCAGCCCGATCTTCAGCGCCTCTTCGGCTTTTACCTGCCGCCCCGAAAGAATCATCTCCAGGGCCCTTGAGCGTCCCACGATACGCGGCAGGCGCTGGGTTCCCCCGTAACCCGGAATGATGCCCAGACCCACTTCCGGGAGGCCGAACACGGCCGACGCCGACGCCACCCTCAGGTGACACGCCATGGCCAGCTCGCAGCCGCCTCCCAGGGCGTAGCCGTTCACGGCCGCCACCACCGGCACGGGCAGCTCCTCGAGCGCCCGGAAGACCCGCTGCCCCTTCCGGGAGAACTCCTTGCCCGTCCGGCTGTCCAGTTCCCGCAGCTCGCCGATATCGGCCCCGGCCACGAAGGCCTTCTCTCCCGCCCCCGTGACGATCACCGCGCTGACATCGTCGTCTTCCGCGAGGAATTCAATCGCCTCGGAAAGCTCGTCCAGCACCTCGGCATTCAGCGCGTTCATCTTGTCCGGCCGGTTGACGGTCAGCAGGGCTACGCCGTCGCGGTCGGTTTCCAGGGCAAGGGTATTGTAGGAGTTACTCATGGAGGGGAGATTCTATTCTTTGACTCGGTTGGAAGTGTCGGGAGCTTCGCCGGATTCCATTTCGGATTCGGCTCTCCTAAGTTCGGCATCCAGTTCCACTTCATCAAGCTCGGAGTATACGGGCAGAATCTCGCTGTCGAGGTCGTCGATGAGCTGGGAAGTCTCTTCCACCTCTTCCAGCAGGTTGTCGAGCTGAAACCCGATCTCCTCAGCGTTGCTCATGGTCATCGACTGTTCGTATATGTAGCGGATAGCGTCTTCTATGGTCTCCAGGTGGGTTTCGCAGATCAGGTACTTCTCCTTGGCGATCTCGAACTTCTTGAGCCTCTTCTTGAGTATCGCGATGCGGCGCTGCTTGGTCTTCTTCAGGCGCTCCGACTCGAGGGCCTCCAGGCTCTGCTCCTCCGAGGCCACCTCCCGCTTGAGGCTCTCCTCCACCGAGGTGTTCATGTAGATCTGGTAGCGTTTGTGGAGGTCCAGCAGGGTAAGGTAGTTGGATGTGAGCTCCTCGATCTTCTTCCGGATGTTATCCAGCAGGCCCTGGGAGCTGTAGGGCAGTTTGTCGAAATTCTCCCTGATCAGCTTCGCCAGGTGTTTCATGACCAGGAACCGCTTTTTGCTCTTCCGGTCCAGCTCATGGAACGTGGTCTTCTCTTCGGCGGCCGCGTTCCGTTCCCGCAATTTCTTCAGCTTGATGTTTTTCCGGAAACGCGGCAGGCGGGGGACGATCCCCAGATACATCAGCTCCACGCCGAACGTCATGGTCAGCACCAGGTTGGAGACCAGTCCGACATCGCTCAGTACAAACGCGGAGATGGTCGAAACCAGCAGCACGCCCAGGTTGAGAGGATGCAGAAAGGCCTCCTGGGTAAAATTGATGGATGCTATCTCCTCTTCCGTCTCACTCATGTGCCGCCCTTACTCTTTTCCGGATCCCGCTCCCCGCTCCCGGCCTCCGGGCGATCCTCTTCCGGCCCTATGGTCTTGCGCACATTCATGGCCGAGGCCTGCTCTTCAATTTCGCTGTAGAGGGACCCCATTTCCATCTTTACCTGCTTGAGGGTCTCCCGTGCCCGCTCCCTGCTCATCTCCTCATCCAGATCCTCCTCCTGGACCTCGGACTCCCCCTCTTCCGAAAGGCTCTCCATTGCCACGTCCAGGCGGGCCTCCACCGTCGCCAGCTTCGACTTCACCTTGAAGAGAAAATCGTCAAAGGTCTCCATAACGCCCGAAGTATCCATATCCTGGAGGGCACGGGCGATATTCCGGCTGTTCCGCGTGCGGCTGAGCCGCTCTTTCGCCTCCCGCATTTTGCGGTAGTGCTGCTTGTACTCCTCCTTCAGGCGTTCCCGTTCTTCGCGGCTGTCGCTCATGGGATCAGGACTTGGATCGCTCCTTGTTGCCGATGGTTTTGCCGGACTCCTTCTCTCCCTCGCTCTCCGTCCCCTCGACGTCGATGCGGTCCTCTTCGCTTTCGGGGGACTCCAGCTGCTCCTCACCGGAAGAGACTCCCATCTCGGCCTTGAACTGCTTGACCAGCTCGCTGGCGCGCAGCTTCTCGGCGTTGGCCTCGATCTCCATGGCCTCGGTATCGATGCTGTCCAGCGCCATCTCCATCCGGGCCTCATTTTTGGCAGTCCGCTCGTTCAGGCGGTTGACCATCTCGTCGTGGGTCTGGTCCATGCCCCCGATTTCAAACTGTTCCAGGGCGTCGGCCACCTTGGCCTGCCATTCGGCCCGTTCGCTGGCACGCAGAGCCTCCTTGGCCTCCTGGATCTTTTGGTCTTTCTCCCGGATAAACGCCTTTTTGACCTTGAGCGCCTTCTCGTAGGCCTGCTCGGCGAACTGGAGCTGCTCTTTCGAACTGGAGAGATTTTCCCGCGCCTTCTCGAGCTGCAGGGCGTATCCCTCGGCGATATCGTCGCGGTCCGCCTGGATGGCGGATTTGATCTTCGCCGTCAGGTCCTGAATCCGCTTTTCGTATTTCTTTACCTCTTTCTGAAGCATCATCATATTCGCCTTGACCGTGGCGATATTCTCGTTCATCTGCGGGATCTGGTCGTTCAGGTCCCGGATGTTCTGCTCCAGAATCAGCTTGGGGTCCTCCATAGAGCTGACGATGCCCCCGAAAATCGACTTAATAGCACGTATGAAACGTTTAAACATAGTTTTAACCCTTTATTTGAATTTGCCCGTGCCCTCTTAGCTAAAAAAGGATATCAGTGGCGTAAATTTGGTTATAAATGGCTTTATTGCAACTATTTATCGTCTTTCTCCGCCGACTCTCTCATGCCCGTTTTATCCACCCTGCCGGAGATCAGCCGAAGTGGCTCCGGGGGCGAATCGCCGATGGAAAAAGCCTGACTCAACATGCGATTAACCCCTTCCACGGCCTGCTTATTGTTCGTAAAACCCACCGCTATTGTTTCACCCTTCCTGACAGTATCCCCAATTTTCTTTTCAAGTACAATTCCGGCGCGGGGATCCACTGCATCCTCCTTCCTGCGCCGCCCGGCCCCCAGTTCCACCGACGCCATTCCGATCTCATAGGCGTCCATCTTTTCGAGATACCCTTCGGCAGAGGAGGTCACCTCGAAGGCGTGCTCCGCCCCGGGATACGTTTCGGGGTTCCGGAGCAGCTCCGCGTCGCCCCCCTGCTCCTCCACCAGTCCCAGGAAGGTCTCCCAGGCCCGTCCGCTGCTCACCGCCTCCCGGCTTTTCTCCATCCCCTCCTCCAGCGACCCGGCCTCCCCGCCCAGCTGCAGCATGGTGCCCGCCAGCGTGTGGGTTACCTCGAGCACGTCATCGGGTCCCCCGCCCCGCAGGCAGTCGGCCGCCTCCTCCACCTCCAGCCAGTTTCCGATCTTCCGTCCGAGGGGCTGTTCCATGCTCGTCAGCCACGCCACCGTCTCCACGTCGAAATGTCCGCCGATCCGCACCATGGTTTCCGCCAGCTCGACCGCCTCCTCCCGCTTCTTCATGAAGGCCCCGCTTCCGAACTTCACGTCCAGCACCAGTCCGTCGATCCCCTCCGCCAGCTTCTTGCTCATGATGCTGCTGGCGATGTAGGGGATGAACTCGACCGTGGCGGTGACGTCCCTCAGCGCGTAGAGGCGCTTGTCGGCGGGCGCGATCTCTTCGGTCTGCCCGCACATCACCATCCGGTGGCGGCCGAGGATCTCGCGGTAGCGCTCGAGGGAGATATCGACGTCGAAACCGGTAATCGACTCAAGCTTGTCGAGCGTCCCCCCGGTATGGCCCAGTCCCCTGCCCGAAATCATCGGCACGGGCACCCCGCAGGAGGCGACCACGGGAGCCAGGACGAGCGATATTTTATCCCCCACCCCGCCCGTGGAGTGTTTGTCCACCTTGGTACCCGGCACCCCGTCAAGGTCCACGATCCTCCCCGAATGCAGCATGGCGTCGGTCAGCACCGACGACTCCCGCCCGCTCAGTCCCCCGAACCAGGCGGCCATCAGGAACGCGCTCATCTGGTAGTCCGGCAGGCGGTCGGCCGTATACGATTCGACCAGGTACCGGATCTCCCCCTCCTCCAGCTCCTCTCCGTCTCTTTTCTTGCGAATGATCGATACAGGATTGAAATTGTCGGTCATACCGGATTGTTTTTTTTTACAAATACAGAGGCTCTATGATAAAAGTCCTGGCCGACAAATTCCTCTTCGAACTGGAGGATATGCTGCCTGCGGCGGAGGTCGAACTGCATCGCTTCGATCCCCGGGACGGCCTGCCCGCCGGCGCGCTGGATTACGACGCCTTCCTCACCCGCACCGTCATCCCGGTCGGCCGCCGGACCCTGGACCGGTTCAGCGGACGCCTGGAGTTCGTGGGGACCGCCTCCTCGGGGACCGACCATGTGGACCTGGAGGAGCTCGGCCGCCGGGGCATCGCCTTCGCGGACGCCGCCGGCTGCAACGCCCGTTCGGTCGCCGAGTACGTGCTCACCGGACTGCTGCTCTGGTGCGGGGAGCGCGGTGAGGAACCCGGAGAACTCCAGATTGGAATCGTGGGGGCCGGCCACGCCGGCGGGGCCGTAAAGCGGCTCCTGGAGAAGTGCGGAACCACCCGCCTGCGGCTGAACGACCCTCCGCGGGCCCGGCGGGAGGAGAGTTTTGAAAGCTGCACGGCGGACGAGGTGCTCAAATGCGACGTGCTCACCTTTCACGTCCCCTTCACCGAAAAGGGATCCTGGCCGACGCGCCGGTGGCTGGATCGGGAAGCCCTTCGGAAGTGCCGGGCCCGGCTGATCGTCAACACCTCCCGGGGCGGGGTGGTCGATGAGGAGGCGGTCCGGGAGTACGCGGGGCGCGAGATCGGACGCGACTACATCCTGGATGTCTGGGAGGGAGAGCCCGCCTTCCACGACCGGTCGGCCGAATCGGCCTTCCTGGCCACGCCCCACATTGCCGGCTACTCGCGCCAGGCCAAGCGGAAAGCCAGCCGGATGGTTGCCCGGGCCCTCTGCGGACACTTCGGGCTGTCCGCTGCCGGGGAAGCGGGGGTCGCGGAGAAGCCGATACCCCTGGAAGCCGACCCCTCGGTCTCCCTGGCGGAACTGCTGAACAAGCTCCATCCCGCGCGGCGTTACGAGGCGGAGCTTCACGCCCTGCTGGGACTGGAGCCGGAACAGAAGGGAGAGAAGTTCAACCGCCTCAGGGCCACGTTTCCCCTCCGCGACGAGTTCCACACCCGGTCCGCGCCGGAGGAGCTGCACCGGAAATTTCCCCTCCTGGAAAAGCTGGGGGTTGATAGGTTGTAACCCCTCCTAGGGATCCACCCCTTCGTCCACCCCGAACAGCTCCAGCGCCGTGGCGGTGGTTTGCCGCGCGAGCTCATCGAAATCCATCTCCAGCACCTCCGCGAGCCGCCGGGCCGTGTGGCGGACGTAGGCGGGCTCGTTGCGGGAGCCCCGCTGGGGTTCGGGAGAAAGATAGGGGGCATCGGTCTCCAGCACCATCCGGTCCGCCGGCAGCCGGCTCGCCGCCCGGTCCACGCCGGCGTTTTTGAAAGTCAGCACGCCCCCTATGCCCAGGTGGAGCCCCAGGTCGATCGCCCGTCTCCCCTCCTCCGCGCTTCCGTTGAAACAGTGCCATATCCCCTCCAGGGAGCCATCCTGCTGCTCCTCGATGATATCCAGCAGGTCACCGGTGCTCTCCCGGTTATGCAGGACGATCGGCTTTCCCACCTCCCGGGCCACCTCGCAGTGCAGGCGGAGGCTGGCATTCTGCTGATCCTTGTGCTCCGTGCTCCAGTGGTAGTCCAGCCCGGTCTCCCCCACCCCCACGAACTCCTCCCTTCCGCACCACTCCGCCAGCTCCCCGGGCGAAGCCGACGCCCCCCGGTTGATTTCGGTCGGGTGAATCCCGGCCATTTTGTGAAAGCGGATGCGGGAATGCTCCAGGCGGTCCATCTTCTCCAGGGAGTCGAAGGAGATCGCCGGCATGAAGATATGCCCGACGCCGGCTTCGGCCGCGCGGTCGAGGACCGACGGGCGATCTTCGTCGAACGCTTCCGCGTAGATATGGCAGTGGGTATCGACAAGCATGGTTTATTCGGTTTGCCTTGTTTCGGCTGTTTCGGCGGCGGGTCCCCCGTGATATTCCACCAGGCGATCCATGGGATCCTTCAGAAAGAGTCCGGCCCGCATATCCCGTTCTTGCAGAATATGGGAAATCAGCTCCCTGTACGACCAGGCGACCGCCCCCACAAACCGCACTTCGTGACGCTTCGCATCGCGATACTTGAGAAGCACGCGGTCGGCCAGCCGCTCAAAACCCTCCCGCAGCATCTCCCCCACGTAGGGGTGCTCCCGGTGATCCCCCAGGAACGCGGCATACGACGCCACGAACCGGCTCGGCTGCGTTCCCTCGTAGGTGCCGCGGGTGATGTGATCCAGGTCCATGTTGTATCCCTCCTCCAGGGCGCTCCGGAGCGGCTCCGGCACCTCGCGGCGGAAGTAGTCGTTGATCAGCCGCTTGCCGAACCAGCCGGCCGATCCCTCGTCGCCCAGGACGAAGGCCAGGGAGGGAATATGCTCGGCGATTTTCTCCCCGTCGTAGTAGCAGGTATTGGAGCCGGTCCCGATAATGCAGGCCAGGCCCTCCTCCCGCAGGAAGCAGGCGCGTGCGGCGCCCAGCAGGTCGTGGTGGACGCGGATATCGGCGCGGGGGAAGAGCGGGGCCAGCGCCTCGGCCACCTGCTCCCTCTTCCGGGGGCCGTCGCAGCCGGCCCCGTAGAACCGGACGGCCTCGATCCCCGCTTCCCCGGTCTCGGGAAGGATCCCCTCCTTTACGATATTGCGAATATTGCCGGGGGAGTGGTAATAGGGATTGAGTCCCTCCGTGACCAGGGATTTCCCCGTTCCCTCTCCGATAAGGCGCCACGCCGTCTTGGTAGCCCCACTGTCGGCAATTAGCTGCATTCCCGGCATGTTTCGGTCCCCTGTTGGGTGGTTGTCTCTGAAATGACGGAGCCAATCTAACCAATTTTCGGGAGAAGATGTAAGGAAGGGAAACGCGCGCGAAGGTCCCCCGCCCGGGGTTATGAGGAACGGGCCGGGAATGTTATTTTCGTTTCGACAGAACGAATTCCTAACCCGATCGCACCGTCATGAATGACGCCATGAAGGATATCGACGCACTCGCCGGACGCCTGGCTCCCCACTACTCACGCTTCAACGTCTCCGAACGACTGCTGTTTACCGGCCACTCTCACCAGGCCTGGCCCGACGTAGCCTTTGAGGGACTGAAGGAGGCGTGGCAGACCGCCGCGGGGGAGGTGGATACCAAATGGGAAACCGCCTTCGAAAAGACCGAGGTGCTGCGCGGCTACCTCCGCGACTTCTACGACGATCCCGATGGACGCTACTGCCTGGGGATGAATACCCACATGCTGCTGGTCTCCTGGCTCTCCAGCTTCGACCTGGCGGACAAACCGCGCGTTATCACCACCGACGGGGAGTTCCACTCCATGCGCCGCCAGCTGAAGCGCCTGGAGGAGGAGGGGCTGGAGATCCAAAAGGTGGATGCCTATTCCGATACCATCGCGGAGGATATCGACGCCCTGCTGGAGGAGCCTGCCGCCGCGGTCATGCTCTCGAGGGTCTACTACCGGAGCGGGATCGTCAACCGCCGCCTCCCCGAGATCGCCGAGGCGGCCCGCAGCCGCGGCGTGCCCCTGCTGATCGACGACTACCACGGCACCAACGTGGTTCCCCTCTCGCTTCACGAGGCGGGCCTGGAGGACTGCTACCTGCTGATAGGGGGCTACAAATACCTCCAGTGGGGGGAGGGCAACTGCTTCCTGCGCTACCCGGCCGGGTGCGGGCTGAGGCCGGCGATCACCGGCTGGTTCGCCTCGTTCGACAGCCTGGACCGTCCCCGGGAGGAGGCTGTGACCTTCGACCCGGGCGAGAGGCGGTTCGCCAGCGGCACCTACGACCCCTCCTCGCAATTCCGGGCCGCGAAAGTGGTGGAATTTTTCCGCCGGCACCGGCTGACGCCGGAGAGGCTCCGGAGGCAGTACCGGGCGCAGGTCTCCCTGCTTCGGGAGACGTTCCTCTCGGCCGACCTCCCCCCGGAGCGCATTCGCCTGCGGCACGAGCTTCCGCCGGACCGCACCGGGGGCTTCCTGGCCCTGCAATCGCCCCACGCCCGCACCATCCGGGAGAAACTGCTGGAGCGGGGCGTCTACACCGACGCCCGCGGGGAAATCCTGAGGATGGGGCCCGCCCCCTACACGGGCAGCGGACAGATAAGGGAGGCGGTGGACCGCCTGGCGGAGGTGGTCCGCGAGGAGGAATGGCCCCTGTAAGGATCTCCCCGGCGGGAGGTCATATCCCTGCGCCCCTCCGGCGGGGCGTCCGCCGCCGCATGCCCGGCTCCGGGTGCTTTTGGCGGGGACGAAGCTCCGGGAACGGGCTGATGTGGAGCACATAATTTGTTTATATTGTCAGCCTGCCCGAGGCAGGAAGATCCGGCTTTCCGGCCGAAATCCGCTTCACGGTCCGCCCGGAAAACGGGTGACGGCACGTTGTCACCCGCGGGCCGCATTTTTCGGGAGCGCGGAATCTAACAGCAAGTCCAATAACCAACCAAGCGATTATGTCTGAGAACAAGGATCGGGAAAAAGCCCTGGAGATGGCCATCGGGCAAATTGAAAAACAGCACGGCAAAGGCACCATCATGCGCCTGGGTGACGAGGCGAGCCGCAACGTGGAGGCCATCTCCACCGGTTCCATCATGGTGGACTACGCGCTGGGCGTCGGGGGCATCCCGAGAGGGCGCGTCACTGAGATCTACGGCCCTGAGGCCAGCGGGAAAACCACCCTCGCGCTACATATAATCGCCGAGGCCCAGAAAGCGGGAGGCTACGCCGCCTTCATCGACGCCGAGCACGCCTTCGATCCCAAGTACGCCAAAAACCTGGGCATCAACACCGACGAACTGCTGGTCTCCCAGCCGGACAGCGGGGAACAGGCCCTGGAGATCATGGAAACCCTGATCCGGTCGGCCGCACTCGACGTGGTGGCGATCGACTCCGTCGCCGCGCTGGTCCCCCGCGCCGAACTGGAGGGCGAGATGGGCGATTCCCACGTGGGCCTGCAGGCCCGACTGATGTCCCAGGCGCTGCGGAAGATCACCGGCATCGTGAGCAAGACGCGCACCGCCTGCATCTTTATCAACCAGATACGCGAAAAAATCGGGGTCATGTTCGGCAATCCCGAAACCACCAGCGGGGGACGCGCCCTTAAATTCTACTCCTCCGTCCGCATCGATATCCGCCGGATCGGCTCCCTCAAGCAGGGAGACGACGTGGTCGGCAACCGGACCAAGGTCAAGATCGTCAAGAACAAGGTGGCCCCGCCCTTCAAGGTGGTGGAGTTCAACATCATCTACGGCAAGGGTATCTCGAAGCTGGCCGAGGTCCTGGACCTTGCGGTGGAGTTCGACATCATACAGAAACGCGGAAGCTGGTATCGCTACGACGGCGAACCGATCGGCCAGGGCACCGACAACGCCATCGAATTCCTGGAATCCGATCCCGAGATCGCCGAGAAGATCGAGAAACAGGTACGGAACGAACTGGAGCCCGCCGACGAAAGCGGGGAAGACGAAGAAAACGGAGAGCAGTCCGGGGAGGACGATAGCGGCGAGGAGACCGACTCCGAAGAAGAGAACGGGTAGCCGCCTTGTCCGGATCCGCCGAAGACGACCTGCCTGGAGAGATAACCGCCATCCGCACCCAGCAGAAAATCGAGACTCGTTTCTCCCTCTATGTGGAGGGGGAGTTCCTGCTGGGCGTCTCGAGGGAGACCCTCCTGGAGTTCGGCCTGGCGGAAGGGGACCGGATGACGCCCGACCTGTTTCGCCGGCTTCAGCAGGCCGAGGGGCGCGGCGCCGTCCGGAGGTACATGCTCAAGCTTCTCGCCCGCCGTGACCACTCCCGCCGGGAACTGGAGGAGAAAGCCGGCCGAAAAGATCTCAACGGTGCGTACATCGACCCGGTGCTGAACGAGCTGGAGGAGGAGGGCTACATTGACGATCGGGCGTTCGCCGAAACGTTTACGGAGGAGAAGTTCCGGCGGAACCGCTGGGGGCCCGCCAAAATACGGTCCCACCTCTACCGGAAAGGGATCTCCCGCCGCGACATAGACGGTGCCATCGAGGGAGTTTTCGGGGAAAAGGAGCTGGAGGAGACCCTCCGTGATTTGGTTTTAAAACGAAAAAGGCACTTCTTACGGGAAGAAGACCTCCGGAAGCGGAAGAAAAAAATATTTGATTATCTTGCCCGCAAAGGCTTCAAACCCGGTTCGATCTACCCCTGCCTGGAGAGGCTGACGAAAGCGGTATCGGAATGAACAACATTACCCTTGAAAAGGTCGTCAAGTCGGTGCTGGGAGCGGCCGGCATCGTGGCGCTCGGCCTGGTGCTCTACCATTTCGGCGCGCTGGTGGGCTACGCCGTCATCGCCATGATCCTGAGCTACATCCTGGATCCCATGGTGAACCGGATACAGTCGGCCGGCATGAACCGCACCGTGGCCATCATCATGACCCTGAGCGGGGTCATACTCATCCTCATCTGGATTTCCACCAACATTCTCCCGGTCATCGTCAACCAGATGGTGGAGCTGGCCGCCCAGCTGAACATACGCAACCTCCAGAGCATCGCGACCCAGGTGGAGGGGCGGCTGGTGGAGTCCTTTGGGTTCATCCCGGAGAACTACCTCAGCAACAACCTGACCGAGTTCATGAAGGGCCTTTTCGACGTCGGGGAGATCCCCTCGGCGGTCAGCAACCTGATCGGCATCTTCACCAACCTGTTCGCCGCCTTCCTGATCATCCCCTTCGCCACATTTTTCTTCCTCAAGGACGGGGCCCGCATACGGAGAGACATCCTCTCGCTGGTGCCGAACAAATACTTTGAAACCACGCTGAGCCTGGTCGACAAGATCGAAACCCGGCTCGGCGTCTATTTCCGCACCGTGCTGCTGCAGAGCGTGCTGGTCGCCCTCACCTCGTTCGTGGGACTCACGTTCGCCGGACTCAACAACTCCCTGTCGGTCGGCATCGCGGTGGGCCTGGCCAACACCATCCCCTATTTCGGGCCGCTCATCGGGTACATTCTCTCGATCGTCGTCTCCATTATCGAAGTGGGGGATTTCTCCCTGGTCCTGCCCTGCGTGCTGGCCATCCTGGTCGTCCAGATACTGGACAACGTGGTGTTTCAGCCCCTCCTCTTCTCCCGGTCGGCGGACATGCACCCGGTGGCGATCCTTTTCATCATCATGATCGGCGCCGAAGTCGCCGGCATCCTGGGGATGCTGATCGCCATCCCCCTCGCGACGATCGTAAAAATCACGATCAACCAGATCCGATGGAGCATCAACAACTACTACGTCTTCCGGACCGGCAACTGACCCGAATCTCTTCCCTTTTTTGCTTATCTTCCGGCCGAACCGAACCCCCAACACCAGAGTGACCCCGGCGTTGAAAAAGATAGTGGTCTTTGCCTCCGGTTCCGGCACCAATTTCCAGGCGCTCATCGACGCGGCCCAATCCGGCAGGATCGAAGCCCGCATCGCCGGACTGATTACCGACAGGGGGGAAATCGGCGCCATCCGCCGGGCGGAGAACCACGGAATTCCGGTGCGGGTGCTGGACCCCGGGGCGTTCGAGAAGAACTCCCGGTTCGCGGAAGCGCTGCTGAAGGTGCTCCGCGCATGGGGCCCCGACCTTATCGTGCTGGCCGGCTACCTGCGGAAGATCCCCCCGGAAGTGATCTCGGCCTACCGGGGAAGCATTATCAACATCCACCCCGCCCTCCTGCCCGACTACGGGGGGAAGGGCTTTCACGGAATGAACGTGCACCGCGCCGTCATCGAAAACCGGGAAACCCGGTCGGGCTGCAGCGTCCACCACGTCACCGAGCAGTACGACGAAGGGGAGGTCATCGACCGCGAGTCGGTGCCCGTACGCCCCGGCGACACGCCCGAAAGCCTGGCGGAGCGGGTGCTCGAAAAAGAGCACGAGCTTCTGCCCCGCGTGGTCGGCCGCCTCCTCGAGGAACAGAATTCCAACTCCTAACCCACTCCCGTGTCCCTTAACCCGCTCGACTCCCTTCCCGAAAACGACCTCGACGTCAAACGCGCGCTGATCTCCGTATCCGACAAGACGGGGCTCGAATCCCTGGCCCGCTCCCTGCACGCCGCGGGCGTGGAGATGATCTCCACGGGAGGGACCGCCGCCGCGATCCGCTCGTGGGACCTTCCGGTGACCGGGGTATCGGAGATCACCGGCTCGGAGGAGATGCTCGACGGGCGGGTAAAAACCCTCCATCCCCGCATCCACGGCCCTATACTGGCCCGCAGCAGCCACGATCCCGACCTGAAAGAGCTGGAGCGGCTGGGGATGGAACCCATTCAGCTGGTGGCGGTCAACCTCTACCCTTTCCGGGAAGTTGCCGGTCGGGCCGACAGCACCCCGGCGGCGGCCACGGAATACATTGATATCGGCGGACCCACCCTGGTCCGGGCGGCGGCCAAGAACTTCGCCCACGTGGCCGTGCTCACCTCCCCCGATCAGTACGGGCAGCTGGCGGACGAGCTGGAATCGAAGGGGAGAGTCTCCTTCGAATTTCGCCGGGAACTCGCCCGCAGCGCCTTCCACCATACGGCGGCGTACGACGTGCAGATATCCGGCTGGTTCGAGGACCGCTTCGGGGGGGAGAACCCGGACCAGCTCAACATCGCCCTGTCGCGCTCACAGCAGCTCCGCTACGGGGAGAATCCCCACCAGAAAGCCGCCCTCTACGGCACCCAGGAGGAGTACATCGACTGTTTCCACGGCAGACAGCTCAGCTACAACAACCTGACGGACGTGGACGCGGCGCTGAACCTGATCGGCGACTTTGCGGATTCCGACCCCACCTGCGCCATCTTCAAGCACACCGTGCCCTGCGGCGTGGCCACCGCAGATACCCTGGCGGAGGCGTGGGAAAACGCCTTCCGCACCGACACCGAGTCGCCTTTCGGGGGAATCGTGGTGGTGAACCGCCCGATGGACCTGGAGACGGCCCGGGCGGTGGACGAAATTTTTACCGAGATCATCCTGGCCCCCGCCTTCGAGGAGGAGGCGCTGGAACTGCTCCGCCAGAAGCAGAAACGGCGCCTGATCCGCATCCTGAAGCCGGTCGGCCGGGATCGCCCCCGCCAGGTCCGCAGCCTCTTCGGGGGCGCCCTGAGCCAGGAGGCCGATGTCGGGGAGATCCGCTACCGGGACTACCGGGTGGTCACCCGCCGGGAACCCTCCGAAGCGGAGATCGCCAACCTGATATTTGCCTGGAAAGTGGTCAAGCACGTCAAGTCCAACGCCATCGTCTACGCCCGGGACGGGAGCACGGTCGGCATCGGGGGCGGGCAGACCAGCCGCGTGGAGGCGTCCAGGATCGCCATCGCGAAAGCGCGCCGGGAGGGGCTCTCCCTGGAGGGCGCCGCCGTCGCCTCCGACGCTTTTTTCCCGTTCGCCGACGGGGTGGAGGCGGCCGCCGAAGCCGGGGCCACCGGGGTGATTCAGCCCGGCGGTAGCATTCGCGACGAGGAGGTCATCCAGGCGGCCGACCGGGAGGATATGGCCATGATATTCACGGGGAAAAGACACTTCCGCCACTGACCCACCGTTTAATTTGCTATATTCGCAAATAGATTGACAATCTTGTATTTTCAATCGTCATTTTTGACCGTTATTTAATCGCAGCCCCAGAGTATACCTTATCAGGCAGACCATGGAAAACGCTCAATCGCAGCAGACCCGAAACGAGCAGAAGAAGGGACTATTCGACTGGCTCTATACCGATATCGCCATCGACCTGGGAACCGCCAATACGCTGATCTACTCGCGGGATGAGGGGATCGTCCTGAACGAACCCTCCATCGTGGCCCTCAACATGCAGAACGAACCGGTAGCGAGCGGCCACGAGGCGCGCCTGATGCACGAAAAAACCCACAAGAACATCCGAACCGTACGCCCCCTGCGCGACGGCGTCATTGCCGATTTTGAAGTCGCGGAGATGATGATCCGCGGGATGATCAAGAAAGTCAAGATGAAATGGTATTCCAGCACCCGGCAGATGGTGGTCTGCGTCCCCAGCGGCATCACCGAAGTGGAACGCAGGGCGGTGAGGGACAGCGCGGAGCACGCGGGCGCGAAGGAGGTCTACCTGGTGGACGAGCCGATGGCGGCGGCCATCGGCATCGGGCTCAACGTGCACGAACCCATAGGCAACATGATCGTGGACATCGGGGGCGGCACCACCGAAATCGCGGTCATCGCCCTCTCGGGCATCGTCTATGCCCAGTCCATACGGCTGGGGGGAGACGAGCTGAACGAGGATATCATCAACTACTTCCGGCGCAATCACAACCTGCTGATCGGCGAGCGGACGGCCGAAAGCATCAAATGCGAGATCGGGTCCGCCGCGCCGCTGGACGAGGAGCTGGAGATGGTGACCAAGGGGCGGGACCTTGTAAACGGCGTTCCCCGGACCCGGCACGTCACCTCGAAGGATGTGCGGGAGGCGATCTCAGAATCGGTCAACACCATCGTCGAATCCATCACCAAATCCCTCGAGCAGACTCCTCCCGAACTCTCCGCGGATATCCTGGACCGTGGGATCATGCTGACCGGCGGCGGGGCCCTGCTGAAAAACCTGGACAAACTCATTATGGAAACCACGGACCTGCCGGTGCACATCGCGGAAGATCCCCTCACCGCCGTTGTCCGGGGCACGGGCACCATCCTGAAGAATATCGATTACTACCGAACCGTCATAACATGAAATAAGAGAGGGGGGAATGCGCTTTCGAATCCCACGCATATCCGATGCCAAGGACCATATCATTACGGCCCTGCTGCTGGTGTTCTCCCTCGCGCTGATGATGGGACGCTACCAGGGGGGGATCGACAACCTCAGGAAAGTCTCCATCACCCTGTTCAGCTACCTGGAGGAACCCCTCTCCAACATCAGGGTCTACCGGCAGGCGCTGACCACCAACACCTACCTGCGCAAGCAGAACGTGCTGCTGAACGACGAGCTCAACCGTCTGCGGGCCGCCGGACAGCGGAACGAAGAGCTGCGCGAACTGCTGCAACTGAGGCGGGAAAGTCCGCTGGAGCTCCACCCGGTGCGGGTGGTGGGCAAGGAGCTCAACGAGATCAACAACTTTCTGACGGTAGACCTGGGAGAGGGGGCGGAGGTCCGTGAGGGCATGCCGATGGTGGCGGCGGACGGGCTCGTGGGGAAAGTGATCCTCACGTCCGGTTCCTACGCCCAGGTCATGCCCTTTTACAACTCCCTTTTTCGCGTGAGCGCGAAGCTGCTCGGCTCGAACCAGCCCGGTATCGTCTCGTGGAACAGCGACAGCATCTACGAACTGGTGCTGAATTATGTGCCCCAGACCGTGGAGGTGGATACGGGCGAGGTCGTGGTGACGTCGGGCTACAGCAACCAGTTTCCCCCCAACATCCCCATCGGCAGCGTGGTGCGGACCGAGACCCTGGAGGGCAAGGAGACCCAGCGGATATTCCTCCGGCCCTTTGTGGATCTGCACAGCCTGGCCGAGGGATTCCTGGTGAATTTCACTCCGGACACCACGGTCCGGGAGCTCAACGAGGAGTACCGGGAGATGTTTGAATGAGTTCTGAGAATATCAAAAATATCGCGGGGGGACTGGGATTCGTCGTGGTCCAGATAATCCTGTTCCGCCACCTGAAAATCTTCGACGTCCAGCCCGACCTGGTGCTTCTTTTTCTGCTCTGGTACATGAGCCGGAGCGACCGGACCTCCGCCATCCTGATGGGGGCGTTCCTGGGACTGGCGCAGGACGCGATGCTGGATTTGTGGGGACTAAACATGTTTGCCAAGACGTTAATTGCCTTCATGGGACACCATCTGCTGCCCAGGGGAGGCGATACGCGGCTGGTGATGAACCAGGTCGTCCTGACCGTGTTCATCGCCAGCCTGGCCCACAACCTGGTCTTCCTGGGTTTGACCCAGCTGGTTCAAACCTACTCAGGGGAGGTGCTGTTCTGGCGGCAGTGGATCGGGGGCAGTATCTATACCATGGTGCTCGCGGGATTCATTCACCTTTTTCGAACCAAGTAGGACGCAACAGATGGCCGGACGGTCACATCAACGCACAAAAATTTCCATCCGCGTGCTCCAGGTCGTAATGATCGGCCTGGCCCTGGTGATTCTGGGCCGCCTGGTGCAGCTCCAGCTGGTCCAGCACGAAACCTACGGGCCGCTGAGCAGGGAGAACTCCCTGCGCCAGGAGCCGGTAACCCCGGCCAGAGGACTCATATACGACCGCAGCGGCCGGCTGCTGGTGGACAACGAACCGATGTATACCATCACCGTCACCCCCGCGAATTACGATCCCGAAAACAACGAAATCCTGGCCGATCTGCTGGACAAGCCCCTGGAGGTGGTGGAAGAGCGGGTGCGGGAGGCACGTAACTACTCCTGGTACCGCTCCTCCCGGCTCTTCACGGAGGTGGATTTCCGCAATTTCTCCGCCCTGCAGGAGAACATCTGGAAACTTCCGGGCATCGGCCACCAGGTAGAGAGCAAGCGGCACTACCCGGTGGACAGCCTCAACGCCTCTCACATCATGGGATATCTCAGCGAGGTTTCGCCCGAGCAGTACCGTAATTCCGACCGCTACCATCTGGGCGACAAGGTCGGGAAAAGCGGGCTGGAGATGGTATACGACAGCTACCTGCGGGGGGAGACGGGCATGGAGTACCTGAAGATCAACGCCCTGGGACAGTCTCTCGGCAGCTACGACAACGGCTCCCTGGACGAGTCGCCCGTCGAAGGGGCCGACCTGCATACCACCCTCGACACCGACCTGCAGCTGATGGCGGAAGAGCTTATGGAGGGGAAACGGGGCGCGGCCGTGGCCCTCAATCCCGGCAACGGCGCCGTCCTGGCCATGGCGAGCGCTCCCCAGTTCGACATAAGGAAACTCTCCGGTCGGATTGACTCGACGTACTGGCAGCAGGTCAACGCCGATACCACCGATCCGCTCTACAACCGCGCCGTCTCCAGCATGCAGCCGCCGGGATCCACCTTCAAGCCGGTCATGGCGCTTATGGGACTGGAGACGGGACTGATCACGCCCGAGACGGAGATCGACAATCCCGGGTATTACATGCGGGGACGCCGCTACCACGACCTGGCCGATCCCGGCGTCTACAACGTGGGGCGCGCCCTGGAGCAGTCTTCCAACACCTTCTTTTTCTGGCTTATGGACCGGATGATCTCCAGCCGCGGGATCAACCGCTGGCACGAGCTGGCCCACAGCATGGGGCTCGGACAACCCACCCGCATCGACCTCCCCAACGAGTCGCCCGGCATTCTCCCGGACAGCACCTGGCTGAACCGCCAGCTGGGCGAAGGAAGGTGGGGACTGGGCGACCTGATGAGCATGGGCGTCGGACAGGGTTACCTTTCGGTCTCTCCCATGCAGATGGCACTGGTGGCCGCCCAGATCGGCAACGGCGGCTACCGGGTCCAGCCTCACCTGGTCAACAGCATCAGCCGCAGCGACGGCACCGTCCTCTATACGGACGCCTCGCGGGAGCGCATCGAGTGGCTGGACGCGGATGATCTCCGGGTGGTCCGGCAGGGAATGCGCCGCGTGGTTACGAACGGGAGCGGCCAGTGGCGGGCCAACCTCGACAGCATCCGCGTGGCGGGCAAAACCGGGACCGCCCAAAACCCGCACGGGCGGGACCACGGCTGGTTCATCGCCTTCGCCCCCATGGAGGACCCGCAGATCGCCGTGGCCGTCCTCGTGGAGAACGCCGGCTACGGATCCGTATCCGCGGCCCCCATTGCCTCCCTGATGATCGAAAAGTACCTGAACGGCGAGATCGCCCCCAACCGGCAGTGGATATACGACGAAGTCATCAACTTTGAGCCGCCTCCCCTGGAAGCGGACGAACCGGAAACCATTACACCCGAATGAACAGCCTGCGCGAACTCAACTGGATGATGGTGCTGCTGTGGGGAGTGCTCTGCAGCATCGGGCTGGTGGCCATCTACAGTGCCACGCAGGGACCGGTTTCGCAGTTTCTGCCGGAATATATCCAGGTCAATTTCTGGAAGCAGCTCATTGCGTTCGGCATCGCCGTGATTATCCTGGTTGGCATGCAGTTCGTCGACCCGCGCAACTTCCGGGAGGGATCCTACCTCTTCTACGCCTTCTGCATTCTCCTCATGATCCTGACCCTCCTCTTCGGGCGGGAGGTCAACGGGGCACGCAGCTGGCTGGTACTCGGACCCTTGAACCTGCAGACCAGCGAGCTGATGAAGGTCGCCACCATCCTGGCGGTGGCCAACTACCTCACCGGCCAGCGGAACGTCTCTACCGAGAACCTGCGCTACGCACTCACCACCGTGGGACTCATTCTCCTGCCGGCCGTGCTGGTCTTTCTCCAGAACGACAGCGGGACGGGGCTGGTCTTCCTGGCCCTGATCCCCGTCATGCTTTTCTGGTCGGGGCTTCCCTACGGCATCTCGCTGCTGATGATCTCTCCCGCCGTCATCGGGTACCTGACGATCGTCGGATGGTACTGGGGACTGATCGCGGCCGTGCTCATCACGCTGGCCATCTTCCTGATTCAGCGGCGGACCTGGCTGACGTTCGTCTCTTTCGCGAGCGGACTCCTGATCGTGATCGGCATGCAGGTGGCCCTCTTCCAGGTCCTGCAGCCCCACCAGCGGGCAAGGATCGAAGCGTTCACCAACCCCTCCTTCGATCCCCAGGGCGCGGGCTGGAACATCATCCAGGCCAAGACGGCCATCGGCTCGGGAGGACTTTTCGGGAAGGGATTCACGGAGGGGACGCAGACGCAGCTGCGGTTTCTGCCCGAGCAGTGGACCGACTTCATCTTCTGCGTAATCGGGGAGGAGTTCGGTTTCCTCGGCTCCAGTCTCGTGCTGCTGCTCTTCATGGGACTGCTGATGCGCCTGCTGAACAGCGCCAGCTCCCACAAATCCCCGTTCGCGCAACTGGTCATCGTAGGGGTGACGACCATCTATTTTATCCACTTCTTCATCAACGTGGGCAGCGCCACCGCCCTGCTGCCGGTGATCGGCCTCCCGCTGCCGTTTATCAGCTACGGGGGATCGGCCCTGCTGACCAACACCCTCATGCTGGCGATCTGCCTCAACCTGGATTTCTACCGGCGCCGGTTCAGCATCTACGGGTAGCCGCCGGGCGGGAAACCTGCTACCTCTCCTCCCGGGGCTCGTACTTCTTGTCGGTCCGCAGGCGGAAGCTGCGGCGGTGGTGGGGCGTGTAGCCATATTCCGCCAGCCCCCGGTAGTGCTCGCGGGTAGGATATCCCACGTTGGTTTTCCAGCCGTAGTGGGGATACTTCCGGTGAAGCTCCTTCATAAGGCGGTCGCGGTAAACCTTGGCCAGGATCGACGCCGCCCCGATGGAGAGCGAACGGTCGTCTCCCCCCACCAGACAGCGATGAGGTACCACGCCCCCGGGAAAGCGGTTGCCGTCGACCAGCAGGTAGTCGGGGTCCGCCCCCTCCTCTTCCGCGCACTGCTTCATGGCTTCCATGGATGCCCGGAGGATGTTCAGCCGGTCGATCTCCCCGGGGCCGCACCAGCGGATGGTCCAGTACTCGGCCTCCCGTTTGATAATCTCCTCCAGGCGTTCCCGCTCGTCGAGGCTCATGCGCTTGCTGTCGCGGATCCCCTCCGGGACGTTTTCGGCCGAAAGGATCACGCCCGCCGCCACCACCGGGCCGGAGAGGCAGCCGCGCCCCACCTCGTCCAGTCCCATTACCCTTCGGTATCCCTCGCTCCACAGCCTGTTTTCTATTTCCAGACGATCCATATACTTTCCCTCTGTCGGGAGGTGCGTGAATGAAAAGGGCGGCCAGCCCGTTTAACAATACCGGATCAAGGTCAATCTTTTCGCCATGCATTTCAAGTATCAGCAATGGGACGAGCGCTTTGCCCGCGGCAAGGGCGAAGCCCCTTTTGAAAAACTCTGGGACCTCTTCCAGGAGCTCCTGACCATCGCCAGCGGCGACGTCCCCCAGGCGCTGAAGTGGCTGAGGGAGCTGGAGAACGAATACGATGTCACGGGGGAGTTCGACGACTATACGATAGACGATTTCGTCGAGGAGATGGAGAAGCGGGGCTACCTCGACGAAGATGAGGACCAGGTGCCGGTCATGACCCGCAAGACCGAGCGGACGCTGCGCAAGCGCTCCCTGGAGGAGGTTTTCCGCAACCTGGACAAGGGCGAAAGCGGGAGCCACCAGACGCCGCATACCGGGAAGGGGATGGAGCGGCAGCCCGAAACACGCTCCTGGAAACCCGGCGACGACGTCGGTCAGATCGACAGCGTCGGGACGATGATGAACATGCTTCGCCACAGCGACATCGACCGGTTCAACCTGCGGGAAGACGATCTTCGGGTGCACGAAACCGATCACTACACTTCGGTCGCCACCGTCCTGCTGATCGACCTGAGTCACTCCATGATCCTCTACGGGGAAGACCGCATCACGCCTGCGAAAAAAGTGGCCATGGCGCTCTCGGAGCTGATCATGAACAACTACGCGGCCGACTCCCTCGACATTGTGGCTTTCGGCAACGAGGCGTGGCAGGTGGAGGTGGAGGATCTCCCCTATCTGAAGGTGGGGCCCTACCACACCAACACCCAGCAGGCGCTCGAACTGGCCCGCCACATCCTGCACCGCAGGAAATACGCCAACAAGCAGATCTTTATGATCACCGACGGGAAGCCCTCCTGCATAATCGAGAACGGCAGAATGTACAAGAACAGCTTCGGCCTGGACCGGAGAATCATCAACCGTGTCCTGGACGAGGCGGTGAAGTGCAGAAGGGACGACATCGACATCACCACCTTTATGATTGCCCGCGATCCCTACCTTCAGAATTTCGTTCGAGAGCTTACCGAGGCCAACAAGGGGCGGGCCTACTTCGCCTCGCTGGACAACCTGGGAGGGTACATCTTCGAGGACTACATCCGGAACCGGAAACGGCGCATCTCCTAAATTCCCAGCTCCCGCATCACGCGGTCCGTGATATCGTACTGCTCGCGCATCTCGGGCGAGGCGTAGAGCAGGATCATATCCCCGTTGCTGGTACGGGTGTTCACCACCATATCAAGCTCCATCTCCTCGGAGACATTATCTATGGCTCCCTGGATCTCCTCCAGCAGGGGGGCGTAAAGCTCCTGCTGTTTCTGCGCGATTTCCTGGGATATCTGCTGCTCAAACTGCTGAAGGTCCGCGCTCAGCTGCCCCAGCCTCTCTTCCTCCTTGGCCCGCGCCTCCTCGGAGATCACGGCCGATTTTTCCTGGTAGGCGGATATGGCATTTTGAAACTCCTGTTCCTTCTGCGCCATCTCCTCCTGCTTCCGGTTCTGGAAATTCTGGAGTTCTTTCTGGACGGCCGCGAATTTCGGCATGCTCTGAAGCACTGTTATGGGATCCACAAAGCCGATCTGGGTCTGGGCCTGGTCCAGATCCTCCTTTAGCTGCGCCTCCGCCGGATCAATCCCGGCCATGAGCAGCAGTATCAGGGCGGTGAGGGTAAAAGTGGTTATGCGAGTTGACATGGCGTTCACGTCCTATTGATTTTGGTTCAGGGAATCCTGGGGAGACTGGCTGTTGACCTGGGTAATCACCTGCTGGGTGATATTCATGGCCGACTCGTCGGCGTAGTAGATGATGTTATCGCCGGAGTTGGTGGCCTCGTTGAATACGTAATCCAGGTTGTTTTCTTCCGCGATGGTCTGAATGGCCTGGTTGATGCGATTGAAAATGGGTCCCAGCAACTCCTGCCGCTTCTGCACGATCTCCTCCTGCAGGCTCTGCCGCATCTCGTTCAGGTTCTGCTCCATCTGGCTCAGCTCATTCTCGCGCTGATCGATCTCCTGCTGGGTCATGTTCGACTGGTTCTGCTGGTATTCGGCCACCGCGTTCTGAAATTCGGTGGAGGCCTGCTGCATCTCCTGCTCCTTCTGCTGTACGAAATCATTCAGCTCCTGCTGTATCTGCTGCCGTTCGGGCAGCTGATTGAGCACCTCCTGGGTATTGAGATAACCGATATCCAGTTGTGCCGTGGCAACCGAAGTCGCCGCGAGCATGAACAGTGCGAGAAAACCACTTAACTTGCGAAACATCGTGATAGACTTGAGTTTAAATTTTACCTCTTTCGGAGGCGTGAGATAATACTAATTTTTGCATTCAATTGCTTGCATCGCCTGGATTGACGCCCAGCTCCTCGAGAACCGTTTCGTTGAGATTCCACTCCTCCCCGCCGTAAATAACCGACATGCGTTCCGCGCGGTCAAACACAAAATCAAAATTATCGCGTTCGGCGACCAGCCTTATGGCGTCCATGATCTTTTGCTGGATCGGCTTGAGAAGCTCCTCCTGCTTCTGGAAATATTCCCCTTCGGCGCCGAACTTCTCCTCCATGAACGCCTGCCGGCTGCTCTCCAGGCTGTTGATCTCCTCCTGCATCTGTTTACGTACAGAGTCGCCGTATAGTATCTCGTTTTTCCGAAATTCCTCTCTTTTTTGCTCGATTTCCTGCTGCATCGCCTCCAGTTTTTTCTTCCAGTCCTCTCCCATCACCTGGAGCTGCTGCCTGACCTTCTCGTATTCCGGCATGTGCGCAAGCAGGGTATCGGTGTTCACGTAGCCGATCTTCTGCTGCTGCGCGGCGGCCGCTCCGGGAACCGCCGAAACCAGGTATATCGCCAGCGCTGTGATGACCGCGACTCTCATTGGAAAGGAGAACCAATGTTAAAGAGGAACTGCCATTCGCCGGCCTCCACACCGGTTCCCGGTACGCCGTCCATGCGATACCCGTAACTCACGTCAATCAGTCCCAGAATGGGTACATAGAGCCTGACGCCGATTCCTGCCGCCCGCTTGAGATCAAAGGGCGAAAAATCCTCAAAGTTCAAATAGGCGTTCCCCGCGTCGATGAACGTATAGGGGGTCACCTGCAGCTGCTGTTCGTTCACCATCTGCATGCGCATCTCCATGCTGTACTTGCTGTAGAGGCGTCCCCCGACCAGCTCACCGTCGCGTACCGGGGAGATGGATTCCTCCCTCCCGCCTGGGTAACCCCGCAGGTCGATGTTATCCTGCAGAAAGCTCTGCCGCTGCTGAAGGGGCGTTCCGCCCAGAATAAATCGCTGAAAATTGCTTCGGCGAACGTTGCCGATATAGCCCAGGTAGCCGTATTCCACCGAGTTGGTCATCACCAGCTTTCCCACGATATTGGTGTGGTTGCGGTACAATGACTTGAGCTTGTAGTACTGGGAAAAACCGGGAAGCGGGGGGGCGATTTCGCCCGAAAGCTGCAGTCGCGAACCGGTGGTCGGCGAGATGGGATTGTCTACCGAATTGCGCTCCAGGGTCTGCTTGAGGCTCAGAAGGCTGGAGGTTCCCTCCGCCAGGAAACGGGTCCCCCCGGCCACGTCGTAAAGCTGATAGGAGAGCTCCGACCGGTGGGTGAAATAGTCGTCCGGCCACTGCAGGCGCCGCCCGAGGCTGACGCTGCTGGTGAAAAGCTCGTTTCGAATGTCGGAAAACCGAAATCGGATCAGGTCGTAGCTGACGTTAACGCCCAGCGAAAGCGGCCGGCCGGCCAGCCAGGGTTCCGAAAACCCGAGGTTAAAGCTCTTGTATCCCCCGCCCGTGATCTGGGCGCCCATGGTAAAACGCTGTCCGTCGCCCGATGGAATCGGGTTCCATCCCTCCCGCTTGAACGCCCGCTGAATGGAAAAGTTGTTGAAATTGAAGCGCGCCGAGAGAATCAGCCCGATCCCCCTGCCGCCGAATCCGCCGGAAAGCTCAAAATTGTCGGTACTCTGGGATTCGTTCAGTTCGTAGGTGATATTGACCAGGTCCTCCTGCCGGTTCCGGTCGATCAACGGGTTGATGGATTCCGGCTGGAAATATCCCAGCTGTCCCAACTCGCGAATCGTGCGGATGATGCGGGCCTGGCTGTAGGTCTGCCCCGGTATGGTTCTGAGGGAGCGGCGAATCACATCGTCGTGGGTCTCGGTATTTCCCACAAATGAGACTTCCCTGATTTCCGCCTGATCTTCTTCGGTGATCATCACATTCACGTCCACCGTATCCTCTGCCACCAGGTTGATGTCCGGCTGGAAGGTCGAAAAGAGGTAGCCGTTATTATGGTAGAGACTCCGAACGCTGGTCTCGTTGGGATTCTGCCCGCCCTGCAGATTCTCCGTGAACTTCTGCTGGTTGAAAATTTCACCCTCCTCAAACGCCATAATCTCCTGCAGCGCCTCGTCCGGGTAGACGGTATTGCCTTCGAACGTCAGGTTCCGAAGCTTGTACTGCGGACCCTCAGCCACTTCGATCTGCACACCCACGCCCTGCTTGTCCTCCTTGTAGGTGTAAGTATAGACGGAGTCGTCGAGGATCCGGAAGTCCATGAACCCGTTCCGGGTATAGTAGTCTCTCAAGTTCTGCTTGGCGGTCTCAAAGTCTTCTTCCTTGAAAAGTTTTTTGGAGAATATCTTCCACCAGCGGTCCTCCCCGATGGCGTCCAGCTCCTTGCGAAGCGTTTTGTCGTCGTAGTGCTCGTTGCCCGTGAATGAGATATCCTGGATCTCCAGCCGCTCGCCCGGATCCACCTCGAAGGTAAGATCCACCCGGTTGCTGACCGTGTCCACCCTGCTGGTGGAGATCTCCACTTCGGTGAACCAGTATCCCTCGTTCTTGTAGTATCGCCGGATGGAGTTGACCGCCTGGGCCTGGGCTCCTTCGGTGACCGCGTAGCCCTGCAGCAGGTTGATGCGCTCCCTCAGGTCCTGCCTCTCGGACCTTTTCACCCCTTCGATCTGAAAACTCTGCAGTCGCGGCTGCTCCTGCAGCATGATCCTGAGGTGAATGGAGCTGCCCTCCGTACGGACCCGCTCGATGCAGATATCGGTAAACAGTCCGGTGCGGTTAAGCTGCCGTATGGCCGTCGGGATATCCGTCCCGGGATGGGTGATGGTAGTGCCCGACTGCAGTCCGGCCTGGTCGATCACGAAGTCGGGCTGGACGGTGGAGATGCCCTGCACTTCCACGGTCTCGATGGTGTACTGACGGGGGGTCACCTGGAGGGGATTGGTGATCTCGAACGAGGAGCACTGCTGCTGGGCCGAAGCCCCCCTGAAACCCAGGGCAAGAATCAGAACAAGCAGAACATAGATTTTTTCTGAAATATAAGACTCCGAAATCACGAGTGAGCTACCGATATTAAAAATGATAGGTTACGTTGTCAGCCCTTGAACGTACGATCCGGCTGATTTCTTGCCATTGACCTTGCCGAACCTCCGGTCCCTTTCCTGGAAGGAGCGGATGGCGTCGTACAGCTCATTGCGCCGGAAATCGGGCCAGTAGGTTTCGGTGATGTAGAGCTCCGAGTAGGCCAGCTGCCAGAGAAGGAAGTTGCTGATCCGGTACTCGCCGCTCGTCCTGATGATAAGATCGGGATCGGGGAATTCGGCGGTGGAAAGGCGGGAGCCCAGCAGTTCGTCGTCGATCTCCTCGGGTTCCAGCTCCCCCTCCTTCACGCTTTGTGCCAGCTTCTTTACGGCTTCCAGAATGTCCCAGCGTCCTGAATAACTCAGTGCCAGGCAGAGGTGCAGCCGGTCGTTGTCCCGCGTAAGCTCCATTGCCTCCTCGAGCTCCCTCTTGCAGCGGGCCGGAAAACGGTCGATCTGGCCGATGGTTGCCAGCCGGATGTTGTTCTTGTCGAGGTTGCGCGCCTCCTTGCGCAGGGAGTTGGCAAGCAGCTTGAGCAGCGCGTTCACCTCCGTCCGCGGCCGTCCCCAGTTTTCGGTAGAAAAGGCGTAGAGGGTAAGATACTTTACGCCGATCTGGGCACAGGCTTCCGTAATGTCGCGCACGGAATCGACCCCCGCCTTGTGTCCGTAGGTGCGGAGGTTCCCCCGCCGTTTTGCCCAGCGGCCGTTCCCGTCCATAATAATGGCGACATGCTCGGGAACTTCGCCGGACTCCTTAAGCTTTTTCTGCTTCTCCCGGTCGTCGTTGCCCTGTACCTTGTTGGTAAGTGATATAGAATCCAAATGTGTGCCTGTGCTCGGTTTAACTTAAGCTAGTTATATTAGAGCTTTAACCGCGTTAATTCAAGCTATTCAGCTTTTAATGTCGTCCATTCTTTTCAGCAGGGAGAGCATCTCAAGCAGGGCGAGACCCGCTTCCTCGCCCTTGTTGCCCTTCTCGCCCTCCGAATCGGAGCGCTCCTGTGCCTGCCGAACCGTCTCCGTCGTCAATACCCCGAATGCCACCGGCTTGTTCCGCTCGGTGTTCAGCCGCGCGATCCCCCGGTTCACGGCCTCACAGACGTAGTCGAAATGGGGCGTCTCCCCCCGGATCACCGCCCCCAGGGCGATCACCCCGTCGGTATGCTCCAGGAGTCTCCCGGCCGCCAGCGGTATTTCGTAGGATCCGGGGCAGCGGGCGACGTAAATATCCTCCTCCTTCACGCCGTGCTGCCGCAGCGTCTCCAGCGCCCCCTCCAGCAGGCTGGAGGTGATGGAGGGATGCCATCGGGAGACCACGATGCCGACGCGGCATCCGGCCGCCTCCCCGGGTTTGCCTTCCAGCGTGTTCAAGCTCATAGGTTGCTAAACGGATATCTTGCTTTTCTGTTGTGCCCGCCTCACCAGGCGGTCGGCCAGGGAGCGGCGGATCGTCTCCACGCCGAACCGCCCCCGGTAGTCGTCGGGGGAGCCGTGAAAGTCGCTCCCCCCCGTAATCAGCAGATCGTGCTCCTCCGCGAACGCTTTCAGCTCCTCCCGCGTCCGGTCGTCGTGGCTGGGATGATACACCTCGATGCCGTCGATGCCGGCCCCCGCGAACAGCTCGCGCTCCAGCGGAGAGTATAGCTGCCCGGGATGGGCCAGGACCGTCGCTCCGCCCGCCTCCCGGACCCGCCCGATAACCTCATCGTGGGGATAGTAGTCGTTTTCAATGGGCCCCAGGGCGCGGTCGCTCAGGTAGCGCATGAACGCCTCCCGGGAGGAGGCGACGTACCCCTTCTTGACCAGCAGCGAGGCGATATGGGGGCGTCCCACGTTTCCCCAGTTGGCTTCGGCCTTTACCTCTTCGATATCCAGTTCCAGTCCCTTGCGGGAGAGCTGCTCCAGGATCCACTTGCCCCGCTCGATACGCGCCTTCCGGTGCAGCAGGCAGAGCCGGCGGATCGCCGAATGGCCGGGGTCGAACGCGTAGGCCAGCAGGTGGCACTCGCGTCCCCCGAAATCGGCGGTGATCTCGATCCCGCTGATCACCTCCACCCCGTACTTCTCCGCAGCCTCCGCAGCCTCCGAATATCCCCGGATCGTGTCGTGGTCGGTGATCGCGATTACCTCCAGCCCCAGACGTCCGGCCAGGGTGAGAATCTCTTCGGGCGAGGATTTTCCGTCCGATGCCGTAGTGTGAATATGCAGGTCCGCTTTGGCCAAATCAGTTACCCCGGCCCAGAATGCCGTTATACTCCTCCTCGTCGGACAGGATCTCCACCGCCCGCTCGAGCATCGGATCCCTCGCCAGGGTGAAGGCGGTCCGGGCGTCCTGGTCCCGGAACCTCAGCAGCAGCTCCCGGTAGAGCAGGGTCTCCAGTCGTTCCCGCTCCTGGTCAAAAGCCTCCTCCTTCTGCCGCTCCATCAGCTCTCTCAGCGCGGAGATGTGCTCTTCGGAGCCCTCACGGCGGATGGCGGAATCCACCTCCGCCAGGTAGGTCTCGGCCGGCGTCTCGTAATCGAACGACTCCTGTCCCAGATAGTCGCGGAACGCGCCGTAAATCTCCTCCAGCTCCGCCGGCGGGGGCAGCTCGCTGTTGGCGGAAGCGTATCGGTTGGCGAAATAGAAAATGTGGTTCTCCTGCATCAGCGCCGTCTGCAGCAGCGATGGCGAGGACGCGGCAATCTCCACATCGGGGGTAATCCCCTCCGCGTCGCTTACCGGCCGGCCGTTGCGGGTCCGGTACTCCCCGGAGAGCGAGTCGGGCTTCTCCACGGGCCCCTCTCCCTCCCCGCTGTAGTCCACCGACTGTATGCTTCGTCCGCTGGGCGTGAAGTAGCGCGAGGTGGTAATCTTCAGGGCCGTATTGTAGGAGAGCGGCTGGATAATCTGAACCAGTCCCTTTCCGAAACTCCGCTCGCCGACGATCACCGCCCGGTCCAGGTCCTGCATGGCGCCGGAGACGATCTCCGAGGCGCTGGCGCTTCCCCCGTTCTGAAGCACGACCAGCGGCAGCTCGCCCGCCATGGCCGTCTCATCGGTGCGGTACTGCTCGCCGTGCTCGTCGTTCCGTCCCCGGGTCTCCACCACCGTCACCCCCGGCTCCACGAATTTGTCCACTACCGAAACCGCCTCGTCAAGCAGTCCCCCGGGGTTGTTCCTGAGGTCCAGTATCAGTCCGGCGAGCTCCCCTTCCGAGCGAAACGCCTCGATGGCCCCCCGCACTTCGTCGGCCGTATTCTGCGCGAAACGGTTCACCCGGATGTAGCCGAAGGTGCTGTCGGGGCCGACCCGGCTCCGGTAGGCGATGTTGGTCACCTCGATGCGCTCCCGGGTCAGCTCAAAGGTGAGCGGCTCCTCGATGCCGTAGCGCTCCACGGTCACGCTCACCGTGGTGCCCGGCTCCCCGGCGGTCATGTTCTGGATCTGCTCCGGGCTGTAATCCCCCACCGGCACGCCGTCCACCTCCAGGATCACGTCGCCGGAACGTATCCCCTGCCGCTGCGCGGAGTAGCCGTCCATCGGCGCGATCACCACCACGTCGTCTCCCCGGAATCCCACCTCCATGCCCACCCCGCCGTAGCTGCCGCGGGACATAAGCTGCATATCCTGGTTCCGCGCCTCGTCCATGAATTCCGTATAGGGATCCAGCGTCCCCAGCATGGAGCTGATGCCCCGGCGCATCAGCTTTTCGGGATCCACCTCGTCGACGTAGTTGAGGGAGACCTCGCGGTAGACCTCGCTGAAGATGGTGAAATTCTTCTTGATGAGGAAGAAGATATCCGGATCCCGGTAGGCGCCGATGGCCGTCAACAGCAGAACGGCGGCCAGCAGCCCCGCGGCACTCTTCCTCAGGAATTTCATGGCAAAAACCCGCTATTCGTTCGAATTGCTGATGCGCAGCGTCTGTCCCTCGTATATCCGGTTGCCCTGAATGTTGTTCATCCGCTTCAGCTCGGCTACCGAAATCCCGAACGACTCGGCGATCTCGCTGAGCGTATCGTTGGGCTTGACCTCGTACTCGACCGTCTCGCCGTCGCCCGAGGTGGCGGCGTACGCCGCGATCACGTCCCTTCCGGAGCGCTGCTCCCTCTCGATGCTCTGCTTGCGGGCGTAGCTCATCTCGTCCACCTGGCTGTAGTATGAGCTCTGGCCCTCAGGGACGTAGATCACCAGCTCTTCGCCCACGCGAATGGTGTTGCCGGAACCGTTCCATGCCCGGATCTGGTGGGCCCGCACGTCGTACCACTCCGCGATATGCCCGATGGTGTCCCCGCTCTTCACGGTATAGGTCATGCGCGCCGAATTTTCAGGAGCGGACGCCCTTGAGGGTCCCCCGTCGGATCCGCCGCCCGATGAGGCGTTGGAGGGGCGGCTGGCCGCGACCTCCCCGGAACTGCCCGGCGGCAGGGGCACCACCAGTTTCTGCCCCGGATAGATGGTGGAGGAGAGATTCTCGTTGGTCTCATACAGGCTGCGGACCGTCGTGCCGTATCTGCGGGCGATGTATCCCAGGTTCTCGCCCCGGGAGACGGTATGCATGGTGATGTTCCGGCTGCGCTCCTCACGGGGAATATCCTCGTAGTTGGCGGCCAGCTGCTCCCGGGCTCCCGCCGGCAGTTTCAGCGGATACTTCCCGCCCGGCGGCGTGGCCCAGCGCAGCAGCTCCGGGTTGTACTCCTCCAGCTCCTCGGTGCTGATGCCGGCGGCCTCCGCCAGTGCCTCCAGGGGCATCAGGGGGTCCACTTCCATAACCTCGTAGTCGTACTCCTCCTCCCCGTACTCCTCCTCGAATCCGAACTCCTCCGGGTTCATGGCCACCATGGTCGCGGCGATGAAGCCGGGCACGTAGTTCCGGGTTTCGCGCGGCAGGTAGGGGTAAGCCGCCCAGTAATTCTCCTCCCCCGCGGCGTTGATCGCCCGCTTCAGTCCGCGCGGGCTGATGTTGTAGTTGGCCATGGCCAGGTGCCAGTCGCCCCATATCTCATAGAGATCCCGAAGATGGCGGGCCGCGGCGCGGGTCGCCTTCTCGGGGTCCCGCCGCTCATCGATCCACCAGTTCGACTCCAGCCCGTACATGCGTCCCGTAGCCCCGATAAACTGCCACATACCCACCGCGGAGGCCCAGCTCCGCGCGTTGGGATTCAGCCCGCTCTCGATCATGGCGAGGTGGATAAGCTCGGTCGGCACGTTCTCTTCCCGGAAGATCCGCCGCATCATGGGAAAATACTTTTCGGAGCGCTCAAGCCAGGTCTCGACCACACCGGGCGCCCGCAGCGTGTAGTACATGAGCGAGCGGTTCACCTGTTCGTTCTGCACCAGCGGCACCTCGGTCCGTTCGGTCGTAATGTTTTCGGGCAGCTCGTAGTCGTTCCGCATCCAGTCGTCCTCTTCCCCGAACAGCTCCTCGTGAATGGCAAAAATCTCTCCCTCCGCCTCGTTCGCGGGCTCCTCGATACCGTAAAACTCCCGGTATTCGGTCATGACCGACCGGTACAGCTCGCTGAAGCGGCGGTCGGACTGCACCTCGGGGTAATCCTCCAGAAGCCCCTGCAGGGTGGTGAGGGCGGTGGTAATGTGCTCCTCCGCCGCCAGGGGATCGTCGTTGACCTGCGCTTCGATCGCCTTGACATGGAGGCGGTAGACGTCGGAGATGCGGATCATCACATCCCGCTGAAAATTGTCCAGTTCCCGCTGGCGGGGTTCCGGGCCGGGTGCCTCCAGGGCCGGCGCCGGTGCCAGGGGATTGGCATGCGGCAGCATTTTCTTTTCGACCGGAATCTCGTTGATGTCCCATAGCAGCGTATCGGCCTGCTGCGCGCTGAGGGGATTCCATGCCGCCATAAGGAGCGTTGTCAGAAGTACCGTCAGTAGCTTTATCCGCATTACCGTTCGATTTTAGATTGAGGGAATCCGAAGCTATACAAAATTAGTAAAAAAAATAGAGAATTGAATCGATTACCTCCGCCGCCCGCCATGGGGAACAGGACCCGGCAGATTCCCGCCGATCCCCCTCAGATCACCCCAGGTCCCACGAATGGGCAATGGGCCAGCGACGTCCGCTGCCGAACGCCTTGGCACGCACCTTGAGTCCCGGTGCGGCCTGGTGCCGCTTGAATTCGGACCGCTGCACCATCCGCACCGTCTCCCGTACCGTATCGGCGTCGTATCCCTCCTCGATAATCGCTTCGGGCGACTCCCCCCGTTCGAGGTAGCGCTCCAGGATGGAATCAAGCAGATCGTAGGGGGGCAGCCGGTCGCTGTCCTCCTGCCCCGGCCTCAGCTCCGCGCTGGGCGGTTTTTGCAGGATGTTTTCGGGGATTACCTCCTCCCCGTAGTATTCCCGGTTGAGCCAACGGGCCATCTCGTAAACCTCCCCCTTGTAGAGATCCGAAATCAGGGCGACTCCGCCGGCCATATCCCCGTAGATAGTACAGTAGCCGGTCGCCAGCTCCGATTTGTTTCCGGTGTTCAGCGGCATGGGACCATGCCTGTTGGAGTAGGCCATAAGCAGGAGCTGCCGGATGCGCGGCTGCAGGTTCTCGTCCACCAGCCCCTCCTCCCGCCGGCCGAGCACCGGCTCCAGGCTCTCCCAGGCGGCGCGGTGGATCCGCGCGATCGGGATGCGGTGCAGCGTGATACCCAGGCTGGCGGAGAGTTTCTCCGAATCGGTTACGCTCCCCTCCGAGGAGTAGTCCGACGGCATGGTGAGCGCCGTCACCCTCTCCGCTCCGATAGCCTCCGCCGCGATGCAGGCTCCCAGGGCGGAGTCGATTCCGCCGCTCAGCCCCAGCACCACCTCTTCGGCCGCGCCGGTTTTCCGCAGGTAGTCCCTCAATCCCATGCAGAGGGCGTGGAACAGGTCTTCCGGCGGACCCGCGGGGGCGCGGTCGGGGGAGCCCTCAGGCTCCGGCGTGGCCTCTCCCGGGCTCCACCGCCCCTCTCCCGGCTCCCACCGCACGTCCGTGTGCCCCTCCTCAAAGACCGGCACGCGGCCGATCACCCGCCCTTCGGCGTCCAGTGCCATGGAGTCGCCGTCAAAAAGCAGCTCGGTGTTGCCCCCCACCTGGTTGGCGTAGAGCAGCGGCAGACCCAGCTCCTCCACGTGATCGCGGAACATCCGCAGCCTTTCGGCCGGCTTGCCGCGCGTAAAGGGCGAAGCCGAGATATTGACGATCACCTCCGCGCCCCGTTCCGCCAGCTCCTTCGCCGGATGGGTCTCGTAGGTGTGATACTGTATCTCGTTCCGGTTGTACCAGATATCCTCGCATACGGTCACTCCCAGCTTGTGCCCCCGCCACTCGAGGCAGCGAAACTGCCGGTTGGGCTCGAAGTAGCGCAGGTCGTCGAAGACGTCGTAGGTAGGCAGGAGGGTCTTGCGCGCCTCCCCGCGGACGCTCCCCCCGGAGGCCAGCAGGGCGGCGTTGTAGCAGGGCCGGCCCGCCGCGCCCTCGTTCCGGGTTACCGTCCCGAAAAGCAGCCCCGTCTCCCGGGTCGACGCGACAATCTCCCGGTTGGCGCGGTAGATGGCCTCGCGGAAGGCGGGCCGCTCCAGCAGGTCCATGGGAGGGTATCCCGCGACCGCCAGCTCGGGCAGGATGAGCAGGTCCACCTCCTCGCTGCCCGCCCTTTCAAGAGCCTCCAGGATGGCGTCGGTATTCTCGCGAATGGCGCCGACCGTGGGATTGAGCTGCTGAAGGCGTATGTTCATCTGCCGTTTTCGACTGCTGGCGTTCCGATTAACCCCCTACTCTTCGTCCGACGAATAGACTTGCTCCCCGGCCACCCAGGTCTCCAGCACCTCGGTCTGCCAGATCTCGGAGGCGGGCACCTCAAAATAGTCGCGGTCCACCAGGATAAAATCGGCCCACTTGCCCGGCTCCAGGGTGCCCAGCTCATCCTCCTGGTGGGCAGCCCATGCGGCGTCCGCCGTAAAGGCCCGGAACGCCTGCAGGCGGGTCATCGCCTCGGAGGGGTACCAGCCGCCCTCGGGATTGCCCTCGTGGTCCATGCGGGTCACCGCGGAATACAAGCCGTAGAAGGGATTCACGTGCTCCACGGGGAAGTCGGACCCGCCCGCGATGACCGTGCCCTGGTCCAGGAAGGTCTGCCAGGCGTAGGCACCCTCCATGCGGTCCGCCCCCAGGCGGTCTTCCGCCATGTTCATGTCGCTGGTGGCGTGGGTGGGCTGCATCGAGGCCACCAGGTTAAGCTCCTCAAAGCGGGGGATGTCGTCCGGGTGGACCACCTGGGCGTGCTCGATGCGGTGGCGGAGCCCCTGCTCCCCGAGGCTGTCTTTCGCCGTCTCGAACGCGTTCAGGATGACCCGGTTGGCCCGGTCGCCGATGGCGTGTACGTTCATCTGGTAGCCCTCGGAGACCACCTTCAGGACCATGTCGGTCACCTCATCCTGCGGGTGAAACAGGAGCCCCCGGTTGCCCGGGTCGTCCGAATAGGGCTCCATCAGGGCGGCGCCCCGGCTTCCCAGCGCGCCGTCGATCGAAAGTTTCACGCTGCGCATCGCCAGCATGTCGTCCGCGTACGATTCTATGGGACCATCCTGGGCGATCTGCTCAAACCCGGATTCGGTTCCCCGGTACATGGCGTAGATGCGGGTGGTGAGGCTGTCGCCGTCCGCAAAACGTTTGTATCGCTCCCAGGTATCGAGCCCGATGCCCGCGTCGTGCACGCTGGTCAGCCCGTGCGAGCGCATCTGCTGCAGGGCCAGGGTGAGGGCGCGGTCCCGCTCCTGTTCGCTGGGAGGCGGAATGTGGGAGGTTATCAGGCTCATGGCACCGTCCACGAAGACGCCGGTGGGATTGCCCTCCTCGTCGCGTATAATCTGTCCCCCTTCGGGGTCTTCGGTCTCGGCGGTGACGCCGGCGATCTCCATGGCGCGGGAGTTGGCCCAGCCCGCGTGCCCGTCCACGCGTCCCAGCCAGACGGGGCGGTCGCTGACGGCCTGGTCCAGCTCTTCGGCCGTGGGGAAGCGCCCGATCTCCCAGAACACGTGGTTCCAGCCCCGGCCGCGGATCCACTCCGCGTCGGGATACTGCTCGGCGTAGTCGGAGACGATCTGCAGGGCTTCGTCCAGCGTCTGCGATCCGGTCACGTTGGCGCCCAGCTCCTGGCTGCCCAGGCTCGTCACGTGCCCGTGGGCGTCAATCAGTCCGGGGAGGAGGACGTTCCCGCCGCCGTCAATACGGCGGACCTCCCCTTCCGGCTGCAGTTCCTCGCCGGTCTCCAGCACCCTGCCGTCCCGGAAGGCGATACTGGAGAAGGTCTGAAGCTCCCCGTCGGCCAGGGTGTAGCCGCGCACGTTGTCAATAACGGTGGTCCGGCTCTCCTCAGGGGCGCAGCCGGCCAGCAGAAACAGGAGAACAATACCGAGATAGAGAATTTTTTGGCTCAGATACATGGAATCAGAGTTTGGTGGGGTTAAAGAGTGGTTGGCATTTCCGCATGGCAGCGGCGGTCAATTTACGACGGCTTCCTCCGCCTGACCGGCCGGAATGCTCAGGTCGTTCTGCCGGGCGAACTCCTGGCTCGCTTTCACGAAATCCACGAAGAGGGGCTGGGGATTGTTGACCGTACTGCAGTACTCGGGGTGAAACTGAACGCCCACGAACCAGGGATGATCGGCGATCTCGATAATCTCCACCAGGTCCCTCTCGGGATTGAAGCCGACCAGCTTCATGCCCTCCTCCTCCAGCCGCTCCCGGTACTTGTTGTTCACCTCGTAGCGGTGGCGATGGCGCTCCTGGAAGAGCTCCGACCCGTAGGCTTCGTAGGTCCTGGAATCCTTCACGATCCGGCAGTCATACAGGCCCAGCCGCATGGTCCCGCCCTTCTTCTCAATCTCTTTCTGTTCGGCCATAAGGTCGATGACCGGGTACGCGGACTCCTCGTCAAACTCCGTGCTGTTGGCCTCCTCCCAGCCGCAGACGTTCCGCGCATACTCGATCACCGCGCACTGCATGCCCAGGCAGATGCCGAAAAAAGGAATGCCGTTGACCCGGGCGTGATTCGCCGCCGCCACTTTCCCCTCGATGCCGCGTCCCCCGAACCCGGGGGCCACCAGCACGCCGGAGACGCCCTCCAGCTTTTTCTCTACGTTCTTCGGGGTAATGTCGTCGGACTGCAGCCAGCGGATATCCACCCGGCAGTCGTTCACCGCGCCGCCGTGCACCAGGGCTTCGGCGATCGACTTGTAGGCGTCGTGGTGCTCCACGTACTTGCCCACCAGCGCCACGGTGATCTCGGAGGAGGGGTTCTTGACCGCCTCCACAAACCCCTTCCAGCGGTCCAGCTTGGGCTCGCGCGTCTTGAGCTGCAGTTTCTGTATCACCCGCGCGTCCAGCCCCTCCTCTCTCATCAGCAGGGGTACTTCGTAAATACTGTCGGCGTCCAGCGACGCGATCACGTCGTCGTACTCCACGTTGCAGAACTGGGCGATCTTGGAGCGAATGCCCTTGTCCAGCGGGTGCTCCGAACGCGCCACGATCAGGTCGGCCTGCAGCCCGCTCTCCTGCAGCGTTTTTACCGAGTGCTGGGTGGGTTTGGTCTTAAGCTCGCGCGCCGCCGAGAGATACGGCACCAGCGTCAGGTGTATGGAGAGCGTGTGCTGGCGTCCCACGTCGTAGCGGAACTGCCGTACGGCCTCGATGTAGGGGAGGCTTTCAATGTCGCCCACCGTACCCCCGATCTCGGTAATCACCACGTCGTAGTCGCCCGACTCCCCCAGCTTCAGGATATGCGATTTGATCTCGTCGGTGATGTGGGGGATCACCTGCACGGTTTTGCCCAGGTACTTGCCCTGGCGCTCCTTGGAGATGACGTCGTTGTAGACGCGGCCGGTGGTCACGTTGTTCTCCTGGGAGGTCTTGATATCCAGGAAACGCTCGTAGTGCCCCAGGTCCAGGTCCGTCTCCGCCCCGTCCTCCGTCACGTACACCTCCCCGTGCTCGTAGGGATTCATGGTGCCGGGGTCCACGTTGATGTAGGGATCCAGCTTCTGGACGGTCACCCGGAGACCGCGCGCTACCAGCAGCCGCCCCAGGGAAGCACATATAATCCCTTTCCCCAGCGACGAGGTTACCCCGCCGGTGATAAAAATATATTTGGTCGCCATGAAAGATGCGTTGTGGTTGGGGGTTTCTCTAAGATAGAACCTTCCACGTCATCTTTCAAACAGGAATGGGAACGGCAGGCCCGGCTTTCACTCGGAGCTCCTGACCTCCTCCACCACCTCTCTCAGGAGGGCCGGCTTGTTGGTAAATATCCCGGCGGCGCCCTCGTTGAGGAGCCGCACCATTCTACGCCTGCGATCCACGGTATAGACCAGGAAGGGAATGCCGTACTTTTTCAGGTTCTTCAACCGGCGCTCGCTGAGCTGCTGGTAGCTCAGGTTGAAGGCGTCCGCCCCGTACTCCGACATCAGCTCCGAGGGCGATTTTTCGCCCGAGAGTCCGCGGTTGTAGAGCAGCGCCACGGGAATGTTGGGCGACATCTGCTTGAACCGGCGCACCGCCCGGTAGTCGAAACTGGATAAGAGCACGTGTTCCTCCATGTCGTACTCCCGGACCAGCCTGAGGACCCGCTCTTCCACCCCGCCCTCACGGTTGTCCCCCACCGCTTCGGTTTTGACTTCGATGTTGAGGGAGACGGTTCCCCGGGCGAAGGCCAGTACCTCCTCGAGAGTGGGGATCCTCTGGCCGGAGAACTCGGAACCGAACCAGGAGCCGGCGTCCAGTTCGCGCAGCTGAGCCAGGGTATGATGCCGGAGCGGTCCCGCGCCGTCGGTATGCCGGTTGAGGCGGGCGTCGTGAAACACCACCGGCACGCTGTCCCGGCTCATCATCACGTCAAGCTCGATCATCTCCGCCTCCATCTCCACCGCCGCCTCGAAGGCCGCCATCGTGTTTTCGGGATGGGTGTCGCTGGCGCCCCGGTGGGCGATCACGATAAAACCGTCTCCGTCGTCGTTGAACAGCTTGGGCAGGGGCATGGATGATTCGGGGGATTCGCTTTCCGATTGATGGTTGCATGCGAAGGCGGCCAGCAGCAACAGAAGCACGGCCGGCAGCCGGGTACTATGACTCATTCGATCGCTCTTTCCACTCCAGGTAGTTTCTGAGTTCCCTGATCTGTTTCTTCTGGTAAAAAATCAGCACCACGTTGACGGCGAATACGCCGAGAATGATGTAGAAAAAGGTATCGCCCAGGCGGGTAATGCCAAAATAGAAGGAGTATCCGAAAAAGAGCATGGCGGCAACGTTGATGCCCAGCTGCCACCACTTGTTGCGGTCCCTTTTGTCCAGCGCCTCGATCTGTCCCGAAACCGGCAGCTCCTGCTGCTCCTTCTTAAGGTGAATGTTCCGGTAGGATTCGTACCGCTTCCGTTCGGCCTTGCTGTATTCGGGCATTTCAGTTCCACTCCTCCAGGATTCGGTTTATCACCTCCCGGATGAGGGAGTCCGTTCCCCGCCTGCAGGAGAAAAAGGACCAGGCAGGCCGGGCGCCGTTTTTCTTTCTTCGTTATGGTCGTAAGCATTCATACTTTTCACACCGTGTTGAAAAGGGGTTCCCCTGCATCCAATGTAACCGAAATTGCACAATTTTCAATTCCAGCAGTTCCATGTCTGACAACATCTACATCTACGGAAAAAATCCCGTAAAGGAGGCGCTTGCCGAACAGCCGGAGAAAGTGGACAAGATCTTCGTGCGCGACTCGATCCACGACCACCAGATCTCCGGCGTCATGGAGACGGCCTCCGCCCACCGCGTACCGGTCTCGCACGTACCGGGCGCCAAACTGCACGAGCTGGTGGGCAGCGTCAACGACCAGGGGATCGTCGCCCTGATGAGCGCCATCGAATACCAGGGCTTCGGGGAGTGGCTGGAGAAGGTGGACACCTCGGAGCATCCCGCGGTGCTTCTGCTGGACGAAATCACCGATCCCCACAACCTGGGGGCCATCCTGCGGACGGCCGCGGCGGCCGGCATCGCGGCCGTGCTGGTGCCCAAGCACCGCCAGGCGCCCGTCAACGCCACCGTCTACAAGGCCTCCTCCGGGACCGCCGGACGCATCCCCGTGGTGCGGGCGGGCAACCTGAACCAGTCCCTTATGAAATTAAAGGACGCCGGATTCTGGATCGCCGGACTGGAGTCGGGGGGAGAGCATTCGCTGTGGGACCTTGAAGTGGACCGGCCGCTGGCGTTCGTCATCGGCAGCGAGGACGAGGGCATCCGGCAGAAGACGCTCGAACACTGCGACTACCGCCTCTCCATTCCCCTCCGCAACCGGGTGGAGTCGCTCAACGCCTCGGTCAGCGCGGCGCTGGTCTGCTACGAGTGGCTCAGGAAACGCTGAACGGCTTCTCCATTCTGAAAAGAGCTCTCAATACAGCAGGTAGGGCTCCCGCCGCTCCCGGAACGCCTCCACCTCCTCTTGCCAGGTGCCGGGAAGGTCTCCCCGCTCCAGCCAGGCGCGCAGCGAGTCGTTGGGAACGCCCGTCAGGTTCTGCATATAGGGGGTGATCCGCGCGCCCTCGCTGTTTTCCAGCATCAGCTTCAGCAGGGCCAGTCCGAACTCCAGGGGAGGCAGGATGCCGGGGTCGGTCAGGGTTAGGGAGACCCCCCGGCACAGCTCTCCCCGGTGTTTCGGGCTGGGCGCCTTCCCGGGCAGGCTGCGCGGGGTGAATTCCGCCTCCTCCACCCTCACGCCGGGAAAACGCCGGTCCAGCGACGCTATCTGTCCGGCGGAGAGACGGGTGCGGGGCGATCCGATCGTCAGGAAGGGATCCGGGGTCCCCCGCCCCTCCGAGAGGGTGGTGCCCTCAAAAAGCACCGTCCCCAGGTAGAGATGGGCGTTCTCAAAGCGCGGCAGGTTGGGCGACGGGGACACCCAGGGCAGGCCGGTCTCCGGCCAGGTCATATCCCGCTCCCACCGCTCCATGGGGATCACCCGAAGCTCCGGCTCCGCCTCGAAATCGATCCATTCTTCCCCCGTCATCATGGAGGCCAGCTCGCCCAGGGTAAGCCCGTGAATCATCGGCAGCGGAAAGCGTCCCACGAACGACCGGTACGCCTCGTCCATTCCCCAGCCCCCCGGATCTCCGCCGGACGGCAGCGGACGGTCGAGCACCCAGACGGCGACCCCGGATTCGGCGGCCGCCTCCAGGACATATCCCAGGGTGGCGCCGTAGGTATAGAAGCGCGCGCCCAGCTCGGGGAGGTCCGCCAGGATAAGGTCCACCGAATCCATCATGGCGGGCGTCGGCCTCCGGGTCTCCCCGTAGAGCGAAAAGACCGGCAGCCCGGTGGCCCGGTCGACGCCGTCCTCGATGGTCTCGCCCGCGCCGGCCTCCCCGCGGAACCCGTGCTCGGCGGCGAAAAGCGCGGTCACGTTCACCTCCCTTGCCAGCAGCGTGTCCAGCATGTGGGCGCCGTCCACGCGCGAGACCGGGTTCATGAGCAGTCCGACCCGCCGGCCCGCCAGCTCATCCAGATGGTCGTCCAGCAGCACCCGGGCGCCGGTGCGCACGGCCTGGGATTCCGGGCTCTCCGGGGAGCGCGGCTCCTCCGCCGGTGCCCCGCCGCTGCAGGAGAGGCCCGCCAGGGCGAAGAGCACCGGCAGAACCGGGAGAAGCGCACGGCGTCGTATGCTCATAGCGCGTGATTTGATACGGGTTGGTCGGCGGCGGAAAGCGGCAGGCGGTCAGCCGCGGTTGGCCACCACCTCCTGCTCGCTGAAAAAGTAGGCCGACTCCAGCCGACCGTTCTCAGGCGAATCGGACCCGTGTACGATATTCTCGCCGATGCTGTCGGCGAAATCCGCCCGGATGGTCCCCTCTTCGGCTTCGGCGGGATCGGTGGCCCCGATGAGCTCCCGGAAATCCGCCACGGCGTTCTCCTTCTCCAGGATCATCGGCACGCAGGGTCCGCTGCTCATGAATTCGCAGAGATCCTCGTAAAAAGGCTTGTCCCTGTGGACCTCGTAGAATCCCCCGGCCGTGGCGCGGGTGAGCCGGGTCATTTTCATCGCCAGGATCCTGAATCCGGCCTCCTGGATGCGCCGGGTAACTTCGCCGATCAGCTCCTTGCGGACGCAATCGGGTTTCAGAATGGTCAGGGTTCTTTCAACAGCCATAACGGGTACAAATGGTTTGGTTGCAATTCGGGGGTTCGGAAACCGCTCTTTCAAGCCGGCGCGTATGCCGGCACAGATACCGGTGTATATAAGAGCGACAAATATAAGGCTTAATTGGGAATTCGCGAAGATCCGCGGCGGCGGTGACCGGCCCTGCGCCGAATCAATCGACCGGCGTTCTTGTTATCCCGTTATCCGACCCCGAAAACCGAAACACCCCGTTTATGAGCGAACAGGAGAGCGAGCAAAAAAACCGCCTGGCCGGCGAAAAAAGCCCCTACCTGCGCCAGCACGCCGAAAATCCGGTGGACTGGTACCCGTGGGGCGAGGAGGCCTTCCGCAAGGCCCGGAAAGAGGACAAACCCCTGTTTGTCTCCATCGGCTACTCCACCTGCCACTGGTGCCACGTCATGGCGCACGAGTCGTTCGAGGACCCCGAAGTGGCGCGGAAAATGAACGAGGCGTTTGTGAATGTGAAGGTGGACCGCGAGGAGCGGCCCGACGTCGACCAGACCTACATGCTGGTCTGCCAGATGATGACGGGTCAGGGAGGATGGCCGCTGAACGTGCTGCTGACCCCCGGCAAGGAGCCCTTCTACGCCGCCACCTACCTGCCCAAAAGGGGGCGCGGGGGACGCCCGGGGATGCTGGAGCTGGTCCCCTGGATAGCGGATCTCTGGGAGAACGAGCGGCAGAAAGTGCTCGATTCGGCGGAGAACATCACCGGGGCCTACCGGGAGGGGACCCGCGGGGAGAGCCGGACGTTCGACTACGGGGAGGCGCTGGAGTCGGCCTGGGAGCAGTACCGCGCATCCTACGAGCCCGAATACGGGGGCTTCGGCGACGCGCCCAAATTCCCCAGCTCGCACAACCTGATGTTCCTGCTTCGGCACGGAAAGCGGACCGGCCGCGAGGAGGCCCTGCGGATGGCGGAACATACCCTGGAGCGGATGCGGCTGGGGGGGCTGTGGGACCACGTCGGCTTCGGCTTCCACCGCTACTCCACCGACCGACGCTGGGTGCTGCCCCACTTCGAGAAGATGCTCTACGACCAGGCCATGATGATGCTGGCCTACACCGAGGGCTGGCAGGCGACGGGCAGGGAGCTGTTCCGGCAGACCGCGCAGGAGATCATGGCGTACCTGGAGGAACGCCTGCTGAGTCCACAGGGCGGTTTCTACTCGGCGGAGGACGCCGACAGCGGGGAGGGCGAGGGTGCCTACTACACCTGGAGCGTCGATGAGATCTCCAACCTGCTATCGGCGCCGGACGCCGCTCTCTTCATGGACCTCTACCGGTTCCACGAGGAAGGCAACTTCCGGGAGGAGGCAACCGGCGAGAAGACGGGCCGGAACATACCCTGGCTGGAGAAGCCGCTCCCCGAGATCGCCGAGGCGCGCGAGGAAGATCCCGCCGACCTCGCCGAAAGGCTGCAGCAGATCCGCTCCACGCTCCGGAGCGCGCGCCGCAAGCGGGAGCAGCCCGGCCTCGACAACAAGATCCTGACCGACTGGAACGGGCTGGCCGTCGCCGCGCTGGCACGGGCGGGAGCCGCATTCGACAGCGACAAAGCGAAGGAGATGGCCGCCGGGGCGGCGGATTTCCTATGGGAGGAGCTGGGAGGCGGGGAGGGATCCCTGCGTCACCGCTGGTGCGAAGGGGAATCCTCGGTCCGTGCCAACGCCGACGACTACGCCTTCCTCTCGTGGGGACTGATGGAGCTCTACGAGGCGACCCTCGATCCGGAGTACCTGGGCCGGGCAAAGGACCTTCTGGACCGATTCGTGGACGCGTGCTGGGACGAGGAAGAGGGGGGCTTCTACTTCACGGGCGCCTCGGAGGAGGTGATCCTCTCCCGCTCGAAGGAGTTCTACGACGGGGCGATGCCCTCCGGAAACTCGGCGGCCGTCGCCTGCCTGATCCGGATGAGCCGCATGACCGCGGAGGAGGAGTGGGAGACGAAGGCACGGCAGACCATCTCCCTCTGCGGGGAGAACCTGGAGCAGGCTCCCACCGGGTTCGGCCACCTGCTGCAGTCCCTGGAGTACCTGGTTTCGGGGGGACAGGAGATTATCATCGCCGGAGACCCCGGCGACGAGGAGGTGGAGACGTTCCTGCGTGAGATGAACCGGCACTACCTCCCCCACCGCGTCCTGCTGGTCCGCTCCGGTGAGGAGCTGGACAAGCTGGCGCCGTTCCTGGAGAAGTACCCACGCCAGGAGGGCCGTCCCACCTTCTACATCTGCGAAAACCATCGCTGCGAGCGGCCGGTAAACGACCCCGGGGAAGCGATGGAGCTGCTGCTCTAGGCCGCCTGGAAAATCAGTTGTTGCGCATGTTCTGGAAGATGTACTCCTGGAAACTGATCACCTTCACACCGTCGGGGATTTCGACCATGTCACGGTAGCTGCCCGACTGGTCCACTTCCGTAACCTCCGTAACGGAGGTCAGCTCCCCTCCCTCGTAGTTCTCGACACGCACGGGAAAATACCCCTCGCGGAAGACGGCGGAAACCGGGTAGTCGTCGCCCGAGAAAAAGCTGGATTCGCCGCTCCAGTCTTCCGCCAGCATGCCCCAGGTGATGTTGATGTCGGTGGTCATCCACATGTCGGAGCGCCGGTCTTCCCCGCCGGCGTCCCTGATGATGAACCGCTCGGTATTGTATCCCGCGATCTGCTGCGTCTCGCCGGTCCGCTCGTAATTCACGTCGGTTTCGCCGGAGTCGCCCGAACCCTGGCCGGACTGCTGCTCGAACATCTTCATAAAGGAGGTGATGTCCTCCTTCGAAAGGGTCAGCGCCACTTCGTCGCCCGTCAGGAAGACGAAGTCCTCCTCGTCGAGGCGAACCAGCACGCCCTCCGCCTCAATGCCGCCGGGTCCCCCGGATCCTCCCGCGGAGAAGCTGTTTTCCGACTGCATCAGGATACGGTTCGGGGTGACATAGAGCGTGATCGCGTCCGCTTCGCCCTGCTCCCCGTCGTTCACCTGGTAGGTGTTGAGCATGATCCTGCCCTCAAACTGCGCGGTGGCGGTTTCGCTCAGGCCGGCCGAAAGAAGAAGCAGCAATCCCAGCGTTGAAATAGATAGTTTATTCATGGCGTCGTCAGTTAGTAGTTGGTTGGTATGGTTTTGTTAAGCGCGCTCCCCCGGCCGGATGATACTGCCCGGAGAGGCGGGAAAGTGATGTTGCCGGAGTCAGGCCTCCTGCAGGATGTCGGTGTCCACGTTTACTTTTTTGATCCACCCGCCCCCCAGCACGTCGTCGCCTTCGTAGCAGACCACCGCCTGTCCCGGAGTAATGGCCTCGCGTCCGGCGGGGAAACGGACCCGCAGCTCGTCCTCGCCCGTCTGGGTGAGATAGCCCACGGCCCCGTCGTCGTTGTAGCGGATGGCGCCGGTGATCTCCATCTCCTCTTCGGGGACGCTATCGTACTTCATCAGGTTGATGTCGCGGGCGATGGCGGTGGTGCTCACCAGGTCCTCTTTCTCCCCGATCGTAATGACGTTGGTCTCGGGGTCGATGTCGGTGACGTAGACCCGCTTGCCGAGGGCCAGGTCGAGCCCGCGCCGCTGGCCGATGGTGTAGAAGGGGTATCCCTCGTGCTCGCCGACGATGTTGCCCTCCTGGTCGACGAACTTGCCTCCCTTCACGCGCTCCTCGAGTCCGTCGACGCGATCCTTCAGGAAGCGCCGGTAGTCGTCGTCCGGCACGAAGCAGATCTCGTAGGAGTCGGGCTTGTCGGCCACCTTGTCCAGGCCGAAATCCTCGGCCAGCTTGCGAATGTCGGTCTTCTCGTAGGTACCCAGCGGGAAGATGGTACGCGCCAGGTGCTCCTGCCGCACGCCCCAAAGGGCATACGACTGGTCTTTCCGCGGGTCGAGCCCACGCGAGACCACGTGCCGCCCGTTCTCCTCCCGTATCCGGGCGTAATGTCCGGTGGCGATATGGTCGCAGCCCAGCTTGTCGGCCCGGCGCAGCAGCGCCGCCCACTTGATGTGGGTGTTGCAGAGCACGCAGGGGTTGGGCGTGCGACCCGACATGTAGTCCTCCACGAAACGGTCGATCACCCAGTCGCCGAACTCATCGCGGATGTCCACGATAAAGTGCTTGAAGCCGTGCTTCACGGCGATCTGGCGGGCGTCGTTCATCGACTCCAGGGTGCAGCATCCCGTCTCTTTGTCGGACTTCCCCCCTACCCGGGAGTAGTCCCAGGTCTTCATGGTGATGCCGATTACTTCGTAGCCCTGCTCCTTGAGCATGACGGCGGAGACGGAAGAATCCACCCCGCCGCTCATGGCGACCAGGACGCGGCCTTTTCTGCTCATGACGAAAACTCGATTGCTTGTTACGCGTGCTTATAACGATGCGAAAATCCCCGCCCTCCGGTGCCGCCCGGGGGCGGCAGCTGCCGAAACGCGAAGATGCGGTTAAAGATAAGGGTTTTTTGTGTAAATCATATAAAGTGTCCCCCGGAGCGCGTGGCAAAAACGGGGTCCCCGCCGGATTATTACCCGCCGCCTTTCCGGGCGGGATCCGATCCGTGCCCGCAACGTGCTCTCAGCGGCGCGGCCTCAGAGGTAGAGATACGGCTTCCAGTCCTCCTGCACGCCGTTGAGAACCGACTGAAGAAAGGTGATGTGCACCGGACGGAACGGTTTCCGGCGAAGGGGCATATCCGCCTCCTCCGGGGTGCGATTCCCCTTCTGGACGTTGCACTCGTCGCACGCGGTCACCAGGTTCTCCCAGGTGTCCTTACCGCCGCGGCTGCGCGGCACCACATGGTCGATCGTCAGGTTGCTGGAAGCCCCGCAGTACTGGCAGCTGTTGTCGTCGCGCTTCATCACGTTGCGCCGGGAGAGGACGATGCGGTTGTAGGGGAGGTTGATGTAGCGGCGCAGGCGGATCACCGAGGGATAGGAATACTCCTCGGTGATGGTCCGGATCTTGCGGTTCGGGTAGTCATGCAGCATCTCGGCCTTGTCCAGGAAGAGCAGCTTGACCGACCGCTGCACCGAACATACGCTCAGCGGCTGGTAATCCTTGTTGAGTACGAGTACGTTTGCGTCCATTGCGCCAGGAAATTTCTGCGGCCGATCCCGGTTCGCGCGGCCCCGGCGGGCCCCGGGAGGCCCTCTCATGTCCGCCCGGCTGCGCCGCGGCGGGTTTTCATGCAACGTGTAGAATCAACATGAATTTTACCTTAAATGCAACATACGGGCAGGTACGGGCCATCTTTTCGGGAGGGAGGGGAAAGAACCGGTGATCAGCCGAAGAAGAATTCCAGGATATCGGCCTCGATCTGGGGATTGATGGCCACCGCCAGGGCGATGGAGACCGCCAGCCCGATCAACGCGTAACCGGCGTCCTTGCCGATCAGCTTGAGCGATTTGCCCAGGGGCTTGCCCTTACCCCGGGCGTCGGTGAAACTCATGGCCACCTCGCGGCCGGCCAGCAGGCCGATAAACACCCAGGTGGTGCTCATCGGAATGTTGCTCTTGATCTTGAAGTAGTAGAGAATGACGGCATACACAAAATCGATGATGGTCGCCGAGCGGATGTCCCGCACGTCCGACTTCTCGGTCACCACTTTCTGGATCCGGTCGCCCCGCAGGTAGAAGAGCACGCCCAGCCCGAAGAAGATGTAGAGCGCGAAACCCGAAAACTGGGCGAAGGTCAGCGATCGGGGCAGGTAGACCGCGATGTTGGCAGCGTCCTGCATGATCCAGACCGCCCAGAGCGACCCGCTGGTGATCCACTGGACCACCGTCCACATCGGATGGGGCTCGCCTTTCACGTAGTTCCGGATGACCCGGGAGAGCAGGATCCAGACTACAATGGCGGCCCCGAACGCCACGAAATACCCCGAGAGGCTCTTCACCAGCACGTTGCCGATGGCCGAGGCGCTGGCGGAGAAACAGCTCAGCAGCAGAAAGGTGGTGGAGACCGGCATCCGCATCCGGGTCAGCAGCAGCAGGAAGATAGGCGCCGCGACCTGCAGAAAACTGAAGGACTGCGGGGCTTCCGAAAAGCCCTTGGCCGCCAGCCTCTGGTAACTCACGTCCCCGTCGTGCACGTACCAGCTGTAGCCCACGGTGGCCAGGAAAATCCCCCCGACAAAGAGCCAGAGAACCCACCACTTCTTGTCGTGGTTGGAGGCCAGGAACGTGCCGATGGTCTGGATGCTGTCGTTGGCGATGGCCGAATACCCCGCCAGGGCGAAGCCCACCCACTTGGCGATTTCGGCGTTGGGGAAGGTGACGCCGGCGATAAAAAAGAAGACCCCGATCAGGGCCAGGAAGCTCCGCTCCTCCCGGAATACGGTGTAAAAGCTGTTGGGAATGAGCTGCTGGACAAAGGAGCCGCCCTGGGAGTCTCCCGGATTCTTCGACATTTACCTAATTATCTGTTCGCATTCGCGCCGGCACTGCTGATCAATTTGCTGGAATATATGTTTAAGGTTACCAATCATATGTTAACTTACTATTAACAATCCCTCTCATACTCAAATCTTAACAATAACTTAATCCGGCAGCCCTCTCTCCTGCCGTGCTGCCGGTCTCCCGGGCGATGCCGCAGCGCTTCTCTCCGGACCCCCCGCCCCGGATGCACGCCGGGCGACGTTATGAGTTCCGAACCCCCGCCATTTTTTTCGTATCTTTCGGCGTCGCAGATTACGGGTGAATTGAGTAAATATCTCTTTATATTTACCCCGTTTGAAACCCACTTGCTGAAGACCGTTCACCAGTCGCCCTATGCCCTACAACAAAAACATGTACACCACCGGCTACTACAAGGAGCCGGGGCCCAAGCTGGACGAGGAGTCGCCCTTTGAATCGATGATGGAGCGGTTCCGTTTCGCGGCGGAACTGCTGGAACTGGACGAGGGCATGTTCCAGTACCTGGCCAGCCCGGTCAAGCAGGTGATCGTCTCGGTGCCCGTGGTCATGGACAGCGGGGAGATCGAGGTTTTCGAGGGGTACCGGGTCATTCACGACAACGTGCTGGGCCCCTCCAAGGGGGGATTGCGCTACGCCCCCGACGTGACGCTGGACGAAGTGAAGGCGCTGGCCGCCTGGATGACCTGGAAATGCGCCATCGTCAACGTCCCCTTCGGCGGCGCCAAGGGCGGGATACGGTGCAACCCGAACCAGCTCTCCAAGGCCGAGCTGGAACGGATGACCCGCCGGTTCACCACCAACATGGTGGAGATCTTCGGCCCCGACCGCGACATTCCCGCGCCGGACATGAACACCAACGAGCAGGTGATGGCCTGGATCATGGATACCTACAGCATGAACGTGCAGCGGACCGAGACGGCGGTGGTCACGGGCAAACCGATCATCCTCGGGGGCTCGCAGGGACGCAAGGAGGCGACCGGCCGGGGCGTGGTAACCGTCACGCTGGCCGCCCTCAACCGGCTCGGCATCCTCCCCAACAAATGCACGGTGGCCGTGCAGGGATTCGGCAACGTCGGATCCATATCGGCCAAGCTGATGTACGAGCAGGGGGCGAAGATCATCGCGGTAAGCGACGTGTCGGGGGGATACTACCGCAAGGACGGCCTCGACATTCCCGACATGATCGAATACGCACGCAACAACAACGACGCCCTGCAGGGTTACCCCGAGGCGGACCCCATCAGCAACGAGGAGCTGCTGCAGCTGGAGTGCGACGTGCTGATCCCGGCGGCGAAAGAGGACCAGATCGGCCGGCACAACGCCGACAAGATCAACGCCCGGATCATCTCCGAGGGAGCCAACGGGCCGGTGACCGCCAACGCCGACTCCATCCTGGAGGACAACGGCATTATGGTCATCCCCGACATCCTGGCCAACGCCGGGGGAGTCACCGTCTCCTACTTCGAGTGGGTGCAGGACCGGCAGGGCTACTTCTGGACGGAGGAGCGGGTCAACCGCCGGCTCAACCGGCAGATGCGCGACGCCTTCGACAACCTGTTCAAGGTGAGCGAGGAGTACGGCATCACGCTCCGCCAGGCCGCCTACGTCTTTGCCATCAACAAGGTGGCCACCACCCTTAAAATGCGGGGCATCTACGCCTAATCAGATTTTCAACGGAGGATTTTCCTCCCGATTTCCATCGCATGGCGGAAAACGATTTGACCAGACTGGAACTTCCCTCATCCTTCGAGAAGATCGAACGGGTGGAGAACTACGTGAAAAAGCTGCAGGAGGAGGTGGGATTCCACAACGACGAATTCGCACGCATCATGCTGGCCCTCAGCGAGGCGGTGACCAACGCCATCGTCCACGGCAACAAGGAGGATGCGTCCAAGTCGGTCACCGTCCGGTCGCGTATGGCGGACGACGCCCTGCTGGAGATCTCGGTGGAAGACGAAGGGGAGGGATTCGACCCGGAGGAGATCCCGGATCCGCTGAAGGAGGAGAATCTGCTTAACGAAGGGGGGCGCGGGGTCTACCTGATCGAGCAGTACTCCGACGAAATGGAATTCAGCAAAAACGGCTCCCGCGTTACGATGCGGTTCGAACTCTAGCCCTGCCCGCGGCGGACAGGTGCCCGATGGCCGTCATGTCTCCCACCGTCGGGACGGCCTGGGGCGAAGAAGCTTCTCTAGTTGGTGATCTGCGCTTCCAGCTGCTTCTTGAGCTGCGCTTTCGGGACCGCCCCCACGATCTGGTCCACCACCTCGCCGTTCTTGAAGATCAGAAGGGAGGGAATGCTGCGGATACCGTATTTGGTGGAGGTCTCCGGATTGCTGTCCACGTCCACTTTGCCGATTTTGGCCTGACCTTCAAACTCATCGGCCAGCTCCTCCACGACCGGGGCCACCATCCGGCAGGGCCCGCACCACTCGGCCCAGAAATCGACCAGGACCGGTTTGTCGGATTGAAGCACCTCTTCCTCGAAGGAGTCGTCTGTAAGCGTTACTGGTTTACTCATCGTAAGTCACCTGCACTGTTGGATATCGATTCACTCGTCAGTTACATCTTTCTAATCAAGAATATCGTGGAATAATTCCTCACGTTCATATCGTTTCTTGCTATCTGCGGCATCACGAAAACTTATGCAGCGGAACTTATGCAGCGACGCCGTGATGCCCGGCGGATCCGCGGAATATCGTCCCATGGCGACAACGCCGTTCAGCTGCTTTTCGCGAGCGCCACGGCATCCTCTCCCACGAGCCCGCGCAGCTCGCCCAGCAGCTCCTCGGTGGGATCCACCACAAATTTGCGCACATGCATGGCGAAGGGGCGTTTCGCCTCCTCGCTGATCACGTTGAACCGTACGCTGGTCTCCCCCCGGTGCTCCCCGAAGAGGGCGGCCATGCGTTCCAGCTCCTCTTCGTCTACCGACGAGGTATCAATCTCCAGCCGCAGCTCCAGCTGATCCTGGTACTTCTCCCTCATGCTCTCGATGCGCTCGAAGGAGTTGGCGATGATCTTCGGCTGACCGCTCTTGCTGTCGGTGGTCCCGTCGATCACCACCAGGGTGTCCACCTGCAGCATCCCCAGGTAGCGGTCGTAGACGTCGTTGAAGGCGATGACCTCCATCGAGCCCTCCATCCCCTCCACCTGCAGAAAAGCGAAAGGGCGCCCCCGCTTGTCGGTTACCCGCTTCACGTCGGTGATGATGCCGGCGCAGCGCACCTCGGTGCGGTCGTCCAGTTTACCCAGCCGGTCCGGGTCCAGTTCGTGGGAGCAGAAGATCCGGATGTCCTCGCGGTACCTGGCGAGGGGGTGCCCGCTGAGGTAGAACCCGATAAGCTCCCGCTCCTTGCTCAGCCGCTCGATGTTGGACCACGGCTCGACCTCCCGGAGCTCCGGCTCGTCGATGGCCGAGGCGCTCCCGCTGCCGTCCCCGAAGAGGTCCGACTGGTTCGACTCCATCATCTCCTGCACCCGCGAGCCGTAACTTAGAATGGTCTCTATGTTCTCCAGCAGCCGGCGCCGGTTGGGGTCGAGGGTATCGAACGCCCCGGCCTGGAAGAGGCTCTCCAGCGTGCGCTTGTTGCAGACCCGCGAGTCGATGCGGCGGGCGAAATCGAAAACCGATTCAAACGGCCCGTCCTCCCGGCGCTCCTCGACCACGGCGTCCACCGCGTTGGTGCCGACCCCCTTGATCGCCTCCATGCCGTACTGGATGCGCCCGTCCACCGCCACGAACTTGCCCTCTCCCGTATTGATGTTGGGCGGATCCACCGTGATGCCGCCGCGGTAGCACTCCTCGATAAACTTGGAGACCTTGTCGATGTCGCCCATGTTGTGGCTGAGCACGGCCGCCATGTACTCGGGCGGGTAGTTGGCCTTGAAAAAGGCGGTCTGGTAGGCCACCACCGAGTAGGCGGCCGAGTGCGACTTGTTGAAGCCGTAGTTGGCGAACTCGGCCATCTTGTCGAAGATCTCCTTCGCCTTCTGCTCGTCCACCCCGTTCTGCGTCGCCTTCCGGAGGAAGATCTCCTGCTGCTCCGCCATCACTTTCGGCTTCTTCTTGCTCATGGCGCGCCGCAGCAGATCGGCTTCCCCGAGCGAGTAGTCGGCGATCTTCTGGGCGGTCTTCATGATCTGCTCCTGGTAGATCATGATGCCGTAGGTGGGCCTGAGCAGCTCCTCCAGGTCGGGGTGGGGATAGCTCACCTCCTTGCGGCCGTGCTTGCGGTCGATGTACTCGGGAATGAATTTCATGGGGCCCGGCCGGTAGAGGGCGTTCATGGCAATCAGGTCGTCCAGCGAGGTGGGCTTGAGCTGCTTGAGGTACTTGCGCATCCCGTCGGACTCAAATTGGAAGGTCCCTATGGTGTTGCCCTCCTGGTAGAGCTCGAACGTCTTCTCGTCGTCAAGCGGAAGCTCGTCCAGTTCGTAGCTGTCGCCGTGATTCCGCTCCACGTACTCCATCGCGGTCTTGAGGATGGAGAGGGTCTTCAGCCCCAGGAAGTCCATCTTCAGCAGACCGCACTTCTCCGCGCTGGGTCCGTCGTACTGGGTGATCAGCTCCTTGTCTTTCGAGAGGGCCACCGGCACGTAGTCGTCGATCTGCCCGGGGGCGATGATCACGCCCGCCGCGTGAATGCTGGTCTGCCGCGCGGAGCCCTCCAGCGTGCGCGCGTACTGCATCATCCTGCTGATCTGCGGGTCGGGATGCTCAAACAGATCGGCGATGTCGTCTGCCGTATCCGGATTCTCGCTCTTGTCCAGTACCCGGTCGAAGGTGTCCACGCCGGGGCGGTCGGGGAAAAGCTTGGCGATGCGGTTCACCTCCTGCAGGGGCACGCCGAGCACACGCCCGACGTCGCGGATGGCGGTCTTCGCCTTCATGGTTCCGTAGGTCACGATTTGCGCCACGTTCCTGCGGCCGTACTCCTCCACCACGTAGTCGATCACCTCCTGGCGGCCGGAATCGTCGAAATCGATGTCGATATCCGGGGGACTCACCCGCTCGGGGTTCAAAAACCGCTCGAAGAGCAGGTCGTATTTCAGCGGATCGATGTTGATGATCCCCAGGCAGTAGGCCACCACCGAACCGGCGGCGGAACCCCGGCCGGGTCCGACGAACACGCCCCTGCGGCGCGCCTCCGTGGTAAAGTCCTGCACAATCAGGAAGTAGCCGGAGAAGTCCATTTCGCTGATTATCGACAGCTCCTGCTCGATGCGCTCGTGAATATCCTGGGAAACCTCCCCGTACCGCTTCTTGGCCCCCTCGTAGGTGAGGTGCCTCAGGTAGGCGTCCATCGAATCAAACTCATCCGGTATGCTGTAGTGAGGGAGCAGCAGCTCCGAACTCAGGTCGATCGGGTCCACCTTCTCCACGATCTCCTGCGTGTTGTCGATCGCCTGCGGAAGATCGCTGAAAACCTCCTGCATCTCCTCGGGGGTCTTCAGATAGTACTCCTGGTTCAGGTTGTTGTTGTCGTCCGTAAACCGGAAGCGGTCGCGGTCGTTGATGTCCGCGTTGGTCTGCAGCGCCAGCAGGATGTCGTGCGCCTCGGAGTCCTCCCGGTCCACGTAGTGGCAGTCGTTGGTGGCGATCATCTTCACGTCGTACTGACGGGCCCATTTGACCAGGATCTCGTTGCAGCGGTCCTGGTCGGCCAGCCCGTGCCGCTGCAGCTCCACGTAGTAGTCGTCCCGGAACAGGTTCAGGTACCATTCAAAAACCTTGCGGGCCTCCTCCTCCCCCTCGTTGATAATCAACTGGTTAATTTCGCTGGCCAGGCAGCAGGTGGTGGCAATCAGTCCCTCGTGGTACTCCGCCAGGGTCTCCTTGTCGATCCGCGGCTTGTAGTAGAGCCCCTCGGTGTAGCCGAGCGAACAGAGCTTGGTCAGGTTCTTGTAGCCGGTCATGTTCTTGGCCAGCAGAACCTGGTGATAGCGGGTGCGGTCCTTTTTGTCGTCCATGCCCGAGGGCGTCACGTAGAACTCGCACCCGATGATGGGCTTGACATCCTGCCGCCGCGCCTCGCTGACAAACTTCGGCACCCCGAACATGTTCCCGTGATCGGTAATGGCAATACCGGGCATCCCGCTCTTTTTGGACTTGCCGACCAGCTCCGAAATACTGGCCGCCCCGTCCAGCATGCTGAATTGGGTATGGCAGTGGAGGTGGGAGTATTTCATAGGCGGTCAGGCGTATACAGGATTTGCATTAAATTGCATTTTTTTACGAAAGACAACTAGCTTTTTAGTGGGTGAATCGGTTCATTTACAACCTTATCCAAAATAGTAAACTGACATCAAAATAGTGAACGTGCAATGAAGACTTCTCCCCGATGTTTCCTCCCGGTCCTTGCCCTGGCGATCCTGCTGTCGGCCGGCTGCTCCTCCTCGAAAAACTTCTACCTGGAAGAGGAATATCAGAACGGGAAAGAGGACACCTCCGTCATGATACTGCCGCTGGACCGGGACTACTTTCCGGATTCCTACGAATATACCTTCGGATTCTTCAGCAGCGAGCAGGAGCAGGTCTTCCGCTCCACCGCGGAAGTCACCTTCTCCCGGACCGCCGGCGTTCCCACCTACCTGTTCAGCGGGGACTCGGTAAACAGCGCCACGTTCCGGCCGAGCGAGCTCGAAACCGGCAACAGGAGCTTTGAAGTGCTTACCCCGACCGATCCGTCCGGGATCCAGGGATACAGCAACAGCGGCAATCCGGGCTTCGTACTGCTGCTGGACGGATTCACGTTCGAGCGGGAGACCGTCACGGTGGAGGGCTCCGGATACGCCGGACACGAACAGAGTGCCAAGTTCGTGCTTGTATTCGAAACGCGCTACGTCTACTGGAATCCCAGGACTTCATCCGTCGCGGGATGGGGCACCGCCCGCTCCAGCGTCGACCTGGAGGGACAGAATCCCTCGCGCGACGAATACTCGGAGGTGCTGACCGACGTCATGAGGACTATAGCGCAAAACGGGCCCGTACAGGGCGCAAATCCCTAGTTTTCCGGATACTTTTTAATAATTTGTACCGTTTCTCACATGGTTATGCTATTTTTAACAGGTAATCTGTCGGTTATCATTAGTGACAGATTGAAGAAACCTCTGTTTCTACCCTTTTAAATAAAAACCACAGTGCCATGAAGAAGCTAATACCCATACTTGCTGTCGGCTTGCTCCTGTGTGTCGCGGACCTGGGGTATTCCCAGGGCAACGACGACCTGACGATTGAACAGCTCCAGGAATATACCAGCGATACCGGGGTGTACCACACCCGCAAGAGCCGGGAAGTGCGTGGCACCCCCTACCTGAACAAGAATTGGCTGCAAGGCCACCTGGTGATGCAGAACGGCGTTCGAAGCGAACAGCTGATGCTGAGGCTCAACACCTACGAACAGGAGGTGGAATTTATCCGCGATGAGGAGGTGCTGGTTATTCCGCCCCAGAACCTGAACGCCGTCGTTATCTACAACGAGTTCGGGGACATCCGTTTCGAAAACGGATTCCGGTCGGAGGAAGAGGACATTGGTCCCAACACCCTCCTTCGCGTGCTCCATGACGGCAAAACCAAATTGCTGGTTCACCACGTAACCGTCCTCCAGGAGGATATGGCCTCCTACGGGACCGCCAACCAGCTGGACGAATACATTAAGAACCAGAACTACTACTTTGTGGACACCGAGGGCACGTTCCACGAAATCCGTCTCCGCGGACGGGACATACTCGGTCAGATGGGAGACTACGCCGACAAGGTGGAAGAGTACGCCGACTCCAACGACCTCAGCTTCGACGAGGAATCCGAGGCGGTCTTGCTCATGCAGTACTACGACAATCTCCTGCCCGGAGAAGAGGGTTCCGATTCCTGAAAAAGCTTACCATAAGAAAACCGTAGCATAACGGTCACCGCCGCCCCGAAGGCCTAACCGCCTGACTCAAAGCGGGCGCGGACCTTGTGAATTGCCCCGTCTCGCGTCAGCCTGCTGGTATACAGCAGGAAGCGGGAGACGGGGATTTTTTTTGCCTTCCAGTCTTCGTGGCGGTCCAGGTACGCCCGGATCTCCCCGTCGTTGCCGTTTTTCCTTCTTCCCAGGGTGACATGGGGGATGTACTCCCGCTCGTCCGGCTCCAGTCCGACGTCGGTCGCGGCCGACTCCACGTCCCGCCTGAGTTCCATCAGCCGGGGCTCCGGTTCCACGCCGGCCCACAGGACCTTGGGGGACTCCCGGCCGGGAAAAGCGCCCACGCCGGCCAGGCAGATATCAAAAGCGGGAAAAGAGATGCGCTGCAGCCGCTCCTCCATGCGGTCCAGCTGCTCATCGGACAAATCCCCGAGGAACCGGAGCGTGAGGTGCATTTTGCCGGGGTCCTGCCAGCGTATCCCGCCGGGACCCTCCTGAAGTGCGGACAGCCGCTCCCGGATCTCCGGGCCCAGAGGTATGGCCACAAACGATCTCATCAGGCGTATCGGACGCTGAAGGAGGTCATGGAGGGATCGGTGCGCTCCTCCTCCACCGTCATCTCGGACACGCGCGCGCTTCGCGGTCCCCTGCGGCAGCGTTCCAGCATGGTTTCAACGGACTGCTCGCTGCCCTGGAACACCGCCTCCACGCGGCCGTCCGGCAGGTTCTTTACCCAGCCGTATATCTCCAGCTCGCGGGCGTTGACCCGCGTGAAATGACGGAATCCCACACCCTGGACCCGTCCGCTGATAAATACCCGTACTCGCTTCATATTCTCCTGTGATGGTTTTCCGGCTGTAAAAAAGGGTATTTGAGAAAAAGTGACAAACCCCACGGGCGAAAAAGAGAGCGAAAGTTTGTATCATTCGACCTGAATTACAATCTCAATTTCCCCGAACAGATGACGCTCACGCAGCTATCCTACATCATCGCCGTCGACCGCTACCGGCACTTTGCCACCGCGGCGGAAAAAACGTACGTCACCCAGCCCACCCTCAGCATGCAGATTCACAAGCTGGAGGAGGAGCTGGACGTCACCATCTTCGACCGCTCCAAATCCCCCGTGGTCCCCACCGAAATCGGGGAGAAGATCATCGCGGAGGCCAAGGAGATAATGAAACAGTCCAAGCATATAGAGGACCTGGCCGCGCTTACCGACGAGGAGCTGCGGGGAACGTTCCGCGTGGGGATCATCCCCACGGTGGCCCCCTACCTGCTGCCGCTTTTCCTGCGAACCTTCACCGACAAATACCCCAAGGTGAAACTGATCTTCGAGGAGATGATCACCAGCGACCTGCTGGAGCTTCTGGACCAGGATATGCTGGACGTCTGCATCCTGGCCACTCCCGTCGAACGGGGCAACGTCTTCGAGGAAGAACTCTACTACGAACCTTTCGTAGGCTACGTCTCCCGTGAGCATCCGCTCGCCGACAAGGAGGAGCTGGAACTGGACGACCTGGAGGCCGCCAACCTCTGGCTGCTGAACGAGGGGCACTGCTTCCGGGACCAGACCGTCAAGCTCTGCAAGAAACAGCGGCGGGAGATGATGAGCAACGCGCGCATCGAGTTTGAAAGCGGCAACCTGGAAACCCTCAAACAGCTCGTGGAACAGGATTTCGGGATGACCCTGCTGCCCTACCTGGCCAAAAACCAGATTGACGAGCAGTGCGCCAAGGCCCACCTGCGGCATTTCAAGGAGCCCGCCCCCCGCCGCAAGGTCCGCCTCGCCTATGGCCGGGAGTACCTGAAAAAGAACATCGTTCAAGCCTTCATCAAGGAAATAAGGGAGGCGATCCCCGAAGAGCTGAAGCAGGCGAAGGAGGCGGTCATCGTCGAATAAGCGGGGGACGGAGATTCCTGGAGATCATCCTCGCCTCCCCCTTTGGTATTCGCCTCCCGCAAAGACCGGAACCTCCCCCCCCTGTTTCGGGCGTAGTTTTTCTATCCAACATTGCCTAAATTGGGGGCTGTTTTGAATCCAAGCACCCAACGCGCTCGTGGAACATAGTTTACTTCTCTGGCTGGTATTCAACCTGTTCATCATCATCATGCTGGTCGTCGACCTGGTGGTGTTCCACGGAAAGGAACAGAAGGAGAGCGTGCGGGAGGCGCTCATCTGGACCGGCGTCTGGATCGCCCTCGCCCTGCTGTTCGGTCTGCTCGTGTACCAGTACATGGGAACCCAGGACGCCCTGGACTACTACACCGGCTACCTCATCGAGAAGTCGCTGAGCGTGGACAACATCTTCGTGTTCCTGCTGGTGTTCTCCTATTTCAAGGTGCCCCCCGAATACCAGCACAAGGTGCTGTTCTGGGGCATATTCGGGGCGCTGGTCATGCGCTTCTTCTTCATCCTGACCGGTGTGGCGCTCATCGAGCGCTTTGACTGGATCATTTACGTTTTCGGGGCGTTCCTGGTGTTCACAGGCGCGCGCCTGGCGTTCGAAAAAGGGAAGGAGGTCCATCCCGAAAAGAACCCCGTCCTGAAGCTGATGCGGCGGATGATCCCCACCACCAAAACCTACCACGGCTCCAACTTCTTTGTCCGCCAGAAAGGCAAGCTCTTCGCCACGCCCATGCTGGCCGTGCTGGTGGTCATCGAGACCACCGACCTCATCTTCGCGATCGACTCCATCCCCGCCATCCTGGCGATCACGCAGGACGAATTCATCGTCTACAGCTCCAACGCCTTCGCCATCCTGGGGCTACGCGCCCTCTATTTCGCCCTGGCGGGCATCATGCGGCTGTTCCACTACCTGCACTACGGGCTGTCGCTGATCCTGGTCTTCGTGGGCGTCAAAATGTTGATCTCCGATTTCTACCACATCGACACCCCCTACGCGCTCGGCTTCATCGCCCTTACGCTGACGCTGTCGATTGTGGCCTCCATCTACTACCCCGACGAGGAGCCGCCGGTTTCGGAAGAGGAACTTCCGGACGAGTAGTGAATGCAAAGCTGCCGGCAGGTGTAGGCCCAAGGTGATTTTTTCGCCCGGTTAAGATTGACCCTAGGTAACCAAGGGGATATTCATTGATGTGCAATCACATGAACCTGTCAATCAGGAGATAAATACAAAGCAGGATGGTCAACAAATCCATATGATCCCTGC
>CAZGSL010000002.1:108741-126085 GCA_964528445.1 uncultured Balneolaceae bacterium | reverse complement strand
CTGGTGGATTTGGCTTTGGAAAATGAAAATTTGTTTGTCTATTAACAGATATGGACAGAATCCGGAATCTGCCGCTGGAAAACGAGCTCAGGGAAGAGATTGCGTCCTTGTGCAGCGTTGCCACTTTCGATGAAGAGGAAACCATCGTAAAGGAGGGCAGCTTCATGCAGATGATACCTCTCGTTCTGAACGGATCCATACGCGTGTTCCGGAGGGACTACGAACTGGACCGGGAAATTCTTCTCTATTACATAGACCCGGGGGAAACGTGTATGATGTCGCTGGTTGCCTGTTTTGGGGATGCCGTCAGCAAAGTGAATGCCGTCACGGAAAAGAAGTCGGAACTGTTGATGATTCCGACTGACCGCGTGCGTATCTGGCAGAAGAAATTTGATTCCTGGAACTCCTTTGTAATCAATACGTTTCTGGATCGCTATACGGAACTGTTGAAGACTTTGGAAGAGATCAGTTTCCGGAAAATTGATCAGCGTCTCCATTCCTATTTGAAAAATTACGCGGAGAGAAACGTTACCAAATCGGTAAAGCGTACCCACCAGGATATCGCCAATGAGCTGGGGACTACCAGGGTGGTTGTTTCCCGCATTTTAAAAGATATGGAGAGCAGCGGAATGGTGGAGCTGGGCAGGGGACTCATCAAGCTGAGGGAGTTGTAGGATCTGCCGGATTATTTTCAGGGAGACCGGGGCCGGTTAATTATTATATCCAATCACCGTATATTACAGGCTGCGAGGAACCAATAGTCGCCGGGCAGTGTTTATCCACACCGGTAATGAAATCCCGGAGCATTCAACCCGCGCTAACATCCGAACCGTGGTCTTTGTAAAACGGAAAGCACATTTCAACGCCGCGCACCGGCTGCACAACCCCTCCCGATCGGACGAATGGAACCGGGAGACCTTCGGCAAGTGCAATCACGAAAACTGGCACGGCCACAACTACGTGCTGGAGGTCACTGTCGCGGGAACGCCCGAGGAGGATACCGGGTACGTGATCGACCTGTCGAAGCTGAAGGAAATCATCGAGGAGAAGGTTGTGGAGAAGTGCGATCATAAAAACCTGAACCTGGACGTTGATTTCCTGGAGGGGGTGATCCCCTCAACCGAAAATATGGCAAAAGCCATTTTCGATGAGCTGAAGAGTCCCGTGGCCGAGGAGAGCTGCCCGGATGGCTTTCTCTATTCGGTGCATCTTCGGGAGACCGAACGAAATTCGGCCTATTATTGTCCCTTTCTGTTGAACAAGGAATTTCCCGCTTAACGAAAATCGACGCCCAGAACGTCTAAAAAGCATGTTCAAAGGTACTTTGAGACGAGATTACGATCCTACATTCACTGCATCAGACGATTACAAGGAGAGTCTGCCTGACCTGCAGAACGGGCCCGCCTCCCTGATTGAGGGCGCGAATGTTCCCATCCAGCAGGTGGGAATATCCGACTTCAAGCTCCCCCTGAAATATCCCCGGCCCGACGGAGAACTGGTGGAGCTGGAGACCTCCGTGGACGGCTACGTGGGGCTGGATGCGGGCAAGAAGGGGATCAACATGAGCCGCATCATGCGCACGTTCTACGAGTACCGCGATGAGGTTTTCCATCCCGACAAACTGGAGGATATCCTGCGCAGCTACCGGGAGGAGCTTGAGAGCCGGACGGCCTACCTGAGGCTGCGTTTCCGCTATCCCGTGCTGCAGGAGAGCCTTCGCTCGGGCCTGGAGGGCTACCAGTACTACGAGGTGATGCTGGAGGGGACCATGGACGCCGACGGGAGGTTCCGCAAATTTATCCACTTTGACTTTGAGTACAGCAGCGCCTGCCCCTGCTCCTTCGAGCTGGCCGAACACGCCCGTGACCGCCGCGGAATGGCCGCCATCCCGCACAGCCAGCGCAGCGTCGCCAGCCTCACCCTCGAGCTGGATGACGAGCTCTTCGTGGAGGACCTGGTGAGGCTCTGCCGGGACGCCCTGAAGACCGAAACACAGGTGATGGTAAAGCGGGAGGACGAGCAGGCGTTCGCCGAGATGAACGCGGCCTACCAGAAATTCGTGGAGGATGCCGCCCGGCTTCTCTACGACCGACTCAACGAGGTGGAGGCCGTGGCGGATTTTGTGGTGCGCTGCGTGCATATGGAGAGCCTGCACAGCCACGACGCCGTCAGCCGCATCTGCAAAGGCGTACCCGACGGGCTGCGGTAGGAGCTAAAGCTTGAGTGCCCGCTTGATGAGGCGCTCCTGCTCGGCCTGGTGGATCTTCATCTGTCCCGCCGCCGGCGAGGCGGAAGCCTGCCGTCCCACGTATTGAAGCTCCTGTCCGTCCGCCAGCTGGTTCTGAAGACGGGGATAGAGGAAGTGCCATGCTCCCATATTCCGGGGCTCCTCCTGGCACCAGACGATATCCTCCACGTCGCCGAACCGCTCCAGGTACTCCTTCACGTCGCGGTCGGGGAAGGGGTAGAACTGCTCCAGTCGGGCGATGGCGATATTGTCGATCTCCGCCTCTTCGCGCCGCTTGGCCAGGTCGTAGTAGACCTTGCCCGAGCAGAGAATCAGCCGGTCGATCTTTTTCGGGTCTTCCGCGGTATCGTCTTCGATAAAGGGCCGGTAGGCTCCCCCGGACAGTTCGCCGGTCGAGGAGGTGGCCATCGGGTGACGAAGCAGGCTCTTCGGCGACATGATGATGAGCGGCTTCTTGCGCTCCTGCATCGCCTGTTTGCGAAGGATGTGAAAGTACTGGGCGGGGGTGGTCAGGTTCACCACCTGCATGTTGTCTTCCGCGCAGAGCTGCAGGTAACGCTCGAGCCGGGCGGAGGAGTGTTCGGGTCCCTGTCCCTCGTAGCCGTGCGGGAGGGTCATGACCAGGGCCGACTGCTGTCCCCATTTCGCTTCGCTGGCCGAGATGTACTGGTCGATCGGCACCTGCGCCCCGTTGGCGAAGTCGCCGAACTGGGCTTCCCAGATTACCAGCGCGTCCAGTTTCGCGGCGCTGTACCCGAACTCAAAGCCCACACAGGCGAATTCGCTCAGGAGGCTGTTGTAGGGATAGAACGGCGCCTGGTCGTCCGACAGATTGTTGAGGGGGACGAACTGCTGGTCGGTCTCGGTGCCGTGCAGTATGGAGTGGCGGTGGGAGAAGGTGCCCCGCTCCGCATCCTGTCCCGTCAGGCGCACGGTGGTACCGCTCTTCAGCAGGGAGCCGAAGGCCAGCGCCTCGGCGAATCCCCAGTCGATCTTCTTCTCGTTGTTCTCCACTATTTCAAGCCGCTTGGCCAGCTGGCGCAGCAGCTTGGGATTGGCATCGAAATCCTTCGGTACGGTATTCAGCTTTTCGGCGATGTCCCTGAGCTCCTCTTCCGGGTAGGTGGTGTCCGGGAACTCCGGCCACTCCTCCTGGGTAATCTCCCGGCGGTTCATCATCTCTTCGGTCACCTCCATCGGGGAGGCGTTCTTGGCGTCCTCGAAGGCCTCCTGCAGGAGCTGGTCGAACTCCTCGAAGAGTTCTTCGGCCTCCTCTTCGTTCAGCTCCCCCTTGCGGAGCAGCTCACGCGTATAAATATCGCGCACGGTGGGATGACTCTCAATCTCCTTGTACATGCCGGGCTGCGTGAAGGCAGGTTCGTCGCCCTCGTTGTGGCCGTGCTTGCGGAAGCAGGTGAGGTCGATCACCACGTCCTTGCCGAACTTCTGGCGGTATTCGAAGGCCATCTGGATGGCGTGCACGGCCTGCTCGGGGCTGTCGCCGTTTACGTGGAAGATGGGGGCCAGGATCATCTTGGCCAGGTCCGAGGCGTACTCCGTGGAGCGGCCGTCTTCCGGCAGGGTGGTGAAGCCGATCTGGTTGTTGATGATAATATGCACCGTGCCGCCGGTCTGGTAGGCGTCCAGCTGCGACATGTTGAGGGTCTCGGCCACCACGCCCTGTCCGCTGAACGCGGCGTCACCGTGAATGAGCACCGGAAGGATCCGTTTGTCGGCCGCCTCCACCTCGCTGTGATCCTGGGTGGCGCGGGCGGAGCCCTCCACCACCGGATTGACCGACTCCAGGTGGCTGGGATTGGGCAGCAGTTCGATCTCCACCCGCTTGTCGGACTCCGTGCGGTGCTCGCCCCGGGCACCCAGGTGGTACTTCACGTCCCCCGATCCCTGAATGCTGTCGGGGTCCAGGTTGCCCTCGAAATCCGCGAACACCTTGCGGTAGGGCTTGTTCATGATGTTCACCAGGATGTTGAGGCGTCCCCTGTGGGCCATCCCCATGAAGATCTTCTCCACTTCGGCGTCTCCCGCGTTCTCCAGCAGGAAGTGCATCATCGGAATGAGGGTATCGGCGCCCTCCAGGGAGAACCGTTTGTGCCCGATATACTTTTTATGAAGGAACTGCTCGAACGCCATCGCCTGGTTGAGCTTGTGCAGGATCTCCTTTTTGTCTCCCTCCCCGAGATCGGGTTCGTTGGTGGTCGATTCCATCCGCTCCCGGAGCCACTTGCGCTCCTCCAGGTCCAGCAGGTGCATGAACTCCGCCCCCATCTCCCCGCAGTAGGTTTCCCTCAGGAGCTTGATAATGGTACGCAGGGGCGCCTTCTCATATCCCCCCAGCCCGCCGCAGTAGAACTCCCGGTCCATGTCCCACAGGGTCAGCCCGTAATACTCCAGTTCCAGTTCGGGACTGTGGCCCGGCTCGTCGCTGAGCGGATCGAGGTTGGCCAGCTTGTGCCCGCGGGTGCGGTACATATTGATGAGGCGCATGACCGCCACGGCCCGTTTGTTCTGCTCCAGGGTGGCGCCGCCCCCGTCCAGCTGTCCCACGTAGGTGTCTTCCCCGTAGGGAAGGGGATCATAGGGAATTTCGAGGTCGGAAAAGATCTCGTCGTAGAAGTTCTCCTCGCCGTTCAGCAGGCTGTGGATCTTCCGGAGGAAAGCCCCGGATTCGGCGCCCTGAATGACACGGTGGTCGTACGTGGAGGTGATGGTCATCACCTTGCTGATGCCCAGCTTGTTGAGTACCTCCTGCGACATCGACTGGTATTCGGCGGGATAGTCGATGGCGCCGGTGGCGATGATCGAACCCTGCTGCTTCATCAGGCGGGGCACCGACTGGACGGTGCCGATCATGCCCGGGTTGGTCAGCGTAAGGGTGGTGCCCTGGAAGTCGTCGATCTCCAGGTTGCCGCTGCGGGCCTTCTCGACCATTTCGGAGTAGGCGTAGAGAAACTCCTTGAAATTCATGGAATCCACGCCCTTGATGCTGGGGACCACCAGGTTGCGGGAGCCGTCCTCCTGCTGAATGTCGATGGCGATTCCCAGGTTCACCTGGTCCGGGATGACCCGGTAGGGATCCCCGTCTTTCCGGGCGAAGGAGTTGTTCATGTTGGGAAACTCCTCGAGCGCTTTGATGATGGCCCAGCCGATAAAGTGGGTAAATGAGGCTTTGGGCTCCCCGCGCTGCTGCAGGTGCCGGTTGATAATGTCCCGGTCCTCAATCAGCATCTTCATCGGGAGCACGCGGACGGAGGTGGCGGTGGGCAGCTCCAGGCTGCTGTCCATGTTCTCCACGATCTTGCTCGCGATACCCTTGATCTTCTCCAGCTCGGCGCCCGACGGTATGTGGTCGTCCGCGGCCTTTTGGTCGGCGGACCGGCCCCTGGCGTCCGTTTTGGCGGGGGATTCGACCTCCGGCGGGGGGGCGGGCGCGGAGGCGGTTTCGCCCCGCTTTCCGTTCTGGGGGGCTTCCGCCTTCTCCTTGAGTTCCTTCGGGGACGCGTCGTCCGTTATCTCGTCGAAGTATCCCTTCCAGTGATTCGGAACGGACGAGGGATCCTCCTTATATTGGTTGTAGAGTTCCTCGACGAGAGCGGAATTGGGGCCGAATACGGCTTCGAGTGACTTCAAAATGAGATCTCGTTGGCTGGGTTTTTAATTGGAGGAGTGCAGCGAAGCGGCGGATTAAAATTGAAAGATTTTTTTGGTTTCTTTCATTCGATGTGAAAGTTAACCATTGTTAGAGTAAAATACGATTCTTCCGCGTTGATAAATTTTCCTTATACTAGGCTCTCTTTCACGGGGAAACAATGATTCCGGCCGAAACATTTAGTTCCACGCATGAGTGATTCATCCAACGTAAAAACCGGCGCGGAGAAGGTTGAATGGGACCTGTCGGACCTCTATGAGTCGCCCGGCGACCCGGCGCTGGAGGAGGACCGCGAGCGGGTGCTGGAGGAGGCCCGGGCGTTCGCGGAACGCTACCGGGGAGAGGTCGGGGAACTGGATCCGCCGGAGTTCCGGGAGATGCTCTCGCGCTACGAGGAGATTATCGAGCTGATCGGCCGGATCGGCTCCTACGCCCAGCTGCTCTGGACTACCGACACCACCCGGGCCGAATACGGAAAGCTCGTGCAAAGCTCCAAAGAGCTCTCGTCCGAAGTGCACCAGGTCCTGGTTTTCCTGGAGGTGGAGTGGATGCAGGTAGACGAGGAGCGGGCCCGGGAGCTGATGGAGAGCGGAGAGCTCTCCCACTACCGTCACTGGATGGAGTCCTCCCGCCGCTACCGGGATCATGTGCTGAGCGAAAAGGAGGAGCAGATCCTCTCTGCCAAGGCGGTGACCGGCCGCAGCGCCTGGAACCGTTTTTTCGACGAAACCCTGGGGGCGGCCCACTTTGAACTGGACGGCGAGGAGCTGAGCCAGCAGGAGGTGCTCAGTAAGCTCCACGAACCCGACCGGGACCTGCGCAGGCGGGCCCATGGCTCGCTGACGGAGAAATTCCGCGAGCTCAGCCGTACGCTCACCTTTGTGTTCAATACCCTATTGGCCGACAAACACACCGACGACCGGCTGCGCAACTACCCGAGCTGGATCTCTTCCCGCAACCTGGCCAACGAGATTGACGACGAGACGGTTGAGAAGCTCGTCGATGCCGTGACCGGCAGCTATTCGCTCGTGCAGCGCTTCTATCGCCTAAAACGAGAACTGCTGGGCATCGATAAGCTCTACGACTACGACCGTTACGCGCCCCTTTTGGAGACCCGCCGCGAGGTGTCGTGGAACGAGGCCCGGGAGATGGTGCTCACCTCCTACGATGAATTTCACCCGAAGATGGGAAACGTGGCGGAGCGGTTTTTCGAGGAGCACTGGATCGACGCCGCCATCCGCCCCGGCAAGCGCGGGGGAGCCTATTCGGCGAGCACCGTTCCCTCCGCGCACCCCTACGTTTTCATGAATTACGACGGTAAGCTGCGGGACGTGCAGACCCTCGCACACGAGCTGGGCCACGGGGTGCACCAGTACCTGGCGCGCGAGCAGGGCGCCCTGCAGGCCGGGACGCCCCTGACGACGGCAGAGACGGCCTCGGTTTTCGGGGAGATGCTCGTCTTTCAGAAATTGATGAGAAACCTGGAGGATCCCCGGGAGAAACTGGCCCTGCTGACCGGGAAAATAGACGACACCATCGCCACGGTCTACCGCCAGGTCGCCATGAACCGGTTTGAGAACGCCATCCACACCCGCCGTCGGGAGTCGGGCGAGCTGACCACGGGAGAGTTTTCCGAACTGTGGCGCGCCACGCAGCACGACCTGTACGGAGACGCCGTCACGCTGACCGAAGGCTACGGGCTGTGGTGGTGCTATATTCCCCACTTCCTGCATACCCCCGGGTACGTCTACGCCTACTCCTTCGGGGAGCTGCTTGTACTGGCGCTCTACGAGGAGTACAGGCGCAGCGGGAACGGTTTTTCCGACACCTACCTGGAGGTTCTGAAAGCGGGCGGGTCCGACTGGCCGGAGAAGATCATTGGCAAGACGGGGCTGGATATCACACAGCCGGATTTCTGGGACCGGGGGATCGCGGCTGTCGAGAAGATGGTGCAGCGGGCCGAGGAGCTGGCACAGAAAATCGATCAGGACTGACGAGCCATGGATACCTATATGCAGGCAGGGGAGAAGGAGAACGCCAACGCGGAGATTATCGGCGAGAAACGCCGGGAGAAGGCGCTGCGGGAATTCAAGGAGGTGCTGGAGGACCTGGTATTCATGCTGCGCAGGGCGACGGGCATGCAGACCGTTTATCTATATTGGGTGAATCGCCAGCGTGAGCAGTTTGTGCTGGAGACCAAATCGACCGAGCTGGAGAATGTGATGTTCCGTGACCGGCTCCCCTTCGAGGAGCATTTCCTGAACGCCCACCGGGATATCGGGGAGGCGCGGGCCCTGAAGGTCGGCGAGGAGGTGAAGCCGGAGCAGCTCAGCCACTACTACGAGGAGGTGCCGGCCCGGCACGTGACGCTGCTGCCTTTTATCAACAACGGGGAAACGGTAGCCATTACCGTACTGGAATCGGAGAACGATATCCTCTCGGCGGACAACGGCGAGGTGGTAAAGGCCTACGTCAACGCCCTGCGCAACGTGCTGAATACCTACCTGGAGATCAGCGACCTCTACGAGAGCGAACAGGAGTGGGTGGAGTACGAGGAGCGGCTTAGGGTGATCGGGAGCAGGGGACACCGGTCCCGGCTGCTGGCGAATGTCGTGAACGAAATTCAGCAATTTCTGAACGAGGGCGGGGTTACCTTCGTCGGCAAGGCGATGGGCGGATGGTGCAGCCTGCTGAGTTCGCGCGACGCCCGGCACGGACCCCCGGCCGGCATGCCCCTGGAGCAGCGGACGCTGGGGTACGAGGCGCTTGAAAACGGGAAACCCGAATTCGCCATACATTTCAACAACAATCCCAAGCGCCTCTCCCCCCGGGAGCGGGCGACCGAAGGGGCTACCCTCGCCGTGCCCATGCTGCTTGAGGACCGGAGGCAGGGGCTGTTCCTGGTATACGACCAGAATCCGCTGGTATTCAAAGAGTCCACCAAACATAAAATTGTAAACCTGGTGCGCCTGGCCGCTTTGAAGATGAACGCCAACCTGGATTCCCCGGATCCCGACCGCAGCATTTTCGCCAACGAATACGGGGGCGTGCTCCCGGATCTCTGGGAGATCGTGGTGGACCAGGAGCTGGAGAAGCTCCGGGAGGGGGAGAACCGCTTTCACTCCTGGTTCGGGCTGCTCACGCTCGCTGAGCTGTCCCGGCTGCGTACGCGCCTGAGACTGGAGGAGCTGAACATCATGCAGAAGAGCCTGGTCGCGGCGTGCAACCCCTCCCGATTCGGATTTCCCGGCTTCATCGGGTCTCATGCCGATCATGTGTACGCTTTTCTTATCCAGAGCAGGAACGAGGAGGCATTCGGGCAGTGGACGGGCGCGGTGAAAAAGGAACTGGCGGACGGAATTGAGCTGAGCGGCGGCCGGAAGATCAGCAGCGGAATCCAGGTGGGCTATACCCGGCTGAAATCTTCCTACGAGGACTCCTACCAGGTCCTTTCCAATGCCAAATCCGCCCTTTCCGAGGCTGTCAAATCGGAGAAATAAGAGCACCGAGTCGGATGGGAAACTGCTATCTCATTGTGATTGACGGACTGGGCGTGGGAGCCCAGGAGGACGCCGGGAAGTACGGGGACGAGGATATGAACACCCTCGGCAACGTCTGCCGTCAGACGGGATGCGAGCTTCCCAACCTGGAGCGCCTGGGACTGGGCAACATCCTGCCGCTGCCTTCGGTCCCGGAGTCGGAGAATCCGCTCTGCGCCTGGGGAAAGATGCGCGAGCGCTCGGCCGGCAAGGATTCCACCACCGGACACTGGGAGCTGGCCGGCATCCGCCTCGAGGATCCCTTTCCCACCTACCCGGAGGGATTTCCCTCCCCGCTCATCGAGGAGTTCTGCGCAATCTGCGGGGTGGACGGCGTGCTCTGCAACCGGCCTTGTTCGGGTACGCAGGTGATTGCCGATTACGGGGACGAGCACCTGGAGACGGGCCATCCCATCGTCTATACGTCGGCCGACAGCGTGTTCCAGGTGGCGGCCCACCGGAAGGTAACGCCCGTCAGCCGGCTGTACGAATGGTGCCGGCGCGCCCGCCGGGAGCTTCTGCGCGGGGAACACGGCGTGGGAAGGGTGATCGCGCGCCCATTTGAGGGCGAATCCGGCGCCTTCGAGCGCATTTCCGAAAAACGCCACGACTTCTCCCTTCCGCCCCCGCGGCCCAATCTCCTCTCGCACCTCTCCGACCACGGGATCAAATCCTACGCCATAGGCAAGGTGGTCGATCTTTTCGGGGAGGAGTACTTTACCCAGTACCGCCGAACCCGGGGAAACGCCGAAGGCCTGTCCCAGCTTCTCAGCCTGATGCACGCCGCTGAGGAGAGCTTCGTTTTCGTCAACCTCATAGACACCGACCAGAAATACGGGCACCGGCTGGATCCGGAGGGATTTGCCCGCTCGCTCCGGGAGTTTGACCGGGCGGTTCCCGCCCTGTTCAGCAGGCTGGGAAGGGGAGACACGCTGATGATCACCGGGGACCATGGGAACGATCCCACCTCCCGGAGTACCGATCACAGCCGGGAATTCGTGCCCATTCTGCTTCATCCCGGTCCCCCGCGCGATCTGGGGGTGCGGGAGAGCTTCGGGGACGCGGCTGTCACGGTCTGCCGCCACTTCGGGCTTGACGCCCCTTTTCCGGGCCGTCCCATGGGATGAAGGCCCCCGCAAGGGAAGAGGTGACGGACTGGAAACGGGGTTCGGGAAACCGCATGTTCGGACTTTAAGAGGGCTTGCAATTGTATTATATTATAGAGATTGCGCACCCGCTTGGCGGACAACATCCGATGCCCTCATGCGTTTATCCATGTCGCGTGAAGGCGGATGAATGGTCCGCCGGGAAACGTGTGTTAATTACCCGTGGAAGGCGAGCAGTAATTCAAACCAAACCCAGATATATCCGTGGCTAGAAGTTCAGGCATTTCTACTCGAGAATCCGAATCCCTCGATCGCTACCTCCAGGAGATTGGAAAAGAGAAACTGATTACCCCGGAGGACGAAGTGCGTCTTGCCAAGGAGATCCAGAAGGGAAGCCAGAAGGCGCTGGAGGACCTTACCAAGGCAAACCTGCGCTTCGTTGTATCGGTGGCCAAGCAGTACCAGAACCAGGGTCTCTCGCTGGGCGATCTTATCAACGAGGGGAATCTGGGCCTGATCAAGGCGGCCAAGCGGTTCGACGAGACCCGCGGATTCAAGTTCATCTCCTACGCCGTCTGGTGGATTCGCCAGTCCATTCTGCAGGCACTGGCCGAGCAGAGCCGCATCGTCCGGCTGCCCCTGAACCGCGTCGGTGCCCTCAACAAGATCGGCAAGGAACTCTCCAAGCTGGAGCAGGAGTACGAGCGGGTGCCCTCGGCCGCGGAACTGGCCGAAAGCCTGGACATGACCGTTTCGGAGGTGGCCGACACCCTGAAGATTTCCGGTCGGCACCTGTCGGTGGACGCTCCCTTCGCGCAGGGCGAGGATAACCGCCTGCTGGATGTGCTGGAGAACGAGGAGACCCCGGATCCCGACAACGACCTGATGGGCGAGTCCCTCAAGGTGGAGATCGAGCGGGCGCTCTCCAAGCTGACCAGCCGCGAGGCGGAGGTCATCCGGCTCTACTTCGGTATCGGCCGCGAGCATTCGCTGACCCTCGAGGAGATCGGGGAGCGCTTCGACCTCACCCGCGAACGGGTGCGGCAGATCAAGGAGAAGGCGCTCCGCAAGCTGCGCCATCACAACCGAAGCGCGGCCCTCAGGGCGTATCTCGGCTGAGTGACCGGAACTGCAGACGACGGACAGCGGCTTCGTTTCGCGCCTTACTCCGGTGTTTCCCGGGGAGCAGCCGGAACGGAGCCTTTTTCATTTCGTCGCACTTTTTTCATAGACTGTAACGGTACCCGCTGACCTTTTTCACCCGCCCGGTACAAGTTATGAAACGATGGTTCTTTATACCGCTGCTTGCCTTTCTTCTGGGGCCGACCCTCGAGGGAACGGCCCAGCAGTATCCCTTCCGCACCTATTCAATTGAAAAAGGGCTCAGCGAAGCGGTGGTGAACGACATGATCCAGGACGAGGAGGGCTATCTCTGGATCGGCACGAGCTACGGCCTCAACCGCTTTAACGGGTTTGCCTTCCGGAATTACTACGAGGAGAACGGGCTGCTCAGCAACGACATCCAGTCGCTCTATCAGGATCGGCAGGGACGTATCTGGATCGGAACCGCTTCGGGGATCAACGTGATGGAAAACGATACCATCACCACGAAGCCCGCCCTGGATCCCCTGCGGGAGAGTGCTATCCTGGAGATTTACCAGGACCAGGGCGGACGTATCTGGTTCGCCACCGACGGGGAGGGAGTCTGGGAGCTGGAACCGCCGGGAACGCTTACGCAGCATCTCCCCGAAGAGGGTCTTGCAGGCGCCCGGGTGCGCGATATCGCGGAGGACTCCAGCGGGACGCTCTGGTTCGCCACGCGCGGGGGACTCAGTTTCCTGGAGGAGGGAAACTTCCGCACCTACACCACGGAGGACGGGCTGGCGGACAACCTGCTCCGGGACCTGCTTCCGGCCCCCGACGGTTCGATCTGGATCGCTACGCGCGGTGGACTCAGTCACTTGGAGGAGGGCACCTTCACCAATTACACCGAAGAGGACGACGGTCTTGTCAACAACCGGATCCAGTCGCTGTCGTTTGACGAAAACGGTCATATCTGGCTGGGAACGGAAGAGGGAGCCAGCTACTTTGCCGACGGGCAGTTTACCAATTATTCCGTGGAGGAGGGGCTCTCCAACAATATTATTCACTCCACCCTTATTGACCGGGAGAACAACATCTGGTTCGGGACGTTCGGGGGCGGCATCAGCGTCTTCCTGGGCGATCACATCCGGAACTTTACGGTGGAGGACGGCTTGCCCAACAACGTGATCACTTCTGTTTTACAGGACAATCTTGGAGAGCACTGGATCACCACCTACGGGGGAGGCATCGCCCACTACGAGGACGGCCGGTTTGTGGTGCACAACGAGCCGCAGGGACTGGTGGACAACAAGGTGTATACCGCCGATATCTCCGACCAGGGAGAGCTGCTGATCGGCACGCGCTGGGGACTCAGTGTCTTCAACGGCATCCGTTTCTTCAATTTTGACGAGAGCGAGCTGCCGTACCGCAAGATCCGGGCCGTTCGCAACGCCTCCCGGGGGGTCGGGTTCTGGCTGGGCACCTACGGGGAGGGCCTGCTTCACTACAACGAGAGGGAGTTCGTCCACTACACCGAAGAGGACGGCCTGGCCGACAATACCGTCATGACGATAGAAGAGGATGATGAAGGGGCGCTCTGGGTGGGCACCTACGGGGGAGTAAGCCGGCTGGATCCCATCGACCCGGAATTTGAGAACTATACCATCTTCGACGGGCTGCCCAACAACGTGATACTGGACATTCAGCGGGCGCAGAACGGGGACATCTGGTTCTCCACTTCCGGGGGGATCGCCCGCTTCTCCGGCGGCGAAATTACCTCCATCACGTCCGAGGACGGGCTGCCGGACGAGGTCGGCTATTTTATCCTGCAGGACGAGGAGGGGTATTTCTGGATCGGTACCAAGATCGGGGTGGTCCGATTTGACGCCGACAGCTACTCCGAGGATATGCCCCTTCGTGAGAAGCGGAAAGCGTTCAAGCTGATTACCCGCAACCAGGGCCTGGTGGCCAATGAGATGAACGCCAGCGCGGGATACCGGGACCGCGAGGGGTACCTCTGGTTCGGCTCGGTAGGGGGGCTTACCCGCCTGGATCCCTCGCAGGTCAGCAGGAACACCGTTCCTCCCAAGGTGCACATTACGGGAGTTTCCATCTCCGGGGAACGGCGGGAGTCGCTGGAAAACCTGGAGATCGGCAGCGACAACCACAACATCACTTTCAATTTTATCGGCCTTAACTACTCGGCCCCGGAGCAGGTGGTCTACGAGTACCGCATCCGGGATTCGGGGGATGAGTGGCAGCGTACCGCGCAGCGCCAGGTGCAGCACTCCGCCTTCCTGCCGGGATCGTACGAATTTGAGGTCCGGGCCATCAACGAGGACGGGGTGGCCAGCACCGCCCCGGCCCGCATCTCGTTCCAGGTCCTGGCCCCCTTCTGGCTGCAGGGATGGTTCGTGGGTCTGGTCATCCTGCTGCTGTTGGGAATCGTGGTGTTCATCTACAACTACTACCGCATACGCAAAATGGTGGAGCTGGAGCGGATGCGGGTCCGCATCGCCAGCGACCTGCACGACGATGTGGGCTCCGCCCTTACCGAAATCGCCCTGCAGTCCGATTTCCTCCAGACGATGGACGTGCGGGAAGATCTCAGGGAGACCCTGGACCAGATCGGGGACCAGAGCCGCAAGATCGTCTCCAGTCTGGACGACATTGTCTGGTCTATCGACGCGCGCAACGACACGCTGGGGGACCTGACCGACCGGATGCAGGATTACATCAATCACGTGCTGCCGGAGCGGGAGGTGCGCTACGAATTCGACGGGCTCGATATGGACCGGACCCTCGACGTGCCGATGAAGGAGAACCTCTACCTGATCTTCAAGGAGGCGGTGAACAATATCGCCAAGCACTCCGACGCCACGAAGGTAACGGTGCGTCTTGCCCATAAACAGAACGGAGAGTACGACCTGGTGGTCAAAGATAACGGCAGTGGCAGCCGGAATGCCCGCAAGAGCGGCCAGGGGATGCGTAACATGAAAATGCGGGCGCAACGTATTGACGCAGACATTACCTTTACCAACACCGAGGGCTTTACGGTCCACGTTACAGGCCAGAACGCCTAGGCCGGCACGGCAATCACAACCAAACGGAACAGCGTCATGTCTTCAGTAGTCGGAATCGTCGAAGATAACAAGAAAATCAGGGACCTGATTCAGCGCTACCTGGATATGCAGGAGGAGCTGGACTGCCCGGTAGCAGTGGACTCGGTGGAGGAGATGCTGGATTATCTCGAGGAGCATCCCGAACCGGACGTCATCCTGATGGACATCCAGCTTCCCGGCATGTCGGGAATCAAGGGGATCAGCATTATCAAGGATGAGTATCCCGAGATTGAGATCATCATGCTGACGGTCTATCACGACTCCCACAAGATATTCGACTCCCTCTGCGCGGGCGCCTCCGGCTACCTGCTCAAGCACACCTCCCTGCCCGAAATCAAGGAGTCGATCGTGGACCTGATGGACGGCGGCGCGCCCATGTCGCCCCAGATCGCCCGGAAGGTGATTCACCACTTCCAGGATGAGCAGCCCAAAAAGGATCCCGATTCCAACCTCACTCCCCGGGAGCACGACATTGTGAACGGGCTCGTGGACGGACTCAGCTACAAGATGATCGCCGACCGGTACGACATCTCCATCGATACGGTCCGGGCCCATATCCGGAACATCTACAAAAAGCTGCATGTTAACTCAAAGGCGGAAGTGATCGCCAAATCCCTGAAAGGCGAGATATAGGCTCTGAAAGGCGTTTTTGATTAACATTATCATGTGATTGTGTGTTACGCTTGCATGCTGTAACATAAGGTGTAGATTGATGTAACGGAGGTTAACAAACGCGTGGGAGGTCAGTTATGAAAGGTTTAAAAATAGCCGCTTTGTTGCTCGTACCCGTACTGCTGTCCGGCTGCTATACCCAGCTGCAGGTTCAGCAGACGCAGGAGAGGGAGTACCGATCAGAGAGTGCCTCCGTCGACGGAGCGTCCAAGGCCGTGCAGAAATCGGACCGTGATATGCGCCGCCGGAGCGTAACCGGCTACTACGGAGCCGGCCACTACAAGTGGAACTCGGCCTACCACCGGTTCCATAGCGGATTCCATCCCTACCATTCAGGTTATTATTCCAGCTGGTGGGACGGTTACCATCCGTATCACTACCGTCCCGGCACGCGGGTCTGGCTCTCCTTCCGTTTCGGCTGGGGATACCGTTCGTCCCACTTCGGCTGGCACGACTACTATGCCTGGAATCCCTATAGTCCCTGGCGGGGAGCCGGTTTCGGCCACTACTACCAGTTCAACAACTTCTACCTCTTTGGAGATGAATTCCAGGGCGGATTTGCCGTCAACCGCGACAATCGTGAGAATGCCCGTTACGGCCCCCGTTCCATCGGGTCCAGCCGGATCGGTTCGGACGGCAGCAGCCGGGCGGACGGAAGGAGCATCGGTTCCCGTTCGGGTGATGGACAGTCCGCCGACGCCGTTACGCGTGTCCGCGGCGGCAGTTCCGACGTAACTCGCTCGAGCGGAACGGTTACACGCACCCGAAGCGGCGGTACCGGCAGCGGAAATGCCGGCTCATCCGGCAGCAGCCGCTCCCGTGGCGGAAACGACGACGGCAACCTGGATCGGAGCCGTTCCGACGATACCGAGCGCATCCGCTATCGTCCGCTGCCGACCTCTTCGAGCAGCAGCGGCACGCGTTTTCCCGTTTTCCGGGTCGAACCGCGTGACGGCGAAGAGAACGAAGCCCGCGTGCGAACCTCCGCAGTCGACTGGAGAGATTATTCGTTCGGCAATGATGCGCTTCGAAGCAGGCTGGAAGGATACCGCGTGGAGGGCCCTGAAAATGTGCGGGTAACCCGGTCGCGATCGCGCGGAGGGTTCCTGCAGCGTCTCGGCGAGTTCTTCGAGTCCAGCCGGAAGAGCTACGAGGGATTCTATCCCGACCGCGGAAACTACGGCTCCCGGAGCCGTGACGGAGGCAGTTCCAGCCGGGGTACGGTAACCCGGAGTTCCGATTCCGACAACACCCGTTCCCGCGGCGGTTCCTCCGGCAGCAGCCGCTCCCGGGGCTCCGGCGGCGGTGACGACGACGGAAACAGCCGCAGCCGCGGAGGTAATTGACGGGATCTGCCAGCGGGGAGCTTTTTCCTCTCTATTCGAATGATAAGCCAACCATAACGCATCATGCGCGAGGAGTATATTTATGAGATGGGTTAAAGGGATCATATTATTGCTGGCCGGCCTGCTGCTTACCTACGCGGCGAAGGCCCAGAACGCGGACGACGTGCTGCGGTACAGCCTTCAGCAGCCGGCCTACGACGCCACCAGCATGGTCCTCCCCGGCGTGGCGTATCCCACCGGCTTCGGGGCGTACCAGGAGAACCCGGCTTCCATGGCGCTGTTTGACGAGAGCTTTCTCTCCTTCAGCCTCAGCTCCCGCTACGTGGAGGAGGAGGGGGCGTACCTGGGCAGCCGTACCTCCTTTGACGACAGCGAGACCAACGTGGGAGACCTCGGATTTGTCTATGATTTCCCGACCACCCGCGGATCCCTCGTGGTCGGCGCGGGTTACAGCCAGACCTCCGATTTCAACAGGGCACTGGCGGGCGGCGGATTCAACGACGGTTCTACCCTTACCGATTTCTACAATATTACGCCGGACGACAGCCTCTTCTTTGCCGC
>CAZGSL010000002.1:0-108641 GCA_964528445.1 uncultured Balneolaceae bacterium | reverse complement strand
CCCAGCACGCTCCATTTCGAGGAGGAGTTCAACACCGAGATCAGGAGCACATTCGATAACGGGATGCATGCCGAGGACGACGCGCCCGGGCGGTTTGAATACAAGATTGTCAGCCCCAACCGGATCCACGTGGGCGCATCGGCGCGGGACCTGGGCCTCTTCAGCCTTTCGGCCTCCGCGGAGTACGTACCCTACGCCAGCGGCCGCATCGAATTCGACGAGCTGGACCTGCGTCCCCTGCAGGAGGATATCAACGAAAACGTCCGCGCCCAGATGGAAGACGTCTGGAACCTGCGCGGGGGGATGGAGGTGGCCCTGCACGAGCGGTTCACCCCCCGCCTGGGATACGCCTGGTACCCGAGTCCCCGCTCGGCCCTGTCGTCTTCGGCCGACCGGCAGATCTTCAGCGCCGGTTTCAGCGCGCAGCTCTCCGATATTCTGTCGCTGGACGTAGGAGTGCAGTACGCCGCGTGGGAGGACGAGAACAGCCTCTATACCTACCGGACCGGCCCCGGCCAGCCCACCCGCTCGGAGACGGTGGCGGAGGACATCAGCCGGGTTCACGGCATGATCGGCCTGCGAATGAGACTTTAAACGCTATATCCCCAAGCAATACTCCGTAGACCGGGGAAGGTGCCCTGACCGGTACCTTCTCTCTTTTTTTCGCCCGCCCCGGCGGTTTTCCTGCCCCCTTGGCTTCCCTCCCCGGGCGGTCAGGGGGGGATGACCTATCTGGCTGACGCTGCAGCCGCCTGATCCCGGGGCGTCCGCATGTCAAACTGGGCCCAGACCGGGTAGTGGTCGGACGTGGTGCTGCCGTAGGAGGGAATGTACTGCTCCGGCCGGCGGTAGACCGCCACGCTGCCGTCCCGGTAGTAGGGGAGCAGCTCGTCGCTGACCGTAATGTGGTCGACCATATCATCGTAGCGAACCGTGGAGCGGCGGCCCTCTTCGGAGAGGCGGCCGCTCAGCACCCGGAATGCCGCCGAATCCTCTACAAACGGGCGGTAGGGGGTGGGTTTCCCCCCGTAGATGGAGACATCGACGTCGTCGTTGTAGTCCCCCAGAAGCAGCACGAGAGCGTCGGGCCTGCGGTTTTTGAGATAATCGTAAAGGCTCTCGGCGGAACGCCTGCGCTGCTCGTAGGAACTGCTGCTGGTGCTGTCGGTCTGTGCCTTGGCGTGGATCACCACCGCGTACACCCGCCGGGTATCGCCCGCGTCGTTGTAGCGGTAGTTGAACTCGAAGAAGAGCGGAAGGCGGTTCTGCCAGTCCCCCGGCGACTGTCCCTCGTCGCCATCGAGCACCCCCGAATCGAGGGAGTCGATGGCGTTGGAGTTGAAAAGAAAGGCGGTTTTCTGGTTGTAGCCGATGTGGCGGGCGACAAACCCTCGGTACCCGTCATGGCGCCTCGCCAGCTCGTCCAGCGACGCCCGGTCCGTAATCTCCTGGAAGGCGTAGAGGTCCGCCTTCAGCGAGTCAAGCACCTGCCTTACGTTCCGGGCCTTGGTAGCGCCCCGGTTGTTGTAAAATGCCAGGTTCCAGGTCACCGTCTCCAGTATGCCGTCTCTCGGGACCGGCGGGGAGGGATCAACTTCGGGCTCGCCGCCGTTTCCGGTGCTGCCGGGATCCCCGGCGCAGGAAGCCAGAAGCAGAATACCTGTCAAAAGACATAAGTGGCGGAGAGATCTGGGCAGGCTCATTGAATCTCTTCGGCGGATGAGATTTTGGGATTGATGCTGAGGACGGGGCAGTTGACGTGGCGCACCACGCTGGCCGTGGTGCTTCCCATCATCAGGTACTTGATGCCGGTGCGTCCCACGGTAGACATGACGATCAGGTCGTACTCCCCGTTGAGTTCCTGGTTCAGGATCGCCTCGTGCGGGGAGTCGGAGGAGACAATCAGGCGGGTCTCCAGCTGGTCCTCCATTTCGTGAAGCTCCTCCTTCCCCAGCACCTCAAGGCGCTGTTCCCGCAGCGACCGGGTTTTATCCGCGGGCGCGTCCTCGTACTCGGGATCGTAGCTTAGGATGTGCACCAGTTCCAGGGTGGCCCCGGAGCGCCGGGCGATGTCGAGGGCGTACTCGAATGCCGCCCTGGCGTTGTCCGAAAAGTCCGTCGTGACCATGATCCGGTTGAGCCCCGAGAGCTGCCGGTCACGGTTGACGATCAGCACCGGCTTGTGGGAGGTGCGCAGTACTTTTTCGGAGACCGACCCGAGGAAGAAGCGGGAGAATCCGGTCCGCCCGTGGGTCGACATCACCACGGCGTCGTAGGCGTCGGCCTCCTCCACAATGGCCTGGGCCGGATTGCCGATGGTGATCACCGGCTCGGTGAGCAGGGGGGCGTCGATCGCCTCTCCGGCCAGCTCAGCGAGCCTCTCGGAGAGCACCTCCTCCGTCTCCTCGAAATCCTCGGTGTGCCCCGTGCTCATGCCGTAGTCGTAGGGCGTCTCCATTTCGCTTACCGGCAGGTAGGAGTGAAAAGGGGTAACGCGTCCCCCATAGAGTTTCGCGAGACGGGCGGCCGAATGGAGCGCGTTGGCGCCAAGGTCGGAGAAGTCCAGGGGTACAAGTATCTTTTTTATATCCATTGTAACCTTTTGTCGCTTAGCTGTTTAATGTACTTTAATGGAAGCATATTTTATATCCCTACAGCCACTCCTTCCTTTTGAAATAGTACATCATCACGGCGGCGACCACCGCCATGGCCAGCAGGGAGGCCGGGTACCCCCAGTACCATCCCAGCTCGGGCATGTTCCAGGGGCTGGCCCCGGGATCGAAATTCATGCCGTAGAGTCCCGCGATGAAAGTGAGGGGAATGAAAATGGTGGCGATGATGGTCAGCACTTTCATCACCTCGTTCATCCTGTTGGAGACGTGCGACATATACATGTCGTGCATTCCCATGATGATGTCGCGGTAGCTCTCCACGTTGTCGATGATCTGCACCACGTGGTCGTAGACGTCCCGCAGGTAGATGTTCGTCTCCTCGCGGATATGGGGGGAGTCGTCGCGTATCGTACTGTTGAGCAGGTCCCGCAGCGGCCAGACGGTTTTCCGGAAATAGGAGAGGGTGCGCCTGAGCTGATGGATGTGCCGGAACGTCTCCTCCGAGGGATCCTCTATCAGGGTCTCCTCGAGCGACTCGGTGAGGTCGCCCAGGGTCTCCAGCACCTTGAAATAGTGGTCCACCACCGTGTCGATCATCGTATAGGCCAGGTAGTCCGGCCCGCGCTGCCGGATCCGGGCGCCGGGAATCCTGAGACGGTCGAGGAGGGGGTTGAAGTAGGGTTTGTCGGTCTCCTGGAAGGAGAGTACGAAACGGTCCCCCAGTACGATGCTGATCTGTTCGGTGTCGAGCGACTCCTCCCCGGTGCCGGAGAGGTGGAGGGCCCGCAGCACGAAGAAGATACAGTTGTCGTACTGTTCCGCCTTGGGACGCTGCTGCGTGCTGACGATGTCTTCCTGGATCAGCGGGTGCAGGTCGAAATAGGACCAGATGGTTTTCAGCTTCTCCACGTCGTGCAGCCCGTAGACCTTGATCCAGGTCTTGGAGGGATTCTCCAGGTAGGGGCGGGCCTCCTCGATGTCGTCTATGGGAATCTCCTCCACGTGGTCCGTGTCGTAGTCGTGTATGGTGATGCGGACCTCCTCCACGCGCTGTTCTCCCACGTGTTGCACGGTGCCGGGTGCCGTGCCGGGATCCTTGGCACTGTGGATCCTGCGGCTTTTGAAACGGGGAAGAATGCGCTTGAGCTGCTTTTTCGGGACCATGGCGAAAAGGGTTCCAGGTTAGGGTCTGCCCTAATATTGCGAAGGCGGAGGCCTATTACAAGTGGTTTCGCCATCCCTGTCTAGCCGTGCTCCAGCCGCAGCACCTCCAGCGGCGTTTTGCGGTAGACGCTTCGGCTGTTGAGCATGCCGATGCCTATGGTGAGGGCGGTGACCGCGGCCGTGCCGACGATGACCACCGTGGGATCGGGATAAAAATCCAGCCCGAAGTAGTAGCGCGCCAGCAGGGTGGAGGCGGCCACCGAGAGAATGAGTCCGGTGAGGGCCGAGAGGACGCCCAGGAAGAGGTATTCGACCGACAGGATCTGCACGATCTGCCTCCTGCGGGCGCCCAGCGTGCGCAGCAGGGTACTCTCCCGGATGCGCTGGTAGCGCGAGGTGGCCACGGAGCTGGCCAGCACGATCAGTCCGGTCAGAATGCTGAAGAGCGCCATGAACCGGATGGCGAAGGAGATCTGGTCGATGAACTCGTTGACCGTCTCCAGGATGAGTGTGACGTCGATGGCCGAGACGTTGGGAAAGTCCTCCACCACCTGCTGCTGGATTCGCGCGGCGGTCTGCCGGTCCCCCACCCGGCTGATGGTGACCCAGATCTGGGGCGCCCCCTCCAGGACGCCCGTGGGGAAAAGCATGAAGAAATTGGGCTGAATCCGCTGGAAGTCCACCGTCCGTATGCTGCTCACCCACGCCTCCACGGGCACGCCCTGCACGTCGAAGGTAAGGCTGTCGCCCACCTCCAGGCCGAGGTCCTCCGTAATCTCCCGGGCGGCCGAAACCGGCACCGCCCCCCCGGCCTCCTCCACCGTCCCGATGAAGTTTCCCTCCACGATCGTTTCGGCGTCGGTCAGCGAATCCCGGTAGGTGGCGCGGTACTCCCGCTGCAGCGCCCACCCGCTGACGCGGTCTGCGGTATCCTCCGCCACGGAGTCGGCCGGCCGCCCCCGCAGATGGGAGATGCGCATGGAAACCATCGGCACGTTCTGGATAATCTCGCCGCCGCCTGAGCGTATGATCTCGTTGACCCCCTCGTTCTGGTCCGACTGCACGTCGAACAGCACCAGGTCGGGGGCGTCCTCCCGGCTGGCGAACTCCAGCTCCTCCATCAGCATGTCCTGGCTGAAGTAGAGGGTGCTTACCATCAGCATGCCCAGTCCCAGGGAGAGCATCAGCACGGAGGTCTGGTTGTGGGGACGGTAGAGGTTGGCCAGTCCCTGCCTCCAGACGTAGGTCCAGTGGGAAGGAAACCATCGCCGGATGCCCCGGATAAGCGCCTGGGCCACGCCCAGCAGCAGCCCGAAGGCGACCAGCATGCCCGCCGTGAAGAGGACGCCGGCGGTGACGCTCCCGGTCAGCAGGGCGGCGTAGGCGGCCACGGTGAGGACAATGAGCCCGTAGATTCCCCAGCGCGTGCGGAAGGGGAGGAGGGATCCCAGGTTGATGTCGAGCGCCCGGAGGGCGGAGAGCGGGGAGACGTTCCGGAGGGCCAGCAGGGGAAGGAGGGCGAAGACCAGCGCCACGCCCGTCCCCGTCAGCAGACCCATTCCCACCGCCAGCCAGGAGACGCGGAGGATGACCTCCACGGGCAGAAACGTCTGGAAGATTCCCGGCAGCAGGTACTGCAGGCCGATCCCCAGCAGGGTCCCTGCCAGCGCACCCAGCAGTCCGAGGGCGACGGCCTGGATGAGGAATATGCCCAGGATCTGGCGGCTGGAGGCGCCGAAGCAGCGCAGCACCGAAGCGGCGTTGATCTTGCGCTGGATGTAGACGTGGATGGAGCTGGCCACCCCGATGCCGCCCAGCAGCAGGGCGATGAATCCCACGAGGTTGAGAAAGCGCCCCAGGTTGCCGACCACCTCGCCCAGCTCCTCCTGGCGCTCCTCCACCGTGTCGTAGCCCAGGTCGTACTCCGGCTCCTGCGACTCGGCAAAGGCATCTACCGTATCCTCCACCTGCTCCAGGTCGCGCCCTTCGGAAAAGCGGAAATAGACGTTGTAGTCGATCCGGCTGCCGCGCTGTACCAGGTTGGTGGAGTCGAGCCAGGCCCTCGGGATGAAGATGCGGGGGTTGACCATGGAGATGGCCAGGTTCTGTCCGGGGATTTTCAGCAGGGATCCGGCGATCTCAAAGGTGACGTCGCCCACCCTGATCGAATCGCCCGGCTGCAGCCCGAACTGGTCCATCAGCACGTTGTCGACCAGCGCCCGCCTGCCCTCCTGGTAGGTCCCGGCGGCCCCGGCCGGTTCGGTTTCCATCTCCCCGTAGAAGGGAAAGCCGCCCTCCACCGCCCGGATGTCCGAGAGCCGGGTGCCGCTGCCCGGGAAGAGCGCCATGGAGGGGAAGTCCACCATCGTGGAGGTGGTGCCGCCCAGGGCGTCGAAGAATGCCTTCTGTTCGTCGGTAAAGGGGTCGTCGGAGTCGATCCGGAAGTCGGCGCCCAGCAGTTCCCGGGACTGCCGGTCGATGGTGTAGTTGAGGCTGTCGCGGAAGGAGGTGATGGCCACTTGGGCGGCTACCCCGATGATAATGGCGGAGATGTAGACCAGCAGCCGCTTTTTGTTGGATCGGGCATCACGCCAGGCCATCTTCCACGTCCACGTAGAGAACATAGGCGGCTCGGGTTCAGCGGTTGGGGGAGGATTTCGTTTCGGCGTGCGCGGTCCGCTCGTCGCTCTGGATGGCGCCGCTGCGCAGCCGGATCACCCGCTGGCACTTGCGGGCCAGCTCCAGGTCGTGGGAGACCAGCACCAGGGTGGTGCCGGCGGCCCGGTTCAGCTCGAACATCAGTTCCTCGATGGTTCCCCCGGTTTCGGCGTCCAGGTTGCCGGTGGGTTCGTCGGCGAAGAGAATTTTCGGGCGGTTGATAAACGCACGGGCGATGGCGACCCGCTGCTGCTCCCCGCCCGAGAGCTGGGTGGGATAGTGGTTGGTGCGGTCGCCCAGGCCTACCTGCTCCAGCAGGTCGAGGGCGTAGTCGCGCACCGTTTCGGCCGACTCCCCCCGAAGCTCCAGGGGCACCATCACGTTCTCCAGGGCAGTGAGGGTCGGCACCAGCTGGAAGGTCTGGAAGATGAAGCCCACATACCGGTTGCGCACTTCGGCGCGCTCATCCTCGTCGAGCTCCCCCAGCCGGATGCCGTTCAGCATCACCTCCCCGGCGCTCGGCCGGTCGAGTCCGGCGCAGAGCCCCAGCAGGGTGGTCTTGCCGCTGCCCGAGGGACCGACGATCGCGCAGGTGGTCCCCTCCTCCACGGAAAAGTCCACGTGATCCAGCACTGTCAGGGTGCGGTCGCCGCTGCGGAATTGCTGGGTAAGATTTGTAACTTCGAGTATCGATTCCGGGTCCATGTCAGGCGGTTTTTGAAACTAGGTGCTCAAACGTGTGAAAGCGGGGAAATCATTCCCTGCGGATGGGCGTTTACCGGGGGGAGAGGCTTTGGCACAGTGCCCCATAAAGATAACCGATGATAGCGGAATATGAAGTTAAACCATTTTAAAACAGGCGTTCCGGCGCTGCTTCTCCTGCTGTTCGCCTGGGCCGCGCCCTCCCCGGGGCAGTCCGGCGAAGAATCCTCCCGTATCCTCTTTTTCGGCAACAGCATCACGGCGGGCTTCGGGGTGGGAGAGGAGGAGGCCTTCCCGGCGCTGATCCGCCAGAAGATCGACTCGCTGGGGTGGGACTTCCGGGTGGTCAACGGGGGCGTGAGCGGGGAAACCTCCGCCGGGGGACTCCGGCGGGTCGACTGGATGCTGCGCCAGCCGGTGGACCTCTTCGTGCTGGAGCTGGGGGGCAACGACGGCCTGCGGGGCATCGACCTGTCGGCGACCCGCCGGAACCTGCAGAAAATCATCGACCGGGTGCGGACCGAATACCCCGGCGCGCGGATCGTAGTCGCCGGGATGCGGGTGCCCCCCAACCTGGGCCCGGAATACACCGAGACCTTCAGGTCGATGTACGCCGAACTGGCCGAAGAGAACGACGCAGCGTTAATCCCATTCCTGATGGAGGAGGTCGGGGGATACGAGGAGCACATGCAGAACGACGGCATTCATCCCAACGCGCGGGGACACCGGCGGATGGCGGAGACGGTATGGGAGCATATCAAGCCGATCCTGCAGGAGATGCGCGAGGAGCGTTGACAGGAGTTTCCAACCAAGCGGCGGAGAGCCGCCGGAGAAGCGTTCGGGCGGGATTTACTGTTTTTCCCGCGAACCGCTATATTATCCGGCCAACACCCGAAAACAAAAACTGACGACCCCCATGCCGACCCGTAGTTTACGACTCCTCGCATTGACCTTGTTCGCATTTTGGATGCTGTGGGGCCTCCCCCCGGAATCCGCCGCCCAGCAGCAGGATGCCGAACTGGACTACCGTCCCCGGATCCTGCTGGTCACCGCCCACCCGGACGACGACGCCCTCTTTTCGGCGACGGTGTTTAAGACCACGCACCTGCTGGACGGGGTGGTGGACCTTGCGCTGCTGACCAACGGCGAGGGGGGTTACCGCTACTCCACCCTGGGCAATTACATCTACGACAAGGAACTCGACAGGGAGGAGGTGGGGCGCGCCTGGCTGCCCGGCATCCGGAAGAAGGAGCTCATGGCGGGCGGGGATATCGTGGGACTGCGGAACTACTTTTTCTTCGACGAAGTGGACCGGGCGTACACCGAGGATCCCACCGTGCCGCTGGAGGAGTGGGACACCGGCCATATCACGGAGCGGCTGGAAGAGATCATCCGGGAAGGGCAGTACGATTTCGTCTTTACCATGATGCCCCATCCCGGTACGCACGGCCACCACAAGGCGTCGGCCATCCTGCTGCTGAGAACCCTGCAGGAGATGGATCCCTCCGAGCGCCCGCTCGCCGTGGCCACCACCATGCTGGGTTCGGAAGAGGAGGAGAACATGGAGTTCCGTATGCTGGAGGGGTATCCCGAAACACGCCTGGACGATACGGTGGAACCGTTTGAATTCGACCGCACCCGGAAGTTCGGCCATGAGAACGAGCTGGATTACCGGATCATCGCCAACTGGGTGATCGCCGAGCACAAGACGCAGGGCACCATGCAGCAGCTGATGAACGCCGGGGTTGTGGAGCAGTACTGGTACTATGAGCTTAACCGGGAGGGCGGCGAGGAGAAGCTGCGCGTGTTTTTTGACGCGGTCAGGTCCGCGGAGATCTACCTGCGGGAGGAAGACGGATCGTGATGGCTGCCGGCAGCGGTACCGCCGCGTAGCGGAATCCCTACGGCCGTATGCCGAAGGATACCGAGACCGAGGCGGTGACGGCCACCGTCTGCTCGTAGCGCATCATCCCGCTGCCGGACTCCGCGTCGGCGCTCATACGCATCGTTTCGCTCCCCGTTGTGAACCGCGGCTCCCCGTAGTCGATGGATACGAGGTTGCCGAGGCGAACATGGGCTTCAGAGGCGATGATTTCGGCTTTCTCGCGTGCTCGGACGACCGCCTCCCGGAGGGCCTCGTCGCGCGCCGAATCGGCCCTGCTGGTGGCGAAGTCCGCGCTGAACCGGTCGTACCCGGCCTCGATGAGTCCCACCTGAATCTGTTCGAAAGCGTCAAAATCCCGGAGCGTCATCACCACCTGCTGACGGGTCTGAACGGGGGACGTTCCGGAATCGGTGCGGTCGGGAGCCCGGGAGAAGGAGACCGGCCGGTAGCGGATATCCTCCTCGTCCACCGCGTACTGCTCAAGCAGCTCCACCAGCCGCTCCTCCCGCTGCGAGTGGAGCTCGTAAGCCTCCTGCGGAGAGTCCGCGCTGGCGTTGATCTGAACCTGGAAATGGATGAGGTCGGCCGGAACCTCCACCTGCCCCTCCGTATGTACGTTTATGGCGGGGGAGCGGTCCTGTGCGTGCAGGCCCAGGGCGGCGAAAACAAGGAGGGATGAGAGGATCAGGTGACGCATGGCTCGATAGTTTTGGTTTGAAATTGCTCTCTGCAGAACGTCCCGCGGGAGACAGTATTTCATCCGCCGAGCACCTTTTTCAGTTTTTCCGCGGAGATGTTGGCCCCGCAGACGACGATCACCGTAGTCTGTCCGGCGAACCACCCGGGCTGCTGCAGCAGGGAGGCGACGGCGACGGCCGCCGAGCCCTCAATCAGCTTGCCGTGGCGGTCAATCATCTTGCGGATCGCCTCCCCGATCTCCTCCTCGGAAACCAGGATGAAATCGTCCACCCACCTCCGGCAGTAGTCGAAGGTGATGGAATCCCGCTCGAATCCCCCGGCGGAGCCGTCCGACAGGGTGGGGTGGGACTCCACCTCCCGGTATTCGCCGGCTTTCACGCTGGCGGACATCTCCGGGGAGTTCTCGGGCTGGCATCCGATGATATCTGCCCCGGGCGCATGCTCCCGGGCGTATCCGGCGATCCCCGAAATGAGTCCGCCGCCCCCTACCGTCGCCAGGATGCTGTCGGGCGCCGGCCCCTGCTCGAGCAGTTCCGCCGCGACGGTTCCCTGTCCGGCGATGACCTGCAGGTCGTTGTAGGGACTGACGTAGCACCATCCCTTCTCCCCGGCGAGCCTGCGGGCATACACCTCGGTGGTATGGGGATCCTCCCCGTGGTACTCCAGGTCGGCCCCAAGGGAGGCGATCGCATCGGCCTTGGAAGCGTCCGCGTTGCGGGGAAGGAACACTTTCCCCTCCATTCCCAGCAGGTCCAGGGCGCGGGCGAAGCCCTGCCCGTGGTTCCCGGTGGAGGCGGTCACGGGAAGCGCCTCGATGCCTTGTTCGCGCAGCCACATCAGCTTGTTGAGGGCCCCTCGCGCCTTGAAGGAGCCGGTATGCTGCTCGCTCTCCAGTTTCAGCAGCACCTCTCCGCCGCAGGCGTCGCTTAGCCAGCGGGACCGCAGCAGGGGGGTGCGGAGCACCCGGCCCTCCAGCCGGGAGTGCGCTTCGTTGATCTCCTTCAGCAGTTCCATCGGGAAGAGTATAAGGAAAAATTTTTTGCGTTTACTATTTAAATTTAGTCTAAATAACCTTAATATTGCCTCTCATTAAATTGCAAACCTAATGTTTTGACTCATGAACGTTTCAAGCTTTACTGCTCCACGCCCTCTTTTTTTCGCAATTGCCGTCAGCCTGTTCCTCCTATCATGCGACGTCTTCAGCAGCGGCGAAGACGACCTGCAGCCGCCCGAGACCTATGAGTTCACCCGGGACGGCGCCTCTACCGTGGCTTATCCCGGCCAGACCGACCGGCTCAACATGCTCGAGGAGATTGACGCCTACCTGGCGCAAGGCGATGCCGGAGAGATGCTCTCCGAACAGGACCTGATCGATATGTACACCAACGCCGGCGGCAACGGCGGGGGACACTTCCCGTTTACGTCCGACCGTCAGCTCAGGAACAAGACCTTCGCGCCCGACCGTGACGCACAATTTTTTGAGTCGCTCTTTGCCGACGCGGCGGCGGCCAGCGAGAACGGCAGCGCCGGAGTGACGGCCAGCGACGGCACGGCCGGACTGCTGGAGCGGGAGAACAGCGGAAACACCATTCTGGTGGACGAAAAGGGCCGGGAGTTCGGCCAGCTCATCGAGAAAGGAATGATGGGCGCGGTATTTTACAACCAGATATTCAACGTCTACCTGACGGACGGCCGCATCGGACCCGATGTGGAGAACGAAGACCTGGTGGAAGGGGAGAACTACACCTCCAAGGAGCACCACTTCGACGAGGCCTTCGGCTACTGGGGCGTTCCGGTTGATTTCCGCTCCGACTGGCCCTCCGAGAGAGGAGATGAAATCCGGTTCTGGGGAAACTACTCCAACGCGGTCGACAACGTGCAGAACGGCCAGCTCGGCACCAACAGCACTCTCATGGACGCCTTTATCAGGGGCCGTACGGCCATCGTGAACAAGGACCAGGAGACCCTGGACGAGCAGGTTGACATTCTGTACGAACAGCTGGAGCTGGTGGCGGCGGCGACGGCGGTGCACTACATCAATTCCACGCTTCGGCACCTCGGCGACGCCAATACCGGGGAAGCCTTCCATACCCTTTCGGAAGCGTGGGCCTTCGTGAACGCCATCAAATATTCTCCCCGCCGCAAGCTTACGGTGGACCAGATTTCGACCATTCAGGAGACCCATTTCGGACAGAACGGCAACTTCTGGAATGTGACCGCGGACGGCCTCAACCAGGCAAAATCGCTGCTGGTCCAGACCTACCCGGATCTTGAGCCGGTACAGGACGACCTCTGATGGCCGCCCCATAAGATACCTCTTTCGAACGGCGGACTACTCCCCCGGAATGACGTTACGGGGGAGCCGCCGAAACGCAACCGCAACAGAATATTCCACTGCTTATGAGACGAAGTAAAATCAGCGCTGTATTGCTGCTCGGCTGCCTCCTTCTGGTGGCCGGATGCGATCTGATCGGCACCGGCGGGTCGGACGACGATTTCTCTGAAGTCCTCCAAAATTACGGCCAGAATCTTATTCTGCCCTCCTATCAGCAGCTTCAGAGCGAGACCGAGCAGCTTCATCAGTCCGCCGCCGAATTCACCGGCGACCCCACGCAGGAGCGCCTGCAGAACCTGAGGGAGGCCCTCCGTGAGGCCCGTATGGCCTGGCAGGAGGCCGCTCCCTACCAGTTCGGTCCGGCCGAAATGCGGCTGCTCCGGCCCTCCCTCAACACCTATCCGGCAGACACCAACCAGGTTCGCTCGAACATATCGTCCGGCGAATACGACCTGGGGGCCGTCGTCAACCGGGGCGCGGCCGGATTTCCGGCGCTCGGCTACCTCCTCCACGGTGTGGCCGGGAGCGACGCGGAAACCGTAGAGCAGTTTACCTCGGCGGAAGGAGCCGGGGCGCGGAGGGACTATCTCCTTGATCTGGCCGACCACGTCCGGCAGCTCGCCGCCGGGACGGCGGACGACTGGCGATCGGACGGGGGGAATTACATCGGTACCTTCCTGGACGAGGGGCGCGCGGGCAACGACACGGGCAGCTCCATGGGCATGCTGGTCAATGCCCTGGTACTGCATTTTGAGCGGTTTCTGCGGGATGCCAAGATCGGCATTCCCTCCGGAATAAGAAGCGCGGGTGTACCGCGTTCCACCGCCACGGAGGCCCATTACGGCGGCTACTCCGTGGAGCTGGCCCTGGCCAGCCTGGAGACGATGCGCAGGATTTACCAGGGCGAGGCGGCCGACGGCAGCGTAGGGCCCGGGCTTCGCGACGAGCTGGAGGCGAGGGACGCCGGGGAGCTGGCTTCGGAAATCGAGACGGAGCTGAGCCAGGCCGAGTCGGCCCTGGAGGCGCTCAGCGATCCGCTCCACAGCCAGATATCCAGCAACAACGAGCCCGTCCTGACGGCTTTTTCCGAACTGCAGGATGTGGTGGGACTGCTGAAAGCCGACATGACATCGATTCTGGGCATCACCATTACCTACCAGGACAACGACGGAGACTAGGCAACAGCTGACATGGCTCTGTCGAACGCGAACATAACCCGAAAGGCGGGAAACTGGCTGACCCGCCCCACCTCCATCGCCCCGCTGGTGGTGTTCCGCATCCTGTTCGGGGGCGTCATGCTTGCCGGGACCGTACGTTTCGCCTGGAAGGGGTGGATCCGGGAGCTCTACCTGCGGCCGGACTATTTTTTCAGCTATTACGGGTTCGAGTGGGTGACCGTCCCCGGGGAGTTCGGCATATACGGACTCTTCCTGCTGATGGGTCTCTCCGCGCTCGGCATCATGCTCGGGTACCGCTACCGCCTTTCGGCCCTGCTCTTCTTCCTGAGCTTCACCTGGGTGGAGCTCATCGACAAGACCAACTATCTCAACCACTACTACTTTGTCAGCCTGGTCGCCTTTCTGCTCATCCTGGTGCCCGCCCACCGCCGCTTTTCGCTGGACGTGCTCCGCAGGCCCGGCCTGAGGGCCGAACGGGTGCCCCGGTGGACCGTCGCGGTGTTCAAGCTGCAGCTGGGCATCGTCTATTTTTATGCCGGACTGGCCAAGCTGAACGCCGACTGGCTGCTGGAGGCGATGCCCCTGAGGATCTGGCTTCCCGCCCGCGCCCACCTTCCGCTGATCGGGGAATGGCTGGCATATCCCGCCACGGCCTACCTGATGAGCTGGGCGGGAGCGCTGTACGACCTGACTATCACCTTCTTCCTGCTCTGGCGTCCCACCCGCGTCGCCGCCTACGCCGCCGTGGTGCTCTTTCACGGGATGACCGCGATGCTCTTCCAGATCGGCATGTTTCCCTACGTCATGATCGGCTGCACGCTCATCTTTTTCTCGCCCGAATTCCACGAGGGCGTGCTCCGCAAGCTGCGCCGCGCCGGCGGCTATCTGGGAATCAGGGAGAAGAGAGGGCAGTCCGGGAGCGGGGAGTATCGTCCCGTGAGGGGCGGCGGCGCGCTGGCCGGCCTCCTGGTCGTCTTCTTCGCGCTGCAGCTGCTGGTTCCGCATCGCCACCTGCTCTATCCCGGCAATCTCTTCTGGAATGAGCAGGGATACCGCTTCTCCTGGCGGGTGATGCTGATGGAGAAGGCAGGCCATGCCGTTTTCCACGTGCGCGATCCGGAAACGGGACGCGAGTGGGAGGCTTCCAACTACGAATACCTTACCCGCAACCAGGAGAAGATGATGTCCACCCAGCCCGACATGATCCTGCAGTTCGCCCACTACCTGGAGGAGCAGTACCGCCGGCAGGGGATGGGGGACGTGGAGATCACCGCGGAGGTCCGCGTCACCCTGAACGGGCGGAAGAGCCGGCTCCTGGTGGACCCGGAGGTGGATCTCACCGAAGTGGAGCGCGGGTTCCGGCACAAGGAGTGGATACGTCCCTTTAACGAAAACGCCGAAAACTGGTACGGATCCAGCGGTTTATGAGCATTCTTCGAACGTCTGTTGTCACCTTCGCGCTCCTCATTTCACTGTGCGGTTCCCTCTGGGCCCAGACCTATACGCTCAGCGGGACGGTCACCGGTCCCGAAGGCGAACCGCTGGAGGGCGCCACCCTCTACCTGTCGGAGGCGGAGACCGATTCCGTTGAAGCGGAGACGGAGCAGCTCGTGGTCTCGGGCGCCCGGAGCCGGCGCACCGACGGGCGGGGTCGCTACGCCTTCTCGGAGCTGCGCCCGGATACCTACCGGGTGGTGGTCTACTATCCCGGCAACAAGATCGCGGTCGAGCGGGTCCGGGTGGACGACGCCGACGTGACGCGGAATTTCGAGCTCTCGCTGATGGAGGGAACGCTGGAGGGAATCACGGTGGGAGATACCCACCAGGAGACCTTCGGCGTGCGGCGCCTGCGTTCGGTGGAGGGGGTGACCATCAACGAGGGCAAGAAGAACGAGGTGGTGGTCATGGACGACCTCTCCGCCAACCTGGCGGTCAACAACAACCGGCAGGTGTTCGCACGGCTTCCCGGGTTGAACATCTGGCAGAGCGACGACGCCGGCGTGCAGACCAGCATCGGGGGGAGGGGACTCAGTCCCAAGCGGAACTCCCATTTCAACACCCGTCAGAACGGCTACGATATCGCGGCCGACGCCCTGGGATATCCCGAGAGCTATTACACACCCCCGACGCGGGCGCTCCGCAGCATCGAGGTGATTCGCGGCGCGGCCTCCCTCCAGTACGGCACCCAGTTCGGCGGAATGATCAATTTTGTCTTCAAGGAAGGGCCCGAGGGTGATCCGCTGCGATTCCGGTCGATCGGGACCGGCGGTTCCTACGGGCTTTTCAACTCCTTCAACAGCGTGGGGGGCAGTTCCGGGGATTTCAACTATTACGGGTTCTACCAGTACAAGACCAGCGACGGATGGAGGCCCAATTCCGGGCTGGACCAGCATACGGTCTACGGATCGGTGAAGTACCGGGTGAACTCCCGGCTCTCGGTCAAATCCGAGTACACCCGTATGTACTACCTGGCGCAGCAGCCCGGCGGACTGACCGACGCGCAGTTTGAGGACGACCCCCGGCAGTCCAACCGGGAGCGCAACTGGTTCCGGGTGAACTGGAACCTCTTCGCGCTGAAGGCGGATTACCGCCTCTCCGGAAGCACCCGCCTGAACACCCGCTTTTTCGGCCTGCTGGGAGAACGGGATGCCGTGGGCAACCTGCAGCGCATCGACCGGATCGACTTCGGGGGGAACCGCAACCTGTTGAAAGACGACTATTCCAACTGGGGAAACGAGACCCGGCTGATCCACCGTTACGCCTTCCTGGACGATATCTCCGTGCTTCTTGCCGGGGTGCGCTGGTACGATGGGTTCACCCGCCGCAGGCAGGGGATGGGATCGGACGGAAGCGGACCGGATTTCCGCTATCTTGATCCGGGCAACCTGGATGGATCGGATTTTGACCTTCCCAGCGCGAACCGCTCCTTTTTCCTGGAGAACATTTTCAATATTACCCCGGAGCTGAGCGTGACGCCCGGGCTGCGGCTGGAGTACATCCGTACCGGGGCCGAGGGCTACTACCGGGAGATCGTACGTGACCTGGCAGGCAACGTGATACACGACGAGCGGATCGAGGAGCGGCGCGAGAGGGAGCGGTCGTTTCTCTTTTACGGCGTGGGACTCAGCTACAGGGCGGGAGAGGCGATGGAGATCTACGCCAACTACTCCCAGAACTACCGCGCCATCAATTTCAACGATATCCGGGTGGATATCGGCAGCCTGGAAGTGGACCCGGACATACGGGACGAACGGGGATTCAATCTGGACCTGGGAATTCGCGGGAGTTCGGGGAACCTGTTTAACTACGACGTGACGCTCTTCCACCTCTCCTACCAGAATCGCATCGGCACCGTCCTCCGAACCGAGCCCGATCCGCGGTTCAACGGGCTGGTGGACCGTACCTTCCGGTACCGGACCAACGTGGCGGACGCCAGGATCTACGGGCTGGAATCGTACGGGGAGATCGATCTCTGGAAACTCCTGGGAGATGCCACCTCCTCCACCCGTCTCGCCTGGTTCACCAACCTGGCCCTGCTGACCTCGGAGTACCGGAACTCCCGGGTTCCGGGGGTAGAGGGCAACGAGGTGGAGCTGGTTCCCCCCGTCAATTTCAAGACCGGCCTCACCTACCGCAGGGGCGATTTCCAGGCCTCCCTGCAGTACTCCTATACCGGAGGTCACTACTCGGACGCCACCAACGCCCGGCGCACCCCCACCGCCATCGAGGGAATCATCCCCGCCTACTACGTGGCGGATTTTTCGGCCGAGTACCGGATCGGCCGGTTCCTGCTGGAGGGAGGCGTCAACAACCTGACCGACCACCGCTACTTCACCCGGCGCGCCACCGGTTACCCGGGGCCGGGCATCATACCCGCGAAGGGCCGCAGCGTCTACCTGACGCTGGGCATTGAACTGTAGCGTCAGGTCGGAAGCCCTTCCATCTCCATGATGCGCAGAGCGTTGGTGGTGGGGCAGGGGCCGGGCTTGAGCTTGTACTCAAAGCTCATGCGTCCGTCGCGGATGGTCTCCTCGAAATGCCAGTTGGTCAGGGAAGCGATCTCCTCCTCGAGGGAGGCCAGCTCCAGGTCGTGCGTGGATACCAGCCCGACGCCGTTACGTCCCGCCACGGTTTTCAGAAAAGCCTCGCTGCCCTGCATCCGTTCCCGGTTGTTGGTGCCCTTGTAGATTTCGTCGACCACGAAGAAGAGCGGCAGGGGATCGTCGTCCTCCAGAAGCTCCAGAAGCCGGCGAAGGCGTTTCACCTCGGCATAGAAGTGGGAGAGCCCCCTCTCGAGGGAATCGGCTACGTTGATGGTGCTGAAGAGCCGGAAGGGGACCGTCCGAAGCTCCGCCGCGTTGACGGGTCCCCCGGCGAAACAGAGCGCCAGGTTAATCCCGAGGGTCCGCAGGAAGGTGCTCTTGCCCGACATGTTGGAGCCGGTGATCAGCAGGAGGTCGCCCATGTTTTCGATGGTAATGTCGTTGGTCACTTTCCGGGAGGCGGGAATAAGCGGGTGGCCGAGGTCTTTGGCCTGGAACGGGGGGCCGGACCGTTCTGCACCGGACGAGGGCAGCACCAGGGAGTAGCCGGGATTGAGCCAGGCCAGGTTGGCCAGCGAACAGAGGGCTTCCAGCCGGTAGAAACGTTCCATCCAGCGGTTAAGCCGGGGGCGCAGCGCCTTTTTGTACTGCTCCATTTTCCAGGTAAAAAAGAGGTCCCACGGGACGGCGGCGTTGAGCAGCAGCCACCCGATCTGGCTCTTCTGGGCGGCGCCGGCGGCGGAGAGCCGGATGATGCGGCGGAGAAAGCGGGAAGGGCGTTTTTGCGTGTCGTCACGGGCGTGAAAGGGTTCGCAGAACGCCTCCAGGCCCGAACCGGACCGGAAGGGGTACTCCTCCAGGTATCCCAGGATGGCATGAAACCGGCTCAGCAGCTTCTCCATCTGGTAGGACTCCTCGAAGAGCCCCCGGACTTTCCCCGAGTGGTAGTTGTAGGCCAGCAGGTAGATCAGGAAACTGAGGATTACCCACGGGGCTGTGACGCCCCCGAGCCAGAGTCCCAGCAGAAGCAGGTTCACCCCCGAGAGTCCCCCGAGCAGCAGCAGGGCGGGGACGATCCGGAACTCCCGGGGATGCTCCAGGTGCTCCTGGAGCTGCTTCATGCTCCAGTCGGTCTCCTCCCGCATCTTTTTCGCCATCCGGGCCCGGAGCGTCAGGCGGTCCCGGAAGTGGGGGAGAGCCCGCAGTTCGCGGACCAGCTTCGTGCGCTCCGGGAGACGCTCCAGCGGGGGACGGCGGGCCAGCAGCCAGCGGGTCAGCGTGGACCGCCCCCCCTCGAATATCGTGGTGTCGGACAGGTGCAGCAGGGAGTGTTCGCCCACCAGGTTGAGGTCGCGGGCAAAGGGATGGTCGGGATCCACGTCTGCCGGGGGACGGTAGGGAAGCTCCTCCCACTCCAGATCCATGCGGCTCAGGTGGCCCCGTCGTATCTCCCCCCAGATGCGGGATTTCTCGGCCGACCGATCTACCTTGCGGTGAAGGATCACCAGCGCCGTGAATCCCCCCGCGAAGAGCAGGAGTACCAGGCCGAACAGCCAGGGATTCTGCCATCTCGCCACCACGTAGAGGAGTCCCATGCCCCCCAGGAATGCCGCCAGCCGGAGGTTTGAAAACCTGCGGCTTTGCCGCTCGAGCATGTTCGTCTTCTCCTTCAGCCTGCGAACCTGGTTCAGCAGGGCGGTCCTGAGGCTGTCGCGGGAATAGGACATGGGGATGGCGGCGATTGGATTACGTTTTCAGTTCCACGAGGGTGGCTCCCCAGCCGCTGCGGTCGCCCGCCAGGCGGTAGCTCTCCACATGGGGATTCCGGTCCAGAAGGGTGTGGACGCTCCTCTTGAGCGTACCGGTGCCTTTTCCGTGAATAATGCGCAGGCTGTAGATGTCACGCTCCCGGCACGCCTCGATGTATTCCGGCAGAAGACTTCCCAGCTCCTCCGGCCGGAAGTGGTGGAGGTCCAGGGTGCCGTCAATGGGATATTCGCGGGGTTCGTCCATCGCTTACCACCTCGCCGTCCACGATCACCCGGGTTACATGAGTCGTGTACTCGAAAGGATCGCCGTCGTAGAGCACGATGTCGGCGTCCTTTCCGGGCGCCAGGGATCCCACGCGGTTGTCGATGCCCAGGATCTCGGCGGGGGTGATGGTCAGTGCGCGAAGCGCGGCCTCCCGGGAGAGCCCGTTGGCCACCGCTACGGCCGCCTCAAAGAGTACGATGCGCGTCTTGGGCACGTATCCCTCGTAGCCGCTCTGGAAGGCGAAGGGAATGCCGGCCTCGGCCAGCTTGCCGGCCGTCTCAAAACTGGCGTTTTGAGTGGGCCCACCGGTGCGCACTTTGGTGGGATGAATGAACACCGGTACTCCTGCCTCCTCGATTTCGTCCATCACCAGGTAGGCCTCGGCGGCTCCGTCCAGCACCATCGGGAAGCCGAACTCCTCCTGCAGGCGCAGCGCGGTCATGATGTCGTGTGCCCGCTGGGCGGTGATCATGGCGGTGACCTTGCCCTCCAGGACGTCCGCCAGGATCTCCATCGTCAGATCACGGGAGGGGGGATCGTCGCTGTTGCGCCGCTCAAGATAACTCTGCGCCCGGATGAACTGCTGGCGCAGCATGGACATCGCCTTGGAGCGGGTTCCGGGCGAGCTGAAGGCGCCGGAGATGCCGGAGCCCAGCGTGAAGGCGACCATGGTGACGGAGTCCACTACCGCCTCCCCGACGGTGTTGTAGGGGGTTTTGGCGATCATGGTCTGTCCGCTGGCCAGGGCGCCGGGTCCGTGTCCCGTATGAACGGTGGTCACGCCCATGTCGAGGACGTACTGGACCAGGTCCTCCCGCGCATTGTAGGCATCGAAAGCCCGGAGTTCGGGCTGCAGGGGAGAGGAGGTCTCCAGCTGATCCTGGTCGGCGTCCACATTGAAGATGCCGGCGAGTCCCACTACGGTGTGGGCGTCGATCAGCCCGGGAGTGGCCACCTCCGCCTCGTAGACTTCGTATCCCGAGGGAATGTTCACGGAGGAGGCTGCCCCGATCTGCTCGATCTGGCCGTCCCGCATGAGGACCACCCCGTTTTCAATGGGGTCGTTTTCCATGGTGTAGAGCGTGTCCGCGCGCACGGCAACCTGCGCCTTGACGGCCTGTGAGCCGAACAGCAGGAGTGCCAGCAGGCAGAGTATGGATTGCAGGTTCTTCGTTGTGGTTTTCATGGCGGTGTAATTCTTGGTGAAAATATTCATGATGTTCTCCTCCTAGTGGCCGTGTGAGTAGACGTTGCCCCGAAAGACCTCGTAACCGCCGGTGGCGTAGCCCCGGTCGTCGGGATCGGATCGGTCGAAGCGTTTGACGCCCTCCACCCAGGTCTGCTCCACGTGCGTATAGACGCTGAGGGGATCGCCCGAGAGGATGATGAAATCAGCATCCTTGCCCTCCTCGAGGGTGCCGGTACGCTGATCGATGTCCATCATCCGGGCGCCGGCGATGGTCATTGCCTCCAGGGCCTTCTCGCGGCTCATGCCCGCGCGCACGCCGAATGCGGCTGACCGCAGGAAGACGCGCGAGTCGGTGATGCCGTCGTCGGTATGGTAGGCTGTCAGCACGCCCGCCTCCTCCAGGGCCGCGCCGTTGTCGTAGGTGATGTCCACCGCCTCCAGCTTGCCGCCGGGAGAATCCAGGGTAATGATGGAAGCGGGCACCCCGGCTTCGGCGATCTCGTCGGCCACCTTCCACGCCTCGCTCACATGCTGCAGTACCAGCCGGTAGCCAAACTCCTCGGAGAGCCGGATGGCCGTGAGGATGTCGTCGTGCCGGTGCGTATGGTTATGGACGATGCGCTCGCCGTTGAGAACCTGCACGAGCGTTTCCATGCCGATGTCGCGTTCAGGCATCTCCTCGGGGCTTTCGGCGTTCTCCATTTCGCGCTTGTACTCCTGTGCCTCCATGAACAGCTCGCGCACCATTGAGGCCGATTTGGCCCGCGTACCCGGGCCTCCTCCGCCCAGGGGATTGGTCCCGTTGGCCATCTTGAGTCCCCCGGCCACCTCGGTCATCGGATCGTCCACGAAGAGCATGTCCTCGATGGTGTTCGCCTCGCGGAGTTTGAGGTAGACGGTACGCCCGCTCATCAGGTGACCCGAGCCGGGCATGACATTTACCGAGGTGATCCCCCCTGCGAGGGCTTTCATGAAACTGTCGCTTTTGGGATTGATGGCGTCCAGGATCCGCACGTCAGGGTGCAGCGAGGCGGAGCCGTCTCCACCGTCACCCTCCCCGATGTGCGAATGGGTGTCCACCAGTCCGGGCATGATCACCTTTCCGCTGACGTCGTGCTCGATCGCGCCGGAGGGAACGTTGACTTCCCCTTCCGCTCCCACCGCGGTGATTTCGCCGTTTTGGATTACCAGTGTACCCGAGGGAATGGTCTCCCCGCTGACGGGGATGATTTCCGCGCCCCGGAAGACGTGCGCCTGCTCCTGGGCCAGTCCGGCGTGCGCCGGCAGCGTGAGTCCGAGCAGAAGCAGGAGTGAAAAGTGCAAGAGTCGATTCATGACAGTACCTCTTGATACGTTTATGTTGGAGATATCGTTTGAGTGAAGGCGGAGCCTCTCAGCCTGATGCGGGCAGTAACCGCATCAGGTGTCCACCTTGTAATCCACGAAATAGCGTTCATCAATCACCGAATTGATAAAATTCACCGCTTTTTTGTGGTGGGCATTCCTGGTGTACATCGTGTAGTCCAGTTCCGATTCGAAGTCGGAGATGAGGACCACATCGAAGGGGGATCCGGGCTCCTCGTCCTCGTCTTTCCCGGTGATGTTAATGCCTACCTCCACATTTTTGATTTCGTCAATGGTGGTCTTGAGTCCCTCCAGGATGAGCTTCATTTTTTCCGCGTTTTTCTCCTTGGAGGCGCCTTCCGCTTCCTCTTTCAGTTTCCACATTACCACGTGCCGAATCATGCTGAACTCCTACATTTGTTTGGTGATGGATGAACTGCAAAATGAACCATAATCTGTCGAATGGAAAGGGATTTTGCAAACCCTATCGAGGGTTTCCGGTGGCGAACGCCAGGTCTTCCTCGTCAACGGAGATGTCGGTGTGATCCAGGACCTCCCCGTGGTAGAGGGTGGCCGCGTAGAGGTGGTTCCTCGCCTCTTCGCTTCCCCGGCTGCGGTGCCAGCGGTAGGTCTGCGTGTATCCCAGAGCTACCTGGAGGGAGTCGTTTTCGGTAAGGGATTCGTCCGCCCCGCGGGGCCGGGGCACCGAGAGCGTTTCTCCCGCGACGATGATATCCGGGCTGTCTATCTCCTCCGCATTGTTTCGGTAGATCCAGGGCCAGAGATAGGGATCGCCGTACTCCTCCCGCGCCAGGCTCCAGAGGGTCTGCCCGGACTCCACCCGGAGGCTGACGGCCCCGGCTTCCCCGGAGTCGCCGGCGGGGGGCTGCTCCGTTTCGGCGGACTGCCCGTCGGTTTCGTCGCCTGCGGGAGGATCGACGCGGCTGACGGCTTCGCTTTCGGCGGCGGGATCCGCCCCGTTGAATCCCTGGTAGGTGACCAGGTAGGAGGCCGCGGCCAGGATCAAAATCACAAAAGCGCCGGCGACGATGAGCAGCCAGTTGACGCCGGAAGATTCGTGTCTCCGGCTTTTCCTGAAATCGAACCGGTCGGTCTCCGGCTCCGCATTGATCTCATCCGGGCCGTCTTCCGGGGTATACTCCACGATGGTGCTGTCGGAAGACGGTTCGACTCCCGACCCGGATTCCCGTTCCTCTCCGGAAGGAGCCTTGCCGGCGGGGGATCTTTCCGTGGGAGGGGCGGTGGGGATGAATTCCTTCTCTTCGGCGTCCTCCTCCTCGGGACGATCTCCCAGGATGGTGGGTTCCCGGTCGGCGTAGGGAGCGTTGACCTGTTCGCGAAGCTGCTTGTAGGGCTTGAAGACCACCCGGTCATGGGCGGGAATGGTCATTTTTTCCCCGGTCTGGGGGTTGGTGCCCTCGCGCTCCTCCATTCTGCGGAGGTCAAACTTGCCCAGTCCGGCGATATTCACGTTCCGGTCCTCCTCGAGTCCCTCGTGGATCACGGTGACCAGGCCCTTGACGAAATCATGAGCGGACCGCTTCGAACGGCCGGTCTCATCCGAGATGGAATCAATCAGCTCCCCGAACGTCACTTTTTCACTCATCGCCTTCACCCGGATGTTTCGTTTTCTCTTTCAATGCCTTGGCGGGACGGAAAGTGACTTTTCGCTTGGGAGGGAGCTCCACGTAGGTCTCGTAGTGCGGATTGTAGGATCGGCGGCTCTCCCTGGTCTCTACCTCGAACGTTCCCAGGCCGGGGACGGTAAACGCGTTCCCGGCAGTGAGATTCTGCTTGAATACCGCGACAACGGTGTCCAGCAGGCGGCGGGTTTCCGCCTTACTCATGTCACGCCGCTCGGCCAGCATGTCAACTATCTCTTTCGTATTCATGGCAACTCGCGCTTTGGCGCTGAAATATGTATCTACATGCTATTTAAGAAAAAATCCTCAAAAAGATAACCGCCCGATTTTTCCCTGACCTTCCGAGAGGGGAGAGGGTCCCCGCGCTTGTGCGGAATGGTTTTAAATAAGCTCCCCGCCCCTTATAATTGAAACGATATGGGGAGAGATAAAATTCTTTACAGTAGATTAATACGAAGAATCATCCCAACTCAAACGCGCAAAACATACTATGAGCAAACCGCTGAACGTCACAGAGAAACTGATCAAGAGTCACCTTGTGGAAGGCGAAATGAATCCCGGGGAGGAGATCGGCCTTAAAATCGACCAGACCCTCACCCAGGACGCCACCGGAACGATGGTCATGCTGGAGCTGGAAGCCATGGAGATTGACGAGGCCCAGACGGAAATCTCCTGCCAGTACGTGGACCATAACCTCCTGCAGACCGACTTCAAGAATCCCGACGATCACGTATTCCTGCGTTCGGCGGCGGAGAAGTTCGGCCTCTGGTTCAGCCGCCCGGGAAACGGGGTCAGCCATCCCATCGAGACGGAGCGGTTTGCCATACCGGGCAAGACGCTGGCGGGTTCCGACAGCCACACCCCAGCTTCCGGCTGCATGGGCATGCTCGCGATCGGGGCCGGCGGACTCGATGTGGCGTTCGCGATCGCTGGCGAGCCGATGTACATCAAGATGCCCAAGGTGCTCGGCGTGGAGCTGAAAGGGGAGCTGCCCGACTGGGTGAGTGCCAAGGACGTGGTCCTGGAGATGCTCCGCAGGTATGATGTGGACGGCGCCACCGGTTACGTCATCGAATATTTCGGCGAGGGCCTGAAAAATCTTACCACCATGGACCGCCATGTGATTGCCAACATGGGTACAGAGATGGGTGCCACCTCCACGGTTTTTCCGGCCGACGAGGAGGTGCTGCGTTTTATGAAATCCCAGGGACGGGAGGATGAATATGTGGAGCTTCGGGCCGACCGGGGAGCGGAATACGACGCGTACGAAGAGCTCGTGCTCGACGAGGTGGAACCGCTGATTGCGCTGCCCAGCAGCCCGGGGAACGTGGTGCCGGTACGCGAAGTGGAAGGCCGGGAGATCTACCAGTCGTATGTGGGATCCTCCGCCAATCCCGGCTACCGCGATTTCTGGATTGCCGGCGAAATCGTGAAGGGCAGGACGGTACACGAGGACGTCTCCTGGGATATCAACCCCACCTCCCGGCAGATTATCGAGAACATGGTCAGCAACGGCGTCATGCTCAACCTGGTTCATTCCGGGGCGCGCATCCACCAGGCGGGCTGCAACGGATGCATCGGCATGGGACAGGCACCTGCGAGCGGGCAGAACAGCCTGAGGACGGTCCCGCGCAACTTCCCGGACCGCTCCGGAACGCCGGAGGATTCGGTCTACCTGGTGAGTCCGGAGACGGCAGCCGCCTCGGCGCTCACGGGCAGGATTACGGATCCGCGCGACCTGGAGGAGCTTTACGACATGAGTTATCCCCGGTTTGAGCCCCTGGACAACCCGATACTCAACGACGAGATGCTGCAGGCTCCCAAGCCGAAAGAGGAGCGCGGGGAACTCAAGAAGGGTCCCAACATATCCACCATGCCCGACTTCGATGAGTTGAAGGACTTCAAGGTGCCGGTGCTGCTCAAGATGGGAGACGACATTTCGACGGACGAGATCCTGCGCGCCGGCGCGGAAGTGCTTCCCTATCGCAGCAACATTCCGGAAATAAGCAAGTTTACGCTCGACGTGGTGGATAAAAATTTCTACGACCGCGCCATGGAAGCCAGGGAGGAACACGGGGGACACGTGGTGATCGCGGGCGAGAATTACGCCCAGGGTTCCAGCCGGGAGCACGCGGCCATCGCGCCCCGATACCTCGGGCAGCGGGCGGTCATCGCCAAGAGTTACGCCCGGATCGGCTGGCAGAACCTGGTCAACTTCGGCATACCGCCGCTGGAATTCGCGGACGATTCGGATTACGACGATATTGAGCAGGGCGACATCCTTACGGTAAGCGGCATCCGCGAGGCGATCGAGGAGAACGGTTCGGTGGTCATGACCAACGAAACCAAGGGGAGCGAATACGAGCTCATCCATACCCTCAGCGACCGCCAGAAAGAGGCGGTGCTCGCCGGCGGGGTCATCAACCGCTTCAAAATGGAAAAACGTGCCTCCTGAGCGCCTCTTTTCTTCCAGGGAAAAGGTGCGTATATTCGGCGGAACCTTATCCCACGCCCACGATTTTCATGGATGACGCCCTGAATTCAAAAACGGTATGGGACCGGCTCGGTATCGGGCTTTCCGGTCTCTGTGCCGTTCACTGCCTGTTGTTTCCCATCGTGATGGCGCTCCTGCCGCTCTGGCCCGTGGCGGAATCCATTCACCTATGGAGCCATCCCGTGCTGTTCCTGCTGATTGTGCCGACGGTCTGGCTGGCACTCCGCAACGGCGGATACCGGCATCGCAGGGTTTCCCTGCTGTTGCTGGGCGGCCTGGCTACGGTGGGTGTGGCAGGGCTGCTGCATGACTGGACCGGGATCGTGGCAAGCGAATGGGGGGAAGCCCTGATCACCCTGACCGGAAGCGTCCTGCTGATCAACGGACACTGGCTGAACTACCGCTCGCACCGGCGGGGAAGAGGCGCTTCTCAGGTAAAGTGCGCCCTCTGAAGCGCATCGATCAGCTGCAGACAGACCTCGTTCAGGCCCTCCCCGTAGCCGCTTTCCGGATCCCTGCGGGTCATCAGGGCTGTCGCCAGGGCACAGCCCCAGGAGAGGGTGACCCCGGCCCCTCCGTGGCCGGTATTGTGGATGACCTTGTGCCCGAAGCGGGTTTCCGAGTTTAACCGCAGCCCGTCCTCTTCGGAGGTGCCCATATATCGATAGCCCGCGCGGGCCACCCGCTCCTCGTAGCGGTCCAGCTGCAGCCCGTAGCTCCGCTCCAGGATCTCCCCGTTCAGGCGGAGAACCGCGCGCGGGACGCGGAGCCCGTTCATGGCGACGGCCTCTTCCGTCTCCGGACCCAGCCAGGTTCCGTCCGGGTCGATCCGGCCCTGCTGGCGGCTTCCGCCCAGTACCCACCCGCTGGTACGGGGATAGCAATAGACGTCGCAGGCCTGCCCTTCCGGGTCCGAGTAAACCGACGGGAGCGGGGTGTAGTTGTAGGAGACGATCTTCCCCTCGTCATCCCGGCAGAGCGGGGCACCCGGAACCACGACCAGGTGTCCCCGCTCCACGAGAAGGCCCTCCCCGGGGGGCGAACCGAAGAGGAGGGGGCTCCAGATGCCGGTGCAGTCCACCACGATCTCCTCCTCCATCTCCCGCAGGTCGCCGGGGGTGATTTCACGGCGGATCATCTCTCCTCCCGTTTCCCGGAAGGATCGATAGAGAGCGGTTATGTAATCGGGCCATTCGGTGAAATGGCAGTCAAAACTCCACCCATGAAGCTCGTCCGGCGATCCGCGGCGAGGGAGGAAGGGATCTTCCGGATCCAGCTCGGCCGGGTTGCGCATCAGGGAGACGTAGAAAGGGGTCTCCCGGGATAATTCGAACACCTCGTAATGCCTGTGAGTGCGGAGGCCCGGGAATCCGAGATTCAGCAGGCGGGTGAAAACCTTCTGCGTGGCAGTAAAGAGGGGGGAGAGGCGGTCCCCGGACCGGATCGAGTGGGGAATGACGGAGGCGGCGGGATAGAGGCTGGCAAACCGAGGGTCATCTCCGGGGGAATCGGCAGCATCGCTTCCCTCGCCCGACGGTTCCGGCAGTTCCGGCGGAACCAGCTCCCGTGCGTAACAGGTGGCATTGAATCCCAGGAGCCTGAGCGTCAGGGCGGTGGTTATCCCGCTTATGCCTCCTCCGATCACGGCTATTTTCTTTTGAAGCATCTTATCTTCTACTTTTTGGTTCCTTCTCTATTCACCACGGCAGGCTGTCCAGGTCTGCATTGCCCCCGGAGATGATTACAGCCACGTTCTTTCCGTCAACGTCGATCTCCCCCCCGAAGAGGGCGGCTACCGGTACCGCAGAGGAGGGCTCGATGAGGATCTTCATGCGTTCCCAGACGTACCGCATTGCCTCCCGGATCTGATCCTCCGAGACCGTGACGATATCGTGCACATGGCGTTGGATACACGCGAAAGGGAGCTCCCCCACCGAGGTCCGCAGTCCGTCGGCGATGGTGTCCGGTTGTTCCACCGGCAGGCGCTCGCCCTGCCGGAAAGAGCGGAAGGTATCGTCGGCCCTCTCCGGCTCGCAGCCGATAACCCGCATCTCCGGGTTCTGTCCGGCCGCGACGATGGCGGTCCCGGCCAGGAGTCCCCCTCCTCCCACGGGCGCCAGGATGATATCCAACGGCGGCGCCTGTCCGGCCAGTTCCAGGGTCGCCGTTCCCTGTCCCGCAATAATCCGAGGGTTGTCGTAGGGGTGGATAAAGGCGGCCCCGGTCTCTTCAACCACCTCCCTGAGCGTATTCTCCCTTGCCTCCTGGGTGGAGGCGCAAAAGGTGATGTCGGCCCCGTATCCCTCCACCGCCCGCTTCTTGACGCCCGGCGCGTCTTCCGGCATGACGATGTGGGCAGGGAGGCCCTTCATCCGCGCCGCGAGGGCAACGGCCTGGGCGTGGTTGCCGGAGGAGTGGGTGGCCACTCCCCCCGGGGTATCGCCGGGTCCCAGGGAAAAAATTGCGTTGGAAGCTCCCCGGAATTTGAAGGCGCCCGCTTTCTGAAAGTTCTCACACTTGAAAAAGACCTGGGCGCCGGAGCGCTTGTTGACCTGCCGGCTGTCGAGCACCGGGGTCCGGTTCAGGTAGGGGGTGATCAGACGTGCGGCGCTGCGGACGTCCTCAAATGCGGGAAGCTGCTGTGCAGAAGCGGTCATATTATTTTGAACGGTGGTGCCGGTTAGATTTCACCAAACTCCGGGTACCCGGGAGTCCCGGCCGGTTTCGTGTATGTATGTTTTGGCAGGGAAGATGACAAACAGACGCTGAAATAACCAGTCCTGTTTCAGAAATCCGGTTCCGGCGCGGAGGGCACGGCCGGGAGCTCGCGCACAGCAGGCGCGCAACAGAGCGGCTGTCGGGGGAGGAAAGTCGGCAATCCCATGGCACGCTCTTCGGGGTTATTTATATAACCATATGAAATTCATGCACTTACAGTATATCACATGACGGTATATAAATATCACTTTTTTTGTAACAAACCGCTCGCCGGATTGTCTTGATAAGTAGAGGAGGGAGAAAATCCCTAATTTCTTCCTCCTCAAGACCCAACAATCAACCCAACCTAGCTAGTCACTAGTCACTCCTAAATGCTGAAAACCTTAGCATTAAATGCCGGGACGGATACTCCCGGCATTTTTATTTTTCCCTCTTCGTAACGTCCCGGCCGCGCTCGACGATCAGCCCGATCCCGACGAGTACGAACAGGAACGCCGCCAGGGAGGCGGCGTGGAAGGTTGCCGCAAGGTTGAAAAGACCGTAGATCAGTCCCAGCAGAAAGGGTCCCATAGCCTGCCCGCCCCGGAGGACCATCCAGTTGACCGAGAGAAAGGCGGCCCTGTAGCGCTTCGGGGCCTGGTGCGTCAGCAGGTTGAGCACGCTGGGGATGTTGATGCCCTGGGCCAGCCCGAATACCAGCACAGCGGGTATGAGAACCGAGATGCTCTCTGCGGCCGGTATACTCAGAAAGACCCCCAGGTAGAGAAATCCGGCGATCAGGATCAGTCCCTGTTCGGAAAACCGGCGCGTGAGCCGGCCGAGCTGCGAAGAGGTGACGGCGGTGACCAGGGAGGAGCCGGACAGCAGCATGCCAATGGCCAGGGAGGAGAGTTCGAAGCGCTGATCCAGCAGGATGGGGAAAAAAGTAAGATATCCGCCGTAAAGCATGACGAAGGTCAGGAAGTTCGCCGAGAATAGTCCCGCCACCCGGAGCGAACGCAGGCTCCGCCCCACCTCCCTGAGGTAGGTTCCCATCCGCTCCCCGTTCTCCGGCTCCGGGTTGTCCAGCAGCCGCATCACCAGAAGTCCAACGGGGATCGCCAGGACGAAGAGGAAGAAGGGATAGTACCACCCGAGCAGGGCGAGTCCCCCTCCGATGGCCGGGTAGGAGGCGGTTCCCAGGCTGAGTACGCTCCCGTTGTATCCCATCGCGGTGGCCCGGCGGTTCCCTTCGTAGAGGTCACCTATCAGCGTGACGTTGAGCGCTCCCAGGGTGGCCCCGCCGATCCCCTGCGCGAACCGCAGGAGGAGAAGAACGGCAAAATCGGTGGTGAAGGCGCAGGCCGTGCCGGCCGCCCCGAAGAGCAGGAGGGAGGGGACCAGTATTCTTTTTCTCCCCCCGCGGTCCGCCAGCACGCCCAGGACCGGGGTCAGCACGATACCTGGAAGGGTGAATACGGTGATCAGGAGGCCGATCTGGTCGTTCGACACCTCCAGGGCACGGGCCATTTTCGGAAGGGCGGGGGCGATGCTGGAGACTCCCATCACCGCCGAGAGGGTAATGCCGAATATCAGGTAGAGGTTGCGGTCCCTGAGCAGGGGCGGTTTGCCCCTGCCGGTCCGGGCATCAGCTTTCGGTCTGTTCCGCTGCAGCTGCAGGTTTTTCCTTTATTTGAAAGAGGTTCAGGGCGGAGACCACGACAAAGATCGCTCCCAGCATGGCTACGATGGACGATCCGGCGGGGAAATCGTAGGTGTAAGAGAGATTCAGCCCCAGGAAACCGCCCAGGACGCTGAGCAGCATGGCGTACAATATCACCTTTCCGGGAGAATAGCTCAACATCATGCCGCAGACGGAGGGAATGATGAGGTAGGCAAAGACCGGGATGACCCCGCCGATCTCCACCGCGAAGACGATAGCAAGACCGATGCTGATGTAGAACAGGAAATTCCAGATGTTGAACAGCCCGATATCATCCGCTTCTCCCTCTTCAAACCGGCGTGTGAGATCGAAGAACTGTTTGCGGAATGCCACCTGGAGCAGTCCCAGTACCAGGAAGACCGAACCGAGCGTTATGATCTCTCCCATGTTGACGGCAAGTATATTGCCGAACAGGACCTCCTGAACGGCCGAGTCGCCGTGGGCCGCCTTGGAGATCAGCAGTACGGTGACGGCCGAGGCGATGGCGTAGATGATGCCGATGATCGCCTCCTGCTTCAGCCGGGTGTCCCTGATCTTGATCAGCGAGAGAAGAAAGGCGCCCACAATGGTTGCCAGGATCGGGATCCAGGTCTCCCCCAGACCGGCGAATGCGGCGATCGCCACGCCGAGAGAGGAGATCTGTCCGAGGGCGAGGTCGACGAAAACGATGCCGCGCCGGACCACGTGAACTCCCAGGTAGGAGAGCAGCAGGCCGGAGATTACGGCCGCGACAAAAGCGTAAACCATGAATGTCAGGTTGAACATCTCAAACATAAGGGACTCCTGCTGTGCTTTATGTTGGTTTGAAAGATCGGATTATTCCTGCGAGCCGAATGCCTCCACCAGCTGGCCGATGTTGTAGTCGAACAGGTCGAAGTAGTCCTCTATCTCTTCGTATCCCCCGGTCATGGTGGCGAGCTGAACGATCTGGGCATCGGTGTTGCGGGCCACCACTTCAGGCGAGTCGTTGCTGAAATAGGGGGAGTTTATGATCACGTTGATGTCGCGGGAGTTCACCATCTCAATCACTTTCACCAGCTGCGAGGGCGTAGGGGGGATGCCGGGCTGAGGCTCCAGGAATCCCGCGATCTCCAGGCCGAATCGCTCTTCGAAATAGACCCATTCGTTGTGATAGGCAATGATCTCGGTCCCTTTGTAGGGTTCCATCTTCCCCTGCCACTCTTCCATCTTCTCGTCGATCCGCTGTTTGAAGGCCTCCAGGTTTTTGGCGTAGGCTTCCTGGTTGTCGGGATCGAGCTCCACCAGGGTGTTGTAGATGTTGTCGGCCACCTGTTTGCCCCGGATCGGGTCCAGCCAGTAGTGGGGATTGCCGTAAATGTGAATGTCGCCCTCCTCACGGCTGACCTGGTCGGGTACTTGTTTCAGCTCGATCCCCTCGGAGGCGTCCAGATACCCCGCGCTTCCCCGCTGAATGCTGCTGTTGCGGGAACTCTCCAGGAGCGAAGGCGCCCACCCGATCTCCAGATCGAGTCCGACCTGCACGAACATGTCGGCCCGGGAGAGGCGGACGATGAAGCTGGGTTTGGGATCGACAAAGTGGGGGTTCTGGTAGCCGGTTGCGATGGAGAAGACGTCGACATGCTCCCCGCCCACGTGGCGTGTGATGCTGGCCAGGTCGGGCAGGGTGGTAACCACCCGAAGCTGGGCGTGCAGGGCGGAGAGGCCGGTCATGAGGCACAATACCAGGGTCAATAGCGTGATTCGCAGGGAGTTGGTAAGTTTCATAGCGGAAAATGTTGGATCGTGTGAAAAAAGGATCGATTGACGATTCGCCGATGGGCGGCGGGACCCCGAAGTCCCGGCCCCGTTAATATTCGTGGGCGCCGTGGGTTCCTATGACGAAGACCCACCGGAACAGGCCCGTCAGGGCCGTATCCTCGAAAGCGTTGTCGGATGAGATCTTGGGTCCGATCTCCAGTTTCTGGAATTCGGTGGCATACCAGGCCAGTGTGGCCGAGACGGCCTGTTCCCGGAGGCTGTTGTCGAGGGGATTCTCCCCGTAGGAGTACATGCCGGTAAGATACCAGCGACGCGAAAGCTGGTACTTCAGGTAGGAGTACATGCCCCAGGAGTGCTCCGTGACGCTGCCGGAGGGGGCGTCCTGTTCGACCCCGCTGAAGAAAAACTCGGTCTGCCACTCCAGCGATTGGTAGGTGTTGTAGCGGACGGGCTTCCATATGTAGGTGATATCAATGCCGCCCAGCCGGGAGCGTTCGCCGAATTCGTTGTCGCCCGTCGCCCCGGAGAAGCCCAGTTCCAGGGTGGCGTTTTCGGTCAGGTCCCAGAAGTTTTTGAAGTGGAGCATCAGCTGGGGATCGTTCTCTTCGCTCTTGGCGAACAGCGGGCTCTCGCCCGGTCCCTGCGTGACGTCAAGTATGAGCTCCTGGTAGAAGGCGGGGTTGGGCAGCAGCCAGCTGAGCGAGGCCCCCTGGTCGATCATGGCCTCCCCCAGGAAGGTTTCGTAGGCGACGGGCACCTGGATGACCGGCAGAGCGTGCCGGTGGGTTAGATTCATGCGGCCGAACTGCTGGCGAAACTTGCCCACTCTCAGCTGCAGGTTCATCGGCAGACTCAGGGTGGTCAGGTAGGCCTCCTCCAGGTGGACGTGAAGGTCGCCTCCCTCGCCCTCGAACACCGGGTAGACGTCCGCGCGGGCATAGGGATCGATGACGGAGCTGAAATTCAGCTCCAGGCCGTTCAGGTAGGTGTCCCAGTTGCGCTCGCCTTCGCTCATGTAGTTCGCCTGGAAATCTCCGATTACGCTGATGTCGGGATTGGTGGTGGCGGTGGTGGTGCGCGTGGACTGTCCCCGCTGCTGCATGGTGTTGGTGACGGTGTCCTCCTCGGCTCCCATCTGCTGTTTGATCTCCTGCATCAGGGAGTCGGTACGGGTGGAGTCCTGTTGGGCGTGGAGGTCCGCCGGCGAGGCGAACAGGACCGCAGCGCAGAGGCTGAGGACCAGAATCAGTAACGTATCTGTTTTCATGGCGTGTGGAAATGTGAGCTGCACCCGTCAACGGGCTTAGGCCGGGGTGCAACAGGGTTAATTGTTGATGCTGGAAAAGCGGAAGATCAACAATTAACAGGGGGGGAGCGTCCGGAGGCCTCCAGCAGAACGGGAGCCTCGAGCTGGTGATCGGCCAGTATCGGGAAACGTTCGCCGGAGTGGCGGAACGGCTCAATCTCGAGCGGTTCGGAGAGATCCGCCTTGACCAGGTAGCCGTCGATGGGGCAGAGCACATTGTCCGGCTGGATGGAGTGGGAGATGCCGGCATCCCGGTGGAAGTCGGACTGCAGGGCGTTGTGGGAGTGCACGGTGGAGAATACCATGCTCAGGCTGACAAGCCCCAGAACCAGCGCCGATATGAAGGAGTTTCTCGAGTGCATGGGCGACATCGATCCTCAAGGTAATTTATTGATGCCCGGTCCGCAAGCGGCTGCCTGTAAAACTTTTCAAAGGGAGGCCGGGAGGCCTGACGTGTCCGGTCACCCGCCGCCGGCACCGGCCAGGTAAAAACCCAGCGCCCCCAGGAACGCGAGGCCGGCGGCCGCAAGGAGGTAGCGCCGGTTCAGCGGGGTATCCTCCTTTGGGAAGAGATAATAGATGAGGGAGGCCGCGAGGCATCCGACCCCGACCCCGAGGAGAAATTCGAACATCTCAGCCGGTTATTTTTTTAAGAGTAGAACCGATTTCCGCCGGGCTGTCGACCACGGTGACCCCCGCTTCGCGGAGCGCCTTCTTTTTGTCTTCCGCCGATCCTTCGCCTCCGCTGATAATAGCGCCCGCGTGCCCCATACGCCGGCCGGGAGGGGCGGTGCTTCCCGCGATAAAGGCGACCACGGGTTTCTCCACGTTACGTTCGATGTACTCGGCGGCCTCCTCCTCAGCCGTGCCGCCTATCTCCCCGATGAGCACGATGGCGTCGGTATCCGGGTCGTCCTGGAAAAGCCTTACCGCGTCGGTATGGGTCGTGCCGATTACCGGGTCTCCGCCGATGCCGATGGCCGTGCTCTGTCCCAGCCCCGCCTTGGTCAGCTGGTCGACCGCCTCGTAGGTGAGGGTGCCGGACCGCGATATGAGTCCGACGCTTCCGGGAGTGAAGATGCTGCCGGGCATGATGCCGATCTTGGCGCTGCCGGGCGTAATGACGCCGGGACAGTTGGGGCCGATGAGCGTCGCGCCGTGGCTGCCTACGATCTGCTTGGCCACAATCATGTCTTTGACCGGGATTCCCTCGGTAATGCAGATGATGACCTCGATCCCCGCGAAGGCCGCTTCCGAAATGGCGTCGCCGGCGAAGGCGGGCGGGACAAAGATCACCGAGGTGTTGGCTCCCTCGCGCTCCACGGCATCCGCCACGGTGTTGTAGACCGGAAGGTCCAGGTGGGTCTGGCCCCCTTTCCCCGGGGTTACCCCGGCCACCACCCGGGTCCCGTACTTGATCATCTGTTCCGCGTGGAAGCTTCCTTCGCTCCCGGTAATTCCCTGTACAACCAGCCTGGTCTCATCTCCGACTAAAACGCTCATGAAAATCCTGCTCCGTGTTTCGGTTTGCCGTTGAATTAAATCGGTGTGAATATACCGACATCAGCGTGATTTGCCAAAAGGAGCGCCGGCCGCGCCGGGCAAAATACGGGGCACGCGATTCGTGTTAAACGGAAAGAATAATTATCATACGGTATGATTCCCGACGAGAAAAAAGAAGAGGTTCGAGAGGCGGCCGACCTGGTGGAGGTGGCGGGCGACTACGTCAAGCTGAAACGCTCCGGCCGCAGCTGGAAGGGCCTCTGTCCCTTTCACGACGAGAACACCCCTTCCTTTCACGTTACCCCCGACCTGGGCATCTACAAATGTTTCGGATGCGGGGCTTCCGGGGATGTGTTCAATTTTGTGATGGAGATGGAGGGGGTGGGGTTCATGGAGTCGCTTCGGACGCTGGCCGACCGATACGGCGTGGCGCTGCCCGAGGAGGAGGACCCGGAATACGACCGGGAGCACCACCTTCGGGAGGGAATCTATCACGCTCTTCGCTACGCGGGGGTGTACTACTACCGCCAGCTGCTGGAGGCATCCGAGGCGGAGCCGGCCCGGCAGTACCTGCACCGGCGCGGCTACGACCGCACGGTTATGAAAAAATACGGGCTCGGCTATGCCCCTTCGGGCGGAGAGAAGCTGCTGGAGGCCGCGCTCGATTCGGGACTGAACGAGGAGTACCTGCAGGAGGCGGGACTGATCAAGCCCAGCAAGAGGGGAGAGGGATTCTACGACACCTTCCGGGACCGCCTGATGTTTCCCATTTTCAACCCCTCCGGCAAGGTGATCGCCTTCGCCGGGAGGGTGCTGGGGGAGAAGAAAGCGGCCAAGTACATCAACTCGCCCCAGACCAGAGTCTATAACAAAAGCGAGGTACTGTATGGTATAAACTTCGCGCGCAATGAGATACGTAAAACAGGAGAGGTACTTCTTGTGGAGGGTTATACGGATGTCATCTCCCTCCAGCAGCACGGCATTCTGCCGGTGGTCGCCTCCAGCGGAACTTCGCTTACTCCCCAGCAGGTGAAACTGCTGCACCGGTACGGGGAGTCCATCACCATGATATACGACTCCGACTCGGCCGGGGTGAAGGCCATGAAGCGCGGGATCAATATCGCCCTGGAGGAGGGCATGGATGTGAAGCTGCTGGAGCTTCCCGAAGGAGAGGATCCGGACTCCTTCGTGCGGCAGTTCGGGAGTGAGGCGTTCGAGGAGCTGAAAGAGGAGAAGACCGAGGACTTCGTCTCCTACCTCATCCACAAGTCCCAGTCGGAGGGGGAGTGGGAGGATCCGGCCGCCCGGAAAAAGGTGATCAACGAGGCGCTGAGAAGCATTGCCCACATCCCGGATCCCGTGGGAAGGGAGACCCATGTGCAGTACCTGAACGAACTGGCCAAGGTGGGAGACCGCGCCCTTTTCGAGGAGCTGGGCAAGATGGTCAGGGAGCTGGAAGACCAGCGCGCGCGTTCCCGCCGCCGGGAGCAGATGCGTGCGGAACGGGAAGGCCCCTCGTCCGACGAAGGCCGGAGGGAGGAGAGCCATACCCGCTCCTTTGAGCGGAAGGCGGGGGGCGGGGAGCGCTCCCGGGAGACGGAGCCGCCCCGGAAAAGGCCCAATTACGAGAAGGAGATCATCCGCCTGATGCTCATGTACGGCAGGGAGATGGTGGATTACATCGGCTCGCAGTGCAACGAGCAGCAGTTTGAGGATCCGGACCTGCGGGCGTTTTATGCCGATATTATCGAGCGGTTCAAGGAGGGGGAGGAGATCGGGGTGGAGCCGTACGCCGACCGGGAGCATCCCTATCCCGAGCTGGTGGGCGAGATCGTGCTGGAACAGCACAGCGTGAGCGACCGCCATCCCGAGAAGACCGGAATACGGTACAAGAGGGACAAAAATCCCTATATGACGGCCAAGGGCGCCCTGAAAGCGCTCAAGCTGCACTACCTGGACCGCCTGCAGGTCGATCTCCACCGGCGCTACCAGGGGGCGGATGAGGAGAAGCGCCGGGAGATTATGAAATCGATGAAGGAGGCGGGCCGCCAGCGTACCCTGTTGCAGGGTTCTTCTTTGGACGACCTCTTCCCGGATCCCGAATCCGATTCGGCGAAGCGGGTCTCGGAGAAGGTGTTCGAATACAAGATGAAACACGAGAGGGAGTGAGCGTGGACAACGGCTACACGCAGGAGCTGAAGGTGGCCCGCGAGGCGGCCGGGGAGGCGGCGGAGGTGATCCGTTCCTACCGGGACGGCCGTCCTTTCGAGGTGGACTTCAAGGGGAGGAACGACCTGGTGACCGACGCCGACGTGGCTGCGGAGCGCACGATCCTGGAGTTGCTGAAAGGGGCTTTTCCCGACGACCGGATCATGGCGGAGGAGTCGTCCGGACTGACGAAGCTCTCCGGCAGCCGCACCTGGCTGGTCGATCCCATCGACGGAACCACCAATTTCGCCCACGGCTTTCCCGTCTCCTGCGTCTCCATCGGATTATGGGAGGAGAAAAAAGCGCGGATGGGCGTGGTGCTGGAGGTCAACAGCGGGGAGTGTTTTCACGCCGTCCGGGGGGAGGGGGCGTGGCTGGACGACCGCCGGATACGGGTTTCCGGGGTGGAGGAGGCCGGCAACGCCCTGGTGGGGACCGGGTTTCCCTACAACGACATGAGCCTGATCGGCAGTTACCTGGAGTATTTCGAATGGCTGGTGCACCAGACCCAGGGGCTGCGCCGCCCGGGGGCCGCTTCCTACGATCTCTGCTGCGTAGCTTCGGGGCGGTACGAGGGATTTTACGAGTACTCTCTCAATCCCTGGGACGTCGGGGCGGCCGCCCTGATTGTGCAGGAGGCGGGGGGCGTTGTAACCGACTGGGAGGGGGGCGACGGCTGGCTGTTCGGCCGGCGCATCGTGGCGGGGAATCCGGCGATCCACGCCTTTCTGCTGGACGCCATACGGGACCATTTTTCTCCTTCAGAGAGAAGGGGCTCCATGTAACATGCCGCTTTGGAACCGGGTATTTCTCGGCTGGAAATGGATGGATCAAGGACAAGACCGCTATCACGGTCCGTCATACTCCATCCATTTAGGCCTTCGAAATTCCCGGATCCGCAGCGGCATTTACCGGTCCGGGTCGGTATCCAGCAGGAAATTGAGAGAGCCGGCCGGAATCGGTCCGCCGTAGTATTGGAAGGGCTCCCCGTAGGTGGTGCCGATGAGGTGCCCGTAATGCCGCGCCCTTGCTTCGATCTGCTTGAAAAAGCGCTCGCTTGAAATGTAGGAGTCCGGCTCCCGGCCCGGATCGGAGACGTTGAACTGGGTCTCGAAAGCCAGAATGGCCTGCCGCTTGATGTCGAAGGTATCGGAGATATCCACCACCAGGTCGGGTTCGAACGGCCGGTCCTGCATGTAGTGGAGGATATGGGAGGGACGCCAGCGCTGCTGGGCCCCCTCCTCCGCGTCGTCCGTCTCCAGCTCCGCGAGTCCCCCGTAGAAGAGAGCGTCCAGGGCCAGCCGGGTGGCGTTGGGATGGTCGGGGTGGCGGTCGTCGGGGGCTCCCACCAGGCAGACAGGGGGGCGGTGCCGGCGCACTACGCGGATGATCTTCTCCCGGTACTCCGGGGTATTTACCAGGCGGGTGTCCGGCAATCCCAGGTTTTCCCGCATCTCCAGACCGATGATTTCGGCCGCCCGCTCCGATTCCCGCATCCGGTCCTGCGGCGTCCCCCGCGTGGCCATCTCCCCGCGGGTCAGATCCAGCACGCCCACCCGAAGTCCCTGGCGGACCAGCCTGGCGAGGGTTCCTCCGCAGCAGAGTTCGGTATCGTCGGGGTGGGCGGCTATGGCCAGTACATCCAGTCTGCTCATCGGTCGGCTGTTTTTTAACGGTTAAAAGTCACAAAAGCGAAGATATCCTGCAACGAATTCCCCCCCTGCCCGTAACAGGGCTTTTAGTTTATGAAAAAATAACGAGGGTATGGCCACTTTTTCCCGTTTCGCCAACAGCACGTGGGAAGGCATGAAAATCTCGTTCAGGGCGCTGGGCATCAACAAAACCCGTTCCGCCCTGACCACGCTCTGCATCATCATCGGCATCGTCCTGGTTACGCTGATGAACGCCGTCAGCAACGGCATGGACAGGGAATTTGACAACAGCATGGCGATGCTGGGCCAGAACGTCATCTACGTGGAGAAACAGCCGTGGAACCAGGGACCCGACTACAAGTGGTGGGAATACACCAACCGCAGGGATATGCGGCTGAGCTACGTGGATGAGATCCGGGAATCGAGCAGGTACGCCCGTTTTATCTCCGCCGCCGCGGCGCGCGGCACCACCATCCGGTACGGCGGCCGGAGTGCCGACGGGGTTTTCCTGGCCGGGGTGACCCAGAGCTACTTCAATACGGCCGGACTGGATATTGTCCGGGGCCGGCTGTTTACGCCCGAGGAGGTGCGACGCGGCGCCAAGGTGGCGGTGCTGGGCGCTACCCTGGCGGAGAGTCTTTTTGAGCATGAGGACCCCCTCGGCCGGCACATACGGGTGGGGGGACAGCGGTTTGATGTGATCGGGGTGCTGGAGAAGCAGGGCATGTTCCTGGGTCTGGCCGACATGGACCGCCGGGCCACGGTTCCCATTTCGGCATACGGACAGATTTTCGGCCTTCGAAGCGGACTGCAGATCGGTGTGAAGTTCGGCGGAGAGGCGGAACTGCAGGAGGGCAAGTACGAGGTGGAGGGGATCATGCGCCGCATCCGGCAGCTGGAAGCCACGGAGGCGAATGATTTCGAAATCAACGAACCCGCCGCGTTCGAGGCGCAGCTCGCCTCCTTTAAGGCCGGACTCTACCTGGTGGGAGGCGCGCTGACGGCCCTTTCGCTGCTCATTGGCGGCATCGGCGTGATGAATATCATGTTTGTCTCGGTGCGGGAGCGGACGAAAGAGATCGGCATCCGGATGGCGGTGGGAGCCAAGTCGTGGGAGATCCTCTACCAGTTCCTGATCGAAGCCGTATTCATGTGCCTGCTCGGCGGCGTCATCGGGCTGGCACTGGCCTGGCCGATCAGCCTGCTGATCAACCAGATATTCGTCGCCAGCATTGACCTGGGGGTGGTCCTGATCGCCTTCCTGCTCTGTTCCCTGGTGGGACTCGCCTTCGGTTTCATACCTGCCTACCGGGCGGCCAAATCCGACCCCATCGAATCCCTGAGGTACGAATAGCATGCATCTATATGAAGTGATAAGTCAGGCGTATAAGTCACTGGTGGCCAATAAATTGAGGTCGTCATTAACTTTGCTGGCACTGGTGGTGGGCGTCTTCTCGGTCATTGTCTCGACCACCGCGGTGGCGGTACTGGACAACTTCTTTGAAAACACCATGAGCCTGATGGGGGGCGACGTCATCCAGGTGAGCCGGACGCCCTCGGTCCAGCTGGGGGAGATCGACCAGAATGTACGCAACCGGGAGTTCATCACCTTTGAGACCGCGGAGGAGCTGCAGGAGCGGCTCCCGCTCTCCAGCAACGTGAGCCCGGAGGAGACCTTTGCCTATACGCGGGTCCGCCACGGGGAGATCGAGACCGAACCCACCGTCAGCCTGATGGGCAGCAACCAGTATTATCTGGAGAACAACGCGTTCGAGCTGGAGGCGGGGAGAAATTTTACCGACGAGGATGTGCAGTATCGCAGGAAGATCGCGATGATCGGCCACGAGATCCGCCAGGAGCTTTTCCCGAACGAAAGCCCCCTGGCCAAGCTGATCCGGATATCCGGGCAGCAGTACCGGGTGGTCGGCACCCTGAAGAGCAAGGGATCCATTCTGGGGCAGTCCCTGGACAGGCTGGTCATCATCCCTTACAGTACCGGACTGGCGGTGTACGGGGGATACCGGAACATCAACATTCAGGTGAAGGCGCCGGCCATCGATTTTGTGCAGCATACCATGGATGAGGTCACGGGCATTCTCCGCGTGATTCGCAGCGTGGCGCCGGGACAGGCGAACGATTTTGAAATTGAGACGAACGACTCGCTGGCCGGCACGTTCGACCAGTTCACCACCATCCTCTATATCGTGGGATTCGTCATCGGGGGAATCACTCTTTTCGGCGCCGGCATCGGCGTCATGAACATTATGCTTGTATCCGTTTCCGAACGTACGCGCGAAATCGGCCTTCGCAAAGCGGTGGGGGCCACCAGGAGGGCGATAACCTCCCAGTTCCTCATGGAGGCGGTCTTTATCTGCCAGCTGGGAGGTGTGATTGGGATGGCTCTCGGGATCCTGGGGGGCAACGGGATGGCGCTCTGGATTGAAACCGATCCCGTGGTCCCGCTGTGGGCCGTCGGAATGGGATTTTTCGGTATGCTGCTTATCGGAGTGGTTTTCGGGGTGTATCCCGCCTACAAGGCCTCCCGTCTGGACCCCATCGCGAGCCTGCGCTACGAATGAGTTCTTGTACATGAGGTTTGCTTTTATTTCCTTATTATTAACATAGCGCAATGCGGGCGGAGGACCGGAAAACGGCGGACTCTCCCGCCATTAAACACGAGAAATGGGCCCATGGACGAGAAAATCCTGGAAAACGTCAATGATCGACTGGACGAGGCATTTGAGCGGGGACGGCAGCTGGTGAAAGACGACGAATTCGCCGAGCGGCTGGAAGTCCTGCGCCTGCAGGCGGAGAATACGATACGGAAACATCCCGTAAAAAGCGTGGCGGCCGGCCTCCTGGCCGGGTATCTTCTGGGGAAACTGTTCAGTGCGGAAGATTAGACGGTATGAGAGAAGAGGAGACATCCGACCGGCTCGGAAAGAGGCTGAGAATACTCACAGCCGATATCAAGCTTTATGTCGAGAAGCGGGCGGAGCTGCTCATGCTGAATGCCGGGGAGCAGCTGGCCAACTGGTTCGCGCAGTCGATCGACCGGCTGACCGGCATTTTTCTGCTGCTGGGCGGCGTCGTTTTCATGCTGGTCGCCCTGGCCATCTACCTGGGAAACCTGCTGGGAAGCGCGAGCCTCGGATATCTGCTGGTCTCTCTGCCGCTGGCGATCTCGGGCGGAATCCTGCTCTACCTGCGTCCCCGCTTCGTGGTTGACCGCATTCAGAAAGAGTTTGAATCCGAACTGCTCCGGACTCTCTACCGGGACCGACGGGATTCGGAGAATCGCCTCCCGGATATATCTTCCCCCGGCAGACAACGGGCCGATAACGAATAGGTGGCACGCATGTCAGAAGAAAAACTGGACGAACTGGAACAGAAAAAACAGGAGCTGGAACGGGAGCTGGAGCAGATCCAGAAGGAGCTGGATCACTCCATCGACGACGTCCGGACGGATATGACCCGCTCGTTCGCCCCCCGAAACATCATTCGAAATTATCCCCTTCCCACCGTGGGGGCCTCCCTGCTGGTGGGATACCTGCTCGGACGCGACGGAGAGCGGCCGGAAGAGGGGGGAGGCGACGGGGTGAGCTCCACGCTGCTCGCCGAACTGAAACGACTGGCCACCCGGAAAGCGATCCGGTTCGCCACCGACTATATCGAGGAGATGCTGGAGGAGAAGGTCAGCGGTGGCCGCTCCTCCAACGGCACCGCCGAAGAGGCGTAACCCCTCTCTTCAGTGCCGCGGAACGGAACCGAAGCCACCCTTCCTGATTTCTTTACCTGAATAAAATACTATTTACAAATCTTTTCATGCAGTATCCGTAACTATCAGGTGGGCAATTCGTGTAAGCTTACTAATCTAAAATCCGGATTAAGTAACGATCGAATTTATGAGGAATGGGATTCTGCTGCTTCTCCTTTGCCTGGCGATGGCCATTCCGGCCCGGGCGCAACAGGTCATAACCCTGCAGGAGGCGATCGACATCGCGCTGGAGAATAACTACCAGCTGAAACAGGCCGAGAACAACCTGGAACTTGCTGAAGAGCAGGTATTCAGTGAAAAGGCCGATTTTCTTCCCTCCATTAACGCCAACATGAGCGGCAACCAGAATGTGGGCCAGACCTTCAACAACATTACCCTCCAGTACGAGGAGCGGACGTCCAACTCCATTAACGGCTCGTTAAGTGCCAGCCTTCCCATATTCCAGGGCTTCAACAACATATTGAGCCTCCGCCAGAGCCGATCCAACAGGGCGAGCCAGCAGGCCAACCTGGAGCGGAGCCGCCAGACCGTTATTTTTAACGCCGCCTCCCAGTACCTGCAGGTACTGGTGAACCAGGAGCTGCTGGAAATTTCCCGGCAGACCCTGGAGACCTCGCGCAAGCAGCTCGAGCAGGTGAAGGCCCAGGTGGAGGTCGGGGCGGTGCCCGCGGTCGACCAGTACAACCAGGAGGCGACCGTAGCCAGCAACGAACTGTCGGTGATACAGCAGGAGAATACGCTGGAGCAGAGCCGCCTTGCGCTGATCCGCACCCTGCAGCTTGACCCCCTGGAGGAGTACGAGTTTCAGATTCCCGACGTCAGCGAAAGCGACATCACTCCCCGGAATTACGACCTGGGAAATCTGATCGAGGAAGCGCTTGATTCCCGCGCGGACCTGGAGGCCCAGCGTATGACCATTGAGGCCAACAAACTGAACCTGGAGATGGCACGCTGGTCGCTCTACCCGAGCCTTTCTGCGAGCGCCTCCATCGGAAGTTCCTACCAGGACCTCTACCGGGGACAGGAAGTTGAGAACGGAAATATCACGCTTACCAAGGTGGGCTTTATGGATCAGTTCTTTGATCAGCGGATAGGGCGTTCCGTCGGCCTGTCGCTCAACATTCCCATTTTCAGCAACTGGAATACCCGTATCAGCATCCAGCAGGCCGAGGTCAATTACAAAAACGCCCAGCTCAACCTGGAGAACCAGCGGTACGCGGTCCAGGAGGAGGTGCGCCAGGCGCTCAGCGACTATCGATCCTACCGCCAGCAGCTGAAGTCGTCGACCGCGGCGCTTCGGGCGGCCGAAAAGTCCTTTGAAACCGAGCAGCAGCGATACAAGGTGGGGTCCGGCACGCTGATCGAGTTGAGCAACGCACAGCAGAGCTACACGCAGGCCCAGGCGGACCGCGCGAACGCGCTCTACCGGCTGCTGTTCCAGGAGAAGCTCCTGGAGTATTACATCGGAAACATGGATCGTAACATTACACTGAACAACTGAACAACAGGGAGCATCCCGGGGACACCATGGCCAGTAATCGCAAAGGTAAACGCAGGGCCCTTCCTGTCATCATAGGAGTCGTCGTGTTCCTGGGCGCCGGCGCCGTGCTGGCGCGCTCGATGGGATGGATCTCGTCGGGCGAGGTGGGCGTGCCCGTCGAAACCGCCGAGGCGGAAAGGAAAACCATCACCCAGCTGGTATCCGCCTCCGGAAAGATCCAGCCGGAAGTTGAGGTCATCCTCCGCCCGGAAGTATCGGGGGAGATCATCGAACTGCCGGTAAAGGAGGGTGACTACGTTCTAAAGGGAGAGCTTCTGCTGCGTATCAAGCCGGATATCTACCAGGCCCGCATAGACGAGATCAACGCCTCGCTGCTCACCCAGAAAGCGCGCCTGGAGCAGGCCCGCGCGAGTCTCCTGGAGGCCGAATCGGTGTTCCGGCAGAAAGACCAGCTCTTCCGCAGGGATGCCATCTCCGAAGCGGAGCATGTTCAGGCACAAACCGCACTGGATGTACAGAAAGCCAATTTCAAGGCGTCCGAATACCAGGTCCAGAGTATTGAGGCGCAACTGGAACAGGCGCGGGAGGAGCTGCAGAAAACCATCATCCGCTCCCCGCGCGAAGGCACCATAAGCCACCTGGCGGTGGAAGTGGGCGAGCGGGTACTGGGCAATACCCAGTCGATCGGGACCGAACTGATGCGGATCGCGAAAATGGACCAGATGGAGGTCCTCGTCCAGGTCAACGAGAACGACATTGTGAATGTGACGGTGGGCGATACGGCCAATATCGAGCTGGACGCCTACCCGGAGAGGGTGTTCAGGGGGATGGTGACGGAAATTGCCAACTCGGCCGAAGTTTCCGGTACGGGAACGGCGGAACAGGTTACCAACTACGAGGTGAAGGTCCGCGTGACCACCCCGCACAACCTGGACAGGACGGGCGGAACGGATTTCGCCCGCCGGCAGTCTCCGGAGGTACCGGAAGGGGAGCCGTCACCCGATTTCAAGCCCGGCATGTCGGCGACGGTGGATGTGGAGGCGAATACGGTTTATCATGTGACAGCCGTCCCGATCCAGGCGGTTACGGTTCGTAATTTCTCCGGAGACAATCAAAGCACCCCCGATTCCGTTACGACAGAGGGGGGCGATCCGGCCGAACCTGGGGAGGAGCTGCGGAAAGTGGTCTTCGTGGTCAATGATAACATCGTGGCACGGAGAGAGGTTGAAACCGGAATCAGCGACAATACGCATATTCAGCTGCTTTCGGGCGTGGAGGAGGGCGAGCAGATCGTGATCGGAAGCTATCGCATACTCTCCCAGGAACTGGAGGACGGGGACAAGGTCTCCGTGAACAACAGCAATTTTCTAACCGTAGCGTCAAGTAACCCCTAGACACTCTATGTCCAAACCAATTATTCAACTGCAGGACCTCAAACGAATTTACATGATGGGCGGTACGGAAGTGCGCGCGCTGAACGGCATTTCCTTCGACGTCATGGAGAACGAGTACATTGCCATCATGGGACCGTCCGGTTCGGGCAAATCCACGCTGATGAACATGATCGGCTGCCTGGATACGCCCACCTCCGGCACCTACATTCTCAACGGGCAAGACGTGAGCCAGCTGGAGGATGCCGAGCTGGCCGAGGTGCGAAACCGGGAGATCGGGTTCGTTTTTCAGACTTTTAACCTGCTTCCCCGCACCGACTGTACGGCCAACGTTGAGCTTCCCCTGATCTATTCGGGCCTCAAAAGTTCGGAGCGCAAAAAGCGGGCCTCGGAGACGCTCCACAAGGTGGGGCTGGGCGACCGTATGGACCACAAACCCAACGAGCTTAGCGGGGGACAGCGCCAGCGGGTGGCGATTGCCCGGGCGCTGGTCAACAATCCCTCCATTCTGCTGGCCGACGAGCCCACGGGCAACCTGGATACCACGACGGGAGAGGAGATCATGATGCTGTTCGAGGAGCTCTACCGGATGGGACATACCATTTTGGTGGTGACCCACGAAGACGAAATCGCGGAGCATGCCCGGCGCATGATCCGGCTCAGGGACGGCGTTATGGAAGTGGACAAAAAGATTGAAAATCCCAAACTGGCAAATGCGGAGCTAAGTATTCCGGCCGCCTCCGCCTGAATTCATCCCTCGGCTTATACCAGGCCGGAATGTCCGTCCTTTCCCGGTTTTGCCCGGGAATGCGGCGGACATTTTTTTATGGGAACGGGGCATGCCGGGGCGTTCCGGGATAGACCGGCTGCCCGCCCTCTGGTTTCGGAATGCCGGAATAAATCCCGTATTTTCGGGGCACTTCCGGCGCGGCGGACAACCCCCTGTAACTTTCGGGGTCGCTCCCGTGTACACCAAAACCGCCGGCGCGGCACTCCTCGAATTTTAACCCACATGCGGATCATTGAATTACCAAGCTGATAACTACAGTCCCAACACCCAGTTCTCTGTATTTCCCCCCGCGGTAAAGCACCTGCTGATTATCAACGTGCTGGTGTTTGTGGGCCTCAATACGCCCATGGTCAGCGACTACCTGTTCTATTTCGGTGCGCTCTGGCCGTTCGAATCGGGCCGGTTCGAAATTTGGCAGCTGGTCTCCTATATGTTCCTGCACGGCAGTATGGGGCATATCATCTTCAATCTTTTCGCGCTGTGGATGTTCGGGCAGTCCATCGAGCACTTCTGGGGCACCAGGAGATTTACCGTCTACTATTTCCTTACCGGAATCGGGGCCGCCGTCACCCACATGGCCATCGGCGGAGGCGGTGCGCCCACCGTGGGCGCTTCGGGCGCGGTCTACGGGATCCTTCTGGCCTTCGGGATGATGTTTCCGAACCGCCAGATCATGCTGATTTTTCCTCCCATACCGATGAAAGCGAAGTACTTTGTCGCGATTTTCGGGGTGATCGAGCTGGTGAGCGGGGTGATGCGGGCCAACTCCGGCATTGCCCACTTCGCCCACCTGGGGGGGATGCTGTTCGGGTACCTCCTTATTCGTTACTGGGGACTGAAGGGCGAGGAGAGTTACTACTGACCTGCTTCCTCTCCGCCCCCTATCCAGGTGCGAGTAGTCCGTTGATTTTGTATCTTCCACCCGTGAAATTGTAAACGGTTTTTGGGTGTTCAATCCGGTAATTCCAGCGACCCGATATGCATCAAAATGAATCCTTCGGCGACGCACTGAAGCGGGGGTATTTCAACATGCCCTTGGCCATTCGCGTCCTGATTACCATCAACGTGGCGGTATTTCTGCTGCAGGCGCTTGGGGGAGAGACGCTTAACCGGCTGTTGGTTGACGTTTTCGCTTTCTATCCCGAGTGGCAGACGGCGCTGCTGCAGCCGTGGAGGATGGTAACCTACATGTTCCTGCACGCCAGCGGGTTTCACCTGCTGTTCAACATGCTCTGGCTCTGGTGGATGGGGCGTGCGGTGGAAGAGACCCTGGGCCCCCGGACCTTTACGGTCCTGTTTCTGGGTTCCGGCATCGGCGGGGCGCTGCTGGACGTGCTGCTGGCCCAGCTTTTCGGCATCGCCTATGTGATTGGCGCGTCCGGGGCGGTTTTCGGAGTCATGGTCGCGTTCGCGATGCTGTTTCCGACGGCCCCCATCATGCTGATCCTGCTGCCGCCGATCCAGGCCCGTTACCTCGTGGCTGGAATGATTGCGCTGAATATCCTGCTGTTGAATGGTGACGACAACGTGGCCCAGGCCGTGCACCTGGGCGGCGCGGGGGTAGGGTACCTGCTGATGCGATGGCAGCAGCAGGGCCTCCGCCTTGACGCGGCCATGGCCCCCTTTGAACGGTTTTGGCACCGCCTTCAGTCGCTCTACGGCGGTCGCTCGGAAGGAGCCCGAAACAGCAATCTCTATTCGGTAAGCGACGTTGAAATTGTGGAAGAAGAGGAAGCAACAGAACTGGACGAAATACTGGAAAAGATCTCCCGTGAGGGTTACGACGGACTGACGAAAGCGGAAAAGAAGAAACTGTTCGAATTGAGCAGGGAGGAGTAGCGCCCGTTTCGGGAGATTTTCCGGATTACCGTATCGGTATTCACTGGCAGAAAGGAAGAAGGTGTATCTCTTATGAATCAGATTAAGCGCAGAGACTCCATACAGGTTATGGTAGGCGACGTACCCATCGGGGGCGGTGCTCCCATCGTGGTACAGTCGATGACCAACACGGACACGTCGGATGTGGAGGCGACGGCCGAGCAGATCAAGTACCTGTACCAGGCGGGCTCGGAGATCGTCCGCATCACCGTCAACAACGACGAGGCCGCCAGGGCGGTCCCCCATATCAGGGAGAAGCTGCTCGCGGACGACGTGACGGTGCCGGTGGTGGGAGATTTTCACTACAACGGGCACAAGCTGCTGACCGAGTATCCCGAGACGGCGAAAGCGCTCTCCAAGTTCCGGATCAACCCGGGAAATACCGGCACGAAAACGAGGGACGAAAATTTCTGCACCATTGTCGAGCAGGCGATCAAATTCGACAAGCCGGTGCGGATCGGTGTTAACTGGGGTTCGCTGGATCAGAAGCTGCTGGCCAACAAGATGGACGCCAACAGCAAGAGGGAGAAGCCCAAGTCGTCCAAGCAGGTGATGCTCGACACCATGGTGGAGAGCGCCCGGCGCTCGGCGGACCTGGCGGAGGACGTAGGCCTTCCGTCCAACAAGATTGTTATCTCCTGCAAGATGTCGCACGTACAGGACGTGGTGAAGGTCTACCGGCGAATCGCCGAGCTGACCGACTACCCTCTTCATGTGGGCCTTACCGAGGCCGGGATGGGAATGAAAGGCATCGTGGCCAGCACCTCGGCCCTCTCCGTACTGCTGCAGGAGGGGATCGGGGATACCATCCGCGTATCGCTGACGCCCGAACCGGGCGGAGACCGGGCCAAAGAGGTCCGGGTCTGCCAGCAGGTCCTGCAGTCCCTGGGCATCCGCAGTTTTGTCCCCCAGGTCACCGCCTGCCCGGGATGCGGACGAACAAACAGCACCTATTTCCAGGAACTGGCCGAGGAGATCCAGGACTACCTGCGGGAGATGATGCCCATTTGGCGCGACGTCTATCCCGGGGTGGAGGAGATGAATGTCGCGGTGATGGGCTGCGTGGTCAACGGCCCGGGCGAGTCCCGCAACGCCGACATCGGCATCTCCCTGCCGGGCACCTTCGAGGAGCCCAAAGCGCCGGTCTACATGGACGGCGAGCACTACACCACGCTCCGGGGCGAGGGCATCGGCAAGGCGTTCCGGGAGATCCTGGATGATTACGTGGTACGCAACTACGGCAAGGAACCTGCCTCCGAGGAGGAGAAACAGCCCGCATAGCATATTCCTTTTTATTCTTTCCTTCCCCTTCTCTCCCTGTACCTTAGCTATATTTACCTGATAAAATTCCAGCCCTGTTTTCGGTTCAGGGGCAATGCCGTCGTTTCTCCCGTGTTATCCTATTTTGGTCATTTAGCGCCTGGCTTCCCGATTTCGTCACGCGCGCATTAAATTATTGACCATCCGGATAATTTAAACTACACTACTCGTATATAATTCACCAAACAGGTAAAAGTACGACCAACCAGACGGGATCCTGAGACGTGCTGCTTAAACGCCCGATTACCGCCTTTATGCTGATCCTGGCGACCCTGATTTTCGGGGTCATCGCCCTGACCAACCTCTCGGTAAACCTGCTGCCGGACGTGGATTCCCCTACCATGCTGGTCCGCACCGAGTGGAGCGGGGCGTCCCCGCGAGAGGTGGAAGACCAGATCAACCAGCCGCTGGAGGCGCAGCTGAGCTCTCTGCAGGGACTGGACAACATTACGGGGTTCGCCCGCCAGGGCCAGAGCCTGATTTCGATTACCTTCCGCTGGGGAACCAATATGGACCTTGCCTTCCTGAACGTGCGGGAACGGCTCGACCGGGCGAGGGGGGGACTTCCGGGAGCCGCCGAACGGCCCCAGCTGGTCCAGAACACCGCTTCCGACGAACCGATAGCGGTGCTGGGCATCAGCAGCATGGACAACCCCGATCCCGATTTCGAGACCCGTATGGAGCTCAAGCGGTGGGCCGAGCAGGTCCTCACCCGCCGGCTGGAACAGGCCGACGGGATCGCCCAGGCCATTCCGGTGGGAGCCGTGGTCCCGGAAGTGCGGATCAGCTATGATTCGGACCAGCTGAATCGCTACGGAATCAGCCTGGGACAGGTACGCAGCAGCATTCGGTCGTCCAACCAGTTTATCCCGGCCGGTGAGCTCCGGGACGGATGGTACCGGTACTCCCTGAAAATCGAGAGCCAGATCGCCGAGATGGAGGATATCCGCCAGACCCCCCTCACCCGGCTCGGCACCGGCAGGGTACTGACCCTGGGAGATGTGGCCGAAGTGGAGCTGGCGGAAGCCGACCCCTCCTCCTTTTCGCTGGTGGACGGCAACCGCACGCTCAGCATCCTGGTGAAGAAGGAGTTCGGATCCAATACCGTGGAGGCCTACGACACCCTGCTCCCCCTGCTGGAGGATCTCCGTCTGGAGAATCCCAACATCGAGATCTCCGTGCTCAGCGAGAATGCCACCTTTATCCGCAATGCCATCAACAACCTGCTGCAGACCCTGCTGTACGGGGCGGTCCTGGCGTTCTTCATCCTCTTTCTCTTTCTCGACGACCTGCGCACGCCCTTTACCATAGGGGTGGCCATTCCGGTCAGTATTTTTCTCACCTTCTTCGTGATGTTCCTCTCCGACATCCAGCTTAACATCGTCTCGCTCAGCGGACTGACCCTGGGGATCGGCCTGCTGCTGGACAACGCCATTATCGTCCTGGAGAACATCAACCGCCACAGGGAGAGCAGCGGGTCCATCCTCCGGGCCGCCTCGCTGGGAACCCGCGAGATCGCCCTGGCGGTATCGGCCTCCACCTTTACCACGATCTCGGTCTTCCTGCCGCTGGTGTTCCTCGGGGGATTCGAGGGGGCCTTTTTCAAGGACCAGGCGTGGACTCTCTCGATCAGCCTGCTGGCCTCCCTGCTCGTCGCCCTTCTCATTCTGCCCGTGCTGGTGGTGCAGTTCCAGAAGAGCGGGGAGGGGCGGTCGGTGCTGGGATTCAAGGGGCGGTTCAACCGGATCAGGGATCGCTACGAGCAGAGCCTGCAGTGGGCGCTGAGGCACCGCGGAATATTTGTGCTGGCGATGGTGCTGCTGCTGGCCGCCTCCGTCTATCTCTTCAATCGCGTGCAGAAGAGCGTTCTCCCGGTTACCGAACCCGAGGAGGTTACCTACCGGGTGCGGCTGCCGGGAAATACGGCTCTGACCACCACGCGGGAAGCCGCCGCATCGCTTACGCAGTATATCATGCCGCACTCCGACGAGGAGCGTCCGCTCCAGGTGCTGGGCGGCTACACGGACGAATCCAACCTGGCGAATCTCTCCCGCGAGGGGCCGAACAAGTTCCGTATCACCGTGCCCGTCGACGGCTACGATCAGGCGCAGCGGGTGCGCGGGAGGATCGGAGCGTTCATGGAATCCCGCTCCGACTGGACCTCCCAGGAGGAGAGTGAGGGCGGAAACGTGATCGTCCTGCAGAGCGCCGCCCAGCCCCCCGTTATCTTCCGCATCGTGGGCCCCGACCGCGAAAGGAGCGAACAGCTGGCCGGCGTCCTGGATGATGAGCTGAAAAATCAGGGACTGGACCTGGCCCTCGACAAGCTGTACGAGCAGGAGGTGGAGACCTACAATCTTCGCTTCCGGACCGACCCGATGCTGCGGCTGGGCCTCACCCAGAACGAGGTGCTGGACTACCTGGAATCGCTGACGAGAGGGAATTTTACCACCGACTGGAACCGGCAGGACGAGAACGTGGCCGTTCGGCTGATCGGCCGGGACCGAAGAATGTACGAGCCCTCCGATATCGTGATGGATCTCCGCGGCGTTAACGTACCGCTCACCCGGGTAGCCGAGATCACCCGCTCGTCCGAGCCGGAACAGCTGGAGCGGGTGGACCAGACCCCGGTGCTCAGCTATGTGGCGAACATGAATTTTGCCGAGTGGTGGGTCAGCGGGGAGCGTATCGACGAGGCCATGGACCGGTTTACCCGCCGTACCGGCCAGGAGGTGGAGGTGGGAGGGTCCGCGCTGGCCGTCTCCGAGCTGCTGGGGAGCATGGGACAGCTGCTGCTGATCAGCGTGATCATCATCTACCTGATCCTGGCGATTCAGTTTGAAAGCCTGAAATACCCGCTCATTATTCTTCTGGCGGTTCCCTTCGCCTGGATAGGGTCCATCGTCGTTCTCTGGGGCACGGGCGTGAGCCTGAACGCCCTCTCGTTCATGGGCGTGCTTATTCTGACCGGGATCGCGGTCAACGACTCCATCCTCAAGGTGGATTTCATGCGAAGATACCTGCATGATACGGGCGATCTGCTGAAGGCGGTCACCCAGGCGGGGCTCCATCGCTTTCGTCCGGTGGTCATGACCAGCCTGACCACCATCTTCGGGCTGGTCCCGATGCTGATTCCGTTCGGGGACGGTTTCGCGTTCCGGCAGTCGCTGGCCATCGCCCTGATGGGGGGAATGGTAACCGCGACGGTGCTGACCCTCTACCTGGTGCCCATCATCTTCCACTGGGTTGAAGAGAAGGCGGCGCCATGAGGCGGAAATACCTGATAACCACAACCTGCATTCGATCATTATGAACTACAGCAAACGTATCTTTCCGGTCCTGATCGCACTTTTGGCAACGGGCATGCTGGCCGGATGCCAGCAGGAGGAGAGCGAAGACGACTCCCCGCTCTCGGAAGAGGAGGAGGAAGCCGTGGAGGTACGGCCCGAAGTGACTTTCGCCGTGGCCGACAGCCTGCCTATTTACACCTACGTGGAGAGCCAGGGGGTGGTGGAGGCCGGCCGGGAGGTGGTGCTCACCCCCCGCATCAGTGGATACGTAACCCGCTCCAACATCGTGGAGGGACAGAGGGTGCAGCGGGGGGATACCCTGATTCGGTTTGCCGAGGAGGAGCTGGCGCTGCAGCTTCGGGAGGCGCAGAACAGCCTGCTGGAGGCGCAGCAGGAGTACGATATCCAGAAGCGGTCGGAAGACTGGATCAAGACGTTCCGCAACCAGGACCTGGAGCGCAACGACCAGGCCGTGCGCATCGCGTCCGGGCTGACGCAGGCCGAGATCAACCTGGAGCGGGTGAAAATGAACCTGGACCATACCGTCCTGGAGGCGCCGTTCTCGGGTACGCTGGCGGCCGAACGCCGCATCACCGAGGGAGCCTATGTGAACCAGGGGACGGAGCTGGGAAGGCTGATCGACCAGCGTACGGTTCGCGTGCGATTCGATGTTCTGGAGTCGGAAATTTCACGGATCGAACCGGGCATGCGGACGGAAATCAGGGCGCCGGGAGGCGTGGAGGTGTCCGGCGAGGTAACCTCTCTCTCGCCGGTGGTCGATGCCGATTCTAAAACCGGCGAGGTGATCGTGGAGGTTCCCAACCGCGACCGCCGCATCAAGCCGGGTATGACGGTGGAGGGTACCATCTACGTGGAGCGCCACGAAGGAAAGGCGCGCATCCCGCGATCGGCGATCCTGAGCAGGGATGGGGGCAGGACACTGCTGTTCAAGCTGAACTCCGCAAATTCCGAGGTGGAGTGGGTTTACGTAACCCCGCAGTCCCAGAACCGGGACTGGGTCATTGTGGACCATGAGGATATCGCCCCGGGCGATACGATTGCCATAGACCAGCACTTCGCCCTCAGCCACCTTCAGATTGTGGATCCCCGGATGGGCATGATCGAGGAAGAGCAGCCGTCCGGGACCGGCGGAAATTAATAGGCAACCAAAGAGCCTGGAGGCATTCCATGAGAGCATACTCCCTGCCGGCGGTTTTCCGCTGTATTAAAATCGCCCTGAATATCCTGGCCCTGGCCGGAGTGTTTGCCGGGGGACGTACCTTCAAGCTGGAGCTTGTGAGGGAGATCATGATGGCCAACGATACGTGGTTTGACAACTATATCTTTGCCGTGAACGATCGCACATCCGATATCGCCGTCTACTCCTACAGCGCCGGATCGGTAGGCCTGGTCGGGGATGGGGGACGTGAGGGGGAACTCGCCGTCCGGCGGACCTACGAGGGGGCTTCGGACGGACTGGGGAATCCCACCGACATCACCTTTGATCCGGAGGGCAATATCTGGCTGGCGGATCCCACTCTGAAGACCGTGACCGTCTACTCTCCCGGCCTGGATCTCGTCAGGAGGGACCGTTTCGGGTCCCCCGGGGTGGAGGAGCTCTCGGTATCCCCCGATTTTCATGTGCTGCAGTTTGAGAGGAGCGTACCGGACGGGGCACTCCTGAAGGTGATCGACCGGTCCGGGAGGAGGGAAACGTCGTTCGGCCGGCTGCCCGCGGAAATGACCGAGTCCATGATTCTCATCCACCATTCGGTGGTGTCCGACGAGAAATTTATCTACACAGGGAGCACCCACTCCGGGGTGATCGCAAAATACGACCGGCGCGGAAGGCTGGCCTACTCCATTCCGACGGTGGAGCCGGTGGAAACCGCCAAGGTGGACCGCAGGGAGATACCGATCCTGGAAGGCATTCTGAGCATTTCGCTTGAAAAGGTCAGGGATACCTCCCGCCGGGCGGTCATCGACATGGATGTCAACGATTCCCTGCTGCTGGTGCTCTTTTCCGGGGGCGGCGGACTGGCAGGGCGGCTGCTGGATATCTACGAAAAGGAGACGGGGATTTACAGGGATACCATCGATCTTGCTGCCGTTTCGGATGATTATTTCCTCGGCCTGGAGGTTGTCGGCAACCGGGTCTACCTTCAGCTCGAGGACCGGCGCGGGACCGGCTATATCCGTGAATACAAGCTGACCGTGAAGTGATGGAGAACCTCTTCAGGAGACGATATCTTATTTCGCTGACCTACATGCTGGTGGTCGTCATCGGGATTGCGGCGTGGCGGACCATCTCCCTGGAGGAGGCTCCCAACCTGAACCGACCCTCCATCACGGTTTCCTACAGCTGGGGCACGACCTCGCCGGAGATTGTGGAGAAGGAGATTACCCGGAAGGTGGAGCAGGCCGCCAACCGGCTCAGGGACGTGGAGCGGATCGAGTCGATAACCAATGAGGGGCGGTCGCAGGTGACTATTCGCTTCAACAAGCGGGCTCCGGTCGAATTCCGGAAGGTGGAGCTCCAGGAGTACCTGGCGGGCCTGCAGGAGTCGATGCCCCCCACGGTCGGGAATCCCTCCGTCAGCCACACCGTCCCGGAGGAGCTGGAGGACTCCCAGACGCTGCTTTCCTACTCTATCAGCGGCCCCCGGCAGGTGAACGAGCTGCTGGAGTATGTCCGCGAAAACATCCGGCTCCCCCTGCTGGGCATCGACGGGGTCTCCGAAATCAGCGTCGGGGGAGGGACCGATCCCGCGCTGGTCTTCGAGTTCAACCCGGTGCTGGTCCAGCGCTACAGCCTGGATCCCGGCCGGATCGCCTCCCAGGTGAGAACCAATTTCAGCTGGCGCTCCTCCGGATACATCGAGAGCTCGGGCAGCCGGTACAGCATGCTGGTGCCTCCCCAGTTCAGCAATTTGGAGGACATCCGCGATGTACGGATACGGATTCCCGGTTCGGAGCGAAGGATACGCCTGCGTGAAATCGCCGCCGTATCGATACAGGACACCCCCTCCAGCTCCCTGACCCGCATCAACGGAGAACCGGCCCTCACCATCACGTTCACCAAACGGCCCGGAGCGGACGCGATGCGTCTGGCGGAGCGTCTCCGGGAACGCATGGATCAGATCGAGAGCGAGCTTCCGGAGGAGCTCTACCTGCGGCTTACCTCCGATTCGACGGAGGATCTCAGGGAGCAGTTCGGCAGCCTCCAGTACCAGGCCCTGATGAGCATCCTGGTGGTCTTCCTGGTCCTCCTGGCCTTTATCCGGCGATTCAGGGCGCCTTTTGTCATCCTGGGAAGCGTCGTTTTCTCCCTGCTCCTGAGTATCAGCATACTCTATTTTATCGGGTACACCCTGAACGTGCTGACCCTGGCCGGCCTCACCGTCGCCCTCGGCATGATCATCGACAACGCGGTGGTGGTCTTCGAGCAGGTCAACCCGCGGCTGCCGAAGGAGAGGACCTCCCGGATCCGCCATGTACGGGAGCAGCTGCCGCGATCGCTGGTTCCCGTGCTGGGCAGCACCTTCACCACGGTCGGCATTTTCGTTCCCCTCTTTTTCGCCATGGAGGAGCTGCAGCTTTTCCTGGTGCCGCTGGCGGTGGCCCTCTCCTCCACGCTGGTCTCCTCGGTGTTCATCGCCCTGAGCTGGATTCCCTACTCGCTTATCTGGCTGGTCCCCGCAAGGAGCGGTGAAAAGGAGGAGAGCTCAAAGAAGAGAAAGGATCTTTTCGGCCGGATCCGGGGCGGACTGCTGCGGATGTTTCACTGGAGACGCCGGTTCCGGTGGGTTTTTTACGCGGGGCTGATTGCCGTGCTCGGCATTCCCCTCTGGGCGATAGATACCCCGGCGTTCGACGACGAGGAGGCGGACACCCGGTGGCCGGAGTTTACCAGGGTCTATTTCAACAACCGGTCGGACATCGATCCGTGGATCGGGGGACTCCCGTACCGGTTTTTCAACGATACCTATTTCGGGAGCCCGTGGGGCGGCGGTTCCGTCCGGCAGAGCATCTCCATCTCCATCAGCACGCCGCAGGGGACGCCGATGGATCAAATCGACAAGATGGCCAGGAACTTCGAGAAGATCGCACGGCCGTACGCGGAGGCCTTCGACTACTACCGTACCACGGTCAGCGAGGTTTCGGAATCCGCCAGCCTCCGGTTCGTGATCAAGGATGAGTACCTGACACAGCCCGAACCCTACATCTACTACGCGGAAGCGCAGTTCCTGGCGGCGAGAACCGGGAATTCCGGCATTTCGGTGAGCGGGCTGGGCGACGGGATCTATACGGGTCTGGGGGGCGCCAGCATCGGAAGGAGGATCTACCTGACGGGCTACTCCTACGAGGGGCTGCTGGAGGTGGCCCAGGACCTGGAGCGCCGCCTCAGGCGCAGCCGGAGGGTCCAGGAGGTGGACATCCACGGGTCGGGATTCAGCAGCAGCGACCTCTACCAGTACTATCTCGACCTGGACGAACGGGAACTGGCCCTTCGGGGTATCGATCCGGGGGATCTCTACCGGGCCATCTCGATGGACGTCAATCCGCGGAACCAGGCGGGGCAGGTCGAGATGAACGGCAACCGGTTCAACATGATCCTCCGCAACCGGACCCGCACGGAGCGCCCCGAACTTCTGCTCGACAAGAAACGGTACACGGGGGCCGACAGTACCATGTTCACGGTCGACCAGGTGGCGGAGGTGGCCCGGCAGAAGAGCCAGTCGTCCATCCGGAGGGAAAATCAATCCTATTTTCGTACCGTCAGCGTGGATTTCCTGGGCCCCTACCGGCTGGCCAACGACTATATCGAGGGGGTCATCGAAGAGACGCCGACCCCGGTCGGGGTGACCATCAGCCAGACGCGAAGCGGCGTGTTCAGTTTCGGAAACCAGGAGAACACCCGGAACCTGCTCTTCCTGCTGGGCATGACCGTGCTCAGCGTATGGATGATCGTATCCGCCCTGCTGGAATCCTGGGTGGATCCGCTGATCGTGATTATGGCGGTTCCGCTGAGCCTGATCGGCATCATGGCCGGCACGCTCTACCACGACATGGCATTCGACCAGGGGGCGATTGCCGGTACGCTGCTCTGCGTGGGAGTGGTGGTGAACAACTCCATTCTGCTGATGCACGAAAAACAGTATTTTCGCGCCCTGGGGGTACACGGCGCGCGCAGCTGGCTCTACGTGTACAAAAACAAGATGAGGGCGGTGCTGATTACCACGCTCACCACCATGGGAGGATTGTTCCCCATCTTCCTGCTGAGCGAGCACGATCTCTGGCAGCCGCTTTCGACCGTCGTTATCTGGGGACTGAGCGGGAGCACGCTCCTGCTGCTCCTGCTGATGGGCATCTGGGAGGAGAACCATCCCGCTTCCGCCACGGGGCGGACGGGGGAGGAGGATTCATGAAGGGCCTGCGCTTATTTGCTCTCCTGCTGCCGGCCGTGCTTCTGCTGGCGGCGGGATGTGGGGATTCCCCGGAACCTCCTCCGCCGCTGGAGCTGGGCGACGAGTACGTAGAATCGGAATCCTATCAAACGTTTCACCGTCAGCTCCGGCGTGAAGCGGAAGGGCGCGGGGAGCGGGAGATGCGTCGGCAGCGGTTAAACAAGGCGGTGAAGGAGGTGCTGGCGCAGACCGGTCACACCCTGTCGCTTCCCCTCACCTTCGACACCGAGTCCCTCGTCTCGCTGGCGGAATCGGATCGCCGCCTCTTCCTGAAGTCCGCCGATTTGACCGATTCCGATTTCGGAAAATACAGCTACTATCCGCTGGGGCTGGCCGGAAGGGGGGAAATTCGGGTGCTCTTTTTTGTTTTGCGCAAAAACGGCCTGCCGTTCCTGGACATGGATCTCATGGCCGCCGCGCTCTCACCCACGGGCGAGGTGCTCTCGGCCCGGTCCCTGGCTCCCTACCGCGACGGTTACGGCCGCAGGATTGAGAGTTACGTTCGTATCTCCCGTGACCTGGAAGTGTTTACCCGGACCCGTGAGATAAGCAGCCGGCTGATCAGCGAAATATCCGTACATGTCACGGAGTTTGAGATAAGGGAAGACGGCAGGATCGTTGAAAATCCCCCGGGAATCTGAAACCCCCAATTGCTGTTCAGGGGAGTGAATACGATGGCGGGGTGGAGGACGTTTCCTCATTACTCATGCGGGTGAGGAGAATTTTCCGCCATCAAATGAATATTTTAAATTATTCTGTATGATATATTATAAGTCATTGTGTATCAGCATTTTAAGCATTTTGTTATTTGGCATTTCCTCGCTGCCTGCTACAGCCCAGAACGGGGATCTGGCGCAGCAGGCCGACTCCCTGTTTGAACATCACCATGAGAGTGAGGCTCTCCAGGCCTACCGCGAGGTTCTGGAGGAGGACCCGGACCATTTTACGGCGCTGTGGCGAATCAGCTTCCTGCAGGCCAGGATCGGGAAACGCCAGGAAGAGACCACGGTTCAGCGGGAGTACTTTGAAAACGCCAAATCGTTCGCCGAAAAGGCGTTGGCCGAAGATTCCACGCGGGCCGAATCCAATTTCGTCATGGCCGTTGCCATGGGGCGCATGGCGCTGATCTCCAGTGCCCGCGACCGTGTGGCGGCCTCCCGGGAGATCAAAAAATATACCGACCGGGCGCTGCAGATCGATTCGACCCACGCCGGGGCATGGCACTTGCTGGGGCGATGGAATTTCCAGATCGCCAACCTGAATTTCGTGGAGCGCCTTGCCGCTAATACCCTGTTCGGCGGAATTCCGGGAGATGCAAGCACCCGGAAAGCGGCCGATTACATAGAGAGGGCGATCAACCTGGATGATCGCTTCATTCTCTATTTTTATGATCTGGCGAGGGTGTACCGGGAGATGGGTCGCGAAGGGGAGGCGGTGGAGGCCTGCAACGAGGCGCTGGACATGCCGCTCCGGCTGCCGGAGGACGAGGAGTTGAAAGCACAGTGCCGGGAACTGATGAACGAACTGGAGTAGCCGTCGGCCGGTAACCCATGCGTATTGATCCCAAATATTTCAACGTTTTCATACTCGTCGTCGCCCTGCTGGCGGCGGCGCTCATCGCTTTTTTCTCCTACTGGACCGATTCGGGGGGCAAGCGCTATTTCAAGGAGCAGGTGACCTCGTCGGATTCCCTGCGCCAGGAATTCTGGCCGGAATCGCTTTCGGACGACAGCCTCAGGATTTCCGATTTTGCGGGACGGTATGTGCTGGTCGATTTCTGGTCGACCTGGTCAATCTACGGCAACGAACGCCACGAAGCCCTGGCGGAGCTCGGCAGGGCGTACCCCGATCGGCTGAGGATTGTGGCGGCCGCCGTCCGCGATCGCGGCGAGGACATCCGGGAGTACCGGGACCGGCACGGCTATCCTTTCACCTGGGTAAACGGCGGACGTCATTTTTCCGAATACCAGGTCCCGGGCATCCCCACCATGCTTCTCTACGGCCCCGGGGGAGAGGTCCGCAGTGTATTTGTGGGATACCGGGGAAACGCTCAAATAGACAGCCTCTCGCGGGTGATCGGCCATGGAGAGTGAATCGTGGATGCTGTACAACGGTAAACTCATTCCCTCCGGCGAACCGGTGATACGGGCCGATTCCCGGGGGGTCCGGTACGGGGACGGCTGTTTTGAGACCTTCCGCTCCCAACGGGGCTCGCTGCTGCATCTGGATCGCCACCTTGAACGGCTGCGCGGGGGACTCGAGCAGCTGGGGATCCCATGTCCCCCGCAACTGGACGAAGCGGCGCTCGGGGATGCCATCGCCAGACTCCTGCGCAAAAACGATCTGATGGAGCGTCCTGCCGGCGTTCGTTTGCAGGTGTGGCGGGAGGGAGGACGAGGATACGGCACGGAAGGGATGAGGGAGGTGGAATACGCCATGACGTGCGGCGAGCTTCCGGCTTCGAAATCGGCGTGGGAACTGGCTACCTCCTCCACCCGCAGGATTCCGGGAGCCGCCCTGCCGTCGCGCTACAAGTGGAGCGGGGGCACCAACCTTATCCTTGCCTCCGGGGAGGCCCGCCGGAAAGGGGCCGACGACGCCCTGATGCTGTCGGTGGAGGGATGGGTCTCGGAGACCGCCATGGCGAATATCTTCTGGACGGACGGGGAACGGATCTATACGCCGGACGAAAGGTGCGACCTGCTTCCGGGAATCACCCGCGCCGTTCTGCTCTCCCTGCTGGAGGAAGAAGACTGGCCGGAGGTCAGGACCGGCCGCTATGATCCCGGGGAGCTGTACGGGGCGGAGGCCGCCTGGACCTGCAACTCCCTCAGGGGAGTTATGCCCGTCTCCCGGATCGACGATCATGCCCTGGATCCCGGGCACCCGCTGGTCGGCCGGCTGCGGAAGGCTTACGCCGGCTATGTTGAACGGAACGCCCAAAAGCTGTGAACAGGAATCATACAGGATGAAGAGACGGAAGACGCACATACAGGGCGTGCTGGATCCCTACGTGGAGCGTCTGCGCGGTATGGGCCCCGTACTGCTGCTGGAATCGCAATCTCCCGACCACCCTGCGGGACGAATTTCCTACCTGGCGGGCAAACCGGAGTCGGTCATTTCCTGGAGGGCCGGCAAAGAGGAAGACGGAGGGGAAAATCCGTGGGACCGTATCGCAGAGTGGTACCGGCGGGACCCGGGATGGATGTTCGGTTACCTGGGATATGACCTGAAAAATTACCTGGAGGAGCTGCGGTCGCGCAATCCCGATCCGGTGGGGGCGCCCGATCTCTATTTTTTCCGTCCCGGAATCCTCCTGGAGTATCGCCATGAGAGCGGGGAGATACGCGCCATCAGGGGGGCGGTTCCTGAACCCGGCGGAATTTCGCCGGACGAAGGCGAGGAACGGAACGGCGAGAGGGAGACCGCGGGGGAGCTCTCCATAAGGGATTTCACCTCCTCCGTAAGCCGTTTTGAGTATGTCGAACGGATTCGGGAGGTACAGCGAAGGATCAGGGAGGGGGATTTTTACGAGTTGAACCTCTCTCACCAGATGAGCGGGTCGTTTACGGGCGACCCGTTCGAGCTCTACCGGCGGATGAGGGAAGTGGGGCCGGTCCCGTTCGCTGCCTACCTGGAGGCGGAAGATCTCAGGATCTGTTCGCTCTCGCCGGAACGCTTCCTGGCGAAGCACGGAAACCGTGTCTTCTCCCAGCCCATCAAGGGAACGGTGGAACGGGGGGAGACCGATGCGGAGGACCGCAGGTTGAGGAACTCTCTTATCGAATCGGCCAAGGACCGGGCGGAGAACCTGATGATCGTGGACCTGGTAAGAAACGACCTCAGCCGGATTTCCCGGCAGGGAAGCGTGGGCGTGCGGGACCTTTTTGAAATTCAGTCGTTTGGCACCGTACACCAGATGGTCTCCACCATTGAGGGGGAGGCCGCCGTGGAAGATCCCTTTGAAATTGTCAAGGCGTGCTATCCCATGGGATCGATGACCGGGGCACCAAAGATCCGTGTCATGAAAGCGATCGATGAGCTTGAGAACTACCGGCGCGGGATCTATTCGGGAGCTGTCGGGTATGTTAAACCGGACGGAGATTTTGATTTTAACGTCGTGATACGGTCGGCCCTGATAAAAGGTAACCGCCTGTTCTATTCGGTGGGAGGGGCTATTACCAGCGATTCGGACCCGAATGCCGAGTGGCGGGAGACCCTGGTGAAGGGCAGGGCGCTGCCCATGAAATGATTGTACGCCGGCTGGAGTTTAATGAGACGGAATACGGGAAGAAACCGGAAAACACCATCAATGGGAAAACTGCACGAAAATGTCGAGACGCTGGGCGATCTGAAAGAGAGCGGATGGGAATCCCTCTCGGTGAAAGATGAAATCAGGAACAACCTGATCGCGCGGATCGAAAGCGGAGAGCCTCTCTTCCCGGGCATCCTGGGTTACGACCATTCGGTCATCCCGCAGATTCAGCACGCCCTCCTGGCCCGCCACGACCTGATCCTGCTGGGACTCCGGGGACAGGCCAAAACGCGCATGCTCCGGATGCTGGTACGGTTTCTGGACGAATACATGCCGGTGGTACAGGGGTCGGCCATCAACGACGATCCCTTTAACCCGGTCTCCCGCCATGCCAGGGAACTTATCGAAGAGAAGGGGGACGAAACGCCCATCGACTGGGTCCACCGCCGAGAGCGGTATGGGGAGAAGCTGGCCACCCCCGACACCACCGTGGCCGACCTGATCGGGGATATCGATCCCATCAAGGCCGCGGCGCGCAAACTCACGCTGGCCGATGAGAGGGTGATCAACTTCGGCCTTATTCCCCGTACCAACCGCGGGATCTTTGCCATCAACGAATTGCCCGACCTGCAGCCCCGCATCCAGGTCTCCCTGTTGAACATCATGCAGGAGCGGGATATTCAGATCCGGGGATTCAATGTGCGCATCCCCATGGATGTGGCCATGGTTTTCTCGGCGAACCCCGAAGACTATACCAATCGGGGAAACATCATCACTCCGCTCAAGGACCGAATCGATTCCCAGATTCTGACCCACTACCCGCGGGACCTGGATACGGGTATGAGGATTACCGAACAGGAAGCCTGGATGCAGCGCAACGGGCGATCGCGCGTGCGCATACCGAAAATCATCCGCCACATTATCGAACAGTCGGCGCATGTTGCCCGCCAGTCCGAATACATTGACCAGAAAAGCGGCGTCTCCACGCGCATGACTATTACCGCGATGGAGCAGCTTATCTCGTCAGCGGAGCGGCGGGCCATCGCCAACGGTGCTGAGGAGACGCGGGCCAGGGTGACCGATATTTTTCATATGGTGCCCGCCCTGACGGGGAAAATGGAACTGGTTTACGAGGGTGAGCAGGAGGGAGCCGTCAACGTGGCCCGCCACATCATCGGGAAGGCCGTCAAGCAGGTGTTCGCGCGTCATTTCCCGGACCCGCAGCGCCAGAAGAAGCAGGAGGAAACCTCGGTTTACCGGGAGACCATCGACTGGTTCAACGAGGGAAATACGGTGGAGCTGAGAGACGATATGAGCGAAGAGGCGTACCGGGAGTCGCTCGGGTCCGTACCCGGCCTGGCGGATCTTGCGGAGCGTTACCGGGAGGAGAAGCTGGCGGAGGATGACTACGTGATCATGGACTTGATTCTGGAGGGGCTGCATCAATATTCCATGCTGGGCCGGGAGGATCTGGACGACGGCCGAAGTTATACCGATATGCTGGACAGCATGCTGGGTTCGATGGGCGACATCGACGACATGGACGAATTCGATGACTACGGTTCCTGACTGTATTGCAAAAAGAGGGGGAGAATCGTATATTGTACGCCTGAAATTAAGCTGGCATAAAAGATATTTTCCATGAAGAACGATATCCATCCCGAATACGACGAAATCACGGTAGTCCTGAGTGACGGTACCGAGTTTAAAACCCGCAGCACCATGAATCCACAGGGCGGGACCTACCGGAGCGAAGTTGACTCCAAAAACCATCCTTTCTACACCGACAACCTGAAGCTTCAGAAAAAAGCCGGGCGAATTGACCGGTTTAACAAGCGGTACGGAACGGAAGAGGAAGAGTGATATTCAGACCGTTTTCATCGGTTTTCATATGAATCAGAAGACTTCCCGCCGATTGAAACGGGAAGTCTTTTTTTTGTCCCCCGTTCCATGAAGATATTTCCCTTTACCGTTGGCCCCTTCGCCGAGAACACCTACCTGCTGACGGAATCCGGAAAGGCGCTTCTGATCGATCCCGGTTTTGCCGACGGATCCGAGATGCGGGATTGTACCCGCCGGCTGGAGGAGGAAGGGGCCGAACTGCTGGCCGTCGTGCTGACCCATGCCCATGTGGATCACGTGCTGGGACTTCGCCGGGTACGCGAGCGGTTCGACGTACCGGTCTACCTGAGTGACGAGGACCGCTACCTGTGGGATAATTTTCCTTCCCAGGCTTCCATGTTCGGATTCCAGGTTCGTCCCTTCGAATTTGAGCCGGAGCCGCTGAGGGAACAGGAGAACTGGGAGCTGGGGCCGTTCCGCTTCGAGGTGATTCACACGCCGGGGCACGCCCCCGACCACGTTTCCCTCTATTCGGAGCCGGAGCACCTGCTGGTGGCGGGAGACACGCTTTTTAAAAACGGAATCGGGCGCACCGATCTTTACAAAGGGAGCATGGAGTTGCTCAGCAGGACCATTCGGGAGAAGCTGTATACGCTCCCGGAGCAAACGGTGGTGCACCCCGGACACGGTCCCTCAACCTCGATCGGCGAGGAGAAGCAGTCAAATCCTTTCGTCAGGGGCTAATCCTCGTTCTCCTTGGCTCTCCTGTCCTCAAGACGCTCGATCTTCTCCCGGTAGTACTCTTCCTTTTCGGTATTGCGGTCCTTCAGGCGGCGGTAGGTTTGTATCGCCAGATCGGTTTTGCCCTGGCGGGCATGAATGTCGGCCAGCGTATCGGAAATAATGTCCTCCACGTTTTCGCCCCTGGAGATGGGCGCGGGCAGATTTTTGGATCTTTTCCCGGGACGAATACGACGTGACTCCACACGGGAAAGCCGGTCAATCAGGCGATCAAGATCCATAACCGGGTCCTGGTTCCCGGTATCCCGGATTCGGGCGCGCGAGCGATCCCACTCTTCCCGCGGGGTCCAGGCCTCGAACTGTTTCGGGTGACTGAGATAGTAGTGCAGTTTTCTGAAGAAAGGGCTGCCTGAAGCATGAATCCGGGCCCGGTGGGCATACTGCACCGCTTCCTCCTGCTGGTCATGCAGGTGATGAAACCAGGCCAGAAGAAAGTACCCCACCGCGTTGGCCCCCTGTTTCTTCAACTGCTGCTCCAGTCTCCCGATGGTCTTATCCGGATGGCGCTCAAACTGTTCCGTGTAGGAAGAGAAGGATTTGGGAATGGGAAACGGAAATTGCGGCATGCGGTTGTTATTTACCCTACTGGTTTTGAAATGGCATTATACAAATTGCGCGGGATGGCAGTCAAAATAAAATCCTCTAATTTACCAGCCGCTTACCGCATCGTTGAAGATATTGTTTGCCAGCTGTTCCAGGGCTTCGTCGGCCGCGGTGGATTCCCCCTCGATGGGGTTCTGGGCGGGATCGTAGGTGGCCCGGCCGTCAAAGGTCTGCGTCCACTCGGGCTGCTCCCGGTCGGTGTAGAGGAAGGTGGCGTTTACTGCAATAACCACTTCGTTCTGGTCGGCCTCCTCTCCGGATATGCTGAAAGGCCGGTTGGTATAGCGGGAGATGGACCCCTCGAGTACGGCGTCGGCCGCGGCCCTCGTGTTGGCCAGGCTGAGCCGGGTCTGGCCGATAAAACGGTCGATCAGCACTTCGTTGAGGCGGTTGCTCAGGTCCCCCAGGTTGCTCTCGGACTGGTCGGCGAAGAAGGGAATGTAAACGGTGTTCACCTCATCCGGTATGGAGGTTCCGGTGAAGCCGTAGCGCATGCAGCCGGCACACAGCAGCAGGCAGAGAACCATTCCCGCCGCACGGATTCTATGCCAGTCCATATTGGTCCAGTTTTCGATAGAGGGTACGTTCGCTGATGCCGAGCGCCTCCGAAGCTTTGCGGCGGTTCCCGTCAAATTTTTTCAGTGCCTGCTCGATCAGAAACTCTTCGGTTTGCTCGATGCTCGGGATGGAGCCCCCGTTGAAGAACTTTTCAAATTCGTTTTCGGGCTCCTCTTCCTCTTCCGAGATGTCCGCCTCCGCATACGATTCCACCCCGATGTCGGTAACGGAGGAGGGGGCGGACCCGATGTCCAGGTCATCCCCGCCGGAATCATCCCCGACGTCCTCGGGGAATTTTTCGGCAAGCGCCTTCAGGTTCTTGCCGGAGAACGCATTGTAGAGAAAGCTTCCCAGCATCTTTTTGAGATCGCTGATATCGTTCCTGAGCTCGACCAGGGCACGGTAGATCAGCTGCTGGTCACCCTTGCCGAACGACGGTCCCTCGCTCCCGCGGCGGGACTCCGCTGATCCGGCCAGCACCGGCAGATTGTCGGCTGAACCGGTGTGCTGGCGTCCCTTAAGGTATTTTTTCAGGGTTTCCTTGTCAATAAACTGGGATTTCTCCAGGACCACCAGCTGCTCGGCCACGTTGCGCAATTCTCTTACGTTTCCCGGCCACCGGTAGGAGATCAGCAGCTCCTTGGCTTCGTCCGAGAATCCCTTGAACACGGAGTCGTACTTGGCCGAGTATTCGGTGACGAAAGAGCGAAAGATGGGAATAATGTCGCTTTGCCGCTCCCGGAGGGGAGGGAGCTTGATTTTAACGGTGTCAAGGCGGTAGTAGAGATCCTCCCGGAAAATGCCATCCTGCACCAGCTGCCACAGATCCTGATTGGTCGCCGCGACCACCCTCACATCGGTTTCCAGCATCTTGCTGGACCCCACACGAAAGTATTCCCCACTCTCGAGAACCCTCAGCAGTTTTACCTGTACGTTTTTCGGCGTATCTCCAATCTCATCCAGAAAAATGGTTCCGCCGTCCGCTTTTTCGAAGTAGCCCTTGCGCGCTTCATGGGCTCCGGTAAAAGCTCCTTTTTCATGGCCGAACAGCTCGCTCTCGATGATTCCTTCGGGAATGGCCCCGCAGTTGACAATCACCATGTTGTTGCGCTTGCGTCGCGAGATATCGTGGATGGCACGCGCGGTGATGTCCTTTCCAACCCCGCTCTCTCCCTGCAGGAGTACGGTGATGTCGGTATCGGCCACCTGTATGACCTTGTCGATGACCTGTTTGATCGCGGGAGATTCCCCGATCAGCCCGAATCGTTCCTGGAATGCATCTCGATCCATGTATACCCACTCATTATCGTTACCACAAAGCCCCTAAAGATAAGCAGAATATGGTAATTATTTAACCGCTCCGGGGGAGGGGACCCGTACGGGAGACCGGGAGTATGTGAAGCGTGGAGAGGGGGAAGGGATTCAGGCGGCGACGGTCTCCCGGTTGAACTCGCGGATGCTGCTGCGGCAGATCACGTCTCCGAAGAGGGTGGCCGAGGTGCAGCCGGTGATCTCCACTTCCACATATTCGCCCTTCCGGTAGTCCCCCCGGTCAAACACCACCATCTTGTTGGTGTCGGTTCTCCCGCAGAGCTGCTCGTCCGACCGCTTGCTGGTTCCCTCGATAAGCACCAGGTGGCGGCGGCCGACCTCCTGCTTGTTGCGCTCCTCCTGGATCTCCATCTGCTGCTCGATAATCTCGCTGAGGCGCCGCTTTTTTACCTCCTCGGGCACGTCGTCCTCGTACTTGCGCTGGGCCAGGGTGCGTCCCCGCTCGGAGTAGGCGAACATGTAGGCCAGGTCGTAGCGCACTTCCGACATAAGGGAGAGGGTGTCTTCGTGCTCCTCTTCGGTCTCCCCGCAAAAGCCTGCGATGATGTCTGTCGAGAGAGAGACGCCGGGGATGATCTCGCGCATCTTTTCGATGAGTTTCAGGTACTGCTCGCGGGTGTAGGGCCGGCGCATGCGCTCCAGCACCCGGTTATTGCCCGACTGCGCGGGTATGTGGATGTAGTTGCAGAGATTGGGCTGCTCGGCGATGGTATACAGCAGCTCCTCGGGAAAGTCCTTCGGATGGGGAGAGGAGAAACGGATCCGCATCTCGGGATGTACTTGGCTGGCCTCGTACATCAATCTCGTGAAATCGTTCTCCCCGTCCTGGTAGGAGTTGACGTTCTGCCCCAGCAGGGTGACCTCCCGGTAACCCTGTTCGCTGAGCTGCCGGAGCTCGTCCAGGATGCTCTGCATATCCCTGCTGCGCTCTCGTCCCCTGGTGAAGGGGACCACGCAGAATGCGCACATGTTGTCGCAGCCCCGCATGATGGTAACGAACGCGCTGACGCCGTTGTCTTGCGTGCGAACCGGCGTGATATCCGCGTAGGTCTCTTCCTGGGAGAGAATGGTATTGACCGCTTTTCTCCCGTCGTCCACCTCGGCCAGGAGTTTCGGCAGGTCCCGGTAGGCATCGGGGCCGACCACCAGATCCACCAGCTTCTCTTTTTCGATGATCTTGTCCCGAATCCGCTCGGCCATGCATCCGAGCACGCCCACGGTCAGGCTCTCTTTCTGTTTCTTAAGCGAGCGGAACTCACCGAGCCGGCTCCAGACTTTCTCTTCGGCGTTTTCGCGGATCGAACAGGTATTCAGAAAAATGATGTCGGCCTCTTCGGGCTCCTGTACCGGTTCCATCCCCTCCTCCATAAGGATGGAATTGACGATCTCCGTATCGGAGAAGTTCATCTGGCACCCGTAGGTCTCTATGTAAAAACTGCGTTCGCTCAAAGCGTCGGATTTTGCATTAACGAAGGATTAGGCGACTCAAAAAGGCACAGAAAATATACAAAGAACTTCCCTCTTTATTAAGGACGGTGGGGGTTGAAGGGGAGGGCGGCGAGCGATCTCAGTTGGGCCAGGTGTCGGGGGTTTTGCGCCAGCTGTTGAGCAGTTCCAGGTCTTCTCCCTCGATATACCCGTTTTCTTCGGCGACATTTACGAGCGTGGCGTAGTCCGTGAGGGTGTAGACCGGAAGGTCTATTTCGCTGAAACGTTTTATCGATCGGTCGAATCCGTAGGTGAAAATGCTGAGTATGCCCTCTACACGGGCTCCTATGAACTTCAGCGCTTCTACCACCGACATGACAGAACTCCCCGTTGAGATGAGATCTTCTACGATCAGGGTGCTTTCGCCTTTCTGGATACCGCCCTCAATCTGGTTCCCCATCCCGTAGGTCTTGGGCCGGGCCCTCACGTAACACATAGGCTTGTCCAGGCTGCCGGCAATCCAGGCCGCGTGCGGTATGCCGGCGGTGGCGGTTCCGGTGATTACGTCCACGTCGGGGTGTTCCTCCCTGATAAAATCGGTGAACCGGCTTGCGATCTGTTTACGAATTTTCGGGTACCGGAGCGTGAGCCGATTGTCGCAGTAGATGGGGGAGTGCCATCCCGATGCCCACGTGAAGGGATCATTCGGGCGCAGCACCACCGCATTGATATCCAGCAGATGCAGTGCCAGCTTTTCCGAATAAGAGGAGTCAATGATCATGAGAGTACCTTCTTTTCAACCCTGCCGCCTGCGGCATATTCTGGCGGCCGCTTGCTTGCCGGGGCAGGGGCTTTCGATTGTTAATTAAGGTAAGAATAACAGATAATCCGATAAGAATAAAAGAATTTTGAAACTGAAGAACGCGTACAGGCCCGCCAGCAGATCGTCCATCAGGATTCCGGGTCCGCCGGGCAGCCGCTGGAGACGGTTCACCCCCAGCGGTTTGCGGATGTCAAAAAACCGGAACAGGAGAAAGCCGATGACGACCAGCAGGATGTTGTAGCCCACATCCGGCCCGAAAGGAATGTAGACGAAGGCCATGGCCTGTCCCGCGAACTCATCCATGATCAGGGGAGAGGGGTCGCCCCCCCAGGTGCGTTCGCACTCCCTGGCCACCCAGAGCGTCAGCAGGGAGCAGATGAGCGCAAAAATGGCCATGCCGTACCAGGGAGCCAGGATCCCGATTGCATAGATGGGGAAAAGAGCTATAAAACTCCCCCAGGTTCCGGGTGCGTTGGGTAGAAAGCCGGCATAGAAAAAACTACCGATTATCGGCTTCAGTTTTTGAAGGCTCATGGCGTGAAATTAACTCTCTGTTGACAACCACGTATTCGATGCCCGAATAGACCGTAAAGATGACGACCGCGAGCAGTCCCCATCCCAGGATTTGCGAGCGCATCAGCTGACGAGCGAGATCGCTCAGCCAGACGTCCGTATTTATAAACAGACCCACCACCAGCACCAGGTAGAGAAAAAACATCTGGAGCACGGTTTTCAGCTTGGCGGTGACCCGGGTCTTCATGGGAATCTTCCGGTAATCGGCCATAATTCGCAGGCCGGTAATGGCGATGTCCCTCAGCACGATCACTCCGATGGCCCACCACGGAAACTGTTCGGCATCAAGAAAGGGCAAACAGATAAATCCCGCAAATGTCAGAATTTTATCTGCCAGCGGATCCAGGAAGCCCCCGTAGGTCGTTTGGGCGCCGTAGTGCCGGGCGATATAGCCGTCAAAAAAGTCGGTTACCACCGCTACCGCGAATACCCCGAGGCTCAGCGCCCTCCAGACCACCTCGTCCTGCAGGTAGAGCAGCAGGAAGACGGGAGCCAGCAGGATACGTATGGTGCTCAGTATGTTGGGGATTCCGCGCACGCCGGGAAGATAGCAATAGTTGGAGAGAATAAAACCTCCGCGCGGCAATAAAACATCTTCGAAATGCGTGCAAAGATTGATATTTTCCCACCGTTTACGTTCGCTGGCCGCAGCGATCCACCCCCATGCAGCCGGGCCCGCCCGGAGAACCCTAATCCATATTCTCAATCCACCGGATGACAGCAGAGATTATCAGCATAGGGGACGAGCTGCTGTTGGGCGATACCGTGAACAGCCATGCCGCCTGGCTGGGCGGGAGGCTCTCGGCCAGGGGCGTAACGGTAAGCAGGGTGCATACGGTGGGGGACAACAGGAAAGTGATCCTGGAGACGCTGAAGGGTGCCATGGGGAGGGCCGGACTGGTAATAACCACCGGGGGACTGGGGCCGACGCCCGACGACCGTACGAAAGAAGCCGTTGTCGAACTTTTCGAAACGGGTACGCATACCCATCAGCCGACGCTCGATTTTATCCGCGAGACGCTGAAGAAGCGCAACATCCCCTTCAGCGAATCCAATTACCGGCAGGCGGAAGTGCCGGACAACGCGGAGGTGCTTTTCAACCGGCAGGGCACCGCACCGGGCCTCTGGTTTGAAGAGGGGGATACCCTGCTGGCGGTGCTTCCGGGCGTCCCCCACGAGATGAAGTACCTGATGGAGAACGAGGTGCTGGTCCGCCTGGAGCATCGGGAGGGGATCCGGGTGGAGCCGTTTCGTTACTATCTTAATACCGCGGGTATCGGTGAGAGCACCCTGAGCGATCTCCTGCTGGAGGATCTGGAGCCGCTTCTGGGCGGATCCCTGAGCCTCGCTTTTCTGCCGGGAACGGAGGGGGTGCGCCTGCGCATCAGGGGAGAGGGGAGGTCCTGTCCCGATCCGGAGAGGGTGGAGGCCCTGAAGAATTACATTCGGGAACGGGCCGGGATTCACATTTATGGAGAGGGGGATAAGTTTACCCTTGCGGAAGCATTGGGAAGTCTGTTGCGTGAGAGAGGAAAGACGGTGGCGGTGGCCGAAAGCTGCACCGGGGGACTCATCTGCGATCGGCTCACGGACGTCCCGGGCAGCAGCGACTACCTGCCGGGAGGAGTGGTGGCCTATGCCAACCGGATCAAGACCGATCTTCTGGGGGTATCAGGGCGGACCCTTGCGGAACACGGGGCCGTCAGCCGTGAAACAGCGCTGGAGATGGCCCGGGGAGTCGCCGAACGTCTCCGGAGCGATGTGGGAATCTCGGCCACCGGCATTGCCGGGCCCGGGGGCGGGACCCGGGAGAAACCGGTGGGAACGGTCTGGATCGGTTTCTGGAATCCGTCGTCCCATTTTGCCCTTCGGGCCCGCTTTACGAACGACCGCAGGGTCAACAAGGAACGGACGGCCGCTGTGGCGCTGGATACCGTGAGGCGCACCCTGGAAGGCATCGAAACCATGCCGTACGGCTTGCAGCCGGAGTCCCTGTGAACTGGCGAGCGCACATAATGCTGTCAGGCCTGATCCTGCTTTCGGCGCTGTTTGTCCCACGGGCCTCCGGGCAGGATTCGCTGGCAGCGGACACGCTTGAGGCTGCCGCGGACTCCGTCTCGGCCGACACCGCGCTGACGGTGCGGCCCTGGGAGTTCCGACCCTCGCTTGGTTCCCGTCCGGCGGGGTCGGACAGCACGCTGCGCTGGCAGATCTGGCCCGACTGGACCTACAAGAAAAACAGGGATCCCTCCGCCATCACATACCGCCTGGGAACCGCCGCCCGGAGCAACGCCGTGCAGACGGGCGCGCATGAGCCCCGCTACCAGCAGCTCTACTGGGAGAACATTCCCATGAACGACCCGGTCAGCGGCACCGCCCGCTGGCAGGTGCTGCCGCACTCCAAGATCCTCCGTATGTACGAGGAGGACCGCGGGGGAGCCGTCCGCAGCAGGTATTTCCTGAAGCCGTACTACCTGGTCGAGCCGCTTTCGCGCATCTCCTACGAGGAGAGCTCCTTTTCGACGCGCTCCCTGGAGTTCATGATCTCCCACAATCTTTCGCGGCGCACCAACGCGGAGGTCAGCTACCTGGACCAGCGCGACGGCGGGGGCTACCCCCGGTCGGAGACGGCGGGACAGCAGGTGTTCGCCCGGCTCTTTCACCAGTTGAACAGGAGAGAGGCTCTCAAACTGCAGTTTCTGAACGATCACTACGACACCGACCACTCCTTTGGCTATCAGGTACCGAATCACATAGGCTACCATTTCAACCGGTTCGCAGCCTCGCCCAGGGAGGCCGGGGCCGGTTCGGAAGGGGGACTCACGGTCCTTGCCCTGCAGTACTACCGGCGTCCGGCGGATTCGGCGAGAACTGAGAACAACGTCCAGGCGGGGATCTACTATCGCCATAACAGCCGGCAGCTTGAATATTCGGCCGATTCGATCTCCTACCACCTGCCGTCGGTCGGGGCCTCGGTGCGACGGTGGTGGGATTGGGAGTCGCTGCAGCTGGAGAGCGGTATCGACACCCGGCAGTTGCTGGGAAAACGTTCCGGAACGTCGTCCTACACCCGGGATTACCTGGGCAGCTACTCGGCCGATGCGTCTCTGGAATTTCGTCCCCTCCCGCTGCTCGGTCTTTCCGCCGAAGCGGAGGGAACCTACCGGTCGGACGGATTCCGGGGATACCGCATGGGGGCCGGGCTGGCCCTGGAGCAGGAGGACGAATTCCGCCTCTCGGGGAGGCTGTCGGGAGGGATCCGCATCCCGACCCCGCAGCAGCTCTACTGGTCGTCTGCCGAGTTTTCCGGCAATCCCGGCCTGGAAGGAGAGTCGTTTAGGGAAATGCACGCACAGGCCTCTGTCCGCCTCCTCCCGGGCCTGAGCCTGGGATCCAGGCTGCAGTTCAGGAGAAACGATGGTGCCGTGATGATGGGAGAGGACAGTCTCTTCGTGAACAGCGATCCCTACTGGTCCTCTTCCCTGAGCGCGGAGCTTGCCTACGAGAGCGCCCACCTGGAGGTCAGCGGATCCGCCGTGCTGCACAGCCTGGGTGAGGAGGGGCCGGGGTGGAGCGGCACGTACCGCGGGGAGCAGAACCGGAAAGTGTGGCTCAAGGGCGGCCTCTACTGGAAAGGGTATCTTTTTAATCGGGCCGCCTACCTGAAAGCCGGGCTTTCGGGGATGGCCTCCCTTTATCGCTACCGCCCGCAGCAGTACAATCCGGTGCTCGATTTCTGGCAGGCCGGGGACGGCGGCCCGAGGATTCCCCGGTTTCACCGGCTCGATGTTGATCTTTCGGCGAGAGTGCGGTCGATCATGGTGGTGGTGCGGTGGGAGAATGTGCTGGATGATCTGACGCAGGCGGGCTATTTTGAGACGGCGGGCTATCCGATGTCCGGCAGAAGATTTATCTTCGGGGTACGGGCCCTGTTTCGAAACTGACCCGATATCCCGGTGCGACCCGTTCCCGGAAAGCGAATACGAGGGTGAAATGTTAATCGAGCGATAAACTTCATGAGCCTTGGATATATCATACGGGAGGGAGTGGCGGGCATCCGGCGGGCCCGGCTGGCGGCCTTTACCTCCATATTTTCCCTCTTCGTCGCGGTGCTCCTCCTGGGAGTCCTGGCCAGGGTCTCCTACAACGCCTACCAAGTGGGCCAGAGCCTGAAACAGTCGGTCGACGTGGAGGTCTTCCTGGAGCAATCCGGAGAGGATGCCCTGGATCCCCTCAGGGAGCGGCTGGAGAGGGAGCAGCTGGTGGAGGAGGTGACCTACATCAGCAAGGACAGCGCCGCTGCCATTTTCCGGCGCGAATTCGGCATGGAAGGGGCGCCGATGGCCGACCTGGATTTTCTGCCCGCCTCGTTTCGGCTTAGAATAGCAGCGGGGGCCGACGCGGGAAGGGTGGACAGCCTCGCTGCGGAGTTGGATAGCCTGGAGGGGGTGGAGGAGGTTGCGTTCAACCAGCAGCTGCTGCAGATGCTTCAAAGCCGTTTTCGAACGGTGGCCATGGCAGGTTCCGGGGTGGGGCTGCTGATTCTCCTCGCCTCGCTTATCCTGGTATTCAATACCATCCGGCTGACCATCTACGCCAAAAGGAGTCTCATCAAGGCGATGAAGCTGGTGGGAGCCACGAACGCCTTCATACGGCGGCCGTTTGTAGTGGAGGGCATGCTGCAGGGTCTGATCGCGGGAGTTCTGGCGATCGGCGTGGTCTACGGCGTTTTCCACTATCTTATACCTGTCTACGTACCGCAGTTCGGGGTGCTGGACTGGCCGTTCGGCGAGTGGTACTACCTGTGCGGCGGAATGCTTCTGCTCTCTCTGCTGATGGGATTCGCGGGGAGCCAGTGGGCCGCGCGGAGGTTTATCAAGGCGACGGCCATCTCTGAGCAGCGGTGACTCCCGCAGAGCCGCCGGGAGGCCGTGATCAGTTCACCGCCGAGCGTTTCTTGTTTTTGATATCCTCCTTGCGCTCGCAGCTTTCGGTATCCGAGCAGTTCCCGAAGAAGTGGAGGGAGTGGCCCGAGATTTCGAAATCGTGAATCTTCTCCATCATCGACTTGATCTCCTGAATGCGGGGATCGCAGAATTCAAGCACCGCTCCGCACTCGCTGCAGATGATGTGGTCGTGCTGCTGGTAGGCGTAGGCCCTTTCGTAGTAATATTGGTTCTTGCCGAACTGATGGCGCTGCACCAATCCGCACTCCACGAGCAAGTCCAGGGTGTTGTAGACCGTGGCCCGGGAGACGCGGGTCCCGGCATTTTTCATGTTGAAGAAGATGTCGTCGGCGTCAAAGTGCCCGTCCGAACGGTAGATCTCCTCGAGGACCATAAACCGTTCGGGAGTCTGCCGCTGGTTGTGTTCCTTAAGATAGGAGCGGAAGATCTCTTTTACGAGCTCAATGGTGTCTTCTTGTGCGGGATGTGCCATACGATGTGATTGATTGAGACAATAATTAAATATAAGAAAATGTATCGGCGGGGAAAAGGGAACACCCCGTGTGGTGCATTTCTCCCTCAGAATGTTATATTCGTCCTACGGTTATAATCTGACGAAGAGGAAGTTATGCCCGTTGCTGTAGCATTTGAAACGCTTACCGAACTGTTCTGGAACCTCTCCGGGAAGTACCGGGGAAGCGGTAAGACGGCGTTCGGCCGAAAACCCTCGCCGAACGATTCCTACGAGGAGATTTCGTGGGACCAGGTGACGGAGGATGTCATGGCGCTTTCCGCCTATCTCCTGGAGCGAGGCGTTTCGCCCGGGGATCGTGTGGCCATACTGAGCGAGAACCGCTACGAATGGGTGGTGGTGGATCTGGCGCTGCAGACCCTGGGGGCTGTGAACGTCTCCCTCTATACCTCTCTGCCTTCCGGACAGTGCCGGTATATCCTTCGAAATTCGGAGGCGGAGCTCTTTTTTGTCTCGACAGGTATCCAGCTCAAGAAGGCGCTGGAGGTTTTCGAGGAGTGCGAGCACCTGCGGCAGGTGATCGCGTTTGACGTCCCGAAGGTGGAGCGTTACATGGAGGAGCCCTGGGTTGGGCTGTTTGATGATGCCATGGACCGGGGATACCGGCTGTCGGGGGAGAAGGAGGAGGAAATCATGCGTCGCGCCCGGTCCGTGGAGGCAGAAGACCTGGCCACCCTGATCTATACCTCGGGAACCACCGGAAAGCCCAAGGGCGCCATGCTCACCCACCGTAATATCGCGAGCAACGTAAAGGCGGCCCACCGGCTCATTCACATCGACCAGGACGACCGCTGCCTCTCGTTCCTGCCGCTATGCCACTCTTTTGAACGGACGGCCGGCTACTATGCCATGCTTGCCGGGGGGGCGGAGATCTTCTATGCCGAAAGCGTGGATACGGTCGCCAGGAACATGACCGAGGTGCACCCGACCATCATCTTTAGCGTGCCGCGTCTCTTCGAGAAGATCTACAACCTGGTGACCAGCAGCGTGGAGGAAGGCTCACGGGTCCAGCAGAAAATTTTCGACTGGGCGATGGAGACCGGCAGGCGTTACCTGGACGGAGAGCGCGGTATGGTCGCACTCCAGAAGAAGCTGGCGGACAAGCTGGTATTCGACAAGCTGAAGGAGCGGACGGGGGGGAATATCCGGTTTTTCGTATCCGGCGGGGCGGCCCTGCCCGCCGAGATCGGAAAATTTTTCATGTCGGCCGGCCTGCATATTCTGGAGGGATACGGTCTGACGGAGACTTCGCCGGTGATTTGCGCCAATCCCTACGGGGAGGAGCGGATGGGCACCGTCGGGGTGGTTCTCCCCGGCGTTACGGTGGCAATCCAGCGGCTGGAGGACAATGAGATCGTGGCCGAACTGAGCGGGGAGGAGTATCCCGCGGACCTGACGAGCGAGGCCGGGGAAATACTCTGCAGGGGACCCAATGTAATGAAGGGATACTGGAAAAATCCCGAGGCTACCCGCGAGATGATTGACGAGGAGGGGTGGCTGCATACCGGCGATGTAGGCCGTTTCACCGACGGACGCCTGCAGATTACCGACCGCATCAAACACATGATTGTGAATGCCGGGGGCAAGAATGTTTATCCGGGCCCTATAGAGGACCTCTTCAAATCCAGTAAGTGGGTGGACCAGATGATGGTGGTCGGGGAGCGGCAGCCGTATATGGGGGCACTCATCGTGCCCGACTTCGAGGCCCTGGAGAAATATGCCGACCGGAACGGCCTGGAATACGACTCGGTCGAGGAGCTGGTCCGCCGGGAGGAGGTGCGCCGCATCTTCCGGAGGGAGATACGCAGTTACTGGGATGAGCTGGCATCGCATGAAAAAATCCGGGATTTCCGGCTCCTCCCGGAGGAGTTCACGGTGGAGTCGGGCGAGCTGACGCCCACGCTGAAGATTAAACGCCGTATCGTAGAGAAGAAGTACGAATCCCAGATCCGGGATATGTTTGAAAACGGAAACCGATCAGGAACCTGAAACAACCGTCGCCCAAGTTTGTCCATCGCAACTCCCTAACCGCCCATTGATCCCATGTCCTACTCCATCTTCTACTGGATTCACGTCGTATCCTACATCGCCTGGCTGCTCGCCTTCGTGGTCAGCCTTTTCCTGCTGTTCCGTATCCGAAACGGCGGTCCGGCCGATACGGTCAAGCGCCTGATGAGGTCGGAACGGCTGACCACCAGCATCGGCGCCCACCTGGGCGTGCTGGGCATCCTGATTTCCGGGGGAGCGATGGCCTCCATGCCCGGGGGGGCGCAGTGGGGCTGGTTCTCTTTTGAAAGCCCGAATATCTGGCTTGCGGTCAAGCAGGTGCTCTTTTTCGTGATCCTGGTCCTGGTAGGCTTCTCCATCCGGCGCAGCCGCGGATTCAAAAAAAGGCTCTCCGCCGAACCGGAGGGCGAACTGGGGGAGGGTACCGTCTCGCAGTGGACGCGCGCGTATCGTCTCTCGTTCGTGGTCTACATGCTGGTACTCATCAACACTGTCCTGGGACTCACTGAGCCGTTTTAGCGGCATCCCGTCCGAAGAAGGGGGCTACTCCCCGCTGACGGGGGCGCCCTTCATGCGCGCGAGAACCTTCTCGAGGCTCTCCAGGAAATAGTTGATCTCCTCACTGCTGTTGTCCTTGCCCAGGCTGATGCGAATGCTGGAGTTGGCGACAGACTCCTCGAGGCCAATGCCCGAGAGCACGTGAGAGGGTTCCATCGCCCCGGAGGTGCATGCGGAGCCGTTGGACACGCAAATTCCCTCCATGTCCAGGTTCAGCAGCAGCATCTCGCCGTCCAGTCCCTCCCCGTTTTGACCGGCAAAGCCGAGATTAATGATATGGGGCACCGCGGAATCGGGATTACCGTTGACCTGCACACTCCCGTCGAAACGCTCCCGCACCCCGTTGATGAGCTGTTGCCGGAGGCTCCTGAATTTCCGCAAGTGATTCTCACGCTCCTCCATGACCAGCTCCAGCGCCCTGGCCAGTCCCACAATGCCGGGAACGTTCAGGGTCCCTCCGCGCCGGCGCCGTTCCTGGGATCCCCCGTGCATCCACGGCATCCAGGGAGAGCCATAGCGCATGTACATGGCACCAACTCCCTTGGGCCCGTAAATCTTGTGTCCGCTGATACTCAGAAAATCCAGGCCCAGCTCGTTTACGTCCACCGGGATCTTCCCCACGCTCTGCACGGTATCCGAATGGAGGGGTATGTCGTGGGCGCCGCACACCTCGGCAATCTCACCGATGGGATTGACCGCCCCGATCTCGTTGTTGACGTGCATCAGCGACACGAGAGCGGTCTCTTCGGTGATGGCGGCCTCCACCTTTTCCGGGGAGATCATACCGGTCTCGTCGGGTTCCAGGTAGACCGGCCGCGCGCCGCGGCGTTTGGTATCCTCCACCGTATGAAGTACGGCATGGTGTTCCAGGGGGGAGGTGATCACCTCTTTTTTGCCGGTGGCTTCCAGTACCCCCTTGATGATGGCGTTGTCGCTTTCGGTGCCGCCGCTGGTGAAAATAATCTCCGCCGGTTCGGCCCCGATCTGTTCGGCCACCATTTCCCGGGCCTCCTCCACGGCCACCTTCGCCTCGTTACCGATCTGGTGGGTGGAGTTGGCATTTCCGAAATGACGGGTAAAATAGGGTTTCATCTCCTCCAGCACCCGTTCGTCGACCGGAGTGGTGGCGGCGTGATCGAAATAGACCGTACGCATTTTTATCGTTTTGATTACGGGTTCAACAGGAGTTCAAGATAGAAAGTTTGGAGCAGAAAAACAGGAGCCCCGTCCCTCAGGATCCGCTCCGCTGCGCCCCCGCCGCGGGGTGGTTTGGCTTTGTTTGGGAGGGGGGAGTCCCTTATTTTCAGGATCAATTTTGAACAGGTCCGGAACCGACTATGAACAAAATGACGCTGGAAGACGCCGACCTGAAGGGTCGGAGAATTTTGATGCGGGTGGATTTCAATGTCCCGATGGAGGAAGGCTCCGTCGCCGACGACCATCGCATACGGCAGTCGCTGCCCTCCATCCGCCATATCCTGGGAGAGGGAGGAACGCCTGTCCTTATGAGCCATCTGGGCCGTCCGGGAGGGGACCCGGACCCTGACCTCAGTCTTCGCCCGATTGCGCAGCACCTGGAAACCCTGCTGGACTCCCCCGTCCGGTTTTCGGAGGATTGCGTGGGAGAGAAAGCCGCCGCCCTGATCGAGGGGGCGGGCGACGGGGAGGCGGTTTTGCTGGAAAATGTCCGTTTTCATCCCGGGGAGAGGAAGAACGACCCACAATTCGCGCGGGAGCTGGCCGGCCACGGGGACTTGTTCGTCAACGACGCGTTCGGCAGCAGCCACCGCGCTCACGCATCCGTATCCGGTGTGGCCGGACACCTGCAGCCCGCCCTGGCAGGTTTTCTGCTCGAGAAGGAGATCCGTTTCCTTGGCAGGGCGCTGCACAAGCCGAAACATCCCATGGTGGTGATTCTGGGCGGCGTCAAGGTATCGGACAAGATCGGGGTGATCGAAAACCTGATGGAGAGGGCGGAAACGGTCCTGATCGGGGGCGCCATGAGCTATACTTTTTACCGCGCCCGGGGATGGTCCACGGGGAACTCCCTGGTGGAGGAGGAGAAGGTGGATCTCGCGGAAGCGCTGATGGGACAGGCCGAAGAGCAGGGCGTCTCCTTTAACCTTCCCGTGGACAGCGTGGTCGCGGATGCTTTTGAGAACGAGGCCCGTCAGCAGGTCGTCGGCGAACAGGAAATTCCGGAGGGATGGATGGGCATGGATATCGGTCCGCAGACGGCTATTTCCTACGGCAACATCATCAAGAGGGCCCGGACGGTAATCTGGAACGGCCCCATGGGGGTTTTCGAAATGGAGAACTTCTCGGACGGCACGCTAGCGGTGGCCGAGGCCCTGGCCGACGCCACACGTACGGGCTCCCTGACTATCGTGGGGGGCGGCGACTCGGCGGCTGCCGTGCGCCGCGCCGGGCTGATGGAGGAAATATCGCACGTCTCTACCGGGGGCGGCGCCTGCCTGGAATTCCTGGAGGGGAAAGAACTGCCCGGGATAGCCTGCCTGACCGACCGGAAAGGTGAATGACGAAGGGTCCCGGTGGCGCTGCCGCCGGAGGACCGCGATAATCTAGAGCAGGGGGCGAAAGGGCTCATCGTCGAATCCCGATTTGCGGCGCAGCTCTTCCAGCAGTTCCTCCAGAGCCCGCTCGAAACGGCGGGTTAGTTCGGAATCGGGCCGGGCGGGATCCGGCGACTCAGCCGCGCCCACGCTGATATGGAGTTCCGGCTTGTCGCTGCGTATCGTGTGCATGTAGAGCCCGACCGGCACAAAATCCGTCTCGTCCTCCGGCAGCTGCCGGAAAAGCCAGGTGAGTCCGCCTTCAAATTCAAGCGGGGAACCGGGAGCGGTAATCTTGCCCTCCGGGAAAATGTAGAGAGCTGCACGGGGACGCCTCATGGAGCGCAGCGCGTAGCGAAGGGAGGGCAGGGCGGAGGACGAAGCGGAGCGGCTGACCGAAAACGCGCCCAGCCGCCGAAAAAAGGGATAGCGCCTGATTTGACGTTTCTCCATCATGGCGCGTGCTCTCTGACCAAAGAGGCGATCGTTCAGCAGAACGGGCACAAGCCCGTCCCACCAGGAGTTATGGTTTAGGTAGTATACCGTACGGGAATCCGGGTCGGGCCGGTAGCTGCTGCGAATCCATACCTCCCGGAAACGGCGTCTGAAAAGCCACCGTGTATAGATCCGGAACAGGGCGGCGAAGAGCGAAGACTCTCGCGCCGGCAGGAAATCCGACATGGGGTTTTGAGAGGGGAATAAGTCGGCTAGTCGGTGATCTCGACCAGTTCGATCTCAAAATTGAGGTCCTTGCCGGCCAGCGGATGATTGGCGTCAAGCGTTACGACCTCCTCCTCAACATTGGTGATCTGTACCGGAATCGCGCGACCCTCTTCCTGCTGCATCTGAAGCTGCATGCCGACTTCGGGGTCGATCTCCTCGGGAAGGTCGGTTTTGGAGACTTCCAGTTCCAGATCGTCCCGCCGTTCTCCGTACGCGTTATCCGATTCGATGCTGACTTCGGTGGTATCGCCCTCGGCCATGCCGATAACCGCTTTTTCAAATCCCGGAATCAGCTGTCCGTTTCCGAGCGTAAATTCCAGAGGTTCCCTTTCGCGGGAGGTGTCGAATACTGTACCGTCTTCCAGCGTTCCGGTGTAGTGCACTTTTACCGTGTCGCCATCTTTTACTTGAGACAAAATAAACCTTTTTCTTTGATTCAATTTTTAAGTATGACTTAAATATAAGATATTTTTACCAGAAAAAAGAGCGATTGCGCCCGAAGAATATTCACCCCTGAAACCTACTTGAATGGATCTCAAACGTCTGCTGACCGATGCCCGGACTATTGCGGTCATCGGCTGTTCCCGCAAATCCTGGCGTACCAGCCATCAGGTGGCCTCGTATATGCAGGAGCAGGGTTACCGTATCATACCGGTTCACCCGGATTACGACGAGGTGCTGGGAGAGCGGGTCTATCCGGCCGTATACGATATTCCGGGGGATATTTCCCTGGATATCGTGGATATCTTCCGGGATTCCCGGTACACCCTTCAGATGGTGGAGGATATATGCCGCAGGGTGAAACAGACCAGGGAGCAACCGGTGGTATGGACACAACTTGGGGTCTCGTCGCGGGAAGCCCGCGACCGGGCGGAGGAGGAGGGGCTTGACTATGTGGAGAACCGCTGCCTCATGGTGGAACACCGTCGCATGCTGGTGTGACCGGGGCATCCGGGAAGGACTACGCTTCTGTTGCGCCCGGCGTTTCCGGCCTCTGCTCGCGGTGTTCCCGGATTTTCTCCCTGAGAAGCCTCTCCACCTGTTTCCGGTCGCCTGCAGGTATATAGGTACGGAAGTCGCTCAGGCTGCCGCGCCTGTTTTCATAGTCGATCTGAAGGGTCTCCTCACCCTTCCACTCGAATGCCACCACCCTTTCCCATGCTACGAACTGGTCCAGGAGCAGGATACCGGACCGCCGGAACTCCGGCACGATGCGCACGTTCCATCCCCAGAAGGCGAAACCCAGCAGGGAGAGTCCCGATGTGATTCCGATGCCCGTGAAAGGCCCCCAGGAGATCAGCCCGGTGCGATAGACCCCGTAGAGAAACAGGAGTCCGGCGATCAGGCCGGGAGCGCCCTCGGACCAGAACGATCGAAATGCGTAGCGCACCTTCCCCGCTTCCCCGCGCAGCCCGAACAGCCGCAGGCCGAAACCAAAGAAATAGCCGGAAACGGCCGTGTAGAGTCCCATGGTAATCCGGGCGGTCGCCTGCCGTGAGAGAATATCGCCCCAGTAGGCCAGCGATAAGAGGAGCAGCCCGGCCATCGCTGCCAGCAGTCCGCCGGCTACCCTGCGTTTGCTGAGATGCTCCAGCCTGAGCAGCCTCCGGCGGCCGCCCCAGAGGGCGAGCAGGAAGAGGGCGGCCAGCAGGATTATGAGCAGCATCATCATGGCGAAGATATCGGGGACGGTTAGACGGCCCAAAATTAGATGGTGGATGGAATCAATGCAACAAGTCCGCTATCTTATGTTTGTTCATTCCCGCCAAATCCCGTGCCGTGAAAAAAGAGAATCGACCCCGAGAGCTGGAAGTGCGCAATTCCGAAGGCGAAATGCACGTCACGTGGAGGGACGGCCACCACTCGGTCTATTCGCTGTTTGGCCTCCGGAAGAATTGCCCCTGCGTGATGTGCCGCGGGGGACATGGGGAGATGGGGCAGTTTGACCGCTCCCTCTTTCATGTGGAGCCGAACCGCACCTATACGGTGGAGGAGATTGACCGGATCGGCAATCACGCCATCCGCATACACTGGAGCGACGGGCACAGCAACGGCATGTACCAGTGGGAGACGCTCCGCGAACTATGTCCCTGCGCGTCGTGCTTCCCGGAAGGGGCGAAGAAAGATTAATCGCTTCCGCCCGGGGCCAGCAGGAGCGTCCTTCTCAACATCGTGGCATCCGTCGCACCGTTGGATACCGGCATCATAAACGGCTCACGCGGCCGGTACGCTTCCTCCAGGCTGGGGGGGAAACCCGGTTTGAGAACTTCGAAGGCTATCCCCAGGGAGTCGCCTGCAAGCGCGGAGAACCTGATATCCACGCCCTCGGATAGATTCCCGTAATAGACGAGCCTTTGCAGCGACTCCCTTTCGTCTTCCCCGACAACGCTGCCGGCTATGCGCAGGTTATGGAAATTTCCCCCGTCGGTCCGGACCATATGGAGCATGATACCGTTAGGCGAACGGACGTTCAGGTGGGTCCTCCCGCTGTCCGCGGCAAATTTGAGGATCTCAACAGCGACGGTGTCGCCGGGCACATACCGGGCGGAGGTGTGCATCGGCTCGCCTCTGCCGCCCGTGTCGGTAAAATCGCCTGGAGTCCCCCGGGCGGGATCCTCGCCGAGGAACTGCCGGGTCCATGAGTCCGGCGCCGGATCCCGGCTCATCCACCAGGCTTCCCCGCGGTCGAGGTCGGAAAGGTAAAGAAGGCTGTTCTGCTTTTTATGCTCTTCGTCAAATCCGGAGTGAAGACTGGCTCCGCCGAAGGCGATCAGGGAGACCAGCAGGAGGCCGGCCGCCCACCGTTTTTCCTCTCCCCCGCAGATGTAATGCAGCAGCCCCCAGCAGAGTCCCCCGAGCAGGAGCAGCAGGCTCATGCTGACGAAAAGCATGCCGGTGGTCATCATGGTTTGTATGAACTGAATGTAGGGAGGGACCATATAGAGGGCGGCCAGCAGTCCAAGGAAAAGAAAACCCAGCGTACGCCAGGAACGCTCGGTTACGGAATCACCCAGCGCGATCCAGCCGGCCAGTCCCAGCAGGGCGGGCCAGGTGAACAGGTAGGACGCGGTGGGAAGGTACCAGGCGGTGACGCCCCCGAGGACGATCCAGACGGTGAACGCACCCGAGAGCGGGGTCTCCCCGCCCCAGCGTTTCTGCATCCAGCCGAAGAGCGCCACCAGCAGCAGAAGCATGAGCGCGGAGAAGGCGACCAGGTACCATGCGTGGGGATAGACCTCGCCTTGGTTCAGCCATTGGTACTGCGGATGCAGTCCGGCGATGAAGTTCCACCCGTACCGGGTGATCGCGGCACCCGCCGCGACCAGCAGCAGGAAGAGGGCGGAAGATCCCAGCCAGCGGCCGACTCCCAGCCGCCCCGTGCGCAGGAGGAAGACCAGGTAGAGGAGAAATCCCGCGGCCAGCGCCATCGCCAGCGGAAAGGACCAGGAAGCCGGATAGTGGGCGAGTCCGCCGCCCAGGCCGTTGAAGTAGACCATCTCCCCGCCGGAAGTGAGGTCGAACGAACGGCCGGCGAAATAGCGGGTGACCGGCAGCAGGTTCTCCCCGTGATGCTGCAGGGAGGAGAGGGAGAGGTTCTGGGCGTTGTCCTGCATGGTGTGGTAGTTAAGATGGTCTTCCGCAAACGCAAAATTGAGTCCGCCGAGCCCCGCATCCCGTGTAACGCTCAGGTCGGTATCGTTGGGCAGCATCTGGTAGAAGGTGTAGATGAGAGAATTGGCGGCCGGGTAGGGGGCGGCCCGGGCGAAGTGGGGAATCAGGGAGCGATTGGGAGTGCTGGTCTCAAACATGAACGAGGATCCGCTGCTGCCCCGTGCCTCCACGTTCAGCACCAGGTCCACCTCCCCGGCACCGGGATGGTGGTCGACAAAATATTCGGCGCCGAGGAGCCCGCTCTCCTCCCCGTCGGTCAGCAGGATCCAGACGTTGTTTTTCGGGGCATCCCCGGCCTGAAGGGCCCTGACGGTCTCCAGGATGGCCGCCACCCCCGAGCCGTCGTCTGCCGCGCCGGGGGAGTTGGGGACGGAGTCGTAATGGGCCATCAGCATCACGGTGTTTTCGGGATCGCTTCCCTCGATGCGTGCAAAAATATTCCGGGCATGGGCGGCCCCGCCAAAATATCTGCTGGAGGCGATGCCGGAGTGGATTTCAGGATCCACCCCCATCCCTTCCAGGGTACGGACGATATACTCACGGACGTTTTCATGTTCGGGCGTTCCCAGGGGATGAGGTGCGCGAGAGAGGTTCTGTACATGTTCGAAGGCGCGCGCCGCCGAGAACTCCGTCTCCGGCGCCTCAACGGATTTGGGCGCCGGCGGATTGGCCATGTGGAAGCCGTACCAGACGGCTGAGGTCAGGAGCAGCAGGGCGATGAAACGTTTCATGGATGCATCGGTTGAGTTAGCGGTTGGTGAGCGATTCGGTAGTTTCCCGAAGCAGGGTCCAGGCCTCCTCCAGGTGTCGTTTTTCCAGGCGTGTGTTGCCGGCCACCAGGCGCAGCGTAAATATACCGTCCAGTTTCGTGTGGGTGATGAACAGCTCGCCGCTCTGCTGGATCCGCTCCAGCAGCTTCCGGTTCAGCTCCTCCAGTTTGTCCGGGTCGTCGATGTGGGGCGGGTGGTATCGAAAACAGAGGGTGTTCAGCGGCACCGGCGCGAGCAGCTCGAAATCCTCGTCGTCTTCGATGGTCTCCTTCAGCTCACCGGCGAGCTCCAGGTGGCGGCGAATCTTTCGCCGGAGTCCCTCGGCGCCGAAACTGCGGATCACAAACCAGAGTTTGAGCGCCCGGAAGCGTCTCCCGAGCTGGATGCCCCAGTCCCGGTAGTTTTTCACGCGTTTCTCCTCGGAGCTCCTGAGGTATTCGGGCAGGATCTCAAACGTTCGCACCAGCAGGGCTTCGTCCCGCACGTAAAAGGCCGAACAGTCAAAGTTGGTAAACATCCACTTGTGGGGATTGAAGACGTAGGAGTCGGCCGACTCCAATCCGCGGGCCATCTCCCGCTTCTCCGGCAGCAGAAGGGCGGTACCCGCGTAGGCGGCGTCCACGTGCAGGAACACCTCGTACCGGCTGCAGATCTCCGCGATCTTCTTCAGGGGATCAACGGCGGTGGAGCCGGTGGTGCCCAGGGTGGCGACGACGCAGGCGGGGCGGAGGCCCCGTTCGAGATCCTCCCTCAGCGTCTCCTCGAGCGCCGCCGGGTCCATGGCGAATTCGGAATCCACGGCCACCTTCCGGAGGTACTTTTTTCCGTAGCCGGCTATTTTGGCATCTTTTTCGATCGAGGAGTGGGTTTCGGTGGAGCAGTAAACGGTCATGGGCGGAAAGCCGTCCGGCCCCTCTTCGTTGACGCCGAAATTGGTGACCCTCTCCCGGGCCATCAACAGGGCGCAGAGGGTGGCGGTGGAGGCGGTATCCTGGATAACCCCGGTAAACGTTTCGGGCAGCCCGCACAGCTCCCTGAGCCACTCCATGACCCGTTCCTCCAGTTCCGTGGCGGCGGGGGAGGTCACCCAGCTCATGCACTGGGCTCCCAGGGCTGCGGTCAGCATTTCGGCCAGCACCGACGGGTAGCTTTTGTTGGCGGGAAAGTACCCCATGAAACGAGGACTCTCCCAGTGGGTCATTCCAGGCATGATGATCTCGCGGAAGTCCCCGAAGATCTCGTCGTACGATTCCCCCTGTTCGGGCGGGTGTTCGGGCAGTTGCCCCAGGATGTCGCCCGGGCTCACCCCGGGTTTGACCGGGTACTCCTCCACCTCTTCAAAATAGTCGGCCATCCAGTCGGCCATGCGGTGCGCCTGCTCGCGAAATTCCTTTGCGTCCATATCGTCTGCCTTTTGGTTCGATTCGTTTCAGCCGTCCAGGTAGCGGAGTGCGGAACCGGCGGCATGGTACCCGCACATGCCGTGCACGCCTCCGCCGGGCGGGGTGGAGGAAGAACAGATAAAAAAGCGGGTTCCGGGGATCCGGTAGGGGTCGAACAGGCGGGCGGGACGGTGAAAAAGCTGGGTGATGTCCTGCCGTCCCCCGTTGATGTCGCCCCCGATGTAGTTCATGTTGTAGCGCTGGAGCTCGGCGGTGTTCATGGTGTGGGTCTCCAGGATGCGCTCCCGGAACCGCGGCGCGAAGCGTTCGATCTGCCCGAGAATCGCCTCGCTCATATCCTTTTGGGAACCGTTCGGAACGTGGCAATAGGCCCAGGCGGTATGTTTCCCCCGTGGAGACCTGGTATCGTCAAAGAGGCTCTGCTGGGCCACCAGGACAAACGGTTTGCGGGCGTGGCCGCCCCCGTCGATCTGTTTTTCGGAGTTGGAAATCTCACGCAAGCTTCCCCCCACATGCACGGTTCCCGCCTGCCGGCACCGCTCGTCGCTCCAGGGAATCGGTCCCCCGAGGGCCAGGTCCATTTTAAAGACGCCCGACCCATAGCGGAACGCTTCCAGCCTCCTCCGGTAGGAGGGGGGCAGCTCCCCGCCGGCGATCTCCATCACCTGGCGGGGCGTGAGGTCAAAGAGCACCGGTGCGTCTCCCGGCAGATCCCGCAGGTTCTCTACGGGACGGCCGGTCTCGATCTCCCCGCCGAGCTCACGCAGATAGGAGGACATCGCCCCGGTGATCTTTTCGGAACCGCCCTTCGGCATCGGCCAGCCCTTTACGTGGGCGCCCGCCCCCAGGACCAGTCCGATGGCGGAGGTGGAGATGCGGTCGAGGGAGAGCAGGCTGTGCGCCGCCAGTCCGCCGAAGAGCGCCCTTCCGCGCTCCGTTCTGAAGCGGGACCGGGCCAGTCCCTCCCCCGGACGCAGCGCCTTCAGTCCGAAAGCCGCCAGCTTCAGGGGATGCGCCGGCAGCAGGGAAAAGGGGGACAGCAGCTCCGGGGCCATCGACTCCCATTCGTCCGCAAGGCGCTCCACCAGGTTCCTCCAGGCGGATCCGTCCTCTTCCAGCTCCTCGGCCGTGCGGTCGAGAGAGCAATAGAGGCAGGCGGCCGGACGGCCTTCGAGGGGATGGGCCAGCTGAACGGTCGGGATGATCCACTCCAGTCCGTGGTCTTCGAGGGGAAGCGTGCTCAGGTAAGGGGAGGCGGCGGCTAGCGGATGAATGGCCGAGCAGACGTCGTGCCGGAATCCCGGGAGCGTCAGCTCCTGCGTCCTGGTGCCCCCGCCTACGGTCCCGGCGGCCTCCAGCACGAGCACGGAACACCCCTGGCGGGCCAGGCGGATGGCTGCGGCCAGACCGTTCGGGCCCGCACCGACAATGGTGGCATCGTAGCTGTTCATGGCATGGGAGCGATTGGATTCCGGCCGTCTCTGGCAAGATAATCCGGCGGGAAGATACAAGAAAATGGAGAGAAGATGCAGGTAGATTCCGGATGGCGGACCGACCCGGGGAAGCGTTTCAATATAACGGAGATACCCTTATCTTAGCGTCATAATCACAACCGCATTAACAGATTTATATCGTGAAAGAAACCATACGCATCGCCTCCGGCCAGGGATTCTGGGGAGACCTGCCCGAAGCACCGGTACGGCAGGTCAAGCAGGGGTCCGTCGACTACCTGGTCATGGACTACCTGGCGGAAGTGACCATGTCGATCATGCAGAAACAGAAAATGCGCAACGCCTCCTACGGCTATGCGAGGGATTTTGTGGATGTGATCGAAGCCGTTCTTCCGGAAATCGCGGAATCGGGGGTGAAGGTGATCAGCAATGCGGGAGGGGTGAATCCCGAATCCTGCAAGGATGCGCTCCTGGAACTCATCGCGAAACGGAACTACGATGTTACGGTGGCGGTGGTGGACGGCGACGACATCCTGGACCGCATCGACGAGCTGGTCGCTGACGGCCATTCCCTGGAGAACATGGAGACCGGGGAACCGGTGCGTTCGGTTCAGGAGCAGCTGTTGAGCGCCAACGTCTATTTCGGATGCGAGCCGGTGGTGGAGGCGCTGGGACAGGGGGCCGACATTGTGGTAACGGGCCGCGTCACCGATACGGGCCTGACGCTGGCGCCGATGGTTCACGAGTTCGGATGGTCGATGGACGACTACGACAAGATTGCGGCCGGTACCATCGCGGGACACATCATCGAGTGCGGCGCGCAGGTATCGGGGGGGAATTTTACCGACTGGGAAAGGGTGGAGGATTTTATCAATATCGGCTTTCCCATTATCGAAGCCCGTCCCGACGGCTCGTTTTACGTCACGAAACACGAGGGAAGCGGGGGACTGGTCAGCGAGATGACCGTCAAGGAGCAGCTGCTCTACGAGATCGGCGATCCGTCCGAATACATCACCCCCGATGTGATCGCCGACTTCACCTCGGTGCGCCTCGAGCAGGAGGGAGAGAACCGGGTGCGTGTCCACGGTATCAGCGGGCGTCCGGAGACGGACACCTACAAGATCTCCGCCAGCTACCGTGACGGGTACAAGCTCTCCTCCACGCTGGTCTACTCCTGGCCCGACGCTTTGAAAAAAGCGGTGAAGGCGGGAGAGATCCTGCAGGGCCGGGCGGACGCGCTGGGATTGCGCTACGAGGAGTTCCGGACGGAGTACGTCGGGGTGAACGGCTGCAGCGAAAAGAAGATCACGCCCGAGCTCATGGAGGAGGAGCACGAGGAGATTCAGCTGAGGGTGGCCCTTTCGGGGGAATCCAAAGAGGACCTGGACCGTTTTGGAAAGGAGGTGGCCCCGCTGATCCTGACCGGCCCCAGCGGGGTGACCGGCTTTGCGGGGGGACGTCCCAAGGCGAGCGAAATCGTGGCTTTCTGGCCCGCGCTGCTCTCCAAGGAGGCGGTGGAACCGCGCGTTCGGCTCTTTTGAGGCGAAGGTGGGAACCGCTTTGTTCCGGATGCTTTCCGGGGAGGGATCACCAGTCAATTCCAATATTTTAACAACCAGTTACGCGATGAAGATAGGAGTGGTAGGAGCAGGCATATCCGGCCTGGCGGCGGCAAGGAAACTGGCGCTTGCCGGACACGAGGTCCGTGTGATAGAGAAGAAGAGGCGTCCCGGGGGCAAGCTGGCCAGCCGGGAGTTCGGAGGAATTCCCGCCGACTACGGGTTCAGTCACTTTGAGGTCAACGATCCCGATTTTGGGCAATTCATTGACGAACTTCGGGAAGAGGGCCTGGTGCGAAGCTGGGCCCACGGTTTCGGGCTGTACGACGGAGTCCGGCTCCACGACAGCAATCCCAACGAATACGCCACCAACCTCTTCGCCGCCCCGGAGGGCATGGCCTCGGTGGCGCGGTACCTGAGCCGGTGGACCGACGTGACGACGGAGGTTAAGGCGGGCGGAATGACCTTTATCGGTTCCAACCGGAGCCGCAAGCGCGCCTGGATGGTCAACCTGACCGATATTTCCGTGTACGAGTGCGACGCCGTCATTCTGGCTCCTCCCGCCCCGGAGGCCTACGGAATTCTGCAGACGGCACAGGACGAGACGCCCGCGCGGCGGATTATCCGCCATATTGACGAAGTGCGGTACCGTCCAAGTTACGCCCTGCTGGCCGTTCTGGAGGGGGGAACGCTCCCGTTCAAGGGGATCTCCTGCGACGACCGGACGGTCAGCTGGATCGGCAACGAGTCGTCCAAAAGAGAGGGCGGCGACGCCAGCGTGCTGCTGATCCGATCCACCGCGGAGTTTGCCCGCGAACATGCGCAGTCCGATGCCGGGGAGGTGACCGGACTGCTGCTGGACCGCGCCCTTGACATATCCGGTCTTCAGAAGAGGGCTGCCGGGGAGACCCGTCTGAAATTCTGGAAGTATTACAGCGCGGAAAATCCCCTCGAGGAGTATTTCATGGAGCTGGAAATGGAAGAGGCTCCCCTCGCGTTGGTAGGAGACTACTTTATGGGAGATACGCTGGAAGACGCCTATCTCTCGGGCGAGAAACTCGCCGAATACTGGATTGCCAAATACAGTGAAATGACCGCGGCAGGCTGAAACCGATGGGTTCCCTGAAAAAACTCAACACCTATTTCAAGAAGTACAAGTGGACCATCCTGCTGGGTTCGCTGTTCCTGACGGCCGCCAACTTTTTCCTCGTCTGGATACCCATCTTCATCCGGGAGACCATCAACGAGGTGGAGCAGCTGAAGAGCGAGGCACCGGCAAACGAGAGCGGGCTCCTGGAGATTCTCTTCAGTTCGGAAGCGGGATGGATACTGGCAGAATACGCCCTCTACCTCATCGGTACGGTGCTGCTCTACGGGCTGCTGCTGTTTCTGACCCGCCAGACCCTGATTGTCACGTCGCGGAAGATCGAGTTCGATCTCCGGAACGACGTCTTCAACAAGCTGCTGGAGCTGCCCCTGCGCTTCTACAGCAAGTACAAGCCAGGAGAGGTCTACGTCCGGGCGACGGAGGACGTCTCCAAGGTGCGCGAGTATTTCGGGCCGGCCTACATGTATACCATCAACACGCTGAGCCGGATGGGATTCATTATCACCATCATGCTCCTCGTGAGCCCGGAGCTCACGCTATGGGCGCTGCTGCCCCTGCCGTTCCTCTCCGCTTTCGCCTACTGGGTGAGCGGCTACATCAACGACTACTCCCGGATCATCCAGGAACAGTATTCGGCGATTGCGGGACGCGCGAACGAGTCTTTTTCCAGCATACGGCTTATCAAGGCGTACAACCGCGAGGAGTACGAGCAGGGGCGTTTTGAGGAGGAGAGCGAGTCGTACCGCCAGAAGAAACTGCGCCTGGACATGGTGGAATCGCTCTTCCACCCGACGCTGATATTTCTCATCGGGCTGTCGGTGGTGATCGTGATCTGGAAAGCCGGCTCCCTGGTCATGGAGGGAGCCCTGACGGTGGGCAATATCTTTGAATTCGTGATCTACGTGGCGTACCTGACCTGGCCGGTCGCCTCCCTGGGATACACCGTCAATCGTTTCCAGCAGTCGATGGCCTCCTGGAAACGCATCGACGAGATTCTCACCGAGGAGGTGGGCATAGAAGACCGGAGAAGTACCGACCGATCCATTACCGAACTGGAAGGGGAGATTGCCTTCGATAACGTCAGCTTCCGCTATCCGGGCGCCGAGGAGTGGGCCCTGCGCGACATTTCAATGAGCATCGGAGCGGGTCAGAATGCCGCTGTGGTGGGGCGTACGGGAAGCGGAAAGACAACGCTGGTGCAGCTGATACCCCGGCTCTACGAGCCGACTGAGGGCACCATCCGCATTGACGGGGTGGATATACGAGAAATCCCCCTCGAGGTTCTCAGGGAGCATGTCGGATTCGTGCCGCAGGACACTTTCCTGTTTTCGGACACCATCGGCGAGAATATCGCTTTCGGAAGCGAGGATGCCACACAGGAGGAAATTGAGCGTGCCGCTGAAAAAGCGCAGGTGAGGGAGAATATTTTGGATTTTGAGGAAAAATTTGAGACCATTCTTGGAGAACGCGGAATCACGCTGTCGGGCGGCCAGAAACAGAGAACGGCCATCGCCCGCGCCCTGATAAGGGATCCGAAAATAATAATACTGGATGATTCGTTAAGTGCCGTTGACACCAAGACGGAAGAGGCCATTCTCCAGCATTTGCGAAGAGAGCTGAAAGGTCGAACCACTCTGATGATCAGCCACCGGATATCCACGATCAAGGATGCCGATATTATTTACTACCTGGAAGACGGACGGATCGCGGAACAGGGTACGCACGAAGAGTTACTCAATAAAAACGGCAGGTACGCAGCCATGTACAACAAACAGCTGATAGAGGAAGAGCTGGCTGAGATCTGAAACAGCTGCGAAATATACCGCAAACGACAATATACCCATGAACGCGGGGTCGGTTGCTTGATCGCATATCACCCCGGTTTAAAAACCAAAAGGAGAAAAACAATGATTATCGTACCACTCGGAGTCGCCTCGGCGACCCCCACGGCAACCCGTCACCTTTCATCGGTCGCACTCTGGAGAGAAGGAAGCGTCTATCTCTTTGACTGCGGAGAGAATACCCAGATGCGGATGCTTCAGGGCGGTCTGAAGCGCTCCCAGATAGACTGCATTTTCATCTCGCACTTTGACACGGACCACTATTCCGGCCTGATCGGGCTGCTCTCCACCCTGCAGCTGCAGCGCAGGGACCGCAAGGTTACCCTGGTCGGCCCCAAAGGGCTTCAGGACTTCGTGGAATGGAATTTCGATTTCGCCCATATCGACCTCAACTATCCCATTGAATACGTCGAGCTGGAGGAGGGTTTTGAAGAGGAGCGGGTGGTGGACGAAGAGGAGTTTTACGTGGTGGCCCGTCCGCTGAACCACACCAAGTTCTGCATCGGGTACCGGTTCCAGGAAAAGGACAAGCCCGGCAAGGTGGATGCCGAGAAAGCGCAGGCACAGGGCATCAGCGAAGACTGGCAATACAAGGAGCTGAAAGCCGGCAACGACGTGGAACTGGAAGACGGAACCGTGGTCAAGTCGATGGACATCGTGGGACATCCGCGTCCCGGCGACAGCTTCGCCTACATCACCGACACGAAATACTGCCCGAATTCCGTCAAGCTGGGGATGAACACCAACGTCCTGATGCACGAGGCGACGTTCAGCGAAAACCTGGAAGATAAGGCCGAGGAGACCGGCCACTCCACGGCCAAGGACGCGGCACGCGTGGCCAACGAGGCCAAGACCAAACTGCTGGTCATCACCCACTTTTCCGCCCGGTATACCAACCAGTACGTGCTTCTTCGGGAGGCGAGGGACGAGTTTTTCCCCACCTGGGTGGCTACCGAGCTGCGTCCGATCTTTACGGACCCGGCCCACGAGAAGGGCATCATTCAGCCGAAGGTGTACCTCAAGGAGATCAACAGAAATAAAAAAAAGGGTAACAAGGGAAACAATAAGCGAAAAAAGAGGCGCGGAGGAAACAACAGTAACGACAACAGCAAGAAGAAACGATTTCGAAAGAGAAAGAATTCTTCGGATTCCAAGTCCAACCGGAAGCGTTCCGGCAGCAGCAGAGACAGCTCCGGCGGAAAGGGAGGAAGCAGCAGGAAGGGAGGAGGCGATTCCGGTTCGGGCGACGGCAATCAGAGAAAACCCAAGCCGATCACACCCAGAACGCCATTTGACGACTTCGATCGGTTCTAAATGCACGGACCTAAGTGAGTAACAACCATACGGATAAGGCCGTCGATACCGATCTGCTTCGGCGGCTTTACTTTTATCTGAAGCCCTATCGCTGGTACGTCGTCCTGGGGATCGCCCTGACGCTCGGCGCCTCCTACCTGGGTACCGTACGGCCCTATCTGACCAAGGTGGCGGTGGACGACTATATCGCCTATAACGACCTGGACGGGTTGCTCTGGATCGTGTTTCTGCTGGTCGCGGCGCTCGTGGGGGAGTTCATCATCCTGGTTCTCAATACCTACCTGACCCGCTGGTTCGGCCAGGGCACCCTCTACAGCCTGCGCAACGCGGTATTCAAAAAAATTCAGTCCCTCCATGTCCAGTTTTTCGACCGGAACCCCATCGGCCGGCTGATCACCCGGACCACGAGCGACATCGAAGCCCTCAGCGACCTGCTGAGCGACGGAGTGGTGAACATCATCGGGGACCTCTTCCGGATCTTTTTTATCCTCTACTTCATGCTCACCATGAGCTGGGAGCTGACCCTGGTGGCGATCTCCGTACTGCCCATCCTGTTTTACGCCACCTTCCTGTTCAAATCGAAGGTGAGGGACGCTTTTCTAAGGGTGCGCGACCAGATTGCCAAGCTGAACTCCTTTGTCCAGGAGCATATCAACGGGATGTCCATCGTTCAGCTTTTCAACCGGGAGGAGCGGGAACGGGGTAAGTTCAAGAAGATCAATGCCGGTCACCGCGACGCGTATATCGATACCATTTTCTACTTTGCGATCTTCTGGCCGGCGGTGGAGGTTATCGCGAGCCTGGCCATGGCACTGGTGCTCTGGTACGGCGGGGGACGGGCCCTGATGGCGCCCGGGCAGGGAGAGATTACGTTCGGCATCCTGCTCTCGTTTGTGCAGTACGTGCGCCAGTTCTTCCGGCCCATCCAGGGACTTTCGGAGAAGTTCAATACGCTGCAGTCGGCCCTGGCTTCCTCCGAACGGATTTTCAACGTACTCGACACGCCCGACCGGATTACCGATCCCGAAGAGCCCGTTCGGATCTCCGATCCCAGGGGCGAAATTGATTTCGAGGAGGTTACGTTCGGCTACAACGAGGACGAGACCGTGCTGAAAGATGTCAGTTTCCATGCCGATCCGGGAGATACCGTCGCCATCGTGGGTGCCACCGGTGCGGGTAAAACCACCATTACCAATTTGCTGCTTCGGTTTTATGATATCGACGCGGGCGCGATCAGGGTGGACGGGGTGGATATTCGGGAGATGACACGGGACGATCTGCGGAGCAATTTCGCCCTGGTATTGCAGGACAATGCGCTCTTTTCGGGCACGATTATGGAAAACATCACGCTGGGTAATCCCGATATTTCCGAAAAGAAGGTGAAGTCCACCGCGCGTAAAATCGGGGCCGACCGGTTCATCGAGAAGCTCCCCGGCCAATACCGTTACGAGTTGAGCGAGCGGGGAGGCTCCATCAGTATGGGACAGCGTCAGCTGATTTGCTTCGTCCGGGCGATGGTCTACGATCCGAATATCCTTATACTGGACGAGGCGACCTCCAGCGTGGATTCCGAGACCGAGGAGGTGGTCAACCGGGCCTGCGACCGGCTTATGGAGGGGAGAACTTCCATTGTTATCGCCCACCGGCTTTCTACCATACATCGCGCCGATCAGATCCTGGTCATGCACAAGGGCGAAATCCGGGAACGGGGGACGCATGCGGAGCTGCTGGATCGCTCCGACGGCATATACCGTAAACTCTACGAGCTGCAGTACAAAGACCAGGCCCTGGCGGGCGCCCCCGAAGGCGAATAGGACGCCTCCGGCCGCCCTTTGTCAATTTGCGTTGGTTTTTACGCGGGATGGCTGTTACTTTTGTCCAAAACAAAACCGAACGATCGCCAAAAAAAGGAGCCCATGGCAGAGATTCGAAACGACTGGACCCGGAACGAGATCGAGGACATTTACCATACGCCCCTGATGGAGCTCATCTATCGGGCGGCCACGGTCCACCGCGAACACCACGAGACCGGCGAAGTGCAGGTCTGCACGCTGCTCTCCATCAAAACCGGGGGATGCCCGGAGGATTGCGCCTACTGCCCGCAGTCTGCCCATCACGATACCGGGGTGGAGGCCGAAGAGATGCTGGAGCCCGACGAGATTCTGGCCGCCGCACGGAAAGCGAAGGAGGCCGGCAGCACCCGCTTCTGCATGGGGGCCGCCTGGCGATGCGGCCGGGAGACCAGGGACTTTGACCGGGTGCTCGACATGGTCAGCGAAATTACCGATATGGGGATGGAGGTCTGCTGCACGCTGGGTATGCTGACGGACGAACAGGCCCGCAAATTGAAGGAGGCCGGCCTCTACGCCTACAACCACAACCTGGACAGCAGCGAGGATTTCTACAACCGTATTATCTCCACCCGTAAATACCAGGACCGGCTGGATACGATCGAGCGGGTCAGGGAGAACGACATCTCGGTCTGCTGCGGAGGCATCATCGGAATGGGAGAGACCGACGAGGACCGTATTGAGCTGATTCAGACGCTCTCCACCATGCCCGAACATCCCGAATCGGTTCCGGTCAACGCCCTTATCGCCGTGGAGGGGACCCCCCTGGAAGATCGTCCCCCGGTACCCTGGCATGAGATGGCCAGGATGATTGCCACGGCGCGCATCACGATGCCGGAATCCATGGTTCGGCTCTCCGCCGGACGTGTGAATATGAATATGGAGGAACAGGCGCTCTGCTTTATGGCGGGAGCGAACTCCATCTTCACGGGAGAGAAACTGCTTACCACACCCAACAACGATCTGGAGGAAGACCAGCGGATGTTTGAAATACTGGGGATTCAGCCGAGGGAGGCCTTTAAGGATGCCCGGCCGAAACATGTTCCCGAAAGCGTCGGTTGAGGGCATGGAAACGAAGGAGGTGCTGATCACGGGAAAGACGCCCTTTCGAATCGATGTTCCCTATACCCTTATCGAGGAGGGGGAGAAGGGCGAGAAACCCCTCATCATCTACCTGCACGGCTACCGGCAGCATATTGACCTCTTCCGGAAAAAAATGGAGCCCCTGCTCGATCTGGAGGCCTATCATCTCTTTATCCAGGGACCGTACCCCATCTATGAGGAGAAGAACAAGCGACCGGTGGAGGAGTGGGGACGTGCCTGGTACCTCTACGACGGGAACCAGGATCAGTTTGTAAAATCACTCGAACTGAGTTCCGAGTTTATCCAGGAAGTGGCGGACAAAATCCTTTCGCTCATCGAGGTGAGCCGCCTCGCCGTGGTGGGATACTCGATGGGGGGATACCAGGCGGGCCATTTTGCCCTGTCGAGATGGAAACACGTAAACGACCTGGTTGTCGTGGGCGGGCGGATCAAGACGGAAGTGTTCAGGCAGCGGCAGGGGAGCTACGGGCATATGAATGTGCTGGCCCTCCACGGGAAACACGACGAAAGCGTAAAATCCGACCCGCAGCGGAAATCGGCCGAAGAACTGGCCGGCTGGGGAGCCTCGGTGGACTTTCGCGAAACGGAGGGAAACCACAAACTTGACGCCGGATATATGGAAGAAATTAAGAAATGGCTGGTTTCTCTTGGATATAAATAATTAAATCAGTTATCATATTAGCATATTCTGGCTCGGTTATTTGCCATTTGCAGCGGTATAAAAAATAAGGGAAAAGTTGCAGTTTAAACGGGGATAGCGATGAATGTATTAGTTGTGGAAGACGATCCGTCGGTAGGCACGCTGCTGAAGGCGGCCCTTACGAAAAACGACCATGAGGTGGCTCTTGCCCAGAATGCGACGGAGGGGGAGGAGCTGGCGGTCAACAATCAGTACGATATCATCATACTGGACCTGGGTCTGCCGGACGGCGACGGATTCGATATCTGCAAAGAGATACGGGACCGGGACATTACCACCCCCGTGCTTATCCTCTCCGCAGAGCAGGAGCTGGATATGAAGGTGAAATTGCTCAAGGTAGGGGCCGACGACTACCTTACCAAGCCGTTCGATACCGAAGAGCTGATCGCGCGTATCGAGGCCATCACACGACGAAGTGGCGAGGGGCCCGACCGGACGCTGGAGTGCGACGAGTTGAGGGTCAACATGCTGGAGCGGGAGTTCACCGTCAACGGAAAGAGCGTGGATCTCACCAACAACGAGTTCAACCTCCTGGTCTACCTGATGAAAAACAAGAACCGGATCATCACGCAGGAGGAGATCGCGGAGAACGTCTGGGACATACATTTCGACACCCAGACCAACTACATCAATGTCTATATCAGCTACCTCCGAAAGAAAATCCGGGACAAGGCCGATCGCGACTACATCGAAACGGTCCGGAAGAAAGGATTTGTTCTTCGATGTGACAGCGAGGAGGAGTAGCACGCCTTACGAAGTCGAGGTCGTCCGCCGAGATGTATGATCCGGAGCAGAAAAGCGCGCTCATAACGTATTTTCGTACCTTCCTTACCGACGAGCGCTGGGAGCGGATGAACCGGGTGCTGGACCGCCGCACGCGCCGTCTGACCGTGGTCCTGGAAGATATCTACCAGCCTCACAATGCCAGCGCCGTTCTCCGCAGCTGCGACTGCTTCGGGGTACAGGATGTCCATGTCATCGAAAAAGAGAACCGATTCGATCCCTCCAGTGATGTGACCATTGGAGCGGACCGCTGGCTCAGCATCCACAGGTACGACGATGCGGCGGGCGACAACACCGGCAGATGCCTGGAGTCTCTCAGGGATGAGGGATACCGCCTGGCCGCCACCACCCCCCACGAGCAGGATATGATGGTAGGGGACCTTACCCTGGACAGGCCCGTGGCCCTTCTTTTCGGGGCAGAGCTGACAGGACTCTCGGCCGGCGCCCTTGATGCGGCCGATGTGAAGGTGGGCATACCGATGTTCGGCTTCAGCGAGAGTTACAATATCTCGGTAAGCGCCGCGCTCTGCCTCTACGAACTCTCCCTGCGGCTAAGGAGAGAGCGCGATGACTGGGCGCTCACGAAACAGGAGAAAACCGATATCCTGCTGGAGTGGCTGCGCAGGTCAGTCCGCGGAGATGAGATGCTGGAGAAGAAATTCAGGGAGGAGCAGGATATCCCGGGGGAGCGCTAGTCCATGGAGCGCTGGTTGGTTTCGGCAATTTCATTGTAGAGCGCAAACTCCTCCGGCGTGATGTTGCCGAACAGGTACTGCAGGGGATTGACGGGCTGGCCTTCGCGATGGATTTCGTAATGCAGGTGCGGCCCCTCCGTCAGACCCGTGGAACCCGAAAAACCAATCCGGTCACCCCGCGAAACCCTCGTTCCCGACCGAATGCCGCTCGCGAAAGAGGAGAGGTGCGCATAGCGGGTTTCGTATCCGAAGCCGTGGTCAATCCGGATCACCCGGCCGTAGTTTCCGTCCGTGCCGGCAAAGGTGACCACCCCGTCTCCCGTCGCGTACACTTCGTCTCCCGTACTGGCCCGAAAATCGAGTCCCTCGTGCATCCGGGGGTAATTCAGTATGGGATGGTCGCGCATGCCGTAGCTGCTCAGCAGTATCCCGTCGACCGGCTTGATGGCCGGTATGTGTTTCATCTTCTCCCGGTTTTCGTTGTAGTACTCCTTAATCCGGGCAAAACTGCTTTTCTGGATTTCAACCGAGCGCTCCAGGCTTTCCAGGTTCTGGGCGGTCCATTTCAGAATTTCGGAAGACTCCTCGCTGTAGACGTCAAATTCGGAATAGACGTCCGCTCCTCCCGATCCGGCCTCCCGTTCGTCGTAGGGAATCGCCTCCATTCCCAGCACGGAGCGATACATCTCGTTGTCAAGGCGGGCGAGCTGATCCACCTCGCTGTCAAGCTCCCGGATCGTCTCCCGGGTCTGTTCCAGCTGATTGATCAGTTCACGGTTTTCCGCCTGGAGAGCGAGTTCTGCGGGAGTGCCGACCGTATGGGTGAACAGGGAGACGGCGAGGCCCGAGAGAACCACCCCGCAGAGAATCCAGACGCAGGCCGTATAGGCAATGCGTTCAAGCCTGTTGTATTCGAGTGGGACGAACTCGCATTGACGCTCGTCGTAGAAAAAGTAGTTATCCAGTGACATTAATCCCGTTGGTTAGCAGATGATTTGCCGTCTTCTCTACCGTTGAAAAGATTACCCCGCCCCCTGTTTATACTCCACTAAAGGGGAAAACGACATAACTAATGGGCGAATTTACGGATTATTCCAAACATTCAAAAAACCGGTCCCTTTGGCGCCTACTCCACGTCCCCTTCAAAATATTCGATGGCCCGCTTCGGAATATTGGCCTCGTTCCTTTTGTGGGCGATCTGTGAGCGCACCTTCTCCTGGAATACCTCCGCCGCGTCGTACCCGTAATGACGCAGCAGATAGTTCATGGCGATGACCTCCGCGATAACGGTGATGTTCTTGCCGGGAGTTATGGGCAGGTTGATCAGGGGGATGTCGATGCCGAGAATGGAGGTGAGGTCCCGGTTCAGGCCTGTCCGTTCGATGTTTTTGGATTCGTCCCAGAGCGTCAGCTCCAGTACCACCTCCAGCCGTTTCTGGTAGCGGATGGCCCGGATCCCGAACATGGAGAGAATGTCGATGATGCCCAGCCCCCTGATCTCCATGAAGTGCTTGTTGATTTCGGTGGCGGACGCCATCAGGATGTTGCTCTTTTTGGTAAGTATAACCACGTCGTCGGCTACCAGCCGGTGTCCCCGCTCCACCAGGTCAAGGGCCACTTCGCTTTTTCCTATGCCCGATTTTCCGGCGATGAGAATCCCGATACCGTAGACGTCCACCATGGAGCCGTGCACCACCGTCTGCAGCGCGAACTGATCTTCCAGGAAGTCCCTGACCAGGTGCATGAACCGGGTGGTTTCCAGGTTGGCCCGGTAGACCGGAATGCCGGCCTCGCCCGCCATCTCCCGCAGCCGTTCCGGAAGGGTATTGCCGTCGGTCAGGAAAAGAACGGGAATCTCGAACTGGACCAGGTTCTGGAAGGCCTCAACCTGCTTTTCGTCCGACAGGTACTCCAGGTACCGTGACTCCGTATTTCCGATGACCTGGATGCGCTGGTAGGTGAAGAGCTGGACGTAGCCGGCCAGGGCCAGGCCGGGCCGGTGAAGATCGGCTTCCGTGACGAAGCGGCTGTCGCCGTGCTCTTCCCCTACAATGGCCTCCAGCTCCATCTGCACGCGATTTCTCAGCTTCTCTACCAGGTAGGAGACGCTGATTTTCTCCTTGCGGGGTATGGGATCCAGGTTTCCAAGCGGCATCGGCAGGGGACTAGTGGTTGGTGAAGTGTTTCTCCTTGTACTTCTTGAGCTGACGGGAGGCGTTTTCCACCACCTGGTTGACCGCCTGTTCGTAGGAGGAGGCCCGCTCCTGCGCGTTGATCAGGGTCTGGGGAATCTTGACATTCAGTTCCGCCTGGCTGGGATTTTCATCGTCCGGGGTGGGCTGGAGGATGATATCGCAGTGGATGATGCGGTCGTAGAACTGGTCCAGTTTCTGTACCGCCTCTTCGGCGTAGGTATGCAGGTCGCTGCTTGCGTCGAAATGTCGGGCGGTAAAAGTGGTCTTCATGGCGTTGGTCCTCCTAGGTCTGTTTTGTTGCTAAGATTTGGCCCGCGGATGGGCCCCGTCGTAAACGCTTTTAAGTCGTTCCACGCTCGTATGGGTGTACACCTGCGTGGCCGCGAGGCTGGCATGGCCGAGCAGTTCCTTGATCACGCGAATATCGGCTCCACGGTCCAGCAGGTGGGTCGCAAAGCTGTGGCGTAGTACATGTGGGCTCTTCTGGGTGACCTCGCTGGCGCGCATCATGTGATCACGGACCATGCGCTGGACGGCCCGGGAGTAGATCCGCTGCCCGTTAGCCGCCAGGAAAACCGCCCTCCGGGCGTCCTCGTCGGTTCGGGACCCGTAGAGCTCTTCCCGCGTCTCCAGGTGCCGTAGAAGGGCCTTCCGGGCGTCTCCGCCGAACGGGACAATCCGCTGTTTGGCCCCTTTCCCGGTAACGGTGAGCTGGTTCAGGTCCGGGTTGATATCTTTCCTGTCCAGGCCGGTCAGTTCGCTCAGTCTCATGCCGGTACCGTAGAGCAGTTCCAGGATGGCCCGATCCTGCCGGCCGGAGGGCGTATCGTCGCCGGCCAACTCCATCATACGGTCGAGATCCTCAGCGGTGGCGGTTTTGGGAAGCGGCTGATCTTTTTTAGGCACGATAAGCAGCCGGGCGGGATTTTTATCGACGATCCCCCGCCGATAGCAGTATTTGAAAAATGAGCGCAGCGTCGCCACCTTGCGGGCGATGCTGCTTTTCTTCAGTTCCGTATCGGACAGCCTGCCCAGCCAGAGCCGTATGGTCAGCCGGTCGATCTGGCCAGGGTGGATCTCCGACGCTTCGCACTCCAGGTGGTCCGCGCAGAAACCGAGGAACTGCCTCAGATCTGTCCTGTAGGAGCGTATGGTGTGGGGCGAGGCGTTCTTTTCCACCTTCAGGTAGCGCAGGTATTTTGTAGCCGCCTTCTTCATCTGTCGTCAATATGGATACTTTGCCGGTAAAAATAAACTGGCAGTTTCGGCGCTTATTGTCCTTCCGGCCCCTGACCGACGGGCCGCCCTTTCCAGCGCGGACGTACGCGCTGCAGCCGGTCGGTGATAACACGTGCTCCCAGGGCCTGGAACCAGAGGACGCCTAGGGGATGGGTCAGGGCATTGCGCAGGTCCCAGCCGTAGAGCCGCGCCAGCAGCGCCCGCTGCAGGAAGATCAGGGCCAGGGCCAGCAGCGACAGAGTGGCCATGCCGGGTGCAGGGAGCACGGCGCCGGCCAGGAGGGTGAGGAAGGGTGCCAGATATACTGCGGCGCTGAAGAGGCCCGCCGCAGCGAAGAGCACAAGACTTCCCCCGAATCCGGCCAGGAAGTTTTTGCGGAACCCCTCCCACATCTCCCGGTGCCCCTTGTACATCCGGCAGGTGACGGCGTCGCTGCCGTGATACATGTTCATCGAATATCCTGATCTTTTTACAAGCCGGGCCAGGGCCACATCCTCCACGATCCGGTCCCGCACGGCGGCATGTCCCCCGATCTCTTCGTAGGCCTCCCTCCGAAACGCCATAAACTGTCCGCATGCCGCCGCCAGGAGGGGGGAGATTCTCCGCCGCAGCGGACCGGGCAGCCATTTCGGGCCCCGGCGGACCCACCGAACGGGCAGCGTGGTGAGCAGGGCGTGGTAGACAAGCGGGATCACCCGGCGGGCCCAGAAGTGGGTCATCTCCTGCTGGGGCCAGGCCGTGAGCATGTCCACCACGTCTCGACCCATCGTCCGCACCGTCCGGCTCACCGTCTTGTCCCGCAGGCGGGTGTCGGCATCTACAAAGAGAAGAATGTCCCCGGACGAAGCCTCCGCGAGCTGCTGGCAGGCCCACGATTTTCCCAGCCACCCCTCCGGCAGCGGTTTCCCTTCCAGCAGGATCAGACGGCCGGGATAGGCGGCGTCCAATTCCCGCATCACCTCCCCGGTACGGTCGGACGAACGGTCGTCCAGTACCAGGACCTCCATGTGAGGATAGTCCTGGGCGAGGGCGGATTCCACGCAGTCGGCGATGTTATCCTCTTCGTTGCGGGCGGGAATGCAGAGGCTGACCATGGGCGGCCCGTTTTCGGGCGGGGTCTCCCAGGGGGGATGGAGGGGAATAAAATCCCTCATGTTACATACCAGGATCAGCGTGGACAGCAGCAGGTATCCTGTGATAATGTAGAGCAGGATCACGGGCGGTGGCTTAAAGTCGGGATCATCCGAAAAAACATGGCGGCGGGCTCTCGCCCCGTGGGGAAACTTAAAACATTTGACGGTATCTTGTTGAATGACGTACTTGGCGGGGTAATGGAGCTGGTATCCGACATAGCAGACGAACAGGGTACGCCGGGGGACTCCCCGGGCGGTTACGACTGGTGGTATTTTGACGCCTCCGATTCGGCAAATCGCTACCGGCTGGTGGTCATCTTCTATCGGGGCAATCCCTTCTCCCGGAGATACCGGCATGCCCTGGAGCAGGGTGGGGAGGTAACGCCCGAGGATTATCCCGCCGTCAGCATCTCCCTGTACGACCGGGGCAGCACGCTTTTTTACAGTTTCGTGGAGTATCCCGCTCGGGAAGGCAAATTCGAATCCGGCGGGCGTATCCGGATCGGGGGACATCGCCTGGAGATAGAGGAAAACGACTCGGCCGAGCTGTGCTGCCGGCTTGAGCTCTCCGAGGAGCTGCCCTCAGGCGACGCCCTCCGCGGGGAACTGACCTTCGAGGGGCCGTCGCCCTCTCCCTCGCTTTTCCGGGGGGATGCTTCCGGGGAAACGGGGAAGAAATCCGGGAAAGAAGCGACGCACCGTTGGAACCTGGCGCTGCCCCGGGCTCGCGCAAAGGCAAATCTCCGCTTGGAAACACGGGAATCACCGTCCGCCGAGATTGCGTGGACCGGCACGGGCTATCACGACCACAACAGCGGAGTGGAGCCGCTTGAGAGAGCATTCGATGAGTGGTACTGGGGACGATTTCATTTTGAGGCCGGTACGCTGGTTTACTTCGTGTCGAAAGGAAAGAGGGACGGGGAGGGGATCCGCCGGGGATGGCTGATCTCCCCGGAAGGCGAGCGTATGATCTGCCGGTTCGGGGATGTCAGGCTGGAAGACCGGGGATGGTCGCTGTTCGGGCTGCGGACCGCCCGACGCATTATGCTGAGGGGGGAGAAGGCGCGGTGCACTCTCCAGCAGTCGGAGGTGCTGGACAGCGGACCCTTCTACCGGCGATTCCGCAGCCGGGCTTTTCTCTCCCTGTCCGGCGAAAAACTCCCGGAGGCGCGGGACGGGATCACGGAGTACCTGCGGCCGGACCGCATCCATTACCCCCTGTTTCGTCCCCTGGTCGACATGCGCATACGCTACAGGGCCGAGAAGCCGCATTGGGTACAGCGGTCGAGCAGGCTCTACCGATGGACCTGGTAGGGCGGGCCCGCGTTCAGAGCTCCACCAGTTTCTTTATCTGCCAGTTCCCGATATAGGCCTTGCGGTTGGAGGTTATGTCGATCAGCTCGAGATTAAGGCGGTAGGAGACAAGGGCGCGCTCCGGGTTCTCGGTCCGCCGGGCCAGGGCATGGAGATTTCCCACAAGCAGGTAATCCGCTCCCGCCTCACGACCTATCCGCATCAAACGTTCGTACGATCGGTCCCCTTCACCGGATTCGCCTGAGGGAAGCTCATTGCTCTCCGCGACGGTTACATCGCCGCTGCTGCGTAGCGCTCCGAGCAGGCGACTGGAAAGAGCGTCGGTATCGATCTCCTCCCTGGTTTCGTTGGTGAGTTCCCCCAGAAGCAGAGCCGGGGGATGGTCGTGACCTTCCCGGAAACGCTCCAGCCAGTCACTGCTCATCATCTCCCCGACCAGGGTTCGCACAGCCCGGCGGGCGTCGGAGCTGTCCCAGCGGCCGCGGGCATCGGCGTCGGGGTGACCCGGTCCGCGAAGGAGGACGCACCCCGCGGCCAGCATTAAGGTGAGCAAGAGTACCAGGTATTTCTTCATACGAAAGGTTTACGGCGGTTTTGTCGTGTTTCGTGGTTTTATTCTCCCGGCCGGGGAACCGGGCATGCAATTATAGGGCTGTCGAGGGAGGGAGTTCCCGTATCCGGCTTCTGAATTCGGTTACTTAATGATATATTTCGATTTCACAATTCCGTCTTTCCGAATCCGGTTTCATCCCATGAGATTTTGCAAGATGCCGCTCTTCCTGCTGGTGCTGTCGCTCTGCGCCGGCTGTGCCACCCCCACCACACCGGGAGGCGGTCCGCCGGACCAGGAGGGGCCCCGGGTCGTCTCCACCGATCCGGAGTCGGGCACGACCGGTTTCGGGGCCGAAGAGATTACCTTCCATTTCTCGGAGTTCGTCAACCGCGGCAGCATGCAGGAGGCTCTGACGATCGAGCCCGAAGTGGGCATTCCGTGGTCGCTGAACTGGGGACGCCGTTCCGTGACGGTGGAGCTGGATCGTTCCCTGCCCGATTCCACCACCCTCATTCTCACCGTGGGGACCGACCTCACCGACATGAACGGAAATAACCTCTCCAATCCCGTCTCGGTGGCTGTATCCAGCGGATCGCGCATCGCCGAGGGCAGGCTTGTGGGACGGATCCGCAACGCGCGTACAGGCCAGGGATCCTCCGGGTACCGGGTGCTGCTCTACCGGGAACCGGCCGACCTGGACGCTCCGGCCGTCTATACGTCGGAGACCGACACCAGCGGACAATTCTCTTTTGATTACCTGGGAGCGGGTGAGTATCGTCCCGTCTGGGTGGACGACCGCAACCGGAACAAGACATGGGACCGGCAGCAGGAGCGGGCGCAGCCTTTCGCCATGGAGAGCGTAACGCTCGGGGAGGGCGAGGCCGACACTCTGGGGACCCTCTACGTTGCCGGGGCCGATACCACCCCGCCGCGGCTGCTGGGAGTGGGACTTTTTAACGCCCAGCGGATGCGGATGCGCTTCAGCGAGGAGATCGTACTGGAAAACGACGCGGAGATTGCGATTGCCGACACCCTGGGCAGCCGGATCTCGGGGGCTTTCCCGCTCTATCTCTCGCCGGCGGATCCCTACATCCTGTTCGCCAGGAGCGAGCAGCCGCTCTCCCCGGATTCCACCTACCGGGTGGAGGTGCGTGACGTTTCCGACGCCGCCGGCAACCGGCGGGAGCTGAGCACGTACCAGACAACCGGATCGGGGCAAGCGGACACCACCCGCCAGCGGATCGTCGGGCGGGACAGCGGTGGCGGACTGTATCCGGACGAACCGGTCGTGGTCCGCTTTGCGGCCCCGATCACCGATCCCCAGATCCGGGATTCCGTCAAGATCGTCAAGGGCACCGAATTGGTATCCGGGACAGCACAGTCGCGGGTGGAGGCGAACCGGCTGGTGATATCCCCGGATGAGCAATGGGAGGAGGGCGTGGAGTACGAGTTTCGAATCTGGGATCCCTCCACCGGCGGGCATCGGACGGTGACTCCCACCATATGGCGCGAAGGGGACCTGGGAGGGTTGCAGGTTACGGTGGAGGACAGCACGCTGTCGGGTCCCTTTCGGCTCCGCCTCACTCATGAGGAGCGAGGGGTGATGGCGGATAGCACGTTCGGTGGGGAAGCGGAACTGGAGCGTCTGCCCCCCCTGGAATACCGGCTTACGGTTTATCAGGACCGCAACGGGAACGGAAGCTGGGAGGCGGGATCGGTGGACCCTTTCCGGGCGCCGGAGCCCTATTTCGTGCAGAGCGGCATCCCCGTGCGGGGCGGTTTAACGGGCGAGGTGACCGTTACGTTCGACAACCGGTAACGGGACGGCGCCCCTCCGCCAGCTCCTCTTTACACGGGACTCTGCCCGGGGGACGGGCTCTAAAAAGTGCCTTATTTTCCTTAACTTTTACCCGAAAGGACAACTTCGAAACCCAACAGCGATCCCATGCCTGACCAGTCACCGACGGCCCCGGCAAGCGAAAAGGCAGACCGAACGTCCGAAAAGGCCGAGAGCGATGGCCGCAGGGAGGTCTACGACGCCACCCACACCATCCGCTTCGTAACGGCGGCCAGCCTGTTCGACGGACACGATGCCAGCATCAACATCATGCGGCGCATCCTGCAGAGCAGCGGCGCGGAGGTGATCCACCTGGGACA
>CAZGSL010000001.1:0-139461 GCA_964528445.1 uncultured Balneolaceae bacterium | reverse complement strand
GGCGCAGCGGAACGTCGGCGACGCCAAATCGATGCTCGACGTGGCCGAAAGCGGAATGAACTCGATCATGGACATCCTGGTCGAGATGAAGTCCAAGGCCACCCAGGGTTCCAACGGATCACTGGGTGCCGACGAGCGCGGCTACCTCAAGGACCAGATCGAAGCGCTGGGATCGGAAATCGACAGCATCGTCGATACCACCACCTTCCAGGGCACCGATCTGGTCAAGGGGACCACCGACGTCTCCGGCACCTTCGGGACCAACGACGACGGGGTGGGCGAGCAGGTCGCCGACGGCGCCGCCAACCAGGGTACAGAAATGACCTTCCAGGTGGGCGAGAGCAGCAGCGACACCCATACCGTCCAGCTGCTGGACATGTCGGTCGACAACCTGTTCGAGTCCCTGAACGGGACCGACCTGCAGCTGGCCGGATCCGCCACCACCGATTTCAACAGCTTCCTGGGTGAAATCGACGACGCCATCGACAGGGTGGCCAGAAATACCAACCAGATGGGGATCGAGCAGAACTCCCTGAGCATCCGCCAGGAGAACCTGTCCCAGACCATCACGTCCAACTCCGCCGCGCGGAGCCGCATAGAGGACGCCGACTTCGCCAAGGTGCAGAGCGAGTCGGTCAAGCTGCAGATCATGCAGCAGACCGCCACCTCCGCACTGGCGCAGGCCAACACCAGCCCGGAGGCCGTACTCGGCTTCCTCGGCGGAGCCCAGTAGGCCCGAACAGCATGGGGATACCTGAAAGAGTCCCCTTCCTCCCGGCGCACCCGGGAGGAAGGCGGGCTTTTTTTCATGGGCGAAAAAACAAAACCATTTAAGTCCGCCGCATCCCCGCCGATAAACTCCTACAGAGCCACCAATACCCTAAACATCGTACGGAACCATGAAGAATCCACAGTTGGAATACCAGCGTCAGGCTATCAAGAACGCCAAACCCGCGGAGCTGGTAACCAAATTATACGATTTCGCCATTCAGGCCTGCTTCCGGGAAGAGGAGGAGCGCCTCTGCAGGGTACTTGACGCCCTGATCAAATCGCTGAATTTCGATTACGAAATAGCGGGCTCCCTCTATAACCTCTACGAATACTGCCAGAGAAGAGCGCGGGAGCAGAAATACGAAGAGGTTCGGGAGCTCCTGGAACCACTCCGGGAAGCCTGGACGGAGGGCGTGGTCAAAAACGGTGAAAACCCCGACATCCAGAACGGAAACGGATTCCTGATATGACAAGCGTAAGTTCACTATTCGCCCAAAACAGCCCCTACGAGAGCTCCATACAGCAGCTCCTGCAGCTGGAGGGGCGGAAAAAAGTGCGGCTTCAGCAGAACCAGAAGCAACTGGAGACCCAAAAATCCGCGCTTTCGGACATCGACTCCAAGCTCTCCTCGCTGAATACGCTGATGACCTCCTTCCGGGAGTCCGCCTCCGAAAAAGTCACGCCTCTCACCGGGAGCAGCAGCGATCCGGACGCGGTTTCCGTCGTATCGGCCTCGGGAATTGAAAACCCGGGCAGCTACAACATCGAAGTGAGCCAGCTGGCCAAGCAGGACATGGTGCTCACTGATGCCCATACCGACGGGGAGAGCGACCTCTCCGCCGCCGGCACCGGCTCCTTCGACCTGACCATCGGCAGCGACTCGCCGATCTCCATTACGGTCAACACCTCCGGCCTCACCAACGAGGAGGTTCTCCAGGCAGTGGCGGACGAAGTCAACGCGCAGGCCGGCGACCGGGTGGAGGCGGCCGTCTACCAGATCGGTGACGGTACCTCCCGGCTCTCCTTCAAAAGCCTGGAAACCGGCAAAGATAATCGTATTTCTGTCAGCAATGCTACGGACGACATGACCGGGATCACCTTTTCCAACGAGTATACCGAGGGGGAGCTGAATGCCAAATTCACCATCGACAACATTAACTTCGAAAGAGGATCCAACCTGATAAACGACGTAGTGGACGGCCTGACGTTCGAGCTGAAGGGCACCACCGCCGCTGAAGAGAAGATGACGGTCAGCCGTGACATCGAGTCGGCCGTTGCGAACATCGAAGAGTTCGTGGAGAAGTTTAACGAGGTAAACAGCTCCATCCGGGAAAACACCTTCCTGAACGGAGAGACCGGCGACCGCGGCCCGCTTCAAGACGAAAGGACCGTTCGCAGTCTGAGCCATACCCTGCGGCAGACCGCGATCCTTCCGGTTGACAGCCTTTCCGGCAACAGCATTAACAGCCTGGGCGAACTGGGCATTGAGATTGCGCAGGACGGCACCATGAGCATTGCGGACCGGGACAAGCTGGAGGAGGCGCTTACCTCCAAACCCTCCGAAACCGCGGCCCTCTTCTCGGCAGACGACGGGGTTGCGGCCACCCTTCAGCAGACCATCGACCTTCATATCAAGGGGGCCGGCAGTATCTTTGACACCATAGAAAACGGCTATGATCGTAAAATAGATCGGCTCGACGACCGCATCGCGGCCGAGGACCGCTTCCTGGAAAGGCGGGAAGAGCAGCTTCGCGATGAGTTCGCTCGCCTGGAACAGGTCATCAGTGAAGGAGAGCGGCAATTCAACAATGTAATGAATTTCCAGAGTAAATTAGGACTTTAAACCGACCCGGCGACGCCGGAAAAATCGTCATGGACACACTGATTTCCATCCTGACCTCCATTCAACAGACCGGCCGGCTCCTGCTCGGAAAACTGGAAGAGGAGGATCCGGACCTGTGGGTCATAGAGGCGCTCTACCAGGAGCGGGCGCGCCAAATCTCCTTTTTGGAAAAAAAATTTAAGTTTTCCCCCGAGCCCGCCGATAACAAAGCCCATAAGGTCAAAACCCTCTTTGAGGAGTTGAAAGTACTGGAACTGAAACTGAACGATCAATTGCGCAGGTTGAAAAAAAGCCGCCTGGAGGCCCTGAAGGAGAACGAAAAGCACGGAAGGGCGAAAGTACACTACATGGCCAACAACGGCGGACGAAAAGATCAAAGCCGATTTATTGATCTCAAAACGAGTGGCTAGCTATGACCATCAATAACATCAACAAGGGCGGGTATCCCGACAAGAACATCCGCAAGTCGGAACAGAACCGCTCCGTTTCAAAGAGCGGCGGCAACGGGCCCTCCGCATCCTCCAACGTGGAAGGCCAGAGCCGCGACACGTTCACACCCACCTCGCCGGAAATGAAGGGCGATATTGAATTCGGGCGCAAAGTGCTGGCGGACCTGGACAGAAACGCTTTTCCGGATCTCAAGAAAATAAAACAGAATATTGAGCGCGGCGAATACAATCGCGAGGAGATCCACCAGAAAGTCGGGAGCCTGATACAAAAAGACCTGGATTCCCTGCGGGGAATCCTGACCGAAGGGACCGGATCGGGCGGGACCGGCGAGGAGACCAAGAAACTGACCGGCGAATACAGGGAATACCTGGTCGAAAACCCCTCCGTCCTCCGGAAAGTAGCCGACGGAATCGCCGGTGATATCGAAAAACTTTGATTAATTTGTAACATTTGCCCTCCGAATCCCTCTTGTGCTTACTGGGGCGTTCTTGATTTATACCCTCATAGTCCGTATAACTGGCTGTGAGGGAATCGTTTTTATATAAATCGCACTCCGGGATCAAGAACCCGATTATACCCGATTATAAGGGAATAGAAACAATCAGGTAGGGACAGGAATGAAAGACAAAATCGTAGTCATTGACGACGATCCGCACATTTTGAATTACATGCAGGAGCATCTGGCCCTGAACGAATACGAGGTCAGCGCTTTCCAGAATCCGGTCAAGGCGGTGGAATCCCTGGAAGAAATTCGGCCCTCGCTGGTTATCACGGACGTAAAGATGAACGAGATGACGGGCGACGAGGTGCTGAACCACGTGCTCAAACACCATCCGGATACCGGCGTTATCATCATTACCGGATTCGGGAACATCAGCCACTCCGTCCGCTCCATACGCAAAGGCGCCTTCGACTACATCACCAAGCCCTTCAGCGGACGGGAGTTCATCTCCCGTGTTAATCAGTATTTCAAATCCCACAGCAACGGGTCCGCCGGCCCCCGCCCCCTGCCGGAGGGTGCTACGGAAGAAACGGAGGAGGACGACCCGAAAAGCCGGAAGAAACCCGCCAGGGTCACGCGCTCACAGAAGCTGGTCGGGGAGGCCCCCTCCATACAGAAACTGCTCGACATCCTGCCGCGCGTAGCGCCTACCGGCGCCCCGGTCATGATCCAGGGGGAGAGCGGCTCAGGCAAGGAGGTTTACGCCAACCTTATACAGCAGAACAGCAACCGCGCCGATCAGCCCTATGTAAAAATAAACTGCGCCAACCTCCCCAGCGAGCTGGTGGAGAGCACGCTTTTCGGCCACGTGAAAGGGGCTTTCACAGGAGCGGTGGAGGACAGGGAAGGAGCCTTCGCAACGGCCGACGGCGGTACCCTGCTGCTGGACGAAGTCACCGAGATCGACATTTCCCTCCAGGCCAAACTGCTCCGGGTACTCCAGGAAAAGGAGTTCCAGAAGGTGGGAAGCCAGAAATCACGGAAAGTCGACGTTCGAATCATTTCCACCACCAATCGAAACATCGGGGAGGCGATTTCCGAAGGGGAGTTCCGCAAGGATCTCTATTTTCGGCTCAACGTCTTTCCCATCGAGATGCCCTCGCTGCGTGAACGGCCCGGCGACATCCCCCTCCTGGTGGAACATTTCGTATCGCGGTACTGCCGGGAATACGACCTGGAGGAGATAGCGGTGTCGGACGAACTGATGAACCACCTGCAGAAAAAAGAGTGGCCGGGCAATGTCCGCGAGCTGGAAAATTACATACAGCGCGGCGTGATCATGGGCCAGGATTCCGATGAGCTGACCCTCGAGCACATCAACAATCCGCTGTTCAAAAACGTGGACGACTCACTTGCCGAAGAGGTGCTCAACGATATTCCGGTGCTTCCCATAGAGGAGATGGAACTGCAGATGATCAAGAAAGCGCTGGAACGCACCAACGGTAACCAGAAGGAGGCCTCAAAACTGCTGAAGATCTCCGACCGCACCATCCGCAACAAGCTCAAGAAGATTGATTTCCCGGAGGATGAGTAATCACCCTGCCTTCTTCTTTCCAACACTGATCAGCGAACGCGCCTTCTCGACCTCCTCGTTGCGGATCAGGGTGGTGATCCAGCCGTTGAGCAGCTCGTTATTCTCCGGATTCTGCGTCACCAGCTGCTCGTAGATCTCGCTCACGAAATCGTACCACTCGTTGTCCATGAACAGCGACAGCGACTCCAGCAGCCGGGCCGACATGTCGTCCGTGAGACGGTCGGGAAGATACTCCCCGAACATATCGTGAAAATAGCGGATGGAGCTCTCCTTGTCTTTCAGTTCGATGGAGTAGATAAAAAGTTTCTCCAGCACTGGCTGCTCCACCTCTCCCTCCTCCAGGCGGTAATACTCCCCGTAGTGGTGAAACGCCTTTTTATAATCTCCCTCTCGGAATTTCATATCGGCCATCAGATGGTGAGTTGCGCTGGCGCTCAGGCGAGTATCCAGGTTGGCCGCCGTCGGCTGCGGAAGGTGTTCCAGGTAGGACCGCATCGCCTCGAACGATTTCTCCCGCCTCCCTTCCATCAGGTGAGCGCGCTGCATAATCAAATAGGGGGCACGCTGGGCCGGATTTACCTCGGCCGACCGCCGCGCGGTCTCCGCCGCCTCATCCAGCTTGTGCTGCTCCAGCTGCGAATGCGCCAGGTTGTTATGTGCCGCCAGGCGGTCAAATTCAAACAGTGGACGGCCGTCCAGTACCTTCTGCAGGTACTCCTCCGCTTCCGCGTATCGGTGCCTTTCGGCCGCGGCCAGACCTCTCCACAGGGGGGAGAGCAGCGTATTCCCTGTCCACTCCGACTCTTCTAAGATGCGGGAGGGAGGGAAAGCGCCGGCCCTCTTGGAAATTTCCGCCGATCCCTTCTCCATTGACCACCCTTCCCTTTGAAAGGCACGCGTGGGATCGGGGATAGCCCATCCCTCGAACAATTTTCCCTCCCGGGGCAGGGGACAAAGCCGTACCTGGTAATCCCGCCGGGGACGTTCGCCCTCCCGCCGGCAGATCGCGAAGGCGAGGCATCGCCCCTTCTCCGCCTTCTCCGGCAGCGTATCCCACCGCGGGGTTTCATCGGCGTAGAGCAGCCACAGGAAATCGGTTTCGAGTCCGGCGGCCTCGCTATTCAGGCACGCCACCGGTCCCGCGTCCGGGTCCCAGCGCTTCACCGGGAACGCGCCGTCCTCCCATGGGAGGGACACCTCGGGATGAGCCAGTACCCGTACGGGCAGATCCCGGCCCGCCTCTTCAAGCCAGTCGGGAGGGGTTTCCAGGTCGTGCGACGGGTCACATATCAGAAACAGGGTGGTATGGGCAAAGGACATCATGGGGACTCAGGAGTTCGGTGAATTCAGAGATAGTTGAGCAGCGAGGTGTTGGCCATGCGCGAGTGCGCGGCGAGGGCCGCCTCGTAGGACGTTTCAAATTTCTGGAAGTTGGATATCGCCTCGGCAAAGTCGGTGTCCGTAAGCCGGCTGACCTCGCCTTTTTTCTCCGTGATTCCGGTCTGCAGCTTGTCGTGCACGAACTCCAGCCGGTTGATGGTGCTCCCGATACGGGAAGTCAGCTTGGTGACATGATCGAGGGACTCCTCAATATCGTCCAGCGTGGCGTTGATCGCGGCCTGGTCGTTGTCACGGAGGGCGGTCTCAAGCTGTTCAACGACCCCAAACAGGTCCCCCGCCGGGGTGGCGCGCAGCTCGTTGCCCGTGACCGTAGTCTCCACGTCGGTATTCTCGGTAATGCTGGTGGTCAGCGCGTCGTTGTTGGAGACATCGGCAACGCCCCCGGTGGCGGCAGGGTCGGCCGAAAAGGTGGGCTCCCCGCTGTTGGTGCCCCCGAACAGGTAGGCCCCGTTAAGCTGCGTATTGCCCAGGTCCACCAGCCGGTCGCGGATGCTGGCCACCTGGTCGGCAAGCTTGTCGCGCTCCGTGTCGTTCATGGAGTCGTTGGACCCGGTGACCCCCACGTTTTTCAGGTCGATCATCGAATCGATCATCCCGTCCAGCGAATCCTGGACGGCCCTGGCCTGGCGAAGTCCGCTGTTCACGTTGCTCTGGTACTGGGTATCCTTGCGGATCTGTTCCTCCATAATCCGGCTCGTGCTGAACGCCACGTTGCCGTCCGATGCCCGGATAACGGATTTCCCGCTGGCAAGCTGCTTCTGGTATTTGGCCAGCTCCTCACGATTGCGGTTCAGCAGGTCCTGCAGGCTGTTGAACGAGAGATATTGCGTGATACGCATGATATTCCGATTGCGTTAAAGTATGCTCAGCAGCGTATCGTACATCTGCTGTCCCGTCGAAAGTACGCGGGCGGAGGCCTGGTAGGCGTTCTGGTACTTGATCAGGTCGCTCAGCTCTTCGTCGATGTTGACACCGGTCTGACTCTCCTGCTGATTGATCAGAAGCTGCCTGGCGGACTTCCTGGACTCGATCCGGCTCTCCAGCTCGCTTATCTTAATGCCGGGTTCGCTCATCATCTGCACGGCATTGCTGGCCAGCGTCTGCCCGTCCAGCAGCGACAGGTTCTGAAGGTCGGCGATCATCCGGGCGTTGTCGTTGTTGCCCGCCTCACCCGCCACCGAAGAGGCGGCGATATGCTCGGGGTTGTCGGCCACGGCCTGGTTAAGGTCGATGGATCCGGCGGTGGTGCCTGCCGGGTTAAAAAAGTTTCTCTGGGTTCCGTCGGCGACCCCGTAGCCTTTGATGTGCAGGGCGTTGACCTGCTGCACGACCGATTTCGCGATTTTGTCGAGTTTGTTGCGGCTCTCGGGAATGGCCTCCTCGTACATGTACTTATCGGCGGCAAGCGCTCCCCTTCCGAGGTCCAGCACCTTGCCGTTGTCCATCCGCACCCGGAAGGTGCGGGATTCGGGATCCACGTCGGGCCGAAGTTCCGCCGCTTCTACCCCGGAGAGCACCACCATGCCCCCGATGCGAACCTCGACGGAGCCGTCGTCGTGATACGCCGTATCCATGCTGACCTGCGAGGAGAGCTCCTTGAGCAGTTCAAGCTGGCGGTCCTTGCTGTGAAGATCCGGCTGTCCGCTGGCCTCCGCGCGGGCGATATCAAGGTTGATGTCCGCCAGCTGTTCCAGCATGGTATTCACCTTATCCACCCGCCCTCGAGCCGTTGCCAGGGTCTGCTCGTCAATATCCTCCAGGTCGCCGTCCAGGTCCCTGAACTTGCCGATAAGAGTGTTTGCCTTGGAAACGACGTTGTTCCGCAGGTTGATATCCTGCGGATTGTTGGAGAGTTCGGAAAAAGAGTTGAAAAAATCGGTCAGTCCCACATCCAGCCCGTCGCCGGAATCGGTTACAAGCGCACCCTCCACCTGCTGAAAAATCCGGTGGCGTTCGTTCAGATCGCCCAGTTCGTGCTCTTTCAGCATAATCTGCCGGTCCACCAGGTCGTTGCGCATCCGCTCCACCTGGTCAATGGTAACACCCCGGCCCAGCGTGAAGGAGCCCTGTCGGTGTATCTGCTCTGACAACTCGGCACGCTGGCGGGTATAGCCGGGAGTGTTAGCATTGGCGATATTGTGCGAAACGACCGACGAAGCTTTCTTCGAGCTCAGCAGACCGTTTTTGGAAATTTCAAATATGTCCAGCATGGCCTCTAGGCTTTATGGTTTACGGCTACGCTGCCCGGCGACTGTTTCTTGCGTTTCCCGCTGGCGTCGTAGACCTCGCCTTCCCCCTGCTCGGTAGCCAGCGAAGTGATCATCTCAAAGGTCTCCGCGTTGTGATCGCGTGCGAATTCCAGCAGATCCATCAGCTGCTTTCTCAGCTGCTCGCCTTTGGACACCTGCTCGCTGAGCCGCTCGCGCAGGCGGTTCAGTTCGGCGGACGGCTCTTCGAGGTGTTCCATCAATCTCGTTACGCTTCTCCGGCTCTCTTCGGGGTAATGGCGGTCAAACAGTCGGTCGAGCCGGTTCCGGAAGGCGTTCTCAATCTCCTGGAGCTCCTCGAACTTCTCCAGCTGCCGGGGAAGCAGGTCGTTCAGCAGGGCCAGGTCGCTGTAGATCACCGCCTGCATCTGGTCGTTGATCAGCGAGGTGGCTTCCCGGTACTCTTCCACCAGGGTCGCCATCATCTCTTTCAGTTCGGTATATTCGGTATCTTCGGAAATATTCATGGTGCTGTTATGAATTGGTGGCGTTGGTCGGGCCGGCAGGCTGCGACGTTCTGCGTTCCCAGAAAGTTCGTACCTTTTCGGCCATGCCCAGTTTTTCCTGTTTGGCCAGTTCGTTGCTCAATGTGTCGACAATATGCTCCCGGTAGAGTCCCCCGGAAGCTCCCATCATCCCGCCCTTCTCCTTCTCCTCAAACAGGCCGCTGGTCATTTCGCGGACCATCTGACGGGCGAACAGCCGCTCGAATTCCATGGCGGACTCCTCCTCAATATTCGCGGGGTCCGGCCGGTTTCCCGGGATCTCTCCGGCGGCGTTATGTATTTCGGATATCTTCATAAAAACTGCGGTTACATGACAATCAGTTTGCCCTTCAGCGCCCCGGCCTTGTCAAGCGCCTGAAAGATGGAGATGATATCACGCGGCGAAAATCCCAGGTTGGAAAGCGAGGTGGCCAGGTCGGCTACCCGGGTGTCGGGCTCAAGCACAAAATTCTTGGCGGCCTCCTCGGTTACGCCCACGGCCGTCACCTCTCCCTCGACCGTTTCGCCGCCGCTCAACGGGGGAGGCTGCGAGACAAAGGGCGTTACTTGCGTCTGAATTTGAATGTTGCCGTGGGAAATCATCACCTCCCCGATGACCACGTCCCCGCCGGCCACTACGGTTCCCGTGCGTTCGTTCACGACCACGCGGGCCGGCACATCCACTTCGATCTCCAGGTTGAGCACCGTATTGGTGAAAAAATTAAGGTCTCCCGTATCCTCGAATCCGTCGGGCCACTCAACGCTCAGCAGTCCCGCGTTTTCCACGGAAGCCAGCTCGGTCTCAAACTGCTCGTTGATGGCCTCCGCGGCTCGGGTGGCGTTGGTGTAGTTGGGCTGGCGCAGGATCAGTCCCAGCGGTTCGCCGCGGTCGGGCGAGTACATTTGGTTCTCCACTACGCTGGCTCCCGACGGAATGGTGCCCGTCAGGGACTGGTTGCGGGCCAGGCGCGCTCCCGGAACTTCGGCGTTGATGCCTCCCAGCACCAGGGGACCCTGCGCATAGGCATAAATCTGCTCGGTCTGAGGATGCATGAGGGGCGTCTGCAGCAGCACGCCGCCTCTCAGGCTGCTGGCGTCGCCCAGCGACGACACCGTGACGTCAATCTCACTGCCCGGGGCATGAAAGGGGGTGATCTGGGCCGTTACCATCACCGCGGCCGCGTTCCGGGTACGAAGCTGGTCGGGGTTGACGGTAATCCCAAATTTGTCCAGCATGCTGCTGATGGACTGTACGGTAAAGCCCGATCCTCTCCGGCCCACCGTGCGGTCGCCGCTGCGGTCGAGTCCCGTCACGAGCCCGTACCCGATAAGTTCGATTTTCCGGGCGTTGTCAATTTCCACCAGGTCGGACAGCCGCGTCTGGGCCTCCGCCTGCGGGAGGAACAGGAATCCGGCGAAAAACATGATTACTATGGTGACGCACATTCGTTTCATAGGTACCCGTTAATTTGAGAACATAAATACGGCGACGCCGGTCAGCACGCCCACGGCGCCCCACACAATTTTTCTTCCGATTCCCAGCTTCCGGCGGGTCTCACCGATTCCGCCCTCTTTCTGGTAGCTGATTTCGGCATTGGCAATACGGTAGGAGAGCACCTGGTTGGCGTCGCTGACGTCGGAGGGGCGAACAATACCGCTTACCGACATGCTGTGTCGCTCGCCGTTGATCTCGGTGAAACGGGTGCCCGATATGAACAGGTCCCCGTTCTCCTCGACGCTCTCCACCCGGACGGTAACCGTTCCCTGCAAGAGTTGCTGCTGGTTGGCGGTGATTCGCTCGTCGGAATTGTAATCCACGTTCACGTCCGCCCCGAAGACAGGTTCAAAGGGAACAAAATTGCTTGACACGCTGCTCGACGCACTTCCGTTGCTGTTCGACAGCGTGCTGGCATCGGAGTTGGAGGAGCCGGAGATGTTTTCCGTGAGGATGATGGTGATTACATCCCCCACCCGGTGCGCCTTGATATCGGAGTAGAGCGATCGCTGCGCCCGCGCGAAATCGGCGGCTGCAGCTATAATCAGGAGTGTGCAGAAAAATCTAAGCGTTTTCATAGTGTTCTCTCCCATTCCGCTTCGGTTGCATTGATAAGCGTACCCATGTAGTTCTCGCCGGTCTCCTTGCTGTGGAGCCGTATGGACTCGCCGGCGGCCTTCGCCTGCCGCGCGGTGCAGCTGATGTGAATCTCCATGCCGTTCCTCCGGTAGATGAGCGTTATCGGGTCTCCCGGTTCCACCGCGGCGGGACGCTTGATGTTCGACCGCAGGAGAACGCTCCCCTCCGGGATGAATCGTGCGGCCGCCTTGCCCTCCAGTTCGCCGGATCCGCCGGCCGGCAGCTCCCGCAGCATGGTGATGTCCATCTCCCGGCGTTCGATAAATTCCCTGTCTATGGATTCCCCGGATCCGATTCGCCGGAGGGCCACCGGCACCTTTTTGCGGACTTCCACATAGAGCTGTACCGTCTCCGCCGACTCCCCGCCGCCCTCTATGTCCACTTCCGCGGTGAGGTACCCCCGGGGCAGCTCCGTGGCCGGCAGCCGCACCCCGCGGATGTCTGAGGAGTCCGCCCCGGCGAGCCGATCGGAAATCCAGCGTGTCTCCACGCTCACGGCGCAATCGGGGCATATCTTCTCCATGCGGTCGGCCGTCAGCCGCTCCAGCCTGGATTCCACCCCCTGCTGAGCTCCCGCCGGCAGGGCGGAGAGCGTCAACAGCAGGATGGCTGCGATGTGGATTACTCCTCTGCGCATCATGTTATATTCTATCGTTTGATGGAGTTGGTCATGGCCATCATATCCTCCGCGGTCTGGACCATTTTCGAATTGGTCTCGTAGGCGCGCTGGGCCTGGATAAGGTCCACCATCTCGGTGACGATCTCCACGTTCGACTGCTCCAGGAATCCCTGTTTGAGCGTGCCGAAACCATCCATGCCGGGCGTGCTGTAGAAAGGCGCCCCCGAGACTTCGGTCTGTGCGTAAAGGTTGTCGCCCATCGCGCTGAGCCCTCCGGGATTGACAAATTTTGCCAGCTCAATCTGTCCGAGGTCCATTTCTCCGCGGTCCCCGCTCAGTTTGGCGGTCACCAGCCCCTCCTGGGTAATCTGAATTCCCACGGTGTCTTCCGGGATATCAATGCCGTCGGCCAGGGGAAGACCCGACTGCGTTATCAGCCTCCCGTCGGACGACATGGTAAAATTGCCGTCCCTGGTATAGGCAATGGAGCCGTCCGGCATCTCCACCTGGAAGAATCCGGCGCCGTTGATGGCGACGTCCATCGAGCCGCCGGTCTCGTCCATCGCCCCCTGTGAAAAGTTTCGGACGGTGGCCACCGGCTTGGCCCCGTGCCCCATCTGGAGTCCGGGACCCTCGCTCGACTCCTGTCCGGCGCTCCCGCGCCCGGAGGTGACAATATTCTGATAAAAGAGGTCCTGGAAGGCGATGGTGCTTTTCTTGAATGAGGTGGTGTTCACGTTCGCCAGGTTGTTGGCGATGTTGTCTACCATCTTCTGCTGCGCGCTCATTCCGAGCGCCGCTATGCTAAGTGCGCGATCAGACATAATCTTCGTGTTTTGGGTTTAAAATCTTCCCAGCCGGTTGGTGGCCTGGGAAAGCATTTCGTCGGTAGTTCTCATGGCTCGCTGCTGCGATTCAAAAAGACGCATATTCCTGGTCATGCTGACCATCTCCTGCAGCGGCTCCACGTTGGCGGACTCATAATAGCCCTGCATGACCTGGCTCTGGGGGGCCGCTGTAACCTCCACGTCTTCCGGAGCCTCCAGGTAGGTATTGGAGCGGCGCTGCAGGCGGGAGACGTCGTCCACCCTCACCAGCTGCAGTCTCCCCTCCTCGCGCCCGTCGACCGTAATAATGCCGTTCTTGTTCACTTCCACTTCCGCGTCGGAGCGTATCTGGCCCGAGTCCATGACCTGGGGCAGGTGGACGGGCCCGTTTTCACCCATGACCCGGGCCCCGTTATCGTTGGTCAGATATCCTTCGCTGTCCAGTCCGAATCGGCCGTTCCGGGTCAGAAACCGGTTGCCTCCCTCCTCTACGACAAAAAATCCCTGGCCCTCAATGGCAAAATCAAAGGGGTTTCCGGTTGATTCGAATGCGCCCTGGCCCATACGTACCGTCTGCCCGGCCTCCACGGACGACACCGGGCGGCCGTTCAGCTCTTCCATAAACGCCCGGTAGAAAAGTTTGTCGCCCTTGAAACCGGGGGTATTCATGTTGGCCAGGTTGTTGGCCGTTACCTCCTGGGCCCTCATCAGAAGCTTGAGAGCCTGCATGGAATGTTGGAATCGGTCAATCATGGACGGTTTCGCTGTTTTGTTTTCTTTCAGGAGTTCAAATTCCGTGCCACGACCCTGTTTCGGCCCTGAGGGGTCTGAGCGGGGGTCGCGCCCGTACACATGGAACGGAGAGGTGGAAATCTTTTCCCGCGGACGGAAGAAATTGAGCGGGGGCCCGGAGGCCCGTCCCCGCCGAGGCTTCCCATCCGCCTCCCTTCGCGCGTGGTATCGATTTTGCGGTATTACAACCTATGTCCGAACACAGCGAACAGGAACGCACGGAGGAACCCACACCGCACAAGCTCAAGAAGGCGCGGGAAGAGGGGAATGTCGCGCACAGCGCGGAAATATCCTCGGTGCTCCTGATGGTCATCGCCACCGTCGTGACGCTGCAGTTCGGAGGATGGATGTATTCCCGGCTCGAAACCCTCTTCGAGACCTTTTTCCTGAATTCCGCCGCCGCCTTCGACAACCGGGACAACGCCATCGAATACCTGATGATGGCCGGGTGGTACTCCCTGGAAATCCTGGGGCCGGTCCTGATCGCCCTCTTCGCCATGGCGATCGTCGCCAATGTGGGGCAGACCGGGGTGGTCTTCGCGACCAAGGTGCTGGAACCCAAGACCAGCCGGATCAATCCCCAGAAGGGATTCAAGAAGATCTTTTCGATGCGGGGGCTCGTGGAGATGGTGAAGGGATTCAGCAAGATTTTCATCGTTGGACTGATTATCTGGTTTACGCTTCGCACCGAAATCGACAACATCACCTCGTTCCTGATCCTGCCGCTGGGAGAAATTATTTCCCAATCCGGAAAATATATCCTCCTCATCGTCAACCGGATCCTCGCCGCGCTTGTCATTCTCTCCATCATGGATGCCGCGTGGACGCGCTACCAGCATCACAAGGAACTTCGGATGACCAAGCAGGAGGTAAAGGACGAGTACAAGCAGATGGAGGGCGACCCGCATATGAAAAGCAAACGCCGGGAGAAGGCCCTCAGCATCGCACAGAGCAAGCGTTTGGACCATGCCGTCCTCTCCTCCGACGTGGTGGTGACCAACCCGGTACACTACGCGGTGGCCCTGGCGTACGATCCGGGAACCAACGAGGCGCCCCTGGTAAGGGCGAAGGGAATGCGAAAACGCGCCCTCAAAATCAGGGAGTACGCCGAAAAATACGACGTTCCGGTCATCGAAAACCCACCTGTGGCACGGGCTTTGTACGCTTCATCAGAGGAGGAGCAGTTTGTTCCGCCGGAACTTTACCGGGCGGTGGCCGAAATCCTGGCCTACGTCTACCGTCTCAAGGACGACAAGATTATCTGAAACATGAGTACTCCCGACAACAGCAGCGGCTTCGGCAGCATCGGCAGCCTGTTCATGCAGCGCACCGATGTGCTGGTCTCATCCAGCGTGATCATCATCCTGATGGTGATGATCCTGCCTATCCCCACGGGTGTGCTGGATTTCCTGCTGGCAAGCAACATCTCCCTCTCCATCGTGGTTATGCTGGTGGCCTTCTACACCCTCAAGCCGCTGGAGTTCGCAGTGTTTCCGGGCATGCTGCTCATTCTCACCCTCTTTCGGCTCGCCCTGAACGTGGCCTCCACCCGCCTGATCCTGAGCGAGGGATACGCCGGGAACCTGATCGACGCGTTCGGCAGCTTCGTGGTCCAGGGGAACTACGTCATCGGGATCATCATTTTCGCGGTGCTGATCATTATCAACTTTGTGGTCATCACCAAAGGGGCCACCCGCATCGCTGAGGTCTCCGCCCGGTTTACCCTCGACGCCATGCCGGGCAAGCAGATGGCCATCGACGCCGACCTGGGTGCCGGCCTTATTACGGACGAGGAGGCCCGGGACCGGCGGGAGGAGATCGCCCGCGAGAGCGATTTCTACGGGGCCATGGACGGGGCCAGCAAGTTTGTACGGGGCGACGTTATCGCCGGACTGCTTATTACCTTTATCAACGTGATCGGGGGACTGGTCATCGGGACGATGCAGCAGGGAATGGCCATCTCCGAAGCCGCCGCGCAATATACGCTCCTGACGGTGGGGGACGGCCTGGTCACCCAGATACCCGCCCTGCTGATCTCCACCGCCTCCGGCATCATCGTAACCCGTGCCGCTTCGGAGAACAATCTCAGTGTTGAAATCACCAACCAGCTCTTCGGAAGCCCCAAGGTCATTGCCATAGCGGGTGTGTTCATCTTTATCATGGGAGTGCTGCCCGGAATGCCGGTCATCCCATTCTGGACGCTCTCGGGCCTGCTGCTCTTCTTCGCCAACAAAAAGAACAACCAGATGGAAGTGGAGGCGCTGGAGAGAGAAGAAGAGTCGGTCCAGGAGGGAGAGATCGACCAGGTGGAACGCTACCTGCTGATGGACACCCTGGAACTGGAAATCGGGTACAGCCTCATTCCCCTGGTGGATCCCGAACAGGACGGGGACCTGCTGGACCGCATGGCTTCCCTGCGAAAACAGATGGCCATCGAGCTGGGCATCCTGGTTCCCCCCATACGAATTCGCGACAACGTGCAGCTCAAGTCCAACGACTACCTGATCAAGATGCGGGGAATTGTCAAGGGGGAGGGAGACCTCCTGCCGGAATACCACCTGGCCCTTCTGCCCGCCGATTTCGATATCAAGCTGCAGGGCGTTAAAACCAAGGATCCCACCTTCGGCATGGATGCCGTGTGGGTCAGCGACCGCAACAAGACGGAGGCCGAACGTTACGGGCTTTCTGTCATCGAGGCGGGGGCGGTTATCACCACCCATTTCATGGAGATTATCAAGCGAAACGCACACGACCTTCTCGACCGGCAGATGGTCAAGCAGCTTGTGGAGAACCTCAAACAGACTTCGCCGGCGGTGGTGGAGGAGCTGATTCCCGATGTGATGAAACTGGGAGACATACAGAAAGTGCTGAAGCGCCTGCTTAAGGAGCAGGTACCCATACGGGACCTCAACACCATCCTGGAGACCCTGGCCGACCACCAGTCTCAAACCCAGAATCCGGACGTGCTGACCGAATATGTGCGTTCCGCACTCTCCGCCACCATAACACGCCAGTATCGCGACGAGGAGGGACGGGTGACGGTCTCCGTAATGGAATCCTCCCTTGAGTCGCACCTGATCAACCAGGCACAAGACGGCAAGCTGAATCCCAACACCCTGGGCTTCGCGCCGGACACCGTGGAAAAACTCTATGTGAAGGCCTCCAACATCTTCGAGGAGATGATCAGCAAGGGACACGATCCCATCCTGCTGACTTCCCCGGTGCTGCGTCCGGCGCTCTATGACTTCCTGGTATCCGTCATTCCCGAGATTACCGTCCTCTCCTACAACGATCTTACCCTCGATACCGAAATCGAGAAATTCGACATTCTTCGACTGCAATCCCAAGAGTCCGGAGCATCAGAACCGGATAACTAATCCCCCGTTATGATTATCAAAAAGTTTTATGGCAAAGAGATAAAGGAGGCGCGCGAGCAGGCCCGCGAACAACTGGGCGAGGAGTGCGTAATCCTGGAAACGGTCAATCCCGCCGGCGGGAAACCCGCTTCGGTAACCGCCATGAGCGACCGAAGCGAAGCGGTGCCGCCCTCCGGGAATGACAGCGGCGAAGAACAGGAGTCACCGGAATCCTCCGGCACATACGGGCGGAAAGACCTGATCCCGTCCTCCCTGCGCAGCATGATGGAGGAGGGCGTGAATGCTTTTTCGGAATCGCCCTCGCGAAACGGCGGCGAATCGCGCGAGGAGGATACGCAGGTGGCCGAACGTCCCGCCGGACAGTCCGGCGAAGCCGCGCCGGAAGTAACCATGTCCCGCCGCAGTACGCCTATTCACCGAAACGGAACCGACAGCGAGCCCTCCTTCGACGGACATATGAACGAGCGGGTTGTCAGCCAGGAGGTACGTGCGCTGCACCGGCGGTTCGACCAGCTGGAGTCGCTGATGTCCGACGCCCTTATATCCGCCAACCTGGAATACGTTTCGCACCCGCTCTTCCAGCAGCTGCTGAACACCGGAATGCGCGCGCCGACCGTCTCCCGGTGGTTTGAGAAGATACTGGGGCGCGGCATTGATCCCTACGAGCAGCAACAGCAGTTTCTTCGAGAGATGTCCCATCTCATGCGTGAGGCGCTGGACGCCGAGGCGAAGGGAGATCCCGAACGGCACCTGCTCTTCGTGGGACCGGCGGGATCCGGCAAAACCTCCCTGATCATGAAGCTGGCTTCCCATCCCGATTTTATGGAGGGCAGGGAGATCGCGCTTGTCACCGTGAACGCACCCGACGACCGCCGGCACTACTCACCGCTTCCGCTCTTCGCCGAAGAGCAGAGGCTGCCCCATTTCGAGGTGGGCGAAGGGGTGGAGATCAGCAAGCTGATGTCCCGGCTTTCCAGTTTCGACCACGTACTGTACGATACGCCTCCCATCAGCCTGAACGGCAGCGCCTCCTTCCGGGAGTTCTGGCAGATCCGCCAGCTCCTCACCCCGGTGACGCCCCTGGAAATTCACTTTACGGTCAACGCAACCCTGGAGCGCTACTATTTTAAGAAACGTTTCGCGGAGGAGCACCCGCTGCAGCCGGACTACCTCGCGATCACCCATCTCGACGAAACCGACAAATGGGGACACCTGCTGCCCTTCCTGAAAAGCAAGGGATGCGGTGTACGTTACGTCAGCGACGGACCCTCGATATCCGAAGACATACGACACTTCAGTCCGTCCTGGTTTGCCGAACATATTATTTCTCACTCATAAGACCGAAAGACATGAATACCGAACACTCCTCATTCATTGTTTCCCTGGCCAGTGGTAAAGGCGGCGTCGGAAAGAGCGTAGCTGCCGTGAACCTGGCCGAAATACTCTCCCGGAAAGGGCAGAAAGTGGCTCTGGTCGACGCCGACCTGGGGCTGGCGAACTGCGCCACCCTGATGAACGAACAGGTGCCGGCGACGGCCATGGATCTGCTGAGGGAAGAGTGTTACCCGGAGGATCTCTACTGCCGGACCGAATCGGGCATCACGCTGGTAACCGGGGCGGACAAGCCGAATCCCCATCTACGCGACTGGTCCATGCTCTATCCCGTACTGGACGAAGCCATCAGAACTTTGCGCGGGGATCACGATTTCATATTGTTGGACACCCCCGCGGGAACTTCCGCCCTGAGTCTGTGGGCCCTGGATCGATCCGATCTCTGCGCCCTGCTGCTGGCGGACGAACCGACCGTCATCTCCGATGTCTATCGCTTTTGCAAATACATCCTGGAAATCGATCCCGCGTTCCCCTTCGCGGCCATTGTCAATTTTTCCGAAAACGAGGAGGGGGCAAAAGACGTGCTCGAAAGATTCAACAACATCCTGAAACACTTCCTGGGAAGAGAGATCCCCTACCTGGGACGGATTCCAGCCTCCGAGCGTATACGTGACTCGGTGCGGGAACAGGTCCCGGCCGTCCTCTCGTCCGACACGGATGTGAGGCGGGAGATCACCTACATCGCGGAGACCCTCCACGGGATTGCCGCGAGGGACGGCCACTCCTTCTCGGAACTGCTGCAGACACCGAAATTACATGCCAACTAAATCGAATAGTGACCACTTATGCTGGTACGTATCTACACCATTATCGCGCTCTCCATCTTCCTCTTCCTGATGTACTCGGGTTCCTCCCTGGAACCGGCGCTGATCAGGAGTGTCATTGTGTTCGTAGCACTGGTGGTGGGCACGAGAGTATCCGTCTACCTGTTTCACATCATACGCGAAAACGCCTCGACACCTAACAAAAAAGAATCTTCGCCCAGCCGCAACTGAACCTCAGGCCGGGCCAAATCAAGGTAAGCCATTATGGACAAGTCCCTACAAGAGCTGGTTGATGCCTATTGCCAGGACCCTACCCAGGGGCTGCGCAATGCCATCATCACGGAGGCCATGCCTCTGGTCAAAAGCATCATCGGAAAAATTCGCAATCCCGACACGCCTCTCTCGCAGCAGGAGGACCTGGAGAGCGCCGCCATACTGGGGCTGCTGCAGGCACTCGAGAACTACGACTGCGCGAAGGATATCAAGTTCAACACGTTCTCCTACTACCGCATACGCGGCAGCGTGATCGACTACCTGCGCTCCATTGACGAGTTGCCGCGAAGCGACCGTGCCAGCTACGGCAAGGCCAGGGAGATCATGTCGCAGCTGCAGCAGGAGCTCGGCCGCCAGCCCTCCGACGAGGAGGTGGCCCGGACCATGGACATCTCCCTGGATGAGTACTACGAGCTGCTGAGCAATGTGCAGCAGCGGGCGGTCCTTTCGCTGGACAGCAAGGTGTACGAGGAGAACAGCAGCACCACCCTCAGCGACCGGCTGGAGGATGGGAACATCGAGCGACCGGACGCCGAGCTCGACCGCAGCAGCATCTCCAGCCAGCTGCAGTCCGCCATCAAGGAACTCGGGGAGAGAGACAGGCTGGTGCTTTCGCTCTATTATTACGAGGACCTGACGCTCAGGGAGATCGCCGCACTGCTGGGACTTACCGAAGCCCGCATCTCCCAGATCGTCGGGAAACTGCTGCTGCAGCTCAAGTCCACCCTCTCGGCCGACCTCACCGAAGAGGTTCACTAGGACCGGAGAGGTTCGGCGGGCAGGATGCCGCTACACGCCTCCCAGGTATTCCAGCATCATCGCCAGGAACTCCCACAGCCTGGTGAAGAAGCGGTCGAAGGCAGCGGGCGCATAGGGCAGGATCAGGATGAGCAGAAGCATACCTATTCCCAGCTTCAGGGGAAGTGCGATAAAGAAGATGTTGGCCTGCGGCATGATCCTGGCGAAGATGGCAAGAGAGAGATCCAGCAGGAACAGGACGAGGATGAACGGCGCCGCCATTTGTACTCCAACCACAAAAAGATAGGTTGCTATCTCAATAAAGGCCGGCGCCGCCCGTGTTACCATGCCCTCTCCCAGCGGCACGACGTCAAAGCTGTGAGCCAGGGCCCGTATGTAGTAACCGTCCCCTCCCACGCCGATGAAGACCAGTACCCCAAGAAGTCCGAAAAGCTGACTTACGATGGAGCCCTGTGACTGATTAACGGGATCTACAACACTGGCGAAACTGAGGCCGATATTGACGCTCATCAGCTCCCCGCCCATCTGGAGACCGGCAAATATCAGCTGGCCGGTGAGTCCCATGGCCACCCCCACCAGCACTTCCTTGAATACCAGTATGACCACCTCGAGGGTGGTGGCGTCGAGCGGGATGCCCCCGCCCTGGACCGGAACGATGGGATAGAGCATGACGGTGAGGGAGACCGCGAAAAAGAGCTTCACCCGCATGGGGATGGAACCGTTGCTGAAGAAGGGTGCGGTGCCCACCAGCGCGCTGACGCGGACAAAAACCAGGAATGCCCCCAGGATAAATTCGATGCTCAGCAGGGACATCATCGTCCTATACCTGCGTGCCCGTTATGGTGGGAATGAAAGTAATCACCCGCTCCATGAAATCGATGGCGTACTCCAGCATGAAACCGAACATGAAGAAGAGAATAACCACCACGATCATCATTTTCGGTACGTAGGTCAGGGTCATCTCCTGGATGGTGGTCACCGCCTGGAAAACCGCGATCAGCAGTCCCACAATCAGAGCGCCGATCAGCACCGGGCCCGCCAGCACCACGGCGGCAACCAGGGCTTCCTGCAGCCAGTATAGTCCGACTTCCGTGTTCATGATCAGCTAAAACTTTTCAGGAGTGATTCCACGAGCAGATACCATCCGTCGGTAAGTACGAATACCAGGATCTTGAAAGGGAGAGAGACCAGGACGGGCGGCAGGAACATAATTCCCATGGAGAGAAGCACGGACGCAATCACCAGGTCGATGACCATAAACGGCAGGTAGATCATGAATCCGATCTGAAATGCCAGTCGCAGCTCGCTGATGATGAAGGAGGGGACAACTACGTGAACCGGTATCTCCTCGACGCTGCCCACCGAATCCATGTCCCCCAGGTCCATAAAGAGCAAAAGATCCTTCTCCCGGGTCTGCCGGACCATAAACTCTTTCAGGGGCGTTCCCGCCCGCGTGAGGGCCTCGGTCTGGTTAATTTCTTCGTTCAGGTAGGGCTGGATGGCCTCGCTGTTGATATCGTCAAACGTCGGAGCCATGATAAAGATGGTCAGGAACATAGCGAGTCCCAGAAGCACCTGGTTGGGGGGCGACTGCTGGGTTCCCAGTCCCATCCTCAGGAAAAAGAATACCACCACCAGGCGGGTGAAACTGGTCATCATGGTAATGATGGCCGGCCCGAAGGAGAGGATGGTCAGGATGATGAGGGTCTGAATGGCGAGGGAGAAGTCCTCTCCCCCATCCCCGTCCACGCTGATGTTGACGCTTGGCATGGTACCGCCACCGCTCTGTGCCATGCTTGTCTCGGCAAGCAGAAAGAGCGCGGCCGTCATAAGAAGGGCCGCCGCAATTTTAACTCCGTATCGTCGGCCGTATGCTACCATAACCGCGAGGCCTCCCCGTTTCTGTCGGCGTCGCGTTCGGCGGACGGTTTGCCGGGCCGGGAACGTTTGCCGGATCCGGCGCTGCCGTTCTCCGATTTCGCAGGCGCGCCCGCCTTGAGAGCATCGCTGAAAAAGCTCTTCCAGTTTCCCTCTCCCGAATTATTTTCGGTTCCCGCGGGGGGCGCCTCCCACTCTCCCGCCCGGTACCGGTGCATGATCTGAAGTCCGCCAGGCCCGTCGCCCACGATCCAGTGTTCCCCGTTGATCTCTATCAATGCCATATGTTTGCCGGGAAACAGTTCACGGGAAGCCTTCAAGCGGAAAAAATCGTTCTCGCCGCCGGAATCGGGCGGGCGGTTCCCGGATTTGCGCCTGATCCAGTACCAGAGTCCCCCGATAAGCGCCAGCATGACCAGGAGGGTAGGCAGAATGTTGTTGACCTGGCTGAGGCGGGGGCTCTCCTCCGCTTGCGAGGCGTGGACAGCACCCTGCAGGGAGTCCGCAGGCTCCGCATCGGCTCCGACAGGCGTAAGGCCCGGCGCCGCGGAATCGGCTGTCGCCGTATCGCCGGTTCGGGCCGTATCAGGAACACTCGCCGGGGCGCTGCTGTCCGCGCGCGCCTCGGCGAGCATCGTTACGGGCCGGCTCTCGCCGGGAGCGGACGACTGCAGCACCACGGCGAGCCAGATGAGCATCAGGCAGCCCGCCAGACCCAGTACGAAACCGAGGGTGCGGTTCGGATTGGTCTGAAGCTGCTGTTTGAACGTATCCCAGTCAATCATCAGCTCAATCCTTTAAGACGTTCCCGGGTAGCCAGGAGTTTGGAGATGCGCACGCCGAAATGTTCGTCGATCACGACCACGTCACCCCGGGCGATCATATGCCCGTTTACCAGTATTTCGACCGGCTCTCCCGCCAGTTTCTCCAGTTCGATCACCGAACCCTTGACGAGCTGAAGCACCTTGCCCAGCGGCATCTCCCGGCGGCCCAGTTCCACGGAGAGGTCCATCTCCACATCTTTCAGGATGTCGATGTTGCGGACTTCCCGGTCGTTCTTATTGCCGGAGGCGCGGTCAAAATTCTCAAATTCCACGTTCTGTCCTTCGACCTTCAGGCCGGCCCCGGCTCCCTCCCGCCCGTTGTCGGAGGAACGCCGTATCTCCACTTCCGCGGCTAAATTGCTGAATTTTTCCTCGTACTCATCGTTGAAGAAGGGATTCTCGTCTGAGAACGCCGCTTCCACCAACTCGATATTTTCCTCGTTGGGCTTGGAGATTACCACCCTCACCTCGAAGGGCTGCAGGCTATCCTCCGCTTCCGCATCGTCCCCGGAACCGATAGTAAGCAGCGCCGATAGGTAATCCTGTATGTTCAGCGAGCGCTTCAACTGGCCTTTCCGGATCAGTTCGAGATCGGAAAGTTCCACGTCCACACCCACCTCGGAGAGCGCCGAGGAGACGGCATCCAAAAGTTTCTCCGCCACTTCCCGGACCAGTTCCCCGGTAATCTCTCCGGCTACCTCCTCTTCGGTATCCAGGATCTTTTCGGCCAGAAGTGCACCCCAGCCCTCATTGAAGCCGAGCACGATTTCCGATTGAAAATTCTCCTCCGCCGTCCGGACCAGGAATCCCGACTCCTTCAGGAATTCCACTGCCTTCTCATTGTCCAGGGCATCGCAGTCCGCCTGTTCCACTTTGCAGGATTGCAGCAGAACCTGCTCGAAAAACTTTTCCAGTCCGGGCAGGTGTTTATCCACGCCCTGCGTCCAGTGTTGTACTTCCATGACGTTACTCTTCTTTTAGTTTACGGTTTTTCTGTACTTCAAAAACTTTTATGGCTTTCATCCCATTGATCTTGCCGGGGAATCCGGTCATCTTCCGGGTTCCCTTCACCATTACGTCGAGGGGCTCGTCGATGAGCTGGTTCAGTTTGATCACGTCTCCCTCCTCCATGCCCACCAGTTCCTTCATGGAGATTCGCGCCCTGCCGAGCAACACCTGCAGCGGAACGGAGACGGACTTCATGTAGTTCTCGAAGGTCCGCCGCTCCACGGGACTCAGGACCTTCTTGTCCTGGTCCTTGTCGTTCTTGTGAAAATTGAGGTTCATCTGCTCTTTCAGCATTGCGTAGGGATAACAGAGCTTGTAGGGCACCGTCAATCCTCCCACGCGTATAACGTACCGGACCACAATGCCCGGCACGTGACTGGAAATGGTGCGGATATTGGCCGGCTTGCTCTCGTAGACGTGGTTCTGAATAGTGATGTTGAGGTAGGGAGACCAGACATGCCCCAGCTCCTTGAATATCTTGTTCACGATGCGCGAGATCACCCGCTCCTCGATTCGCGTAAGTGCCCGGGAGGGTTTCATCTCGTTCTCCCGGCTTCCGCTCAGCCGTTCGATGCAGTAGAGGCAGAAGGAAGGATGCATCTCCATAACGGCCCAGTCACCCATCTCCTCGATGTTGAAAAGGAAAAGGGCAGTGGGGGGCTCCAGTTCCCCCAGGAACTCGGAAAAGATTACCTCGTCGATGGCCTGGAGGGAGACTTCGGCCTTCTGGTTGATGGAGTCGGTAAAAATCCTGTTCAGGCTGCGAGAAAGCAGCTCGTGGATATTGCGCAGGGCCCGCATGGTCTCCTTGCTGACCAGCTTCGGGTGCTTGAAGTCGTACTTTTTTATAACCGGCTCTTCTCCGGAGCCCGAATTTTCACCCTTCGGGCCGGACGGAGCCAGTCTCATCACCGGTGGGGCCGTATCCTCGCTCATGGTCGAATTTGTTCATTACTGTAACACGTACTTGGTAAAGAACAAATTCCGTACCATGTTTTCGTCAAATTCGTTATTAATCATGACACCGATCTCCCTTTTGATCTCCTTGCGGGTCTGAAGGTTGACCAGTTCGTCCGCCGTACGCTTGGAGAGGATCTGGTTGATCTGGTCGATAATGCGCACCTGGTTCTGCTCCAGCCTGGCCTGATCGCTCTCAGACTGCATTTCTACGGACACACTGAGGATCAGGTAGCGTTCTCCCCCGGAATTCGCCGGGTTTATAATGATGTCTTCAAAGTTGTGGTAGACCCCGCCCCGGGTCTGCATACTCCTGACCCAGCTGTGGATCTGATCGTAATAGGTATTGATAATTGCGTAGGCGCCCCCCGACTGGCCGAGCATGACCGCCAGTATGAGGAAAATTTTTCCATACCTGCTAAATATTTTACCTTTCTCCTCCTGCTGCCCGGAACTTTTTTCGGTGGATTCCTTCTTTTCTGCCCCGGGTCCCTTTTTCTCGTCTCTAGCCATTCCTACTCAGATTCTTGTGTTAGCTCTTCAGGTGTGCCGTCCGGCAGGGAGGTCGGTTCCTCCGGAATATGATACCGGACAAATATCTCCACCCGCCGATTTTTCCGCCGTCCCTCGACCGTCTCGTTCTCGGTCCGCGGCCGGTACTGGCTGAAGGTGCTGGCTTTGATCAAAGCGGGATCTATGGAACTGTTATCGACAAAAAAGGACAAGACTGAAGTGGCCCGCGCCGCGCCGAGTTCCCAGTTGCTCTGGTACTGGCGGGCTCCCGGGCGAACGGGGCGGTTGTCGGTGTGCCCCTGGATCTCCAGTTCCCGGAGCTCCTCCGCCTCGTACTCCTCGATGGTCTGCAGGATCGTCTGCAGGATGGGCGGGGCGGCAGGTTTCAGTTCGGCCGAATAGGTATCGAACGTGACCGATTCCCCCAGGATGATGCGCACCCCGGAGGGCGTCATCTCCAGCTCCACCGCGTCGCTCAGATCCTGTTCGCTGATGTACTGGCGAAGCTGCTCCCAGTTCTTCGCGCGCTGCATCTCGATGTCCGGCATCTCGCTGCTGAATACCGCGTCGTAGTTCAGCACCCCCTGTTTCCCCTTAAACGCTCCCACAATGGCTTCAAACTTGTTTTGCTCCACGCCGGGCGTAAAGGTGTAGAGCACGATGAAAAAGATCATCATGAGGGTGATAAAGTCGGCATATGTCATTAGCCAGTTTCCAGAACTGTCTGAAGATCTTGCCATGAGTTGTTCTGTATGTTAATCCAGTGTTCGTAGAGCTTCTCCTCTCGCTTCTTGTTGAAGCTGTGCTCGTTGTAATAGGCCCGGTATTCGGCCCGCTGGGAGGGGGAGACGTAGTTCAGCATCTTGTTCTCCATCAGGCGCGGGTTCTCCTCGTCCACGATCGAGATAACGGCCGATTTGAACATCTCGTTGCGAATCAGCTGTTTCTCGCCGAGGTATTCCAGTTTCCCGGCCAGGGGCATGAATACCATGTTGGCAAAAACGGTGCCGTAGAGGGTGGTCAGCAACGCCACGGCCAGGCCTGCTCCCAGCGCCTCGGGGTCCTGGATGTTCTGCAGCATCAGGATCAGGCCGATCACCGTCCCGATCATCCCGAACGCAGGCGAGTATTCGGCCATGCTGTAGAGGATGGATACGCTCTTGTTCAGGTTGCGGCGGGCGCTCTCCAGCTGGTCGTCCAGGATGGTGATCAGCGTGTTTTTCTCGGTGCCGTCGATGGCCAGCTGCAGCCCGTTCTGCAGATAGTTGTTGTTAACGTGGTGGACATCCTCCTCCAGCCGAAGAAGGCCCTCCCTCCGGGCCTTGCGGGCGAACATGTTCATCAGCTCGATATCTGTTCGCAGATCGGTCTGCCGGGATTTCAGGTACTCCAGCGTGAGGGAGGCGGTGTTTTTAACCTCATCGATACTGTAGTTGACGATAGATGAGCTGATAACGCCCCCTCCCACGATCAGGATGGCCGATAAACTTAAGAAAATACCAAAATCGCCCTGCGTGACAATAGCTACGATCACCAGGGCGAATCCACCGACCAATCCTATAACAGTTGACTTATCCACAGTCGCAGTACATCCTTTATGGTCGCCTCCGGGGCCCGTGCCGCACCCCCCGGCTTGGGACCGGGCGGAGCGGCACGGGCGTAGAGACGAATTAAGTTGTCAGTTCATGCCATCAGCGCTTGAGATTTACGGCTTCAGCGAGAAGTTCATCCGCGGTCGTGATTACCCGTGCATTGGACTGGTAGGCCCTCTGCGAAGTAATCATGTCCGTAAACTCACGCGCCAGATCGACATTTGATCCTTCCAGCATGCCAGAATTCAACTTGGTCTCCGAAAGATTCGAAGCCGTGTTGATGCTGACATCGCCGGATGCTACGGTATTTCGGTACAGCCCGTCACCCAGGGTTTCCAGGCCGTTGTAGTTGGTGACGTCGGCAACGGCCACCTGGGCCAGCTTGATGTTTTTGCCGTTGTCGTATATGCCATTGACATATCCGTCACCGTCGATGCTGTAATCGATCAGCTTGCCCTGCGCGAATCCATCTTGTGAGACGAACTTGGCCGAACTTGTACCGGCGAACTGCGTCACCTTGGAACCGTTCTCCGGATTCCCGAGGTTCAGCGTAAAGTTCACCGGATTCGCACCGTCACCCGGCTCAAAGGCCATCGCCAGCGCATTGTCGCTGGTCAGGTTTCCGGTATTGTCGAAGGTGAGAGTGCCGTTTTGACCGGCTGTTATCTCCTCACCGTCCATGAAACTGGCCTCGTATTCCCACGTGTTCGCATCGGTCTGGGTCAATTCCAGCAACAGCGTATGCGCCTTGCCCTGCTCGTCGTATACCGTCGAGCTGAGGGAGACGTTGCCGGTGTTCCCTTCCTCGACGACCTGGAATCCGGGCATGGTCATCACGCCGGTTCCGTTGATCGCCGTGTTGTCCAGGCTGAACTGGCTGTCGCCCGCCTGAGCGGAACGAATCACCAGCATGCCGTCAACCAGGCTGGCGGAGCCTTCTCCGGCCCCGAGTCCCGCGTTGATCGTATCCACGACATCCTGGAGGGTGTCGCCGGCTGCATATGTATGGGTTATCGTCTGATTTGTCCCATCATTAAGCGTGAATTCAAAATCGATGGTATCTCCGGCCGCAAAGTTGGTAGTGGTCTGGGCCAGATCGTTGAGCAGCGTGTCCTCCTCGGCGATTTCACCCGTGTTGGTGGTGAAAGCCGACTGCGCCTGGACTACCTGTTTCGTGCTGGTTTCCGAGCCCAGGTTGCCCGCCATGTAGACGTTCTGGGTGGCCTGCGGACTGAATATGTTCTCGAAGTCCACCCGGATTCCGTCGGTGGTTCCACTGGCCTGCACCTCGCCGTTGGAACCCGCGTTGTATCCCTGCACCTGCCGCCCGGACTGGTCCACCAGGAACCCGTCCTTGTTAAAGGCGAAATTTCCCGCCCGGGTCAGGTAGGACTGCTCCCCGTCCTCGACCATGAAGAAGCCGTCCCCCTCGATGGCCAGGTCCGATTTGCGCCCGGTGTCCTGCAAGCCTCCCTGGTTGAAGTCCCGGTCGATCGAGGAGATCCGGGTTCCCAGTCCGACTTTGGCAGCAGAGCTCGGAGCGGACTCCGAACTCTGCCCCGAGCCGATCTGCTGGCTCAGCATCTCCGTAAACGTGATGCGCGAAGCCTTGAAACCGGTGGTTTCGACGTTTGAGATATTGTTTCCGATGACATCCATCTTGGTCTGAAAGGCGCGAAGCCCGCTCACACCAGAGTTGAGTGATTTCATTAGTGACATAGTAATCCTCCGTTGGATTATGTGGCGACCTCTGTCGTTTGGCCGCCAGGTGGGCCTCCCTTGCGGGTCCGGCCCGGTTCATGTTGGTTTTTGGTTATCGTCTCGTTAAAACCGTACTGTCTATATTGGTAAAAACCTTCTCGCGAAGCTCCATCATATCCACCGCCGTCACGACGGTCTGGTTCGGTATGTTCACCAGGAACGCCTTCTCCCCGTCCAGTACGAGCGAGTCCCTGCTCCCCTTGGAGGCCGCCCGGTTGACCGCTTCGCTCAGCCGGTCAATATCCGAGGAATCCAGGGAAATGGACCGATCCTCCAACCGTTCGAGCGCATGCTTCGAAAACTCCAGTCCGCCTGCCCGCTTCAGGACCTCCTTGAACGAAGGACCGCTTTCCCGGGCGGCATCCGGCCCGGAACCAGGGGCGCCCGCCTTTCGGGGACCCTCCGGGGAACCTCTGCCTGTTATGTGGCGAATATCCATGCTACTCCTCCGAAAGACCTATCTGCTCCACATCGCCCAGGGGTACGAAGATTCCGTCCACCAGCAGCTGAACTCCATTGCCCGAGTAACTCACCCGGTCGGCCTGTCCCTCGATATAGGTCAGTGCATCAACCTCGCTGTCGCCGTTTGAGGCCGATATTTCCACCGAGTAGGTCCCCTCCGCCGCTTGATTTCCGGCATCGGAGAGGCCGTCCCAGGTCCAGGTATGCTCGCCGCTGCCCAGATTGCTCAGCTCCTGCGTTCGCACTACATTCCCCCCCGAATCGCGTATGGCGATCTCCGCGGTGGTGGCGGTATTGTTCAGCTTGAACTGCAGGTCCGCGTTTCCGCCGGCCTCCAGCGCCACCTTGTCGCTCAGCGCCCGTACCGATTTACCGGCCAGGGAGGCGGCCATCGTATTGTTGAGTCCCGTATTCATCATCTGCTGGCTTTCGGCGAGCAGATTCATGCCGTCGTTCAGATTTATGAGCTGCTCAACGGAGTTGAACTCCGCGAGCTGTGACGCGAACTGGGTACCGTCCATCGGGTTGATGGGGTCCTGGTTCTTCATCTGGGCCACCAGCAACTGGAGGAAATCCTCCTTCCCAAGGTTGCTGTTGCCCAGGGACTGCGCCTGGTTCTGCTGCTGCTGCGATTCCTGCGATTGCTGTGCTCCGAGGGTCTCGTTGGTTATTTCCATGGTTTCAAGCTGTCCATTCGTTGGTGTTAAATCCCATATACCGTACTTGCTTCGGGGCGGACGACGGAGAGGGCTCTCCCTCGCTTTCGCCCTCGAGGGGCGTACTCGTTCTTGTCAGATCTCCCGGCCGGTCGGACTGTTCTCCTTCAAACTGTTTCCCTTCAAAGTCCTGGAATTCCAGGTTCACATCCACGTCCAGCTCCTGCTGCAGATGCTCCCTGATCTCTCCCAGGTGCTGCTGCAATAACTTGTTCATTTCGGCGCTGCCCGATCCCAGCTGCAGCTGGATGGCCCCCTCCGCATGTCGGAAGGAGACATTCACCGACTGCCCGTCGTCCAGCACAAACCTGTGATGCTGCCACTGCGCCTCCGAGCCGCCGCGGCTCTGCACCATCTCCTGCCGGACGGCCCGGGCAATATGCATGCTCAATTTCTGGCGCACGGCGGATGAGTTGCGCAGCTGCGAGGTGTTCAGGGCCTCCAGCTTTCTCATCTCACCGCCTTCGCTGTCATCGCTCCCGCCGAATTCCCGCTCTCCGCTCATTTCCGTATCCATCATCTCCAGCGAGGAGCGGTTCAGCTCCCCCTGTGTGGATTTCATCGAGGGAGAGAACTCCCTCTCCGCTTCCGTGACCCGATTCAAAGGCTGGAAGCCCACCGCCCTTTGCTGTTCAGGCCGGCCGGTGTCATTCGTGCCAGTGGCCCCGGTGGCCATGCCGGAGAAGCCGCTCTCCTTCGGATTCTTCTGTTCTACGGCGCGGGAGCGGCTCCCGGAGGGATCGAGTTCCATCGTTTTCCCATCCTGCCGACTGCCCGCAGGAGCCCGGTCAGGACCGGACTGCCGGATGGTGGAATTCCCGCCGGATGAACGGTTTGGACGGTTTTGGTCCTGTTTTCCCGACGAACTTCGTTCTCCTCCCAATCCCTTTGCTTGTTCCATCGGCTGACGTTTTCGGGTTTCCCCGCCGCCTGTGTCAGGGACCTCGCCCTGCCGCGGGGCTGCAGGCGCCGTTTTACCGCCGGACGTCCGGCCTGGGTTTGCCGTGCCGCCCCGGCTGTCGGCCTGCGTGTTCGCGGCCTGTGCCGATCCCGAGGTGGAGCTGGAGCCGCGTGAGGCGTTCCGGCCCTGGGCTCCGGCGGAGGATCCATTGCCGCTGCTACCGGCGGACGCACGGTTGGCGCTGTCGGCGGACTCGCTTCCGGAGCTGTTCGTACCGGACACTGCACGGCCGCTGTTTTGTGTTCCTTCGGCCGACCCGGCGGGAGCCGATTGACTCGCAGCCGCGGCCTGACTCGCAGTCGCGGCACTGCCGCCGGACTTCTGCGCGGACGCCGCTGCCGAATGCTTCCGGGAACCGGTTTCGGACCCGGAGCTCTTCTTGCTGCCGGTATCTGCCCCCTTCTTCTCCCCGGCGTCATTCGATTTCTCCTCCGCTGACAGTTTCTGCCCATTCTCTTCAAGCGCCTGCGTCGGCCGGCTCTCCCGGGACGGCTCAGAGGAACCGTTTTCCGTCGGGCGGCCGGAAGCGTTCGTCGGGCGCGCGGAGGTCTCTCCCTCTTTTTTGCCCGATGTCTGTGCCGAAGCGTCCTTGGCGGTTTCGCCGCTGTTCTCGCTTTCCGCGGCGGCGGTGGCGGAACTCTTCTCTCCGCCCTCCGCAGCGCCGCCCGTGCCGTTTGTCGTGCCGCTTTCCGCACTACGCTCGGTTTCCCCGCCGGACGTCAGTGTCGGTCTGTTTTCGGCAGACGTTCCCTGTTTTTCCGTACGCTGGTCTTTCTTGTCCGCGGACTTTTTTTCATTCCCGGTGCTTTCACCCTCACTTTCGTTTTCGCCGTCGGCGTTCTGAGTTGTCTCCTCCTCTTTCGCTTCCGTTGATTTCTCCCCGTCAGAAGATTCGCCACCCTCCCGGGCTTCCCCCGATTCGGCCGTCTCGCCGGAGATTTCCCCGACCTTGCCGGATTCCTGGACGGACGACTGGGATGCTTCGTTATCGGTATTCGATGATGCCTTTCCCTCCTGTGCGTTCTCCAGCGTTACCGGCGCCGCAAGTGCCATTCCGGGCAGCACTTTCTCTCCCCCTTTGGCAGTTCCCCCACCGTTCGCGGAACCGGTGGATCCGGATTCTGCGTCTTCGCCGCCGCTCACATTGGCTCCCAGCACGGAGACGTAGGTTTGGAAAAAGGGATCTCCGCCCCCTTCACCGCCGCCGGAGGACGCCGGCATGAGTGGGTTCCCGCCGGTACGCTGATCGCCCGCGGAGAGCGCCTGCTTGCCGCCCAACTGTTGTACCAAACTGGATAGTAGATGGTTCATGACATGACCTTTTTTAGTATTTCCGCTGCTTTCTCGGGCTCCAGCGCGCGAAGTAGCTTCTCCCGCTGCAGGCTGCTGCCCGTGGTGTAGAGACTGATGAGCTGTTCGTCTTCCAGCAAATTGACAATCGGGGAGAGCGCGTCTTCGTCCATTCGCAGCAGCGATTTGGAAATCGCCTCCAGCTCTTCCCTGCTTGCTTCCGTAACCTGTTCGCTGACCTGCCGGGGATCCCCGGCATCCAGATCAACAGGATCTCCCTCTTCACCGGGAGACGCGGCCTCCGCAACCCCGGACTGCCGCGTATTTTGCTCTTCGAGCGTGGTCGTCAGCTCCCCGACCCTGCCTTCCAGCGAATCGATGGTCTGCTCATAATTGCTGTTGCGGCTGTTAAGAGAGTCAATGGTCGTCTGCAAATTGGTAATCTGCCGATTCAGTGCATCCACCGCCTCCGGGCTGTATGACTCGGTTTCAAAACTGTTTCCGGAGAGCTCGGAATATTCCGAGGCGACCTCCTCCGCCTGTTCGGGATGCAGATAGGGATAGATCAGATACATGATGGCCAGCAACACCAGGAAGGATCCCAGGAACCCTCCCGCATATATGGCTATCTGTTTGGTATCCATAATCTGCTATCCTCTCTGGTTGTACATTTGGGTTGCAATCTCATTCTGACGGAGCTGTTCGCGGTGCTGGAGCTTCTCGACAAACCTCATCTTCTCCCGCGCCTCCAGGGTTTCCAGGACTTTCTTCTCCCTGTCGGCCTCCAGCAGGCGCTGGCGCTGGCGCTCGATCTCCTGCTCCAGCTGAAGCAACTCCTTTTCCATTTTCCAGCACCGCTTCAACCGGCTCATGTGGTGCTGGAACGTGCGGCGCACATGCTGTACGGAGTGCCGCCTCGAGGATTCGTCCATCGGGGCGGAGAGCTCTTTCCTCAGGGCCGACAGCTCCTGCTGCAGCCCGGCCCTGCGTCCCCGTATCGCGGCGAGCTTCTGCTGCTCCCGCTCCTGCCGGTGACGGCGGATCTTCTTCAGGGATTCGTATTTGAAGGTAAATTTCATTGTATCCCACCTGCATTTTCGTAGCCGATGATCTGTCCCAGCCTCTCCCACAGGTCGGTCTCAAAATCAGTCTCCGTGATATCCTGCGTCAGGAAATCGTTTAATTCTTCGATACATCCGACCGCGCGATCGATTTTGGGATTGCTGCCCTCCACGTACGCCCCGATATTGATCAGATCCTCCGATTCCCGGTAGGTCGCCAGCAGTTCGCGGGCCTGCCGGGAGATCTCCCGTTTTTCGTCGTCCACCAGCTTGGCCATCAGGCGGGAGACGCTGGCCAGTACGTCCACAGCCGGATAGTGGTTCTTGTGCGCCAGATCGCGGGAGAGAACAATGTGTCCGTCGAGGATGGCCCGCACCGCATCGGCTATCGGTTCGTTCATATCGTCGTTGTCGACCAGTACGGTATAGAGTCCCGTGATGCTACCCTCCGGTGTTTTTCCGGCCCGTTCCAGTATTTTTGGCAGCATGGCGAACACGCTGGGGGTATATCCCTTGGTGGTGGGCGGCTCCCCGGAGGCCAGTCCTATTTCACGCTGGGCCATGGCAACGCGGGTGACGGAGTCCATCATCAGCATGACGTCCCTCCCCTCTTCCCGGAAATACTCCGCCACGGCCGTGGCGGTATAAGCGGCTTTCACACGGCTCATCGCCGCCTTGTCGGAGGTGGTGGCCACGACCACGGAACGGCGGAGTCCCTCAGGACCCAGCACGTCGTCCACAAATTCTTTGACCTCCCTTCCCCGTTCCCCGATCAGCGCGATCACATTGATATCGATCGAGGAGTGACGGGCGATCATTCCCATCAGGGTACTCTTCCCGACGCCGGAGCCGGCGAAAATTCCCATCCGCTGTCCCTTGCCCAAGGTCAGGAAGGTGTCGATGCTGCGCACGCCGCTGAAGAGAACTTCATCGATGTTCTCCCTCTCCAGCGGACCCGGGGGATCGTTGTGGACGGGATAGTTCCGGCAATCCACCAGCGGACCCTTGTTGTCGATTGGCATGCCGTTGGCGTCAATGACCCGGCCCAGCAGGGATTCGCCGATGCGCACGCTCATGGAGCGGGGCGTGGACTCCACCAGGCAGCCCGCCTGGATTCCCTCCACCCGGTCCAGGGGCATGAGGAGGGTCACTTCGTTTTTAAGGCCCACCACTTCCGCCCTGATTTCCGAACCGTGCCTGGTGTGAATGGTATGCAGCTCTCCCACCGAGGCTTCCAGTCCGGTGGCCTCGATGACGGTGCCGACGACGGACGAGACTTTGCCGAAGCGCTTGGGCTCCGCTTCCATCTCCTCCATCCGGTCCGATATCTCATTGATGTACGAGAGCATCATCAGGCCACCTCGTTGTACGATTTGTCGTCTGTCAATGCCACGGATTCCCTGAAATCGTCCAGGATCTTTGTAAAACGCTTCACCACCCTCTCCTTCCGGGTGTCAATGGAGTACTCCCCGGGATTCAGCTCTTCGCCGGACGTAAGTTCCACCCGGTTCCCGCAATCCCCAAGCTTCTCCTCCACCGCCAGGTAATCGCTTTCAGAAACCTTGATTTTTACCCGGATTCCCTCCTCCAGCTTGTCCAGAACTTCCTTTATCTCACTGCTTACCTTCCGGCGTATACCCTCGTCTTTCAGGGGAACCCGGACCACCTTCTCGGCCAGGTCAAATACCATCCGGGCCATCTCCGGCTTAAGCTCCTCCAGCATTTCGTCAATCTTCCGGTCGGCCTTCTCCAGGGCCGACTTCAGCGTAGAGATGTTCTTCTCCATCGACGACTCGGCCTCCTTCCTGCCGCGCTTCCTCCCCCGGTCGTAGGCCGCACGGGCCGCCTTTTCCCGCTCCTCCTCCAGGCGTTCACGCCACTCCTCCTCCACCTCGCGAAGGCGCTCGGAGAGCTCCTCCCTGCTGATGCCCTCCACCGCTTCCTCCAGCGAGGGATTTTTTTCCTCTTCGCCGGACGCCTGATCCTCAAACAGCATATCGTAGGAGAGGCGGGCGAACTCCTTCCCCTTGAAATTGAGCTGCTCCGAATTGATGACCTTGCTGTCCATAATGGTTTTCTCTATTCAACCAATTCTTCCGCGTCGGCTTTGCGCGTGGTGATCTGTCCCTCCTCCTCAAGCCGCTTGATTTCGCTGACAATACGCTGCTGGGCCTCCTCGACCTGCTTCCGGTGCACCGGTCCGCTGGCTTCCATATCCTCCAGGAACATCTCCTTCGCGCGGGACGACATGTTGTCCAGGACCTTCTGCACCAGCTCGTCCGCCACCCCCTTCAGTCCCACGACCAGATCCGAGCGGTCCACCGAGCTGATGATAGCCTGGACGTCCCGGTCTTCGAGCTCCAGGATATCCTCGAAGAGGAACATCTGGTTCTTGATCTCCTCCGCCAGCTGAGAATCGATCTTGTCGATCGACTCCAGGACGCTGCGCTCGGTAGCCAGGTCGGTCTCGTTGAGGATGTTGGCCACGGCGGAGGAGCCCTTCCGTATGTTCTCGGCCTGCATGTAGGTGGCGCTGACCTGGTCCCGGATCACCTCTTCGATCTCTTCGATAACATCGGGCGATATGGATCCCATCCGGGCCATTCTCATGGAAATCTCCCCCTGGGCCTCGGGCTCAAGGGCAGACAGAATCTCCGCGGCCCGGTTCAGGTTCAGGTGAGCCAGGATCACCGCGGCGATCTGGGGGTGTTCGTTCTGGAGGAACTGGACAATCTGGGCCGTTTCGGCCGACTGGAATATTCCGAAGGTGTCGTTCCCGGTCTTGCTCTCCAGCCGTTTCATCATGCCGCGAACCTCGTAGCGGTCCTTGGTTTCGTTCAGTACGTGCCGGGCGTAGTCCATTCCACCCTCCAGGAGAAACCGCTTCTCGTTCATAAGTCCGTGAAATTCCTTGACCACCTCGTCGACCACCTCCGGACTGATGTTGTCCATCTTGGCGATCTCGATGGTGATTTTCTCCACCTCGTCGTCTTTCAACTCCTTCAGGACGGAGGAAGCCTTCTCCACGCCCAGGGAGATCATAAGCACGGCCACCTTCTGGGCGCCGCTAAGCGACGATATGTCGTCGATCATCTGTGTGTCGCTGCTCATAACAGTCAATTGTTCTTTTTTGAATCGCTGCTCATAACCCCGCTCATCATGCTGCGGACGTAGCTGGCGGCCTCAGGCGTGTTCTTGTCCACAAACTCCTTGATCTCATCGGACATCTCATTGGCCTTGGCCACCTCTTTGGCCTCTTCACTCAATTTCTCGGTGTAGATATCCTCCTCCTCTGAGCTTTCGCCCTCCAGGTACCGCTGCTCTTCCTCGGACAGCTGTTTCTCTTTCTCCTCCTTCTCTCCTTGTGCCAGCAGGGGCTCGCCGCCCAGGCTGAAGTTCTTGGTCATCCGGTAGACCATCACCGAAACCACCAGGAAGATGACCGCCATGACGATCCAGCGGATAAGCTCGAACAGGGAGACGGGATCGGTAAAGAAAGGCTCATCACCGGGCGCGTTCCGGTAGGAGTCCTGGAAACGGATCTGGGTAATGGAGAGCTGGTCCCCGCGCTCCTCCTGGATGCCCAGGGCTCCCTCCATAACCTCACGGATGTCGGCTATCTCATCCTGGGAGTAGGGCACGAATTCGGTGACGGTTTCCCCCTCTTCGTTCTGGGTCTCCTCCGTCTTGTAGTTGAGAAGGATGGAGGCGCTGATCCGCGTAACCTCGCCCACCTGGCGCTCCAGCTGCTCCCGGGTCTCGTTTACCTCGTAATTTCTCACCTGGACGGTCGATTCTCCCTGCTGCTGGTCGGTGGAGAGAAGCTCCTCCCCGTCCTCGCCCTGGCCCACCGGCTGCTGGGTCTGGTCGTTGTTGGTGCTGGTGCGCTTCTCCTCCGATATAATCGTGCGGCTTTCGGGATCGATCAGGTTGGACTGGCGGGTCAGCTTGTCGAAATTATGATCCGTGGAGATGCGCAGGATGCTGTTGCCCGGCCCCAGTACCCGGTCAAGCATACTCTGGCCCTTGGTGGTCAGGTAATTCTCGGTATCCTGCCGCAGGCGCATATGAGCCGTCCCCGAGGATCCTTCACTGCCCATCAGTACATTGTCCGAAATACGGTTACCAAGCTGATCCAGCAGCACCACGTTCTCCATGGTCAATCCCTCGACGCTGCCGGCGATCAGGGCGCCGATACCCTGGATCTGGTCGTCAGCCAGCTGCTTTCCCTGCCGCAAGTTCAGGATCACCGATGCGGTGGGCTCTATGGTGGACTCCTGGAATGCGGAGCGTTCCGGCAGCACAATATGGATACGCGAGGATTCCACCTGCTCCAGGTTATTGATGGTCCGGGAAAGCTCCCCCTCCATCGCGCGCTTCTTGTTGATGCGCTGCATGAAGTCGGTCATCCCCAAAGTGTTCTGGTCGAAGAGTTCATAACCCTGGTGGTCGGCCCCGGCAGCTCCCTCCGAGGCGTATTCCAGCCGCAGGTCGTAGACCTGGGACCGTGGCACCCGGATGGAGCGGCCGTTGTCTCCCAGCTTATAGGGAATACCGTCGGCTTCCAGCTCCTCTACAATGGTCTGGGCCGATTCCGGCGCCAGCGACCCGAACAGCGTCGTGTAACTGGGCTGGAGCGCCCAGTAAAAAAGCATACTGGCCAGCGTAAGTATCCCCACGCTGAAAAGCACAAACAGCGCCTTCTGGGCACTGCTCAGGGGACTGAAGAAATTTTGAAACGCATCGATCAACCGGGCCATAAAGGTATCCTGAAAATTTAGATCTGCATTCTGCTAAGTTCCTGGTAGGTCTCTATCGCCTTGTTTCTGACTTCCACCATCAGCTGAAAGCTCAGCTGGGCCTTCTCCATGGCGATCATGGTTTCGTGGATATTGTCCGAGCGGCCCATCACCACATCCTCCACTTTCTGATCGGCGTTTTTCTGGGCTTCGTCAACATCTTCAATCGCATCCTGCACCATATCCGAGAAACTCTCCCCCTCCGTTTCCCCGATCTCCAGCTGCCGGGGGCGGCCGAAGCCCTCGTCACCCGGCATCTGCTGCTGCAGCCTGCTTATGATGGGACCTATGTCAATGGGCATGGTGAACTCCTTTTCTGGTTAGACGGTGAAGTCGATGTTCCCCCCTTTGGCACCGGGGTTTTCGGTGCGGACATTTCCGGACGAACCGTAGAGGTCAATGGGGCTGTTCCCAGGTTTGAACTTGCTCTCGATCATGTTTCGCTCGGCTTCCGAGAGATCCTTTCCCTCCGCCTGCGGTGTGTTCCCGGCTTTGTTGATCAGGTTGTTTGTGAACTCCTGAAAACCGCCGATTCCTCGTGTTTCCATATTGGTTGTCAGATTTCAAATGAGCGTTTGATAATTTCCTTCTCCGCCTCGATAACACTCAGGTTGGCCTCGTAGAGCCTGTTGGCGCTAACCATCCGCGTCATCTCTTCCACCATATTGACGTCGGGATAGCGGACCATTCCGTTTTCGTCGGCGTCGGGATGGTCGGGATCGTATTCAAAACGGTATCGTTCCTGCTCCACCACCTCCGCTCTCGGGCCCAGGTCTTCGGTTCCGCCCTCACTTTCGGGCTGACCGGGTTCGGCTCTGTGTTCAGCCTGGGTGGTGTTCATCTGCAGCAGGGACTCCTCAAGGGTCCGCTCGAAACGCCTGCCTTCTCCCGCCGACAGCCGGAGCGTTTTCGGCCGGTAGGGCCCGCCGTCCGCCGCCCTGGTGGTATTGGCGTTGGCTATGTTCTCGGACGCGACGGAGATCCGTTCCCGCTGGGCGGCAAGCCCGCGTCCGGCAGTCTTGAAAACGGAGAAAAAACGGTCAATTTCCATAAGGGATACCCCGTACCGTTATCCCGTCCGGCCGGTTATGCCGGAGCGTATCAGTTCAAAATTCTGGCGAAGCGCGCGCGTTACCATGTTCACCCGAACCTGGGTATCGGCCATCTCCAGCATCTCCTCCTCCAGGACTGGCGCCTGGTCGGACTCCACGACTTCGGGGCGGACCGAGTCGATGGTGCTCTGGCCCATATCGCTGTCGGCCGCTTTCAGCAGTTCCTCCTCAAAGGAGACCGAGCGTTTGTTGTATCCCGGCGTATCCAGGTTCGCTACGTTGGAAGCGGTAATTTTCTGCCTCAGCGTATAGGCATCCATCGCCTTGGCAAGAAGCGCGGTATGTTGATTTTCAAGCAGTTTCATAGCACCTCCGTCTTAGTTCGTGTAAAGAGGAAGGCAATTGCCGTGCCACGCTGACGGGATGGGTCTCCGGGGCGTAAAAGGGGGGTAGGCGGGGAGGACGAAACGTGCCGCTGGCAAAATTTTCCCGGCCGGCGGAAAAGCTATCTGCCGGCAAATTCCTTCTTAAGATCTCTTGAGCGCCTGCTGATAACCGTTTTAGACAGCCTGTCCCGGTGCCGGTCGCCGGGCTATGCGCCCGGGGGAGGGCAGGAGGTGCAACTATCTGTATTTTTTCATACAATCAGTGAGATATAGAGCATGAAAAATCGATCTAGTAAGGTTTTCAGCAACGGCCGTTTCATCAGCGGCTGGATTTCTCCCATTTAGGGACCGACCGGACCAATGGATAAGTTTATTCAATCCCTGATCAACGGCTATGAGAATCCCGCTCTCATAACCGATGCCTCAGAGAAAAAAATATTGTACGCCAACCGGGCCGCCCGCCGCGTGCTGGGAATCGACCCCGATTCCGGCAGAAGTCTGGATGAGCTCTTCACCCCGCACCGGGTGGTGAGAAGCTCGGTAATATGGGAGCGGGAAAACCAGTACTACCGGATTCACGAGGAGAAGCTGAACCTCAACGACCACACCTATATCAAGACCACGTTCTCCCCCGTGGGGATCGATCAGAATTTCGATTTCTTCGAGCTTCAGCGGGAGATGGCCCGGCTGCTGGTCCACCGCTTTCACTCTCCCCTCAACGGGATCAGCGGTTACGCCGAGCTTCTGTCTGAGCAGCCGCTGGACGACAAGCAGCGCGAATACCTGAGCGAAATGGAGAGCGGGCTGGATGACTTCAGGAAGATCCTGGCGGACCTCAATACGCTGGCCAAGGATTTGACCGTCCAGATCTCCGATTTCAACATCAGGGATTTTATGGACAGCATCCTCAGGGAGCTTGCCTCCGAACAGCGGGAACGCGTGAACGTAATCATCGCCAACGGCCTCCGGACCCTGGAGAGCGATTATGTGCTGCTGCGGGGTATCCTGGAGGAGCTCCTGGAAAACGCCCTGGAACACTCGGGGGACCCCAGGGGACCCGTATCCGTAACGTTTGACGAGGAGACCATCCGCGTGACCAATTACGGCGCGCCCATACCGGAGAATTACATCCCCAAAATGTTTTACCCCTTCTTCTCCAACAAGGCCCGGGGAGTGGGACTCGGACTGCCCAAGTGCGTAGCCTACGCCCGGGAGATGGGATACAGCGTCCTGCTGGCCAACAACTCCGCGACCGAAGGCATCACGTTCGAGGTGCGCATGCGCGGGCATTGAACGCCGCTCTTCTTTTTTTTACCGCCTATACTTGGTATACTTCCGGCGGAATTCATCTGCAGGCAATTAACCGATTCACCCTTTTGTAACATGAAGATACACGAATACCAGGCCAAGGAGATCCTGAAAGCACATGATGTAGCCGTACCCGCAGGTGTCGCCGCCACAACCGTGGAGGACGCCGTAACGGCGGCCGAAGAGATGAAAGCCGACGGCGCCACTCTGTTCGTAGTCAAGGCCCAGATCCACGCCGGGGGACGCGGGAAGGGCCGAACGAAGGAGAGCGGCGCAAAGGGTGTGATTCTATGCGATACTGTTGACGAGGTGCGCGAGGCAGCCGATTCCCTGCTGGATGACGTGCTGGTAACCGCCCAGACAGGCGAGGAAGGCCAGAAAGTGCAGCGAATCTACGTTACCGACGGGGTAGACATCACACAGGAGTTTTACCTGGGCATTCTGCTGGACCGCTCCAAAAGCAAGAATGTGATCATGGCCTCCACCGAGGGAGGAATGGAAATCGAGAAGGTGGCCGAGGAATCTCCCGACAAAATCGTCAAGGAGTGGGTGGAGCCCGGCATGGCCCTGCAGCACAACCAGGCGCGCCGTCTGGCTTTCGCACTTGGCCTGGAAGGCGGCGCCTTCAAGAAGGCCGTGAAATTAATCATAGCGCTCTATCGCTGCTACGAGGAGACCGACGCCAGCCTGGTGGAGATCAATCCTCTGGTACTTACACCTGGCGACGACGTGCTGGCACTGGACGCCAAGATGACCTTCGACGACAACGCCCTCTTCCGGCAAGGGGAGATCGAGGAACTTCGGGACGAATCCGAGGAGAACCCTATTGAGCTGGAGGCCTCCGAATTCGGACTGAACTACATCAAACTGGACGGAAACGTGGGATGCATGGTGAACGGCGCCGGACTGGCCATGGCCACCATGGATATCATCAAGCTGTCCGGAGGCGAGCCGGCCAATTTCCTCGATGTGGGCGGCAGCGCCAACGTGGAGACGGTGAAAAACGGCTTCCGAATCATCCTGGAAGACGAAAGCGTCCGCGCCATCCTTATAAATATATTCGGTGGCATCGTACGCTGCGACCGGGTCGCCAACGGGGTGATTGAGGCGGTCAAGGATCCCGAGATCGCCCAGAAGGTGGAAAACGTACCCATCATCGTCCGCCTTCAGGGCACCAACGCCGAGGAGGCGAAGGAGATAATTGACCGGTCGGACCTGAACGTGATCTCGGCCGTGCTGCTGAAAGACGCCGCGGAAGAGGTATCGCGGGTACTGGCCGCGTAGTTCAACCCAGCGCTGGGGTCATCCGCTCGCGTACGCTCTGGTAGTACTCTTCGTAGCGGGTGACGACCGTACTCATTTCAAACTCTTCGGCCCGCTTTCGGGCCTTGCGGGACATCTCCTCGTGCAGCTCCTCGTTCCCCAGGATCCTCAGACCGTGCTCGGCCATATCCTGTACGTCCCCCAGTTCGCACAGGTACCCGGTCTCTCCGTGAATATTCAGCTCCGGGAGTCCCCCGATATCGGAGCTGATCACCGGGACGCTGCAGCTCATCGCCTCCAGGGCCGCCAAGCCGAAGGTTTCCGAACCCGAGGGGATGAGGAACAGGTCGGCCACCGATAAAATCTCCTCTACCTGATCCTGCTTGCCGAGAAACCGCACCTGGTCGCAGACGCCCAGCTCCCGGCATTTTTTTTCGGCGCTCTGCCGGTCGGGCCCGTCTCCGACCAGCAGCAGCTTCGCTTTCAGACCGCCCTCCAGCATCCGGTGGAAAACCTCTACCACGTCCGGCACACGCTTGACCTCGCGAAAGTTGGAAACATGCACGATCACTTTCTCCCCGGCCTGGCCGATGCTGCGTTTGAAATGCTCCTTGTCAGATTTGCGAAAGCGTTGCAGGTCGATAAAGTTGGGAATGACCTCTATCTCGCGGCGAATGTCAAAACGGTCCAGGGTCTCCTCCCTCAGGTAATTTGAGACGGCGGTCACGCCGTCACTCTGGTTGATGGAGAAATCGACCACGTTTTTGTAACTGGGATCGCTGCCCACCAGCGTGATGTCCGTCCCGTGCAACGTGGTGATAATAGGCACATGTGCGGCTTTCTCTCCCAGGATCTGTTTGGCGAGGTACGCGCTGGTGGCGTGGGGAATGGCGTAGTGGACATGCAGGAGATCGATGCCCTCGTGATCAATCAGGTTCACCATCTGGTTAGCCAGGGCCAGGTCGTACGGCGGATATTCAAACAGGGGATAGGTAACCAGGTTTACCTCGTGAAAAGAGATGTTGGTCTGAAGGGCGCCCAGGCGGGCCGGCCGCTCGTAACTCAGGATATGAATCTGGTGGTCGCGCTGCGCCAGCTCCTTGGCCAGTTCCGTAGCCACCACCCCGCTTCCTCCGAAAGTGGGATAACAAACAATTCCTATCTTCATCCTGGAAAATTCGTGATCGATTGACCTCACTGCCTGAAACGGCGGAGCCGCTCCCATAGTATGACACATAGGGGCTAACAAAGAAGAGGACCGGTTGCATTCCGGGGTTCGGCGGCGGTCCCGTATTAGGTGCAATGCCGCCTAACTCTTATATTGGGCACCTTGGGCAAGGCGAGTTTCACCGAACCGGAAATCATCCCAAATAACGATTACTGTTACCTCTTATGGCAGGTCATTCCAAATGGGCCAACATCAAGCACAAGAAGGCCCGTGAAGACAAAAAACGGAACAAGATCTTCAACAAGCACCTGAGGGAGATCTCCGTGGCCGCCCGGGAAGGAGGCGGCGATCCCGATACGAATCCCCGCCTCAGCATGGCCATTGACAACGCCAAGAGCGACAATGTCCCCAAAGACAACATCGAGCGAGCCATTAAGAAAGGGACAGGCGAACTGGATGAGGGAGAGGGGCGCTACGAAGACGCCACCTACGAAGGATACGGCCCGGGAGGCATTGCCTATTTCATAGAGGTGACCACCAACAATTACAACCGCACGGTGGCCGACATTCGTTATCTCTTCTCCAAGCACGGCGGTAACCTGGGCACCGACGGATCGGTGGGATACCTCTTCAATCAGAAAGGGATGGTCCGGGTGGTCAGAAACGACCATGACGAAGAGGAGTTCATGCTGAACGCCATCGACGCCGGCGCGGAGGAGATTGACGCGGAGGAGGAGTATTTTGCCGTCACCACCGGACGGGAAAAGATGTTTGAGGTGAAGGAGGCCCTCGAGGCGTTCGATTACGAGGTGGAATCTTCCGAACTGATCCGTATTCCCATCACGGAAGTCAAAGTGGATGAGAAGACGGCCCGCTCCAATTTCAGACTGATGGAACAATTTGAGGAGAACGACGACGTATCCAATGTCTTCACCAACATGAAAATGGACGAGGAGACCCTCGCGCTGGCAGAAAGCATGGACTAGCTTTCACAATCTGGCGGCGATTCGTTCGTTAACGATTTTCAGGAAAAAACACGCTATGATAAGAAGAATCCTCATACTGTCACTTGCCATTCTCCTGGCGGGGGCCTCCCCGGATGACGCCCGCAAGGCCAACGAAGCCTACAGAAACGGGGAGTATGAAAAAGCGGTTGAACTCTACCGGCAGGCTATTGACAGCGAGCCCGACAATGCCAGACTCTATTTCAACCTGGGGAACGCGCTGGCCAAAACCGGCAAGAGCGAAGAGGCCGTCCGGACATTCGAACAGTACAAATCGATGACGGATGATCCGCGTGACGAAGCCAGGGCCAACTACAATATCGGCAACATCTATACGGACGGCCAGCAATGGGACCGGGCCCTGGACTACTACCGGAACGCGCTCCGCTACCGGAACGGCGATGCCGACGCCAAGCACAACTACGAACTGGCGATGCAAAAGCAGCAGGAGCAGGAGCAGCAACAGCAGCAACAGAATCAGCAGCAGAGTCAGAACCAGCAAAACCAGCAGAATCAACAGGACCAGCAGCAACAGCAGCAGAATCAGCAAAATCAGGAGCAGAACCCGGAACAGCAGGAGCAACAACAGCAAAACCAGCAACAACGCCAGCAAAACAGCCAGATAAGCAAAGCCGAGGCCGAAAAGATCCTTCAGGCGCTTGAACAGAAAGAGAGAGACCTGCTGAAGGAATTCAAGAAACAAAAAACGGAATCGAGCACAAACTCCAATGAAAAGGACTGGTAAGCACGCGGGCCTCTTTTGCGTACTGCTGATTGCGCTTACCGCCGGGATCGCCAGGGGCCAGACCTCTCCCAATGTGGAAGCCACGATCTCCCAAAACACGATCTATACCGGAGAACGTGTGGAGTTTACCATCGAGATCAGCGGGAATTTCACCGATGTATCCCGTCCCGATATTCCGGATATTCCAGGTTTCCGCCTGCTCAGCAACACGCCCTCCACCTCCCGCAGCTTTAATTTCATCAACGGCCGCAGCAGCACGAGTTACGCCTACACCTACTACCTGACCGCCGAAAACAGCGGCACCTATGAAATTCCCTCCGTTCCCGTCACCATCGACGGGAACCGCCACGAAACAAACGCTATCCGCGTTACCGTCATTGACCGGAACGAATCAGCCGATAATCCCTCCGCCGATTCACGGCCTGAGATCTACCTGGAGATGGAGGTCAGCGACGAGCGCCCGGTCTCCGGCCAGCAACTGATCGCCGACGTCGTGCTCTACTTCAGGGACGAACTGGAGGTGAACTCTTTCCAGCCGGTGCCCGGGTGGAAAGCCGAGGGATTCTGGAAAGAGGAGCTGGACAACACCCAAAGCAGGCGGCGGGCCGAGACCACCGTCCTGAACGGCGTTCGCTACAACCGGGTCAGCCTCCTGCAGTTTTCCCTTTTCCCCACCAAGTCGGGAGAGCTGACCATCAGTCCCTACGAGGTGGTGACGACGGTACGCTCCACCTCTTCGAGAGACGATCCCTTCAGCAGTTTTTTCGGGGGATTCGGATCCAACCAGCGGCAGGTCGAACTTGAAAGCGATCCCCTGACCCTGAACGTTCGGCCGCTTCCTGACCGCGAGGGGGACCATGCGACCGTGGGTGTAGGCGATTTCAACATCAGCCGGAACATCTCCAGGCGGGAAGTTACGGTGGGGGAATCCATCGAAATTGAAACCGTGATCAGCGGAACCGGCAATCTTCCGCTGCTCTCGGGCCCAGAGTACCCGTTTCCCGACGGACTGGAAACCTATACGCCCCGGGAAAATACCATGATCAACCGGGAAAACCGCAGGATAAGCGGCAGGAAAATATTTACGGACGTCGTAGTGGCCCGTACCCCGGGCAGTCACACCATCCCCGAAACAACCCTCTCGTGGTACGATCCCGAAATCGAGGATTACCGGCAGCAGACCCTGCCTGCCCTTACCGTTAACGCCGTTCGGAGTCCCGATGCCGTCACACCCTCCGCCGATTACCGATCTCTCGCCGTGCAGCCGGTGACCGGGCTGACCAGCTGGACCGGCCCGAGATCGGGCGGCCTGCTGGACCGTTGGTGGTTCTGGACCGGCATCACGTTCCCCCTGCTGCTGCTCGCCGTAGGGTACTGGCAGAAAACCTATCACGAGAAGATGAACAGCAACCGCAGCTTCGCCCGTTCGGTAAGGGCTCCCGAGAAAGCAGACGAGCAGCTCCGGGAGGCCATTCAACTGTCGAGGGAGGGGGCGGTCAAGGAGGCATATCACCGCCTGCAGAAAGCGCTGACCGGATTCATCGGCGACCGACTGGGACTGCCCGAAGCCGGCCTCTCCATTCAGCAGTATGTTTCCGCGCTTGAGGAGGAGGGCGTCAATCCCGAACTGGTCAAGAACATCCGGCTGCTGCTTGACAAATGCGCGACAATCAGCTACGCCCCCGATACCACGCACGAGTACCTGAAGTCGCATGTAGATCTGGCACAGAGCACCCTGGAAAAACTGATGAAAGAGCTCTAGGTGCTTCGAATCCTCGCCCATATCACATCGGACCAGTATGCGGGGCGGCTTTTTTTTGTCGCAGCCCTGGCCCTTCTTCTCTCCACGGCGGCGCAGGCGCAAAACACTCCGCAGGCCCGGTTCGATAACGCCAATCAATACCTCACGGAGGGAGAGTATTACGCCGCGCTGGAGGAGTACCGGGAGCTGGAGTCCGATCATCACCTCTCCGGGGCCCTGTTCCTGAACATGGGGATTGCCTACACCCGGGTGGATTCGCTGGGAAAAGCCAAATACTATTTTATGAAGGCCCGCGGGTACGGGGAAACCAGGGAGCGGGCCCGGGAGGGACTGGAATTTGTGGAGAACCGTTTCAGCCGCCAGTCAGCCGTTCTTCCCAAACTTCCCTGGCAACGGGCCATTGAGTGGATACAGGAGTATATCGGAGCCCGAACGCTCCTGGGCGGGGGACTCCTGCTGCTGAACCTGGGCGTGATCCTGATCGTCATCCGGTGGTTTCGCTCGCGATGGCAGACGGTGTTGAAACACGGGGGATTCTCGCTTCTTGCGGCCGGCGTTCTGATCATCGCCGTCAGTTTCTATGCCCGGCACCTGGACCAGCGGTACAGCCGCGCCGTCATGGTCACGCAGGAGGCCGACGTCAGGGAAGAGCCCGGCGAGGATGCCCCCAACGTGAGCCGGGCCTTCGAGGGCTATACCTTTACCGTAGATCACCGGCGCAGCCACGACCGCGGGGGATGGTATTACGTTCGGATGAGTAACGGGCTCTACGGATGGATTCCCGCCGAACACCTCAAGGTGCTGTAGCGCGCATAAACCGGGCGTTGTCTGCCTGACCGCGCTTTGTTACTTTCTCACTTACCAAACCACAAACAGCTTTTTTCCCATGGCCGATTTCAAAAAATACATCCGCGACAATCGGGACCGTTTTCGGGAGGAACTTTATGAACTGCTTCGCATACCCAGTGTAAGCACGGACTCCAGCCACCGGGACGACGTGCGGGAGGCGGCCAGGTTCTGGGAAAAACAGCTGGAATCGCTGGATCTCGACCGTGTTGAGCTTTTTGAAACCGAGGGCAACCCGATTGTATACGGTGAGCTGACAACCGGAAGCGACCGTCCTACGGTACTGGTATACGGCCATTACGACGTACAGCCCCCGGATCCGCTGGACCTCTGGGAGACACCTCCTTTCGAACCCACGCTTCGCGACGGTAAGATCTATGCACGCGGGGCGAGCGACGACAAGGGACAGTCGTTTACCCACTGCAAGGCGCTTGAGGCGTACAGGAGGACGGATACCCCTTTCCCCGTCAATATCAAATTCATCCTGGAGGGAGAGGAAGAGATCGGCTCTCCCCATCTCGTGCCTTTTATTACCGAGCACCGGGAACTGCTGGAGTGCGACATGGTGGTCATCTCCGACACCGCCATGTTCGCGGAGGATACCCCCTCCCTGACGTACGGACTCCGGGGGCTTGCGTATATGGAGGTGAATCTTACCGGTCCCAACCGGGATCTCCATTCGGGCGTTTACGGCGGAGCGGTGGACAACCCGGCCATGGTGCTATCCGGGATGATCGCCCGGCTGAAAGACGAAGCCGGTGTCATCCAGATACCCGGATTCTACGACGACGTGAAACCGATTACCGATGAGGAGAGGGAAGCCTTCGCGAAACTGCCCTTCGACCCCGAGGCCTACAAAAAGGAGCTGGGCCTCAAGGCCCTGAACGGGGAGGAAGGCTACAGCACCCTGGAGCGGACCACCGCGCGCCCCTCGATCGACGTAAACGGGATGTGGAGCGGCTACCAGGGAGAGGGGGCCAAGACCGTTCTGCCCTCAAAGGCGGGGGCCAAGATCAGCATGCGCCTGGTGCCTGACCAGGACCCCGAAACCGTCGCCCGCCTCTTTACCGAATACATCCACGAACTGGCTCCCGATACGGTGGAGGTCGAGGTGACCGAGCATCACGGGGGACATCCGGCGAGTACCGATCTCTCCTTTTATGGCCTCAAGGCGGCAGCCGACGCTTTCGAAGAGGTCTACGGCAAAGAGCCGCTCTATGCCCGGGAAGGGGGATCCATTCCCATCGTGGCCGATTTCAAGAAGGTGCTGGGAGCCCAGTCCATACTGATGGGCTTCGGCCTCACCAGCGATGCCATTCACTCTCCCAACGAGAAGTTCTCGCTCAAGGATTTCTACCGGGGGATCGAAACCTCCGCGGAATTTTTCCGCCGCCTGCCGGAGTACGCCTGAGTCGTCCGCCGGACCTAGCCGATCAGCTCCCTCCATCCGGGACGAAAATTGTTCCGCTCGTCCAGCCACTCGTTGGCCTCCTCCAGGTTGGGAACCCTCAGGTTTTCCGAATCCCACCGGAGTTTCATCGGCTGTTCGCTGAACTGGATGGCGACATTGCCCAGCATCATCGTCTCCGTCAGCCGCGCCGCGTAGTCGAAGTGGGAGCTGGCCTCCCCCTCTCCCTTGCAGGCGTTGACAAACTCCTCGTGAATGCCCGGCGAGAGGGGAATCTCCATCTCAGGCTCTCCCACTTCGTCTCCCAGCGAGGAGGGTATGAAACGGGGATTGTTCCCGTACACGTCCGCCTGCAGCATTCCCTCCGAACCGTGAAACAGCATGCCGCCGCCCCAGGAACCGAGGGACTCCTCGTCAGGCAGTTCTGCCGGACGGGGCGGCTTGATGCCCCCGTCGTGCCAGGTCAGGTCCACCGCCGGCCGTCCGTTCCTTTCCGGGAAGCGGTAGTAGACGGTTGAGCCCACCGGGAAGGCCTCGTCGTTGAAAGGTGTGGGACTGGCATGCACCGTATCGGGATTCCCAAGCTCCAGGGCCCAGAAGGGCTGGTCCATGATATGGGCGCCCATGTCACCCAGCGCGCCGCTCCCGAAGTCCCAGCGTCCCCTCCAGGCAAACGGCGCGTAATCGGGATGGTAGGGGCGGTAGGAGGCGGGTCCAATCCAGAGATCCCAGTGCATGGTATAGGGAACAACCGGAATTTCGTCGGGGCGGCTCACCGTCCCGCCCTGCGGCCAGAAACCGGTGGGGCGGTTGGTCCAGCAGTCCACTTTCCGGACTTCACCGATGGCTCCCTGGCGGATCCAGTTTACGAGCTTCCGTGTGCCGTCGTAGCAGTGACCCTGGTTTCCCATCTGGGTCACCACGCCGGTCTCCTCCGCCACTTCCCTCATGCGCCGCGCTTCGTAAAGGGTGCGGGCCAGCGGCTTCTGCACAAAGACATGTTTGCCCTCCTGCATGGCCTGGATGGCGATCGCAGCATGGGAGTGATCGGGGGTGGCTACCACCACCGCGTCAATTTCGGGCTCCTGCTCCAGCATCTCCCGGAAATCCACATACTTCTTGGCTTTCGGGTAGTTGTAGAGCGTTTCGGCGGCGTACTCTTCGTCCACGTCACACAGCGCGTAGATATTCTCTCCCAGATCGGAGAGGGCCTGGGTGTTGTTCGCGCCCATTCCCCCCACCCCGACCGAGGCGATGTTGAGCGTATCGCTGGGAGCCCGATACCCGCTTCCTCCCAGAACGCGTCGCGGAACCACCATGAATCCCGCTCCGGCAAGCGCGGAGGTACCCAGAAAATCCCTGCGTGACATGCCGGAGGATTTCAATTTCCCGTCCTTGTCCTGTTCGTCCATAATCCATCCCTTCTTCCCGCGGTTTTCGTTTCGCGTAAAGTTAGGAGCTTTCGCCTGAATCGCAAGTATAGGGAGGGGGATAAGCCTGTGGGATCAAAAAAGTACTTTTTAAGTATCCCACAGGCTTATCCCCCTCCCAGCCGCCTGAATTAAGAACGCAAGGTCAAAGCTCGTGGGAGATGGGCTCGTTGCGCCGGAAGTCGTAAAGGGTAAGACGCCGCAGGTTGTAGAGGCCGGTCCAGAAATCCTGAAGTGCGCTGATGTAGGCCCTCCGCGCAGAATCCCGCTCGCTCTGCGCAATGAAGAGGTCCGTAATGCTGATATTCCCTATCAGGTAGTGATTCTGGGCCACGTCGTAGCGGCGCTGGGCGATGGTATCCGAACGCGCGGCCCGCTGCACCTGTCCCTCCAGCTGCAAGAATTGCCGGACGGTGTATTCCACGTCCTGTAAAAACTGCCGGCGCTGGAACTGGATATCACTCTGCACCTGCTGCTGCTGGTTGCGGGCCATGTTAACCTCTGCCCGCTCCTTGCCCCAGTTGAAGAGAGGCACCTGGAAACTGACGTTTACCGACTGCCGGTCCTGGGGATTCACATAGAGATCCTGGAAATCGGCGGCAGTCTGGTTAATGCCGTAGGTGGCGTTGATGGTAAACTGGAAATTGCTCTGGCTTTTGGCCTGCGCAAAGTTGGCATCCGCCTGGAGCTCCTCCAGCTGGTAATCCAGCGCTTCGCTGTTGTTTTCCATAGCCAGCTCAACGGCTCGCTGCAGATCCACCTCGATATCCGGCAGCTCGGTGGGGGGCTCCAGCTCATCCACCGTTACGTCGGTCGGGTATCCCAGGAAGATCTTGAACTGGTCCAATGCCCGCTCGTATTCGATCTGGGCGCTGGTCAGCTCGCTCTGGGAGTTGCTGAGCTGCAGTTCGGTCTGCAGCAGCTCGTTCTCGGTAATGCTTCCCACCTCGTAGCGGCCCTGCGAAATCTGGTAGGTGGAGTCGTTGCGCTGAACGTTGAATTCGGCGATCTCCAGGTTGATACGGCTCAGGTAGACCTGGAAAAAGTTGTTGGTAGTCTGCTCGGCGATGGCCTCCATCTGCTGATCGTACTCCTTCCGGGCAATCTCGTATTCAAGGGGCTGAATGCGCTGCTGCCACTTCAGGCTGTTGTACTGGAACAGGGGCTGGGAGTAGCGGGCCAGCAGGGGCGTGCTTGACCAGAGATAGGAGTTCTCACCTCCGAAAACTCCCAGCCGCTCCAGCCCCGACTGGACAAAGAGCGAACCGCCGGTCCACGGAATATTCTGCTGAATGGAGAGTTCCGTCGAGGCCTGGGACTGCACCTGGGACTGAAAGATAACGGTCCCGTCATCCAGGGTGTTGGAAATAATGCTGCGCGAGAAATTCGGCGCGTCCCCTGAAAGCGAGAGGCTGGGCAGCAGGTCGGCACGATAGGAGCGGTACTGCCACTGGCTGGCAATCAGTCCGAAACGCGCCGACCGGGCCTGCGGACTCTGTTCCTGGGCAATTTCGATGGCCTCCTGCAGGGAGAGCGTTCCCAGATCCTGAACCTGCGCCTGCTGGGCGTGGGCCGCATGCGCCCCGACCAGACCGGTGATTAAAATGAGAAAGAGTAAGGTAACTGGTTTATTCATGACGTAGAGCGTTTACTGGATCCTGTTCTGCGGCCCGGCGGGCGGGTACGTACCCGAAGATCACTCCGACGGCCAGGGCCACCCCGAATGATATGAGAATGGATGAAAGTGTCACGATGGTAACGATGCCCGCCGTAATCTCGATGACGTAACTGAGCGCGATGCCCAGGAAAATACCCACCATGCCGCCGCTGATGCTGATGGTGAGGGCCTCGGTCAGGAACTGGAGCTGTATGTCCTTTTTATGGGCTCCCACCGCACGTCGAACGCCGATCTCCCGGTAACGTTCCACCACCGACGCCAGCATGATGTTCATGATGCCGATACCGCCCACGATCAGGGCAATGGACGCGATGGAGGAGAGTACGATATTGAAAATCTCCTGGGTCCGCCGTTCCTGCTGGAGCAGCAGCTCGGGGACAATCACCTCAAAGTCGATGATCCCGTTGTGGCGCCGCTGCAGCATACGCCGTAGAATATCCGCGATGGGAACGCTGTAGGCGTTATCCGTTACCTGTACGATAAGCTTGTCAAGCTGGTGATAGTTGCTCATTTCGTCGTCGGAAGAAGAACTCGATTCCACGTTGCCGCCGCCGGAAATCATAATGCTGCCGCCGCCGCCGAATTGAACCACCTGACCGCCGCCGTTCTCTTCCGACTGCCCGTCCTGTATATCCTGCTGGGTAACCACCGCCCTGTTACCGTACCGAAGCAGCACGGAGGTGGCCGGAGCGTAGATGTCCAGGTTGTAGTTCCGGATGCCCAGGTTCTCGATATTCTCCGTGCTCATCTCCCGCTCCTCGAGTACTCCCACAACCGTCATCCAGAGTCCCCCGGTCTTGATCTGCTTCCCGATGGGATCCTGTCCGGCGAAAAAGCGGGTCTTTACGTCGGACCCGATGACACAGACCGGCTCCGATTCGCGCATCTGCAGATCGGTAAACGGCCGGCCCTCCTCAAATTCAAAATTGTTAATATCAAAATACTGGTTATTGACCCCTACCAGCTTGCCGGTGCGCATGCGGCCGTTACGCACAAAGTAGGTATCGTAGATAATCTCGGGAGTGACGTTGCTTACCTGGGGAATTTCGTTCTGGATACTCTCCATATCCTCCAGAGTCAGCCCCGGCGAAAACCGCCGCTGGCTTTCGCCAGATGATGTACTTCCGTCCTCCACTTCTCCCTCGGTCTGCTCCATGACCGTCTCGATGATCACGTTGTCGGTACCCAGCAGCTGCATCTGCTGCAGCACCTCTTCCTGCGCACCCCGCCCGATGGCCAGCATGGCGATTACGGAGGCCACCCCGAAAATAATGCCCAGGGAGGTCAGGAAGCTCCGCATGGTATTCTGGCGAATGGCATCCAGAGCAATGTCAAAGTTGTAAAGTATCTTCTGTAACAACGTGGTCTCTCTTCAGGTTGAAATGTGTAGTGGAGAGGAGTGTGCTACCGGTTTCCGCCGTCCCGGTTGCCTCCGCCGGAGGGGGGACCGTCACCGTCGCCTCCCGGCGGCTGACTTCCGCGTTGCATCTGCGGCATGTCACCCTGCTGCATCTGTTTCATGCGGTCCAGTATGGCGGCGGTATCGATCTGCCCGCTCTCCAGCATCTGCTCCATGCGGTCCCTCATCTGGGCCGGCATCTGCTGGAGCATCTGATCCAGATCGCCCGTGAGTTCCTGCTCCTGTACGGGCGGCTCCAGCGTCTCCTGTTCTTCCATCTGCTCGCGGTACTCCTCCAGCACGTCGTCGGGAAGCCGCTCGGTGGGAATGCCGGCTGTGTCGTCGGGGGTGGAGAGATAGAGACGGTCGTCGGGCTGTACGCCGGCGTGAATTACCACATTGTTCTCGTTCATCATTCCCATGATCACCTGCTGCCGGACCGTCTCAAGTCCGTTCCGCTTGTAGACGTAATTGAGGGTGTCGTCGGTATGGACCGTCTCGAGGGGCACATACAGCGCGCTGTCTACGGAACTGACCCGTATCCGGTTGCTGGTGGTCATCGCCGGACGCAGCGTGGAGTCGGACTGGTGGATATCAATAACCACCTGGAATACCTTCGAGTTGGAGTTGGGCCGCTGCTCGCCGATGTTGGCCACGCTGCTGACCTCCCCGGTCAGGCTCTTCTCCGGCATGGCGTCCAGGCCGATCTCCACCTGCTGTCCGGGCCGGACGTTCTGTATATCCACTTCGTTGACATACGTAATAGACTCCATCTGGCTGAAGTCCGGCAACTCGGCCACCACGGGATCCCAGCCGCTCAATTCGCTGCCCTCGCGGACCTTGCTGCCGTCCCGGTTCCGGCGGTAGATCACCATTCCGTTCTCCGGGGCGTAGATGGTGAAGTTGTCCATGATCTCCTTGATGCGCTGGACGTCCTGCCGCTCCTCCTGGACGTCGGCCTGGATCTCCTTGATTTCGGCCTCGGCCTGCTTCTTCGTGAGTTCAAAATTCCGCTGCGCCTGCGCCAGGTTACGCTTGGCCCGGTCCAGGTTGATCTCCGCCTCGCGCTGCACGGCGGGAGACTCATACTTCGACTGTTCCAGGGCAATCTGGGCTTCCTCCAGCTGGTACTCCAAATCCGTAATATTATCGCGGGCGTCGGAGAGGGTGCGGGAGCTGTCGAGCTGCGCGATTTCCAGGGCAGCCAGCTCCTCCTCCAGCGACAATTCCGCATCCTGCAGGGTGGTCATGGCCTGCGAGCGGTCAAGTTCGGCCACGTAATCTCCCTGCTCAACCACCGTACCCTCGGGAACAATATCCTGTATGGTGACATTGTAGATGCGGTACTCCCTCATTCCCTCCGGGCCGCGGATGCTCGTGGAATTTTTGGCCTGCAGCTCACCGGTCGTGGAGATGGTCACTTCAAACTGACCGGTCTGAGGAGTGGCGTAAATGGTATTCTCTTCCGAAGAGTCGGACCCGAAAGCCAGCCAGGCTACCAGAATCAACGCAACCAGCGCGCCGGGTATGATGTATTTTTTCGACATAACGACAGAACTTTTTTGAGACGTTAAACTATAAGCTTAACTATCAAGATAATTTTATATTGTCTCCGTAACAGTACCGGGTAGCAACTAAACGTAAGGTAAAGCTCTCTGTTTCGCGACGATACGCTGTCTTATAAAGTTTTACAATTGCTGTAACATTTTGCGTAGCGAGATGCCAGCCTAACAAATAATTACAGAAATTACCTGCTCTTAAACATCGGTTTCTCCCAGCATCGAATTATCCACCAGGCCGGTCTCCAGATCGTATTTCGTGGCGTATTCGCTCTCGTCAACCACCCGCTTCGGATCGTTGTTCTCGTCGACCACCACGACCCGCGGCTTGTGCTGCCGCGCTTCCTCCGGCGTCATCTCCGCGTAGGCGATCACGATAATGCGGTCTCCCACCTGGGTCAGGCGCGCCGCCGCACCGTTCAGGCAGCAGACCCGGGAGCCGGCTTCGCCCGGAATGGTGTAGGTCTCCAGTCGGGAACCGTTGGTGATGTTCAGCACCTGCACCTTTTCGTAGGGGAGAATTCCGGCCTCCTCCAGCAACTCGCTGTCGAGGGTGATGCTTCCCTCGTAGTGGAGATTGGCCTCGGTCACCCTGAGCTGGTGCAGCTTGGATTTAAACATGGAAAGTTTCATACGGCATCAGGAATCAATTTCCAGAATCATGTTGTCGATCAAACGGGTCTCCCCCAGGTAAACGGCGCCGGCCAGGATGTATTTCTGGCCTCTTTCCGCCTCCTCCACGGGTCGCATCTTCGCAAAATCAAACAGGTTAAGATAATCAATTTCAAACCCTTTCGCCTCCAGTTCCGATTTCTGGTGCTCGATCAGCAGGCGGGGTTTCCTCACGCCATCCCTTATCTGTCCGGCGATATACGTCAGGGAGCGGTACAGGGAGGGGGCGAGCGCCCGCTGGCGGTCGTCCAGGTAGGCATTCCGGCTGCTGAGCGCCAGTCCGTCGCCGGCCCGGATGATGGGCCCCATGACCAGCTCCACCGGATGGTTGAACTCGCGGACCATCTGCTGGAGTATCCGGAACTGCTGGAGGTCCTTCTGCCCGAACACCGCCAGGTCAGGCTGCACGATATTGAACAGCTTGTTGACCACCAGCAGGATGCCTTCGAAAAAGCCGGGACGGGAGCCGCCGTCCATGTAGCGGTTCAGCTCCTCGATCTCGATGCTGAGGTAATTCCGATCGCCGTACATCACTTCGTCGTCCGGCGCGAAAACGGTATCCACGCCGTTCTCGGCGGCCTTCTCCATATCCCCTTCCAGGTCCCTCGGGTAGGTCTCGTAATCCTCGCCGGGGGCAAACTGCTCCGGGTTTACATAGACCGAGGCAACCACACGGTCGGTCTTCTCCGCCGCCAGGCGGAACAGGGAGAGGTGTCCCTCGTGCAGGGCCCCCATGGTGGGGACGAATCCCACCCGGAGCCCCTTGTCCCGGTACCGGGAAACCTGCTCTCGAATCTCTTCTATGGTTTGGTGAAGTTCCATGACGTGGCATAAAAAAAGCGGCACAAAGGATCATGCCGTCTCACGGTAAGAAGGAAAATTTGGTGGAACGCGCGCATATCGATCAGGCGACTCTCTCCGGAACCGCCGGCACGGTCATACCGCGCGGTCCGGGTCGAATCCCTCGAGCAGCTCCTTAACACGGTTGAGAAAGGCGCCGCCGTGCGCGCCGTCGATAATCCGGTGGTCGTAGCTCATGGAGAGGTACATCATGTGCCGGATGGCGATGACATCGCCCGCGTCGGTTTCCATCACAACGGGCCGTTTTTCGATAACGCCCGTACCCATGATGGCGACCTGGGGCTGGTTGATGATGGGCGTTCCCATCAGGTTGCCCACGCTCCCGTAATTGGTAAGGGTAATGGTGCCTCCCACCAGGTCGTCGGGATTCAGGTTCTTGCTTCGCGCCTTCTGCGCAAGGAGGCTCACCTCCTCGGCCAGGCCTACCAGGTTCTTCTCCTGGGCCTTCTTGATCACCGGCACGATCAGGCCTCCTTCGCCGCCCGATCCGAGGGCGACCGCCAACCCGAAGTTGATGTCCCGCTTCACGATGATCTCCTCGTTTTCGGTATCCACCGAGGAGTTGATGAGCGGGAACTCACGGATAGCCTGTATAATTTTTTCAATGAAAAGAGGCGTATAGGTCAGCTTGACGCCGGTCCTTTCGGCAAAGGTCTCCTTGTTGGCTTCCCGCCAGCGCACCATCTTCGTCACATCCACTTCGGAGAAGGTAGTGACGTGGGCGGAGGTCTGCTTGGAGCGGACCATATGCTCGGCGATCATCTTCCGCATACGGTCCATCTTGATCACTTCCACATTCTCGGTGGGGCGCTCGACGCTGAGCTCCCCGGCGGAGATGGAACCTTTGGCCGCCTGTTCCGCCTGCGCCTGTTTTGCGGCGGGCTGTTCCGAGGGAGCCTCTATCCGGCCGGCCTCGCGCTCTTCCAGGTACCGCATCACATCCTGTTTTGCGACCCGGCCGCCCTTGCCGGAACCCTCGATACGCTCCAGCTCCTCCTGGGAGATATTTTCTTCACGGGCGATGGATCGTACCAGCGGCGAGTAGAACCGGCCGTCGCTTCCGATACGCTGCGGCTCCGTACCTCCCGAGGACGGCGCGCCGTTCCCCCCGGCGGGAGGGGCCGCCGTGGTCGTTTCGGTTTCCCCGGTTCGCGGGGGCGTCCCGGTATCGGACTTCTCCTGCGCCTGGGCGGCGCCGTCTCCGGCATCCGGCTTGGATTTCTCCGCTCCCGCGGATGCCGCCTTTCCGGTGGCAATGACCGCGATGGTCTGGCCCACCTCGATGGTATCCCCCTCCTCCACGAGAATTTCAACCAGCGTGCCGGACTGCGGGGAGGGCACTTCGGTATCTACCTTGTCGGTGGAGATCTCCAGGAGGGTTTCATCCTCTTCCACCTCGTCGCCTACCTGCTTGCTCCAGCCGATGACCGTCCCCTCCATCACCGACTCGCCCATCTTCGGCATCTTAACCTCGACGCGCTCCCCCTCGCCGTCCGCAGCGGCAGGCGCAGGCTCCTTCTCTTTCTCCGTCTCCTCCTCTTTCTCAGACTCTTCGGCAGAGGCAGGCTCGGGAGCCTCTTCGGGCTCCTCTTCCGGCGTCTCCTGTGGTTCCGCCGCGGCATCGGCGGCGGCGTCCTGATCCGTCTCGATAACGGCGATGACCTGTCCCACCTCGATGGTGTCGCCCTCCTCGGCCAGGATCTCAATCAGCGTGCCCGACTGCGGGGAGGGGACTTCGGTATCTACCTTGTCGGTGGCGATCTCCAGGAGGGTTTCGTCCTCTTCCACCTCGTCACCGACCTGCTTGGTCCACTCGATGACGGTTCCCTCCATGACTGACTCCCCCATCTGGGGCATTTCCACTTCTACTCTGGCCATCGCTCTGTCCGCTTAAAAAATTAGTGTTACGGATACAAAAGGTACGAATTTGCATCCAAAAAAATCGGCTTTTACAGGCTTCAAAGATCTAAATAAATGAAATGAGATCAAAATAGCCCCTGCGGTCCCGACGGCCGGGAAAGGGGGACAAACCTCAGCCGAGGGCCCGTTCCAGATCCGCTTTCAAATCGTCCCCGTGCTCCAGTCCCACGCTGATCCGGATAAGATTTTCCGGGGTGGTGGAATCCTCTCCCTCGCTGCTCCGGCGATGCTCCCAGGTACTCTCGACGCCCCCCAGGCTGGTAGCCCGCCGGATCAGCCGCGATCCGGCCACCGTCTCGATAGCTTCGTCCGCGCTCCCCTCCACCAGGAAGGAGATCATCCCCCCGTAACCGGACATCTGCCGGCGGGCGAGATCGTGGCCGGAATGGGTGGAAAGCCCGGGGTAGTAGACTTCCCGTACGTTCGGATGATCATGAAGGTATTGCGCCAGGGTCCGGCCGTTCTCGTTGTGGGCGCGCATCCGCCAGGGAAGGGTCTGTATGCTGCGCCGCAGCAGCCAGCAGTCGGCCGGAGAGGGCACCGCCCCCGCCGTGGCCTGGATGTCGCGGACACGTTCCATGAGCTTTTCCCCCTGTTCGCTGCCGGTACGGGCGACTACCGCCCCTCCCTGCAGGTCGCTGTGTCCCCCGAGAAACTTGGTGGTGGAGTGCAGCGCCAGGTCGGCCCCCAGTTCCAGGGGGAGCTGGTTGACGGGCGTCAGGAACGTATTGTCCACCAGGACGGCGATATCCCGGCCAGCGGCAATATCGCATACGCCCCGGATATCGGTAATGTTCAGCATGGGATTGGAGGGGGTCTCCACCCAGATGAGGCGGGTTTTCGGGGTGATCGCCTCCTCGACGCGGCCGGTACCCGACATCGGGATAAAATCGGCTTCCATGCCCCACCTGGCCATCAACTCTTTGACCAGGCGACGGTTGCCCGAATAGACGTCATCGGGCATCAGAACGTGATCGCCGGGATCGAGGGACTGGAAGACGGCGGTGGCCGCCGCCACGCCCGAAGAGAAGGCAGCGCATTCACCGCCGCCCTCCAGATCGGCCAGCACCCGCTCCAGCTGATCGCGATTGGGGTTGCCGTACCGGGTGTAGTTGGGATCACCCTCGGAATATCCCTGCGGGTCCAGCTCGTAAATCGTGCTCCGGTGAAGAGGGGGAACGATGTCGTCTCCGGGTTTCGTCTCTCTATTTCCCGCGTGAATGGCCCTTGTTTCAATTTGCATAAGAGTCTGCTTTTGAGGTGAAAAAAGAACGGCGCGGCGGAGTACCGCCTCAGCCGGCCGAGCGCAGCGCGCGTATTCGCTCCAGCACCGGCGGGTGCGAATAGTTCAAAAAGACGTAAAAGGGATGCGGGGTCAGGTTGGAGAGGTTGTCGGCCGACAGCTTCTTCAGGGCCCGAACCATGGGGCCCGGCCGGTAGGTCTCCGCCGCGAAGGAGTCCGCCTCGTACTCGTAGCGGCGGGAGATCATCTGCATCAGGATGGAGAGCAGCATGTCCAGCGGAGCGTAGAGCAGCCCGAAAAACACCAGTCCGGCGTAGACCGACATCTGATCCATGTAAAAGGCTTCGTAGAGGCCCGGCGATTCCAGGAAAACCGAGAGCAGCCAGAACATCACGCCCGCCTGCGCCACGCTCGCCAGAATGTTTTTCAGAATGTGCTTCTTCTTGTAGTGGCCAATCTCGTGGGCCAGCACCGCCACCAGCTCCTCCTCGCTGTGTTTCTCGATAAGAGTGTCGTACAGCGCGATCCTTTTGTTCTTTCCGAAACCGGTAAAGAAGGCATTGGACTTGCTGGATCGCCGGGAGCCGTCCATCACGTAAACCCCCTCCAGGGAGAAGCGCACCCTCTCGGCGTATTCCCTTATCATGCTGCGCAGCTCTCCCTCCTCCAGCGGTTCGAATTCGTTAAACAGCGGCATGATCCAGCGTGGCGCGATAAACTGCACGAAGAGCGTAAACAGCGTAACCGCGCCCCACGCGTACAGCCATGCGTAGGGCCCGCCCCAAGTAAAGAAGGCGATAATTCCCGCCAGCAGCGGTCCCCCGAGCGCCACGGCCAGCCCCAGTCCCTTCAGCATGTCCAGGACGAAGGTTTTCGGGGTCGTCTTATTGAATCCGAAACGCTCCTCGATCACGAAAGTGGAATAGACGCGAAAGGGGAGGGAGAGCACACTTTTGAAAAACACCAGGATCCCGATATAGGCCAGACCCGTGCCGACGACGCCCCATTCCCAGCTCCTCACCACCCCGTCCAGCCAGTTGAATCCCCCCAGAAACCAGAACGCCAGCAGCAGGGCCAGGTTGAAGGCGGAGGTGAGCAGCCCGAAACGGGTCCTCGCCCGGGTGTACTCCTGGGAGCGGGCGTAGGTCTCGCGGTCGTACACGTCCTCGAACTCCTCCGGAAGCTCCTCCCCGAGCGCCCGGAGGTTCAGCAGGTCGGCCGCCAGGTTCAGCAGGAAATCGACCGCGAGGGCGGCCAGAATGACGATGGAAAAGATATTCATGATACGAGGGGTTTCCGCATTCGACAGCCTAAATTAACACTCGCGGGGCAACCATAAAAAAAGCATTTATCCGACGCCGTGGAACGGAGGGAATCGTTTGGGTATTGTACATTTACAGATCCATTCAAACGAAAATAGAGGATTTATGGAACCGGATCTTGACGGTCTTCACATTATCGTTACGGGGGGAGCGGGCAGCCTCGGCACCGCGGTGACCCGGATGCTTCTGGATGAGGGCGCGCGGTGCAGCGTACCCTGCTACAGCCAGGAAGAGATGGAAGAGGCCCCTTTCGAGTCGGGCGAACGGCTTTTTATCCGGGCCGATATCGATCTGGCCGAGGAGAAACAGGCCGGCCACTTCTACTCCCGGGCGGTCGACGAGATGGGGCCGCTATGGGGATCGGTGCACATCGCGGGAGGATTCGGCATGGGAAAGATCTCCGACACCCCGGCCGGGGAGTTCACCCGGCAGTGGACCATGAACACCCTCACCTGCTACAACTGCTGCCGCGCCGCCGTGCGGCATATCCGACAGGCCGGAAAGGGGGGTCGCCTGGTCAATGTCGCCTCCCGTCCCGCCCTGGAACCCCGCCAGGGAGCGGGAATGTCGGCCTATACAGCGGCGAAGGCGGGGGTGGCCGCGCTCACCGGCGCGCTGGGCGAGGAACTGGCGGAGGAGGAGATCCTGGTAAATGCCGTGGCTCCCTCCATCATTGATACCGAAGCGAACCGCCAGGCCATGCCGGACGCCGATCACGGGCGCTGGCCCAAACCGGAGGAGATCGCCTCGCAGATTCGTTACCTCGTCTCGCCGCACAACCGGGTCACCCGCGGGGGCGTCGTTCCTGTTTACGGACAATCATAAACGGTTTGAGCAGGGGCATACATCACATAACGGCCGTCGCGGGAGATCCGCAGGAGAACTACCGTTTCTACAGCCACCTGCTGGGCATGAGACTGGTCAAAAAAACGGTCAACTACGACGATCCCTCCATCTATCATCTCTATTACGGGGACGAAACGGGGCGGCCGGGCAGCGTGATTACCTTTTTCCCCTGGTCCCGCCTGGAGCGGGGGGAGCCGGACTGCGGGCAGGCCGTGGCGGTCGCCCTTGCCGTACCCGAAGGCTCCCTGGACTTCTGGGCGGAGTACCTGGCGGAGAACGACGTCGATTACATGGAACCCTTCGAACGTTTCGGGCGGCAGGTGCTCGGGCTACAGGATCCCGACGGACTTCACCTGGAACTGGTGGCCGATCCCCCGGCGGGGGAGACGAAAGGCTGGGAAACACGCCGCATCCCCGCCGAACACGCCATCCGCTACATCCGCGGGGTCACCCTCGCGGAGGAATCGGCCGCCCCCACCGCCCGCCTGCTCACCGACCTGCTGGGTTTCGAAAAATCCGGCCGGGAGGAGGAGCGGACGCTCTATACCGCGAGGAGCGGCGCAGGTGCGGCCGTTGAAATTATCGATCAGGCGCCCCTCGAGGGCAGGCCCGGCCGGGGAACCGTGCACCACGTCGCCTTCCGGGCGGAAGACGAAGAGGAGCAGGACAAGCTGGTTCGCCGGCTGGCCGATCTGGGCTATCACCTTACCGACCGCAAGGATCGCCGCTACTTCCGCTCGGTCTATTTCCACGAACCGGGCGGTGTGCTTTTTGAAATCGCCACCGACGGTCCCGGTTTTACGGTTGACGAAGAGGCGGCGGAGCTGGGAAACGGCCTCCGGCTGCCGCCGTGGCTGGAGGAGGAGAGAACGCGCATTGAAAAATCCCTGGAGGAGCTGCCATGACCCTGTTTCGAGCCGATTACGACAACCCCTTTTCGGGACCCCATCAGAACGGCGCCGTTGAGAAGGCAGGCGCTCCGCCGGAGGAGGCCGAAGCCGCCATGATCCTGGTCCACGGCCGGGGCGCCACCGCGGCCGGGATGATGGGACTGGCCCGCGAATTCGACATGCCACAGTTTCGCTACCTGGCCCCGCAGGCTTCCGGCCATACCTGGTACCCCTACTCCTTCCTGGAAGAGAAAGAGAAGAACCAGCCGGGACTCGACAGCGGTCTCCAGAAGATACACGACTTGCTGGGCCGGCTGAAAGAGGAGGGCATTCCGGCGGAGAAGACGGTCCTGCTGGGCTTCTCGCAGGGCGCCTGCCTGGCCACCGAGTACGCCGCGCGCCATCCCCGCCGTTTCGGGGCAATCGTCGGATACAGCGGGGGACTTATAGGTCCCTCGGTAGACTCAGAAAACTATTCGGGCGACCTGGAGGGAACGCCCGTCTTCCTGGGCTGCAGCAGCAACGACCCCCATATCCCCGAGGAGCGGGTCGATACCACGGCGGAGGTGATGAAGCAGCTGGGCGGAGAGGTGACCAAGATCATCTACCCCAACATGGGCCATACGGTCAACGAGGATGAGATCAAGATGACCCGCGAGTTGATGGAGGAGCTGCTCTGACCTATCCGTCCACCGGCACCTGCCAGATCTTTTCGGCGTATTCGCGGATCGAGCGGTCTGACGAAAAGTAGCCCATGCTGGCCACGTTCTTCACCGCGCGGCGGTTCCAGTCCTGCCGGTCCCGGTAGGCCTCCTCTATCTCCAGCTGTTTCCGCCAGTACGACTCAAAATCGGCCAGCACCATGAAATAGTCGCCCTGGCTGAGCAGGCTGTTGAGCACCGGCTGAAACAGGTCCGGCTCTTCCGGGCAGAAGAATCCCTCCCGAAGCTGGTCCAGCACCCGGCGCAGGCGGGGCAGCTCCTCCAGCTTCTCCGCCGGGCGGTAGGAACCGCCCCGCAGTTCCTCCACCTCCTCCACGCTGTGGCCGAAGATAAAGATGTTCTCCTCCCCCACGCGCTCGGCGATCTCGATGTTGGCCCCGTCCCAAGTGCCCACCGTCAGCGCCCCGTTCAGGGCGAACTTCATGTTGCCGGTTCCAGATGCCTCCATGCCGGCCGTGGAGATCTGCTCGGATAGGTTGGCGGCCGGGATCATCCGCTCGGCCAGCGAGACGCTGTAGTTGGGCAGAAAGACACACTGCAGCCGCCCCTCCATATCGGGATCCGCGTTGATGGTGGAGGCGATGCTGGTGATCAGCTTCACGTGCAGCTTGGCCATGGCGTAGCCCGGCGCCGCCTTGCCGGCGAAAAGCAGCACGCGGGGCAGCCGGTCGCAGCCTGGATCCTCCTTGATTTCGTTGTAGAGGGCCGCGGCGTGCAAGGCCGCCAGCAGCTGCCGCTTGTACTCGTGGATCCGCTTTACCTGGATATCAAAGAGGGCGTCGGGAGATACCTGCAGATCCAGCTCCTCCCGGATGTGCCCGGCAAGCTGCTCCTTCTTGGCCTGCTTCACCTCCTCGAACGCCTCCAGGAATCCGACGTCGCCCGCCAGCGGCTCCAGCTCCTGCAGCCGGTCCAGGTCCCGCACCCAGCCGTCGCCGATCTCCCCGCTGATCAGCTCCGAGAGCTCCGGGTTGCACTGACGCAGCCAGCGCCGCGGGGTGATGCCGTTGGTAATGGCGGTAAACTTTTCGGGATACTCCTCGTGGAAATCCCGGAAGGTGGTCTCCTTCATCAGTTTCCCGTGCACCTGGGAGACCCCGTTGACCCGCCGGGAGCCGATCACTCCCAGGTTGCCCATGCGAATGGTGCTGTTCATCTCCTGGGTGACGATCCGCATCCGTTCCTTCCGCTCCTCGTCCTCCCTGCCCCTTACATCGAGGGAGTTTATGAAACGCCGGTCGATCTCGCGAATAATCTGCGCGTGCCGCGGGAGAAGGGTGCTCATCAGCGACATCGACCACTTCTCCAGCGCTTCGGGAAGCAGGGTGTGGTTGGTGTAGTGGACGGTGCCGGAGACGATCTCCCAGGCGGTCGACCAGTCCAGTTTCTCCTTGTCCATCAGCAGGCGCATCAGTTCCGGTATGGCCAGGAGGGGATGGGTGTCGTTGCACTGGACGGCGATCTTTTCCGGGATGCGCCGCAGGTCGTCAAACTGCTTCTTGAAACGCCGGAGGGCGTCCCTGAGCGAGGAGGCCACCAGGAAGTACTCCTGCTTGAGCCGCAGCTCCTGGCCCGCCATCACCTTGTCGTTGGGATAGAGCACCCGGGAGATGTTCTCCTCCATCAGGTTCTTGCGGATGGCGTCCACGTAATCCCCCTCGTTGAACCGTTCCAGGTCCAGCGAATGGGCCGAAACCGCCTTCCAGAGCCGCAGGTGATTGGCCTTGTCGTTACCGTAGCCCGGGATGGGCGTATCGTAGGCCAGGGCGATCACGGGGTGGGTGTTGACCCAGTCGTATCGCAGCTTTCCGTCCTCGTCCTCGTAGGAGACCGTCTCCCCGTAGAAGGGAATGGGGTACTGGATCTTGGGTCTCACCACCCCCCAGGGATAGCCGTACTGCAGCCAGAGGTCGGGCTGCTCCACCTGGTAGCCGTCGCGGATCTCCTGGTCGAAAATGCCGTAGTCGTATCGGATGCCGTAGCCGATGGCGGGAATGCCGAGAGTGGCCATGGAATCCAGGTAGCAGGCGGCCAGCCGGCCCAGTCCCCCGTTTCCCAGTCCGGCGTCCACTTCCGCCTCGCGGATGGCCTCGTAATCCAGTCCCAGTTCCTCGAACGCTTCCGCGGCCACATCCTGGATCCCCAGGTTGATCAGCATGTTGTCCAGCAGCCGCCCGATCAGGTACTCCATGGAGAGGTAATAGACCCGCTTGGAGTCTTTTTCGTAGTACTCCTGCTGGGTGGTGATCCACCGGGCGTGGAGACGGTCCATGACGCTCAGCACCACGCTCTGGTAGAGATCCCATTCGGTGGAGGAGTACCGGTCTTTTGCCAGCGTGTAGTAGAGATGCTGTTTGATATCCTCCCGGAAGGCATTCTTGTCCATGCCCGTTCGCAGGTCACCGTTTCGCCGGCTGCTCATCGCCTGTCTGCTCCTTTGTTATCTCCTGTGGAATCCCGTTGTATCCAAATAACCAAAGCCCGTTCCCAATTCCTAATTTTACCGGTTCACGCCCGCTCTTACTCCTTTCGGTAGATACCCCTGTCGGGCGAAAATCCGGGGCGGGTGAGGTTGGCCGGATAGTCCAGTTCCAGGAGGCCCTCGTAGGCGTTTATCGCCACGAAATCCTGCTCGAACAGCCCGTATACCGCCGACCCGCTCCCGCTCATTGAGGCGTAGACCGACCCGAACTCGTAGAACTGGTCCTTCAGGTTGCCCGCGACGTTGATGCGCGGAAAGACGGCCGGCTCCAGGTCGTTGTGGAGGATATACCGCCACTCCTCCGGTTCCTCTTCGGTCAGCACGCGCCGGAGGGGAAAATCGGGATCGGGATCGGGCCGGCACCGCTCGTACGCCTCCCGGGTGCCGCTGGGCTGATTAGGAAAACAGGTCACGATCCAGAGGTCCGGCTGCAGGGAGAGTTCCTCGATATCGTGGCCGATCCCCGATGCGATGCCCGTCTTGCCACGTATGAAGAGGGGGACGTCGGCCCCCAGGTCCCTCCCCATGTCCACCAGCTCATCCTCGCTCAGTCCCATCTCCTCGATCTTGTTCAGCATGCGGAGGGTGAGGGCGGCGTTGCTGCTCCCCCCGCCCAGGCCGGCGCCCGCCGGGATATTTTTCGTCACCCGAAAATGGTAATGGCTCTTCAGTCCCACGTAGCGCTCGAGTTTTTTTACCGCCCGGGTGATCAGGTTGCGCTCGCCGGTCGGAATATCCTGCTCATGCTCGCTGTCGATCTCCAGCTCGTAGCTTCCCGCCTGCTGCACTTCGAAGCGGTCTTTCCACTCCAGGAAACAGATTCCGGTCTCGATACGGTGGTACCCCGCCGGCAGGCGCTCCAGCACCTGAAGCCCCAGGTTGATTTTAGCGTGGGAATAGGCCAGCCAGGATTCACTCATTCAGGTATCGGTCTTTTATCTTCATCATGTACTCGAATGCGGCGTCGTGCTCGTTGGGAATCTCCCCATCCAGGATGGCCTCCCGGATATCGTCCTTGATCTCACCGATCACCGGACCGGGTTCCAGGTCGAGGGCCTCCATGATCTCATCCCCGCTGACGGGATTCGTCCATTTGCGCAGGCGGTCTTTTTTCTCCACCTCCTCGATCTTCCGCTCCACGTAATCGAAATTCCGGTTGTACTGCTCCACTTTCCGCTCGTTTTTCGAGGTGATATCCGCCCGGCAGAGGGTCATCAGGTCGTCTATGTCGTCTCCCGCCTCGTAAATCAGGCGTCGGACCGCGCTGTCGGTCACCTCGTCCGAGACCAGGGCGATGGGGCGCAGGTGAAGCCGAACCATTTTGCGTACGTAGCGCATGCGCTCGTCCAGCGGCAGGCCCAGGCGGCGGAAGATGGGTTTCACCCATTTGGCGCCCAGGGCGTCGTGCCCGTGGAAGGTCCATCCCGTGCCCGGCACGAATTTCTGGGTGGCCGGCTTGGCGATATCGTGCATGATGGCTGCCCACCGCAGCCAGAGGTTGTCGCTGGCCTCCGCGGTGTTGTCCAGTACCTTCAGCGTATGCCAGAAGTTGTCCTTGTGGCGCACCCCACGGACCTCCTCCACGCCGTGGAGCTTCACCAGTTCCGGGAAGAAATGGTGCAGCAGGCCCGACCGGAAGAGCAGGGCGAAACCCCGGGAGGGTACCGGCGCCATGACGATTTTGTTCAGTTCCTCCGCGATGCGCTCCTTGGAGACGATTTCTATGCGCGGGGCCATCTTCTCCATGGCCCGAAAGGTCTGCTCCTCAATCTCGAACCGGAGCTGGGCGGCGAAACGGACCGCGCGCATCATGCGGAGGGGATCGTCGTCGAAGGTCTCCACCGGATCCACCGGCGTGCGGATCAGCTGCTTTTTCAGGTCCTGTATGCCCCCGAAGGGATCCACCAGATCCCCGAAATTCTCCCTGTTCAGCGACCAGGAGAGGGCGTTGATGGTGAAATCGCGGCGCAGCTGGTCGTCTTCCAGCGTACCGTCCTCCACCACCGGCTTCCGGGAGTCGCTCCGGTAGCTCTCCTTCCGCGCTCCCACGAACTCCAGGTCCAGCTCCCCGCTTTTCACCTGGGCGGTGCCGAACCGCTTGAAGACGTTAACCCGGTCGGTCTCCAGCTGCTCCGCCACTTCCCGGGCCAGTTCGATCCCCGACCCCACGGTCACGAAATCGATGTCGGTCGCATCGCTCTCCTCCAGCCGGTCAAGATAGTAGTCCCTCACATACCCGCCGATGACGTAGACGGGCTGCCCGAGCTTCTCTCCCGCATCGGAGATTACCTCAAATATCCTTTTATGTTCGGGATTAAGATCCTTCACCGCACCTCGCCGCTTTCGTTCGGTCGCGTAAAATGAGCGTCAAAATAAGAAGTAATGGGCTTGCTTTCAGGTATTCTTTCCTCCATCTTTCGGGTCCTAATATAACAGTGAAAATTTGACTCAATCCCGTTCCAAAACGGCCCTTCGGATCAGCCTTTTGGTCTCCCTCCTCTCCCTGGCGGCCAAGGCAGCCGGGTTCTACGTAACCGATTCGACCACCGCCCTCTCAGACGCCGCCGAGTCGGTCGTTCACATCCTGGCCGTGGCCTTCGTCTACTACGGATTCCTGCTCAGCTCCAAACCGGCCGACGAGGACCATCTCTACGGCCACGAGCGGGTGGAGTTCCTCTCGGTCGGGGTGGAGGGCATCGTGGTCAGCCTGGCCGGGTTCACCATCATCTACCAGTCCATCAGCCACTACCTGCTGGGCCATACGGTGCAGAACATCGATCTGGGCATCGGTTTCCTGGTGGGGGCGGGAGCGGTCAACTACCTCCTGGGACGCTACCTGCTGAAGGTGGGGCGGGAGGACAACAACATGATGGTGGTGAGCAACGCCACGCATACCCTCACCGACGTCTGGACCAGCGCCGGCGCCGTCTTCACCCTGGTCATCATCCGATTCACCGGCTGGCAGGTGCTGGACTCCCTCGTGGGGGGCGCCCTGGGCATCTACATCCTGTACGAGGGATTCAAACTGCTGCGCTACTCGGTCGACGGACTGATGGACGCCCGGAACCCGGAGGCCGACCGCATCATCCGGGAGATTATTTCCGAGGATCTGCCGGGGGAGATGACCGGGGTGCACAACCTGCGCCACCGTACCACCGGCCAGACCACATGGATCGAGCTGCACGCGGTGTTCGAATCGGGAGTGGACCTTGAGAAAGCGCATGAGGACGCCACCCGCCTGGAGAAACGGCTCATCAACGCCCTCCAGGGAGATGTCATCGTCACCATTCACCTGGAACCGGCCGGCCAGCACGAAGAGATGCACAAGACGCTGGCGGACGCCGAGCAGGACCGGCCGCTGAGAGATTTTATTTAGGCGATCAGGGCTCCGTGCCCACCAGGGAGTGGTCCCCAAGGTGCACCTCCTGGTCTACGCCCTCCAGGCGCACATGCCGGCCGACGGTGGAGTTCTCCAGGCGGCAGTTGTCCAGTTCCGCTCCCTCCTGCAGCAGGCTGTTCGTGACGGTGCATTTGTGCAGCTTGCAGCCGTCGGCAATGCTGGCGCGCGGGCCGATGATGCAGTTTTCAAGCTCCACGTTCTCCCCGATGTAGACAGGCGGGATGATGCGGGTCTCCGTATATTCCTCCTCGCTGTACTCCCGGCCCTCCTTGTCCAGGATGACGCCGGACGTCTCCAGCCAGGCGTCCAGCGTCCCGCAGTCGAGCCACTCGTCGACAGTCGCTTTCCGGAAGAGGGCCCCGCTTTTGAGCATGCGGTCCAGGGCGTCGGTAAGCTGAAACTCGCCGCCGTGTCCCCTGACCTGGTTGTCCAGCAGGTACTCGATCTCCTCTTTCAGGCTGGCGGCGTCGCGGAAATAGTAGACCCCGATGATCGCCTGGTCGGAGACCGGCTCGTCGGGCTTCTCCACGAAGTCGGTGATCTTGTCGCCCTCGTAGACGGCCACGCCGAACCGGGAGGGGTCTTCCACCCGCTTCAGCCAGATCACGCTGTCGGCCCCCTCCAGGGAGACCGTCCCCTCGGTATCGAAGAGCGTATCGGCGAAGACGATGATGCACTCTCCCGACAGATGGCCGCCCGCGCAGTGCACGGCGTGGGCGGTTCCTTCGGCGCTCTCCTGCACCTGGAAATGGGCCTCGGCCCCGTGGCGGCGGCTCATGGCTTCCAGGGCCTCCCGGATCTCGCTACCGAAGTCGGGCCCCAGTATGAATACGATCTCGTCGATCTCCCGGTCCAGCGTTCTCACGAAGGTTTCCACGATACGCTCCACGATCATCTTGCCGGCCACGGGCAGCAGGGGCTTGGGAACGGTATGGGAGTGGGGGCGCACACGGGTTCCGCGTCCTGCCATCGGGATGATTAATTTCATATATTTTGAGGTCTGTTGGATTAACGTTCCGCGTCGGACCGCCCGGTACAGGACCAGGCGTCACCGGTACAGGTGATGCCTCCCGCCGGGATTACCCCCGGATGAACAGCCTGTTAATATAACGGAATGAATCTATTATAGCGACCCGGGCGACCGGCTTCGTCCACTCCCCACAAACAGTGAGCGCTTGGACTGGTACCTGACATTTATCGACATCCTGACGGTGGCCTTCGTTCTGGTCATGGCCCGTCATACCTATCTTAGAAGCAAGTTTTTCCTGCACATTTTCCAGCAGTCGGGATACAAGTTCAACGAGTACCGCCAGTGGCTGGTGGAGCACTGGAACCGGCGGGTTCTGACCCCCGGGCATATCCTCTACAACCTGTTGATCCTGGTCATGCTCTGGCTGCTGTCGGACACTATTACGGGGAGCGCGGCCGTGATTATTCTCTCCGTCTACGGATTTTTCTGGTTCTGGCCTTTCGATTACTACGCCGGGGAGAAACGGAAAAAGCCGCTGGTGCTCACCGCCCGGGTAAAGCGGCTGCTCGTGCCCTTTCTCCTGCTCTCCCTCCTGATACCGTTTGCCGCCACGACGGGCTCGCTGCTGGGCTACGTTCCCCTGACCGGAGTAAGCCTGGAGACCCCGCCCCTTCAGATGGCCGACATATACGTGCTGGCCTTCGGCTGGGTTCTGGCCGACATCCTGCCTCCCTTCTGGGTCTGGGCGGCCGGCCGGATCATGCAGCCGGTTGAGCGGCGGATAAACCGGCACTACATCCGCCGGGCCAGGAAGAAACTTTCGCGCATGACGGATCTCACCGTCATCGCCATCACGGGCAGCTACGGGAAAACCAGCACCAAGTTCATGCTCCGGGACCTGCTGGGGGAGCGCTACCGGGTCTGCTCCACGCCCGCCAGCTACAACACCCCCATGGGCATCTGCAAGGTGATCAACAACCGGCTGGAGGCGCACGACCAGGTGCTTATCCTCGAGATGGGAGCCCGCTACGAGGGCAACATCGACGAGCTTTGCGACATCGCGGAGCCCGACATCGCCGTGGTCACCAACGTGGGGATCGCCCACCTGCAGACCTTCGGGTCGCGGGAGGCGATCGCCCGCACCAAATCCACGCTGGTCCGCCGGCTCCGTTCCGGCGGAACCGCCGTCCTGAACGCCGACGACCCGAGGGTGGCGGAGATGGCGGACCTTCGGGATGACATCACCGTGATCACGGCGGGGCTGGAGGCGGGGGACCTCCGGGGGGAGGAGATCCGGTACGATCACCAGGGCACGCGCTTCATCCTCCGCGCCGGGGAGGAATCCGAGAAGATCCGGATGGGACTGCTGGGTGCGCACAACGTTCAGAACCTGCTGCTGGCCGCGGCGGCGGCCCGTCACATGGGCATTCGGCTGAAGACCATGGCGGTGGCCGCCCGCAGGATGGCTCCTGTCGAGCACCGCCTGGAGCTGAAGAAAGAGGGGAACATTCATGTCATAGACGACGCTTTCAACTCCAACCCCACGGGGGCGCGGAACGCCGTGGAGATCCTCTCTCATTTCGAGAGCGGGCGCCGCATCATCATTACCCCCGGAATGATCGAGCTTGGTGAGCTGCAGGAGGAAAAAAACCGGGAGTTCGGTCGCCAGATCGCGGAGGCCGATCCAGAGCTGGTAGTGCTGGTCGGCCGGAACCGAACAGCTCCCATCCGGGAGGGGCTTCGGGCGGGCGGCTTTGACATGGAGAAGGTGCAGGTGGTGAACAGCCTTCAAAGCGCCAACGAGCGGATGCGGGAGTTCGCGCAGGAGGGCGACGTGGTGCTCTACGAGAACGACCTCCCCGATTCGTTTGACGAGTAGCGAATAGGAGCACAAACAGAGTCCGGCGGCGGTTCAACGGAAGAAGACGTCCCTTTTCTTGCCGTGCGTAGCGGCCACCATGGCCGCTCCCACGATGCTGGCGTCGTTCTGAAATTCGGCGGCCCGGAAAGAGGTGTTGATCTTGATGTAGGGAAAGGTTTTTTCGGCCTTCCTGCTCAGCTGTCCCCCGAGAATAAAAAGGTCCGGGTGAAAGATGTTTTCGTAGGTCTCGAGCACCAGCTGAAGCCGTTTGGCCCAGGTCTTCTTGGAAATGCCCTCCTCCTTGCGCGCCCTGTTGGAAGCCCGCTCTTCCACGGTGATGCCCCGGATTTCGATCAGGCCCAGTTCGGTGTTGGGCACCAGGGCGCCGTCCATAAACAGCGAGGAGCCGATGCCGGTTCCGACCGTCAGCACGATCACCAGTCCCCTGCGGCCCTTCCCCGCCCCGAAATGCATCTCCGCCAGGCCGGTGGCATCGGTGTCGTTGATCAGGTGGACCCGGTTCCCGGTGATCTCCCTGAAAAGCTGCTCAGCGTCGGCATCCACCCAGGAGTCGTCGATCCGCTTGGTGGAAACCACGATTCCTCCACTGAGGGGAGCGGGAAAGGCGCATCCCACGGGCCCCTCCCACCGGAAATGCTGGTGAATAACGTCGTGCAGCTGGGAGAGGAGCTTGTGCGGGGAGGTATCCTGCAGGGGCGGCGTGCTGTGCCGGTCCGAGAGGATTTCTCCCTCTTCGGTATCCACAATGCATCCCTTGATCCCGTAACTCCCGATGTCAATGCCTAGGACTTCCATGCACGCTATTTTTCAATGAGCACCCAGCCCTGGTCTTCGATCATGCGCTCGGCTTTTTTCCATTTGATTTCGATGACCTCCCCGCTGCTCATATTCTGGATCTTGACGTAGTCGTTGCGGCCGGGTTCCTCCTCCACGGTCACCGGCTCGGGCTTCTTGTCGCTGCGCTGCCCCCGGTTGCCGTTCTGCGGCTGTTCGGCCGGCTGCTTGAAACCCATGTTGGTGGCGTCGGAGTGTTCGGTCTTGGCCTGGGCCATATCCACCTTCGCCTTCTCCTTGCGGGCCTGCTGCAGCCGCTCCTGGTCGGCCTGCATCTCGGGAATGGCTTTCCAGATCAGGGATACGGCCTCCTGGTTGATCTCATCCAACAGCGACTTGAACATCTCGAAGGCCTCCCGCTTGTACTCCAGCAGGGGATCCTTCTGCCCGAACGCCCGCAGGCCGATCCCCTCCTTGACGGAGTCCAGCTCCCGCAGGTGCTCCATCCACTTGTCGTCGATGGTCGAGAGTACGGCGGTGCGTTCAAGGGCCCGGGCCACCTCGTGTCCCTCGTTCTCCAGCGCCCGTTCCACGTCGACCACCACCCGCACGCGGCGGATGCCGTCGGTGAAGATCACCTGCACCTTGGTGGGTTTGTTCTCGGCGTCCGACTCCTCGATGTTTTTGATCACCTTGTAGAGTGGCTCGGCGATCATCTCCTCTTTCTTCCGGTAGGCCTCGTAGGCGCGCTCAATGATGTGGTCGATGAGGCCCTCCTCGCCCAGCCTGCTCATCCGCTCCTTGTCCAGCTCGATATCGACGGCCAGGAAACGCAGGATCGTATCCCGCATCTGCTCGAACTCCCCTTCGGGATAGTGCTGTTCTACCACCCGCTCGACCAGGTCCAGCAGCATATCGTAGATATCGCCGCGGAGCTGGTCGCCCGAGAGCGCGTGCTTGCGGCGCTCATAAATCACCTCACGCTGGTTGTTGAGCACGTCGTCGTACTCCAGCTGCTTCTTTCGGATGCTGAAATTGTTCTGCTCCACCTTCTTCTGGGCCCGCTCCAGGGACTTGGTGATCCACGGGTGGGTGATCACCTCGCCCTCCTCGAAATTGAGCTTGTCCATGACGTTGGCGACCCGGTCGGATCCGAACATCTGCATCAGGTCGTCTTCCAGGGAGACGTAAAACTGTGTCTCTCCCGGATCGCCCTGCCGGCCCGAGCGTCCCCTGAGCTGAAGGTCGATCCGCCGCGACTCGTGGCGCTCGGTTCCCAGGATGGCCAGCCCTCCTTTCTCGCGCACGCCGGGAGCCAGCTTGATGTCGGTACCGCGTCCCGCCATGTTGGTGGCCACCGTAACCGCGCCCTGCTGACCCGCCATGGCCACAATTTCGCTCTCCCGGGCGTGGTGCTTGGCGTTGAGGACGTTGTGCGGGATGTTCTCGCGCTTGAGCATCCGGCTGATGGTCTCCGAAACATCCACCGATGTGGTCCCCACCAGCACCGGCTGCCCCCGTTCGTGGTACTCGCGGATCTTCTCAATCACCGCGTTGTATTTCTCCCGCCGGGTGCGGAATACCAGGTCCTCCTTGTCGTCGCGGATCACCGGCTCGTTGGTCGGGATAATGACCACGTCCAGGTCGTAGATCTCTTTGAACTCGCCCTCCTCGGTGGCCGCGGTACCGGTCATACCCGCCAGCTTGTGATACATGCGGAAGTAATTCTGGAGCGTGACCGTTGCGTAGGTCTGGGTGGCGGCTTCCACCTCCACCTCCTCCTTCGCCTCGATCGCCTGGTGCAATCCGTCGCTGTAGCGGCGGCCGGAAAGCACGCGCCCGGTGTGCTCGTCCACGATCTGCACCTTGCCGTCCTGGACGATATACTCCTCTTCCCGCTCGAAAAGCGTGTAGGCCTTCAGAAGCTGGTTAATGGTATGGATGCGGTCGCTGCGCTCAGCAAAGAGGCGGTGCAGGTCGCTGAAGCGCCGCTCCCGCTCCTCCCGCATCTCCTCCTCAATCTCCTCTATCTTCTTCTCCTTATAATCGTCGCTGAACTCCTCCTTTGAGCGAATCTCCTCGATCCTGCGCTGTTTCTCCTCCTCAATCTCCTCCTCGATGTCGGTGGTCTCGGTCCCCAGGTCGGGTATGACGAAAAACTCCTCGTCCTCGTCGGCCTTTGTCAGGAACTCCTGTCCCTTCTCGGTCATTTCGATGCTGTTCATCTTGGGATTCACCGCGTAGAACAGGGCCTCGTCGACCTCGGGCATGCGCCTCGCGTTGTCCTGCAGGTAGAACGATTCGGTGCGCTGCACCAGCTTCTCGTTGGCGGGCACCTGCATCATCTTGCGGAACTGCCGGTTCTTCGGAAAGCCGCGCTGGGCGCGGAAAAGCGCCAGTCCGGCCCCCTCCTCGTCGCCCTCGTCCAGCAGCTTCTGCGCCTCTTTGACCAGGCTGGCCACCAGCTTTTTCTGGGCGTTTACCAGCGATTCCACCCGGGGTTTCAACTCTTCGTACTTGGCCGACTGGGTATCCTCGGGCACAGGTCCGGAGATGATGAGGGGCGTCCGGGCCTCGTCAATCAGGATAGAGTCGATCTCGTCCACAATGCAAAAATGGTGGTCCCGCTGCACCAGCTGCTCGGAGCTTATCACCATGTTGTCACGGAGGTAGTCGAAGCCGAACTCGTTGTTGGTCCCGTAGGTGATGTCGGCCCGGTAGGCTTGCCGGCGCTGTTCGGAATTGGGCTGGTAACGGTCGATGCAGTCCACTTCCAGGCCGTGAAAATTAAACAGCGGCTCGTTCCACTCGGCGTCCCTTTCGGCCAGGTAGTCGTTCACCGTTACAATATGCACGCCGCGGCCGGCCAGCGCGTTCAGGTAGGCGGGGAAGATGGCCGCCAGGGTTTTCCCCTCGCCCGTTTTCATCTCGGCGATCTTACCCTGGTGCATGGCCACGCCGCCTATGAGCTGCACGTCGTAGGGAATCATGTCCCACTCCTGCATGCTGCCCCCCACTTCCCATTTTTCGCCCACGAACCGCCGGCAGGTATCTTTCATGACGGCAAATGCCCGCGGCATGATCTCGTCAAGGGCCTCTTCGGTTTCGTCCAGCCACTGCTGCTCAAGCTCTTCCAGCTCCTCGGCCAGCTCCCGGTGCTCATCCACCGAAAGTTCCTCCTCGGTATTGTTGATCGTCGCCTTGAGCTCCTCGATTCGGGCGGTCGTCTCCGCGGTGGCCTCCTCCACGTGACGGCGAAATTTTTCGGTCTCTTCCCTCAGCTCCTCGTCGGAAAGGCTCTTGATTTCATCCTCAAAAGCCCTGATCTCCTCGACCATGGGCCAGAGCTTCTTCAGGTCGCGTTCGCTCTTGGAGCCGAAAACGGAGGTAAGAAGATCGCCAACGGTATCGGTGAAATTTTCAAACATAAATCTTCTTCTCGCGTCAGGTAATGTGAGTAATTATGAAAGTTACAGCTTAGGTGCTGCCTGTTCAAATTTATTAGTGAACAGGAAGCCTATATTCCCCTCTCCAGGGAGGTCGCAATGGCTCTAACCCTTAAATGAGGGTTCTTATTGTCCGAATAAATTTTTAAATTATGGGTCTATGCGCGAATAGAATATCAGAATAAGGTAAACTCGATACCATGAAACGGACCTACCAGCCGAGCAGCAAAAAACGAAAGAGCAAGCACGGATTCCGCAAGCGAAACAGCAGCAAGAACGGAAAGAAAATACTGAAAAAGCGGAGAAAGAAGGGACGCCATCGCCTGACCATCAGTGATGAGAAAGGACCCAAGTAACCTCCCTTCGACCTCCAGGACCGACCGCACGCTTCCCAAAAGCAGGATTCTCAGAGGCAAAAAACGGTTTCAGCGCCTATTTTCACCTCACGCCTCGCACCTGGGCGGGAAGTACGTCGACCTGCGGTACCTCATCGAGCCGTCTGAAGAGCCGGAGTACCGGATGGCGTTCATCGTACCCCGGAAGACGGGTAAGGCCGTCAGGCGGAACAGGACGAGGCGCCATCTCAAGGAGGCGTTCCGCAAAAACCAATCCCCCCTGGCCGAAGCCGTAGATTCAGGGAACGGATCGCTTCACGGAGCATTGATCGCCCGCACCACAGGGGGCGGGTACCACGAGATCGAGGAGGAGGTCACCGCCCTGCTGGAACGGGTAAAAGAAAGGATGTTTTCCACTTCCGGCTCGAAACTATGAAATATCTTTTAATCGGCTTTATTCGCCTCTACCAGGCGATTATCTCTCCCTGGTTCCCGGGCAGCTGCCGGTACCATCCCACCTGCAGTCATTACGGCATCGAGGCCCTCCGGCAGCACGGCACCCTGAAAGGCGGCTGGCTTACCCTCAAGCGCATCGCCCGCTGCCATCCCTGGAGCAGCGGGGGACACGACCCGGTGCCCGACCCGAACCGAAATCGTAATATTTAATCTCTCCCACACTTGGATCGCAATACGGTAACCGGACTCATTCTTATTTTTATCGTGATGGTGGCGTGGGCGTACGTCTCCATGCCCTCCGAAGAGGAGTTGCGCCAGCGGCAGGCAGAGCAGGCGCGGCAGGACAGCATAGCGGCCGTGCAGGCCGACTCCGCCCGGCCTCCCGCGGAAACGGGAGAGGACACCGCGCTGGCACAGCAGGAGACCCAGGAGACGGGCGGCGAAGATGAACCCGCCCAAACAACCTCCGAAGAGCAGCAGGCCGCGCCCCGGATGGGCCCCTTCAGCAACGCGAGCCTCTCCGACACCAGCGACGTGGTGGTGGAAACACCCCTCTACCGTGCCGTATTCACCAACCTGGGGGCGGGCCCCCGCAAGCTGACCCTGAAAGATTACCACACGTGGGACGACCGTCCCATTCAGATGATTCGGGATACCACGCACTCCGCCTACAACCTCGGTTTTCTCACCACCGGCAACTTCAACGTGGAGACCCAGTCGCTGCTGTTCCAGCAGGTAACCGAAGGCGACACGCTCACCGTGGAGGAGGACGAGCAGCAGACCGTGACCTATGCCCTCGAGCTGGAGGACGGCTCGCAGATCCGGTACGTATACACCCTCTACGGCGACTCCCACCAGATGGACCTGGAGATCCGGTTCCAGGGGCTCACCGAAACCATCGTGGGCCGCACCGTGGAGTTCGGGTGGACCTCCCCCCTGAACCTGACCGAAAGAGATCCCAGCCAGGAGAGTTACTACCTCTCCTCCTACGTCTACGCGGGAGAGGAGCTGACACAGCTCATGCTGAGCGAACAGGGAGAGGACGAGCAGAACATCAGCGGGAATATCGACTGGGTGGCCACGCGGACCAAGTTCTTTACACAGATCATCCGGCCCCAGTCTCCCACCGACGGCGCCCTGATGACCGCCGCGGTAGACGGCGACCCGGAAGCCGAAGGCACGGTGCACGACTACCGGTCGTTCGTCAACATCAACCTGCCCCAGGAGACCGTGGCGAACTTCAGCCTCTACACGGGCCCGATGTCCTACTACAACCTGGACGGCTTTGTGGCCAACGCCTACGACATGGTGGACGTGGGATACTCGTGGATCCGCTGGTTCTCCGACCCGCTTGTCCGCTACATTATCATTCCCTACTTCTACTGGATCGGCGACTACATGAGCATCGGCCTGGCCATCGTCCTCTTCGGCGTGCTGGTCAAGATGGTCCTCTACCCGCTCACCATGAAGAGTTACAAGAGCATGGCTGCCATGAAGGAGCTGCAGCCGAAGCTGAAGGAGATCCAGGAGAAATACGAAGACAAGCCGCAGAAGCAGCAGGAGGCCACCATGAAACTCTACAAGGAGGCGGGCGTCAATCCCCTGGGCGGGTGCCTGCCCAACCTGCTGCAGCTTCCGATCCTCCTGACCCTCTGGCGCTTTTTCCAGAACTCCATCCTGATTCGCCAGGAGGAGTTTCTCTGGGCGGCCGACCTTTCGGCCCCCGACTATATCCTGAGCCTCCCCTTCAGTGTTCCCTTTCTGGGAGACCAGCTTGCGGGTTTCGTGCTTCTTATGACCGGGGCGATGTTCTTCCAGAGCAAGGTCATGGGAGGCATGGGCGAAATGGGAGGCGGCGGTGCCATGGGAGGACAGATGTCGATGCTGAAGTACATCTTCCCCTTCATGCTGCTTTTCATATTCAATAACTTCGCCGCCGGACTCAGTCTCTACTACCTGGTTTACAACGTCATGTCCATCGGTCAGCAGCTGGTCATCAACCGGCAGCTGGACGACGGCAAAGAGAATGGCGGCTGACCGGCGGCATCCCGAACCGCATCCCCATGAAGAGCATCGCAAGCGGCTACTATCCCCGCTGGGTGAGCCAGGGCGGACGCAGGCTCCTGTGGAATCCCATTACCCGGAAGGGGCTCCGAAACCGGCCCGAAGAGAGGGTGCGGCAGCGGGTGATTGAATTCCTGCTGGACCGCGGGTGGCCCCGGACCCGCATCTCCACCGAAGAGAGCCGCCCGGGCCCCGGCGAATCCCGCCTTCGAACCGACATTCTCTGTTACGGCAGCGATTTTAAACCCTCCCTTCTCATCGAATGCAAGGCGGAGTCGGTGGCGATCGACGAAAAAACCTCCCTCCAGACCGCCCGGTACAACCGGGAGGTAGGCGCTCCGTGGCTGCTGATGACCAACGCGAGAAGCGATTTCTGGTACAAAGCGGACGACAGCGGCGGGTCTCCCGAACGGCTGGAGAAGGTGCCGGATCTGTTCGAGGAAAGAAGCCCGGAGAATCCGGACAAGGACGCCGGCTACTGGACAAGGCGCGGATTTCTGGGGGATGGGACGCCGGAGCATCTCGCGGAGCCTGTTACCGTCCTGCTGAACGCGCGCTGGGCCCGGCCCGGCGAATCCGGCATCTCCTACCTCACCGTCGGTAATTCGCCCACCGGCTACCCGGTCGACCAGTACTACCTTATCTGCCGGGGAGACTCACTGCGCATCGCCCTCGCCCCCGTGCCCGTGCCGGGAGAGGGAAGCACCCGTATCGTCGCTCTCATCAACCGGGAGGGCGAAAATACCGGGCTGATGGAGATCCGACCGGCAGCCGGCGGAGCGGAGAAGAGCGAGGTTCGCCTCTTTACCGCCGGCGGGGAACAAAACCTGCGGACCGACCGCCTGCGGATGGCACCTTCGCCCGAACCCGGCCTGCCCGAGCGCTGGGCCGGCGCGGTAGAATCGATCTACCTGCGGCGCGGCTAATGCCTTTACTTTCCTGCGCAGCTTTATTATATCTCACCTTGACAAACCTCGACAACTCCCGACTTTCATGAATCATCTGCATCGCGACAAACTCTTCTCCCTGCTCGACGAAGAGGAGGGAATCGCCTACATGAAGGGCGGTGAACTCATGTACCGCCACGAAACGGACTACGAATTTCCCTTCCGGCAGGAGTCCAACTTCTGGTATCTCACGGGCGTGAACGAGCCCGACTTTCACCTGGTGCTCGACCTCTCATCCGGAGAGTACCACCTTTTCGCCCCGAAGCGGGACGCCCAGTACGCCGTCTGGCATGGACGGATCAAGAGCCGTCAACAGCTGCAGGAGGAGTACGAGCCCGACTTTCTGCACTACGACAGCGAGCTGCCGGCCGTTCTCGACTCCCTCGATCCCGACACCATCTACTGCCTTGACGAGGAGCAGGCGGAGTTCATCGAGGAGTTCGACCGCGCCGCCGACATTGACCTGGACACCCTGGAGAACGCCATCACCCACTGCCGGGTCTTCAAGACCGACTGGGAGCTTGACCAGCTCCGGGAGGCCTCGCGCGTCAACAGCATCGCGCACCGTGAGGTGCTCAAGGCGCTGGCCCCGGGCCTCTACGAGTACGAGCTGAAGGCGCTGTTCGAATACCACCAGGTCCGCCACGGCCTTCAGCAGGACGCCTACAACGGGATCTACGCCTCGGGTGCCAACAGCGCCATCCTGCACTATGTAGAGAACGACCGCCGGATAGAGGAGGGGGACCTCTTCCTGATCGACGCCGGATTCGAATACCACGGCTATGCCTCCGATTTCACCCGCACCTACCCGGCCGGCGGCAGCTTCACCAAAGAGCAGTCGGCCATCTACGAAGCGGTACTGGATGCCCAGAAACAGGTGATCGACGCCCTGGAACCCGATGTCAAGATGGAGGACCTCCACTTTCTGGCGGCCCGGATCATGATGGAGGGGCTGAAAGAGGCGGGATTCGTCACCGGCAGCGTGGAAGACCTGATGCACCACGACATTTTCGCCCTCTTTTTTCCCCATGGACTGGGGCACTTCCTGGGGCTCGACACGCACGACGTGGGGGGCTATCCCAAGGGGGTGGACCGCATCGAACGTCCGGGCGTCAAATACCTGCGAACACGCCGGACCCTCCAGCCCGGCATGGTGCTGACCATCGAACCGGGCCTCTATTTCATACCGGCCCTGCTGAAGCCGGCCTTCGAGGACGAAACCGCCTCGAAATTCCTCAACCGCTCGCGCCTGGAGGAGATGTTTGGGTTCGGGGGCGTGCGCATCGAAGACAACCTGGCCGTCACGGAATCGGGCAGCGAGAATTTCACCGACGTTCCGAAGGAGCGGGCGGAGATTGAGAAGGTCATGCGGGAGAGCTGAGGAGCCGTCCGCAGCCTCCCGCCGGGCTTCCCCGGCAGGGCGGGTTCGTCCCCCGCCAGCCGCAATTCACTCACGAAATTGGGCAACACATTTTGTACATTATCAGGACAGGCGTTATCAGAAAACCGTTCAATAATTCCCAGGGATGTCTGACAGCTACCGGGCACTGACCCGTACATATCGCCCCCGCACGTTCGACGAGATCGTCTCCCAGGAACATGTGAGCGACACCCTCCGAAACGCCATCAAGAAGAACCGGCTCGCCCACGCCTATATGTTCTGCGGGCCCCGGGGGGTGGGCAAGACCACGATGGCCAGAGTCCTCGCCAGAACCGTCAACGAGATCGATCCGGACGTGGACGGGGAGTCTCTCGATCAGACGCTGAACGTGGTCGAGATCGACGCCGCCTCCAACAACAGCGTAGACGACATCCGCGACCTGCGCGAAAAGGTGCGCATCCCTCCCCAGAACGGGCGCTACAAGATCTACATTATCGACGAGGTGCACATGCTCAGCAAGTCGGCCTTCAACGCCCTGCTGAAGACCCTCGAGGAGCCGCCCGACCATATCATCTTTATTTTCGCCACCACCGAACCGCACAAGGTGCTTCCCACCATTCTCTCGCGGGTGCAGCGCTTCGATTTCAAGCGCCTGCGGATGGACGAGATCGTGGACCACCTGGAGAAAGTGGCTTCCGAGGAGGAGATTCGCCTCGACCGCGAATCCCTCCATGTAATCGCGAAGAAAGCGGATGGGGCCCTGCGCGATGCCCTCGGCCTGCTCGACCAGGCCATCGCCTTCTGCGGGAGTGATATCCGCCACGATGAGCTGCTGCGCGCGCTGAACGTGGTGAGCACCGACCGCATGTTCCAGGTCATGGAGACCGTGGGGGACCGGGACGCGGAGCGGGGACTGGAATTGATTCACGAGCTGCTGCAGGAGGGATACGATATCCAGGAGTTCCTGGTCGGACTTACCGAACACCTGAGGAATCTCTACGTGGCGAAAACATCCAAAAAGATGCACCTGGTGGAGGCCTCCTCGGAGATGAAAGACCGATACCGGGAGTCGGGCGAACTCTTTTCAGAAGACGACCTGCTGCGGATGCTGCACGTCGTCAGCGAGGCGCAGTTCAAGATCAAAGAGGCGCAGCAGCCTAAAATTCAGTTTGAGATCACCCTGCTGAAGCTTATTCACATGGAGCGTACGCGGGACCTGAACACGCTGCTTCGGGAGCTGGAGGAGTTAAAAAAAAAGTTCACTGAAAAAAAACGGCCGGTGAGTTCCGGGGAACCCTCCGCCGAATCGGAGACAGGGAAAGAGCCGGAGACGAAACAAACGGACTCCCGAAACACCGCCCCGGCCGAATCCGGCGGCAGCGCACCCTCCCCCTCGTCCACTGACCAGGCGGCTCCATCGGCGGCGTCCGAAAACCCTCCCAAAGAGCAGCCGGAACAGGCGGAGACGGCGGTCAAAGAGGTTAACGAGGAGCAAAGCGAATCCGAGGCACAGCCGGAAAACGGATTTTTCGGCGAGCCCTCCCTGGGGGGATCCGCCGGCGCCTCCAACGGCTCCGCACGGCGGAGCGAGCCGGAAGGAGAGGGCGGCGGTGTTCCCAGCCGAGCGCCCGGTGATCTCACGGTCGGTGAGATCGGTGAGTGCTGGGAGACCTTCCTGGAAGACCTTCGGCAGCACGTGCCCCAGACGCTCTACTTCCAGATGCAGCGCCTGGAACCCGTGAAGATACGAAACCGGGACCTGGTCTTGCGCTGCAGCGACGATTTCGCCAAGCAGGTAGTAGAAGAGAACAAGCGCTCCCTGGGCAAAATTCTGGAACAGCACACGGGAGCCTATCTGAACTTTACCTGCCGGGTCCGGAAAAGCGAGGCGGAAGAGGAGGAATCCCACAATCCGTACGAACGTTTTAAGAAACTCCAGGAACGTGACCCCAAAATCAGGAAACTGGTTGAACTTTTCGGGGCCGAGCTGGATTATAACCTGAATCAGTGAACCCTATCACCGACCGCGTACGTCGCGGAACGAATCCAAAGCGGTAAGACTATGGCAAACAACATGGCGGACATGTTCGGGAAATTTTCCGAACTGCAATCGAAGATCGAGGAAGCGAAGCAGGAGCTGAAAAAACTGGAGGTCGAAGCGGAGGCCGGCGGGGGCATGGTGAAAGTCCGGGCCAACGGAAATCGCCGGATTCTCAGCGTCAAACTGGATGAGGATGTCATCGATCCGGAAGACGCCGAGATGATGGAAGACCTGGTCGTGGCCGGGGTTAACAAGGCCCTTGAAAAAGCGGAAGAGGCCGCCCAGGAAAAGATGCAGAACACCTACAAGGACATGCTCCCGGGCGGCGGACTGCCGGGAATGGATCTCAGCAAGCTTGGAATGTAATGCAGGGCACTTCCGAAATTCTGGAACAGGCGATCGAACAGCTGGCCAAACTGCCGGGTACGGGACGCAAGTCAGCACGAAGAATCGCCCTCCATCTTCTCAAGCAGGAGGAGGAGAGCGTGGTGAAGCTGGCGCGCGCGCTGGTCAACCTGAAACAGTCGATTACCCGCTGCTCGATTTGCGGAGTGATCAGCGACGACGACCCCTGCTCCATCTGCACCGATACCCGGCGGGAAGGGGGACACATCTGCGTGGTGGAGGAGTCCCAGGACGTCTACCTCATCGAAAAAACCAACGAGTACAGGGGCCGGTATCACGTGCTGGGCGGGGTAATCTCCCCGCTGGACAACATCGGGCCCGACGACGTGCGGATCAAGGAGCTTATGCAACGGATCAAAGACGATGAGGAGGATATCAAGGAGGTCATCCTCGCGCTCAATCCCGACTCCGAGGGAGAGGCGACCGCCTACTATCTCAACAAGCAGCTGAAGCCCTACGAGGAGATCACGGTGACCCGTATTGCCTACGGCATTCCCATGGGTACGGAGCTGGAATTTATCGACGAGGCCACCCTCAGCCGCGCCTTCGCCAGCCGGAGCACCTTTTAACCGGCGATCCCCGCCGTTGGGCGGGTGACGGAATTTTCCCATATTTGAACAGCCCGAAAATCCAACCAGAATCCTACCGCAATGAATTCCAAAACGCTTTTCTTGACCCTTTTATCGATCCTGGCGGCCTCCGGTGCCTTCGCGCAGGGCAGCGACTACTGGCAGCAGCGCGCGGAGTACCGCATGGAGATCGACATGGACACGGAGAACCACCAGTACGCCGGGGAGCAGGAACTGACCTACTACAACAACTCCCCTGACACGCTCAGGCGGGTCTTCTACCATCTCTATTTCAACGCGTTTCAGCCGGGCAGCATGATGGACGTGCGATCCCGCACCATTGAGGATCCCGACAGCCGCGTAGGCGACCGCATTTTTCATCTCTCGGACGACGAGATCGGCTACCAGCGGGTACGGTCGCTGACACAGGACGGCGAGGCGGTGGAGTACGCCACGGAGGGGACCATCCTGGAGGTGACCCTCAACGAGCCCATACCCCCGGGGGAAAACACCACTTTCGAAATGGAATGGGACGCCCAGGTACCCCTGCAGATACGCCGGTCGGGCCGCGACAACGCCGAGGGCGTGGAGTTTTCGATGAGCCAGTGGTATCCCAAGATTTCGGAATACGACGAGGACGGCTGGCATCCCAATCCCTATGTGGCCCGAGAATTCTACGGGGTATGGGGGGATTTCGAGGTCAACATCACCATCGACGCCTCCTACGTGATGGGGGCCACGGGACACCTGCAGAATCCGGAGGAGATCGGCCACGGATACCAGGAGGAGGATACTGAGGTCAGCCATGCCGAAGGCGAGAGAATCACCTGGCGCTGGCGGGCCGAAGACGTGCACGACTTTATGTGGGGCGCCGATCCCGATTTCACGCACACCACCGCCCAGGTGCCCGGCGGACCCACCCTCCACTTCTTCTACCAGACCGACCCGGTGACCGAAAACGACGATCCGGAAGACCAGGAGCAGTACCTGGAGAACTGGCGGCAGCTTCCCTCCTTTACCGTAAAGGCCTTTCAATTCATGAGCGAAAACTTCGGGGAGTACCCGTGGGAGAAATTTTCGGTGATCCAGGGCGGCGACGGCGGCATGGAGTACCCGATGGGGACGCTCATCACGGGGGGACGCTCCCTGGGGAGCCTGGTGGGCGTGACCGTCCATGAGCTCATACACATGTGGTACTACGGCGTGCTGGGCACCAACGAGAGCCGCTACCCGTGGATGGACGAGGGCTTCACCACCTACGCCTCCGCGCTTACCATGAACAGCCTGTTCGGGGAAGATGACGGCAGCCCCCACAGCGGCTCCTACAACTCCTATTTCAGTATCGTGGAGGATTCCGACCAGGAGGCCATGGACATTCACGCCGACCATTTCCACACCAACGGGGCCTACGGCACCGCCTCCTACTCCACGGGCGCGGTGTTCCTGAACCAGCTGCGCTATATCGTGGGGAACGAGGTGTTCGACCGCGGCATGAAGCGCTTCTTCAACGAATGGAAATTCAAGCATCCCGACGGGCGCGATTTCCTGCGGGTGATGGAGCGGGAGTCCGGGATGGTGCTGGACTGGTATTACCAGTACTTTATTGAGACTACTCGCCATATCGACTACGGAATTACCGGGGTGATCAGCGAGGGACAGTCCACCCACGTGACGCTGAAACGCCAGGACCTGATGCCGATGCCGGTGGAGCTTATGGCGACCTACGCCGACGGCAGCCGGGAGCTGTTTTACATACCCCTTCGCATCATGCGAGGGGAGAAATCCCACGCGATGGACGGAGTCGAACGGACCGTCAAGGCCGACTGGCCATGGACCAACCCCACCTACACCCTCCGTATCGACCGGCCGGCAAGCCAGATTCAATCCCTGGAAATCGACCCCACGGAGCGAACGGCCGACATCAACCGGGAGAACAACCTCATTCAAATGGACTCCTTCCTGATGGAGACATCGAACAACTGAATCTTACCGGAAGCCCATGAGCTCGTTCCCCAACAACGACTACGGAGAAGCGTCGCTCCGCGCCCACAAGAAACATGGCGGAAAGCTGGAGATCGCTTCCAAGATGCCGCTGGATACCCGCGAAGACCTGAGCCTGGCCTACACGCCCGGCGTGGCCGAGCCCTGCCGGGCCATTGCCCAAAACCGGGAGCAGGCATACGACTACACCTGGAAGGGCAATACGGTAGCCGTGGTGAGCGACGGATCGGCGGTACTGGGACTGGGCAACATCGGACCCGAGGCCTCCCTGCCCGTCATGGAGGGGAAATGCGTGCTCTTCAAAAAATTCGCGGGTGTAGACGCCGTACCGATCGTGCTTGATACGCAGGATCCCGGGGAGATCGTGGCCGCCGTAAAGGCCGTGGCACCTACCTACGGGGGAATCAACCTGGAGGATATCGCCGCGCCCAAGTGTTTCGAGATCGAAGAGAGCCTGAAGGAGGAGCTGGACATCCCGGTGATGCACGACGACCAGCACGGGACCGCCGTGGTCACGCTGGCCGGGATGATCAACGCCATGCGCGTCTCCGGACGCCGGATGGAGAACCTGAAAATTGTGATCAACGGTTCGGGAGCTGCGGGCGTGGCCGTGGTCAAGCTGCTTCAGCACGTCGGCGTCAAAGAGGTGATCATGTGCGACAGCCGCGGGATAATTCACGAGGGCCGCGGGGAGCTGAACCCGGTCAAGGAGGAGATGGCCCGCCTGACCAACCGCGGGGGCATGGAGGGCACCCTCGGCGACGCCCTCTCGGGGGCGGACGTCTTCATCGGGGTCTCGGTGCCCGGCGTGCTCAACAAAAGCATGATACGCGCGATGAACGACGAGCCCGTCATCTTCGCCATGGCCAATCCCATTCCGGAGATCATGCCCGGCGAGGCCCGACAGGCAGGAGCCGGCATCGTCGCCACCGGCCGCTCTGATTTCCCCAACCAGATCAACAACGTACTCGCCTTTCCCGGGCTGTTCCGCGGGGCCCTGAACGCCCGGTCGCGCGACATTACCTATCCCATGTACGTCGCGGCGGCGGAGGCGATCGCGGACTGCGTGGACCGTCCCGCTCCCGGGGAGATCATTCCGAGCGCTTTCGACAAGAGGGTGGCCCGGCAGGTATCCGAAGCGGTAGAGGCGGTCAGCCGCCAGGTGAGTTAAAAGAGGTTTCCCTGATCGGCGCTCTCCTTTTTCGTCGCGCGCTCGATGGTGGGATTGGGAGCGCTTCCTTCACGCTCCACGCGCAGCATGTCGGATTTGAACTTTCTGTCGTATATCCTTCGTGCGATGCCCTGCAGGGCCTTTTCTCCGCGGGGAGTGATCAGCAGGCGCTCCTGGTCGTCCATGGAGAGAAATCCATACTCCTTGAGATCGTTGACGATCATGTAGGCCAGCTTGGAGATAGCGCCGCAGTTCTGTTCCACGAAATCCCGCGCCGGCGGCTCCTCTTCCGCCGTATACGCCATACCCAGCACATTCAGTTCCACTTCGGTCAGCGGGTAGCCCTCGCATCCCTTGGTCAGCAGCTCGTCCCATGCCTCCTGGCTGTAGTAGCGGCCGAACCACCACTTGCCCTCCTTGATTAGCCGGTGGGTGCGCCCGCACGCGAAATACTCGCCCGGACGGGCTTTCTTGGGAATGCCGCGCTCCCGGTACATGGCGACCAGCGTGGCCAGGTCGAGCTCATGCAGGTTGGGCGGATAGCTGAAATGAACGTCCGATTTTTTCTCCATGGTGAGGCAAATTAGAAAACTCGACGATCATTGTCATCCGTTACTTCTTCTCTTTTTCGGCGATCAGCTCGATCGCCTCGTCCATGGTCACCTCTTCCGGAGTAACGTCGTCCGGCAGACTGATGTTCTTCTTGCCGTACTTGATGTAGGGGCCGTACCGTCCGTCCATGATACGGACGGGCTTGCCGTTGGCGGGGTGGCTGCCCAGCTCGCTGATCACCGAACTTTTCTTCGGTTTCTTCTTTTTCGCCAGCAGCTCAAGGGCCCGGTCCAGCTCCACCTCCAGCACACTGTCGCCGCGGCGCAGGGAGGCGAAGTTGCCGTCGTGCACCACAAAAGGACCGTAGCGTCCCACGCCCGCGCGGACCTCTTTGCCCGTCTCCGGGTGTTTGCCCAGGCTGCGGGGCAGGTCCAGCAGCTGCAGAGCCAGGTCCAGATCCACCTCTTCCGGTTCCATGCCCTTCAGCAGGGAGGCCCGGGGAGGTTTCGGATTGTCGTCGGTCGCCTCGCCCACCTGCACATAGGGGCCGTACCGGCCGGTCAGCACGTAGACCGGCTCTCCGGTTTCCGGGTGCTTGCCGATGCTCTGGGGACCGGCCTCCTCGGCCTCCAGGAGATCCCTGAGTTTCTCTCCCGTCAGATCGCCAGGCTTCCAGGAATCCGGGATGGAGGTGGTGATCTCCTCCCCGTTCCTCTGCGCCCGGATGTAGGGGCCGAACCGGCCCACGAACACCTTGATATCGTCATCGTCGTTATCCACGATCGGCAGTTCCAGGTGCTTCGCCTCGCGGGGATCGATCTTGTCCTCTCTCTGATCCACTTTTGCCTTCAGCCCCTCCTCTCCCTTGTAGTAGGTACTGAGGTACTCGGTCGTGGAACGGAGGCCCTGCGCGATTTCGTCCAGGCGCTCTTCCATTTCGGAGGTAAAATCGCTGTCAACCAGCTCGGGGAAATGCTCTTCCAGCAGCTCGGTTACGGCAAATGCGGTAAACGTCGGACCCAGCGTCTTCCCCTCCGACTCGCAGTAGCCCCTCTCCTGGATGGTGCTGATGATGGTGGCGTAGGTACTGGGCCGGCCGATGCCCCGCTTCTCCAGTTCCTTCACCAGGGTGGCCTCGGTGTACCGGGCGGGAGGCTTGGTTTCGTGGGAAATGGGTTCGATGCCCTCCTCCACCACTTCTTCGCCCTCGCTCATCTCCGGCAGGTAGTTCTCCTGGTTCTCCAGGGCGGCGTCGGGATCGTCGCTGCCCTCCACATAGGCCCGGAAAAATCCCGGGAAGAGAATTCTCTTTCCGCTGGTCCGGAACTCCGCGGTCTGCTCTCCGGCCGGGGCCTCGATGGTGACGTTGGTAAACTCCAGCTCGGCCTCCGCCATCTGCGTGGCTACGGTCCGCTTCCAGATCAAATCGTACAGCTTGAATTCGGCCCCGCGCAGGCCCGCCTTCTCCGGCTTGCGAAAGGTGCTGCCGGCAGGCCGTATCGCCTCGTGCGCCTCCTGGGCTCCCTTCGATTTGCCCGAGTAGTTGCGCACCCTTTCAAACAGGTAGTCCTCCCCGTACTCCTTCTCCACGGCCTGCCGTGCGGCCCCGATGGCCTGTCCGCTGAGACGGGCCGAATCGGTACGCATGTAGGTGATATAGCCGTTTTCGTAGAGTTTCTGCGCCACCTGCATGGTGTACTTGGCGGACCATCCGAACTTGCGGTTGGCCTCCTGCTGGAGGGTGGAGGTGATAAAGGAGGGAGCGGGGTTCCGCTTCTTCCGGTTTTTGTCCACCCGCGAGACGGTCCACTTCGCCTCGTCCAGATCGTCCCTCAGCGAGGAGGCCGCCTTGTCGTCGAGCAGCACCACCGAATCCGGCTTCTTCAGCTTGCCGGTATTTTCGTCAAAGTCCTTTCCTGCGGCGATCCGCTTGCCGTCCAGGTGGGTCAGGTCGGCCTCGAATATGTGGTCGTCCTCTTCCTTGCGCAGCTTCGCTTTCAGGTCCCAGTACCGTGCGGAGCGAAACTTCATGCGTTCCCGCTCGCGGTCCACCAGGAAGTAGACGGCCACCGACTGCACGCGTCCGGCGGAGAGCCCCGGCGAGATCTTCTTCCAGAGCAGCGGGGAGATCGTGTAGCCGGCCAGGCGGTCGATGATGCGGCGGGTCTCCTGGGCGTTGACCAGGTTCATGTCGATGTCACGGTACTGCCCCATCGCCTCTTTGATCGCCTCCGCCGTAATCTCGCGGAATACCATGCGTTTTACCGGGATATCGGGATCCAGGACTTTCACCAGGTGCCAGGAGATGGCCTCGCCCTCCCGGTCCTCGTCGGTCGCCAGAATTAGTTCGTCGGAATTTTTCAGCTGTTTTTTCAGCTTGGTGACTACCTTCTTCTTCCCGGAGGGAACCACGTAGAGCGGTTCAAAATCTTTCTCGACGTTTACGCCCAGGTTGGCCCACTCCTCTTTCTTGAATTTGGCCGGAATCTCCTTGGCGTTGGCGGGCAGGTCCCGTATGTGCCCCATGGAGGAGTCCACGGTATAGTCGTCCGGCAGAAACTTCTTTATCGTTTTGGTTTTTGCCGGCGACTCAACAATGACTAAAGACTTCATAAATTCCTACTGCTTCTCCAGGCCGGCGATCAGCTCCTTGAGCTCGCCGGCATGATCCTTGGTGTTAACTTTTTCAACGACATCCACTTCGAAATCTGTCGGTATGCGGGATCCGGTATCTATCATGTTTTTTATAGTATGGTTTCGGGTCCCCCGTTCCGGCGGGGGCCAACGTAACCGTTTGCTGCCGTTCGATCGTTCTTTCCGTGCGGAATCGCTGCCGGTAGGCCGTTGTATTACTGTATAATACAAGGCATGGAACGATATGGCAATTTTTGCCTCAGGGATATTGCCTCCCCGTTCCGCCTGACCGTCCGGTGGACAGCCCCTTACAAGGGATTTTTTATCGTGTTTCGTTCGCGGGCCGTCACTTTTCCCGCTCATGAAGGAGCAGGCGGGCCACCGCCGCCATGACGATGGAATGGTGAATCGTCCCGTCGCGGGCCATGGAGATAAACTCCTCGCGGGGTACGGTATGCACCCGGATCCGCTCGTCCTCGTCGCCTTCGATCCTTCCCTCGTAGCGGCAGCCGGTGGCCAGGAACAGGTGGGCGAAGTTCGTCAGGAAGGCGGGATTGGTGCTGACCCTGCCCAGGCTCTCCAGCTCGTCCGCCTCGTAGCCCGTCTCCTCCCGGAGCTCCCGCCGGGCGGTCTGCCGGGGCGTCTCGTCGTCGTCGACCATGCCGCCGGGAATCTCCAGCGTGGGGGCCTCCAGGCCGTAGCGGAACTGCTCCACCAATACCACCTCGTCCCCGGGCGTCAGGGGTATCACGTTGATCCAGTCCGGCGCTTTCAGCGCGTAAAAATCCGCCTCACGCCGATCTCCCTCCACCTCAAGGCGCATGGTGCGCTTCAAAAGATTGAATATGGGTGTCTCATATTCCTTATTTTCCCTGACGAGGGACCACGGTTCGATCCGAAAGCGAAAGTCGTTCTCACTCATAAGTTTTGCCGGATTATGAACAAGCGGTTTGAATTTCACAAGGATGACATCGATTCGCGGGACGAGCTTCTCCGCAGCATCGGGGAGGCGTGCGACCTGATGGAATCGATTTACGACGACGGCGAATATCCAAAAGTACTGGTTAAGCGTTCATGGTCAAAACACAATCCGGTGATCACGGGAGAGATGGCCAAGCCCCGCACCTACCGCTGGTACCTGCAGCGGGAGCTGCGCAAGCTGGCCGAGAAGGGGGCGGTCATAAAAATTCTCCCCTCCCGCGAACGGCTCTCCTTCAGCGACCCTGAGCTGCTGGACAATACCGACGAGGACGAATGGGACATTACCCAGAAAAAACTGTTCCTCTTCAGCCCCGAGCGCATCGACATCTCCCTGAACCGGCTGGAGCACTATACGGGGACAGACCCGCAGGACTTCCAGCGGTATATCATCTTCACCAACTACGACATGCATACGGAGGTTTTCCGGGAGAAATACCCCGACTGCGTCACCCCCGCCCGCTCCGGAGTCCAGATGCCGGCTTTCCACCACAAGCTGCCGGACAACAAGGGGATCTCCCTGATCAACATGGGGGTGGGCCCCTCCAACGCCAAGACCATCACCGACCATGTGGCGGTGCTGCGTCCCGACGCCATGATCATGGTGGGCCACTGCGGGGGACTGCGAAACCACCAGCATATCGGGGATTTCGTCATGGCCACAGGATTCATGCGGGCCGACGGGGTCCTGGACGATATCCTGCCGCTGAACATTCCCATCACCCCCAACTACCTGCTCAACGTCTACCTGAAGGAGGTGCTGGACAACTACGGGCGGGATCACCGTATGGGGACCATCTACACCACCAACAACCGGAACTGGGAGTTCATCAAGCGGCGCACCGTCGAACAGATCCATATGAGCCGGAGCATCGCCATCGACATGGAGTCGGCCACCGTGGCCACCAACGGGTATCGCTACCGTATTCCCAACGCCACCCTGCTCTGCGTCAGCGACAAGCCCCTTCACGGCAAGCCCAAGCTGAGCGAGGAGGCGAAGGACTTTTACCAAACCTCCAAGCAGATCCACCTGGACATGGTGATCGAGACCCTGGAGATCTGCAAGCAGCACTATCCCGACGGTCTCCCCAACGCCAGCATCCGGGCCATGAACGAACCCCTTATGGGAAGCGGCGAGTAGGGCTGTAAGGATTCCCCTTCCGGCGGCTCTTCTTTGTACAGCTGCCACCGCCAACCAGGAAACGAGCCGTACTCATGTCGCCCGACGAATCCTTCCATGCCCCCGACTACCAGAACCGCTCCGTCAAGGAGATGACCCGCGAACAGCAGCCCAGGGAGAAGCTGAAGCGGTACGGGCCGGAGAGCCTGTCCAACGCCGAACTGCTGGCGATCATCCTGCGCACCGGCACCCGGCAGATGAACGTTGTCCGCATGTCGCAGGCTTTGCTGGACCACTTCGGTGGACTCAGGGGGCTGGCGCGCAAGGACTGGCAGCAGCTCCGGGTGATTCCCGGCATCGCCGAGGTGAAGGCGCTCATACTGGAGGCGGCGCTGGAGCTGGGCCGCCGCCTGCAGGTGGCCTCCCTGGGCGAGCAGGTACAGATCACCTCTCCCTCCGAGGCGGTGGCCTACTTCGGCCCCAAACTGAGGGACCTCACCCGGGAGGTCTTTCTGGTGGCTTTCCTCAACAACGCCAAGACCGTAACCGGCTACCGCAAAATCAGCTCCGGCGGCGCCACAGCCACCATCGTAGATCCGGCCGAAGTGATGCGCCAGTCCATCCTGAACGAGGCGTGCAGCATCCTGCTGCTGCACAATCACCCCAGCGGCAACCCCTCCGCATCGCGGGCCGACGTCCAGCTCACCCGCCGCATCATGGAGTCGGGCAAGCTGCTGGGCATTCCGGTGGACGACCATATTATCGTGGCAGGTGACGGCTATACGAGTCTCAAGGCCGAAGGGATCGTGAATTAGGCTGTGGGACTGGAGCAAAAGCGTTATATTCCGCACGCATGCGTCTTTCGGCCGCTCCGGGGCCCGGCCGTTGCCCTAATTTCGTACCGCCCCGCCTGAAATCCCAACCAAAATTTCAACAATCCCGGCAATGAAGGACTATCTTCGATCCGTACTTCGCGACGCCCTGATCTCCCTCAACCTGGAAGAGGACGAAATTCCGGATATCGAGATCGAGAAACCCAACCTCCCGGAACACGGCGACTCGGCCACCAACATCGCCATGCAGCTCGCGAGCCGGCTGAAGGACAGCCCCCGGAACATTGCCGGAAACATTGTGGATCGCCTGGAATACGACGAGAATAAAATCGCTTCGGTGGAGGTCGCCGGACCCGGATTTATCAACTTCCGGTATGCCGCCGATTATCTGTACGACGAGCTCGGGGAGATCCTGGACAAGGGGGCGGATTTCGGCAGAAACCGCGAATACGAGGGGAAAAAGGTACAGGTGGAGTTTGTCAGCGCCAATCCGACGGGACCGCTGACCGTGGGCCACGGGCGCAACGCCGTGCTGGGCGACTCCATCGCCCGCCTGCTGGAGTGGTCCGGAGCCGAGGTGGACCGGGAGTACTATTTCAACGACGCCGGACGCCAGATGCGGCTCCTGGGAGAGAGCGTCCGCGCCCGCTACTTCCAGGAGCAGGGAGAGGAGGCTGAAATGCCCGAAGAGGGCTACGAGGGGGAGTACATCACGGAGATCGCGCGGGAGCTCGCAGACGAGCGGGGGGCGGAACTCCTGGAGACCGAAGAGCTTGACCCGTTTACGGAGAAGGCAAAGTCCATGATCTTCGCCGAAATCCGCGAGACCCTGGCTCGGATGAACATTGCCATGGACCGCTACTTCAACGAGGGCGACCTGTACGAGGACGGCTCCGTTGACGAAGTCCTCCGCCGGCTTCGGGAGAAAGAGATGCTGTACGACCGGGAAGGGGCCGTCTGGCTGCGAACCACCCGTTTCGGCAAGGAGAAAGACACGGTTCTGGTCAAAAGCAGCGGCGAGCCGACCTACCGCCTGCCCGATATCGCCTACCACGCCGACAAGCTGGAGCGGGGTTACGACCGCTGCATCGACATCCTGGGCGCCGACCACATCGACACCTTCCCCGACGTTCGTTCCGGCGTCGAAGTCCTCGGATACGACGCCTCCCGGCTGGAGGCGGTGGTTTACCAGTTCGTCACCCTCGTCAAGGAGGGGAAACCCTTCAAGATGAGTACGCGCAAGGCCAATTTCGTGACGCTGGACGAGCTGATGGACGAAGTGGGCGCGGACATAGCGCGCTTTTTCTTCCTGATGCGATCGCCCAATACCCACCTGGAATTCGATATCGCCGAGGCGAAGGAGGCGGGAGAGAAGAACCCCGTCTACTACCTGCAATACGCCCACGCCCGCATCAAGAGCATCCTCCGGAAAGTGGAAGAGGAATACGATTGGGAGGGGGGGAATACCGACTTGTCGCTGCTGGAACACCCCTCGGAAACCGCGCTCATCAAAAGCATGATCCGGTTCCCCGAGCAGGTCCGCAGCGCCGCCGGGGAGCGCGAGCCCCATCGCCTCATCAGCTACCTCAACGACCTGGCCACCCATTTCACGGCCTTCTACCACGACTGCCGCATCCTGGGTGAAGATCCTGCGCTGGCCCGGGCGCGTACAAGCCTGGCCGAAGCCACGGCCACCGTACTGGCCAACGGGTTAACCATCCTGGGGATTTCGGCCCCGGACCAGATGTGAACGGTCGTTCAGGCCGGCAGCAGCCTGCTGAAACAGACAATGCCCCGGATGGTCCGGTTTTCCACCGTGAACCCGGCGCGGTCGAACATCCGGTTGCTCTCCTCCTCCGTCCAGAACTTGAGTCCACTGAGCCCGGCTGACTCCTGCAGCAGGCGTCCGTACCAGGCGTCCGACTTGACCAGGTGCATCATGAAAAACACCCCGTCCCTCTTGAGCACCCTCCTGCACTCATACAGTACCTTCAGGGGATCGGTCAGCTCGTTGAGCGTCCCCCCCATCATAAGCCCGTCAAACGTGGCCCCGTAAAACGGCATATAGCGGGCGTCCGCCCTCAGCAGGTAGCAGTCGGCCTGATCGGCCTCCGCCTTGATGCGCGCCTCCTCCAGCATCTGCCGAGAAAAATCCAGCGCCACCACCTCGGCCTCCGGCTCCGACCGCTTTACGAGCCGCGCGTAGAGCCCGGTCGAGCATCCCACGTCCAGGTACCGCTTGCCGGCCTCGGGTTTCAGCCATTCGATCAGCAGCTCGCGCTCCTTCTCCACGGGAAATTCCTCGCCGGATAGAAACGAGAGGGAGCGGTTTCTCCAGAGGTCCTCGTAGATGGCGGCCGTCAGTTTCCAGTGGTTGGAACTCTGGGCCCACGACATCTCGACCGGATCGTCCCCGATCAGGTCCACGATATTGTTGTCGATCCGGTATTCGTCCCCCTTCCGGGAGCAGACGGTCCCGTTGAAGGATTTCTGAAGCTGCGCGGCCTCCTCCGGAATGTAAACGGAAGCGCGCTCGTACTGGGGGGATCGGATTTCAAGTGCCATGTCGCAGGGGGATGAATTTGCGGCTGCTTCGGTATGGTTCTCCGGCAATACCGGCGCCGTGGGAGTTTAACCGATACGCAGGAAATGCCCGCGTTGTTACAGCCGGGGCGGCTGTGCGGCTCCGGCGGCTACTCCTCCTTCTGAAGCACCAGGGAGACCTGGGCGCCTTTCTGCACGCCGAGCATCTCTTCCGCGTCGCCCTTGTTGATGCCGATCTCCAGCATGCCGGAGCTGCCGATGTAGGCGGCCGGCTCGCCCTCCTCCACCGACCCGAAGGTCTCCACGACCTCGTCCAGTATGGTGTTGCCCACGTAAATCTTCACGCTGCGGCCGCCCGCCACCTCATCGATGAGGGAGCGGGGAACATTGGTCACCAGGTTCCCGAATTTGTCGATGTGGATGACCCATCCCTGCAGGCCATCCCGGTCGGCGATGGGCTCGGCCCATCGGTAGTTGACCAGCTCGTCCACCGCCCCGCCCAGCTCCTCGAGGGGAACCCCGGCGGCGAGATGCGCGGCGACAGGCGCGAATATGTCTCTCCCGTGAAACGTGGTGGAGATCTCCTCCCGCCAGTAGCCGGAATTTTCCAGATGCACGGCCCGGAAGTCGTACCGGCCGGTCAGAAGGGAGAAAATTCCGTTGTCGGGCCCTACGAAAAACCGGTCGTTGATCTCCAGGGCCACCCCCTTGCGGTCGGTCCCCACGCCGGGATCCACGACGATGGTATGGACGGTGCCGGGCGGGAACATCATGGCCGAATTCCTCAGCACCCACGCGCCGGCCATGATATCCTGGGGGGGAATTTCATGAGAGATGTCAACCAGCCGCGCGTCCGGGGCGATGCCCAGGATAACGGCTTTCATAGCGCTGACATAATAGTCCTGCAGACCGAAATCGGTCGTAAGGGTGATGATCTTACGCATAGGTGTTCAGCATCACCGGCATCACCAGCATGAGTATCTGCTCGCCCTCCTCCTCTTCGGACGGTTTTACGATCCCTGCTCGGTTGGGCGTCGAGAACTCGAAATAGACCTCCTCGTCGTCCACGTTGCTCAGCACGTCGGAGAGGTACTTGGCATTGAAGCCGATCTCCATCTTCTCGTTGTCGTACTCGCAGGCGATCGTCTCCTTGGCCTCGCTGCTCATGTCGATGTCCTCGGCCCGGATGGTCAGCTGGTCGTTCTCCATCTGCAGGCGGATCTGCCGGGTGGTGGTACTCGAAAAAATGGAGACCCGGCGAACGGTGGAGAGCATCTGCTCCTTGGAAATCACCAGCTGCTTGTCGTTGTCCTTGGGGATCACCGATTCGTAGTTGGGATACTGCTCGTTGATCAGGCGGGTAATTACCACCGTATTCCCGCTCTTGTAGCGCACGTGGTCCTCGGTTACGGTCAGCACGCACTCCTCGTCGTGAAGGGCCTTCTGGACCAGGCTCAGCGCCTTTTCGGGCACAATAAAGGTGACCTCCTCGTCCGACGTCAGCCCCTCTTGAATGTACTTTACCAGCCGGTGTCCGTCGGTCGCGACAAACTTGCTCTCTTCGGGACCGATTTCGAAATAGACTCCCATCATGGCGGGCCGCAGGTCGTCGTTGGAGACGGCGAAAAGCGTCTTGTCAATCGCGTTCAGAACCAGGTCCTTGGAGGTCTCCAGCGTAATTCCTTCGTCCAGGTCGGGCACCTCAGGAAACTCGTCCGGATCCTCTCCCACCAGCTTGTAGGTCCCCTTGTCGGTGCTGAAACGCACGTTGAATTTCTCGTCAATTTCGAATGCAACCGGTATATCGGGCAGCTGCCTGAGCGTTTCGGTCAGACGCCTGGCTGGAATGGCCACGGAACCGCCCTCCTCGATATCGGCCGACATGTATTCGATGATCGATATCTCAAGGTCGGTGGCGGTGAGCCGAATCTTGCCGTCCTCGCTCTCAAACAGAATGGTTTCCAGGATGGGAAGGGTGGCCTTGTTGGGGACCGCACCGGACACCGCGGAGAGCGCTTTCACCAGGTCACTGCTCGATACGTTGAATTTCATATTCAAAAAATTTAGGCTGAATGTTCTGGACTGACGCCCAAAAAATTACTTTAAAAAGGTACCTTATACTAATAAATCCTTGCTCTCTTAGCAACCGCAGATCCGTTCATTGGGGGGCTCTTCCGGGGGAATGAACCTTGCTCCCACATTGGTTATAATAGGGCTCGAATCCGAACGGACAGCGCATGCCGTGAATGTCATGATCCTCGGCCCCACCGCCGTGGGGAAATCCTCCGTCGCTCTCCGACTCGCCCTCCGCCTGGAGGCGGAGATCGTATCGGCCGATTCCCGGCAGTGCTACCGGGGAGTTGACATCGGCACGGCCACGCCAACGTCCGACCACCTGCAGGCCGTGCCCCACTACAACATCTCCATCCTGGAGCCGGACGAACGGGACAGCGCGGCCGACTTCTGCGAGCGGGCCCGGGAGTGGACGCGGGAGATCAACGGCCGCGGGAAGCCGGTGATATACGCGGGGGGAAGCACCCTGCACCTGCAGTGCCTGATCCAGCCCCTCGACGACGTGCCCCCGACCGACCCTGAGAACCGCCGCAGGTTGCAGGAGCGGATGGCGGAGGAGGGCGTGGAGGTGCTCTACCGACAGCTTCGGGAGGTGGACCCGGAGTACGCGGAAAAAATGGACGGCATGAATCCCCAGCGCATCGTCCGTGCCCTGGACGTATGGATGCAGACGGGCAAGGCGTTCAGCTCGTTTCACACCGGCCGGCAGCGTATCGTCCCGCCGGACGACCTGGCGGTGTTCGGGCTGCGCCGGGAACGCGAGGAGCTCTACGAACGTATCAACCGGCGGGTGGACCGCATGATGGAGCGAGGCCTGCTGGATGAGGTCCGCGCCCTGCTGGACGCCGGGTACACCTCCGACGACCCCGGGCTCAACACCGTGGGGTACCGGGAGCCGATCGCCCATCTGAACGGGGAGATCGGGGAGGAGGAGATGGTACGGCGCATCAAGCAGCGGACCCGCCGCTATGCCAAGCGCCAGATCACCTGGTTCCGCCGATGGGATTTCATCCGGTGGATCGATGCCGGCGGACGTTCGCCCGAAGCATGCGCCGGAGCGATCGAGAAGCGTTTAGCAGCTATGTCAAATAAAGATTAACTTTAGGGCCGTGACTGTTAATCCCTAACGTACCACGAATGTACAAAGCCACCGTAAACGTTACCCTCCGCAGATCTATCCTGGATCCCCAGGGGAAAGCGGCCCACCAGGCCCTTCAAAACCTGGGCCTCGGCGAGATCGAGGACCTTCGCATCGGCAAGCGAATCGAGATGAACATCGATGCGGGCTCGGAAGAGAAAGCACGGGAGATCGCGGAGGAGGCCTGCACCCGTCTACTGGCCAACGAAGTCATGGAGGATTTTGAAATCACCGTTCATAAAAACTGAAGCGTCGGCTTATGATCGATCCGTCGGAGCAGCTGTTCGGATCCGAACCGGAGCGCAGGAAAAAGCCTGCCACCCCGGATGTGGAGGTGGAGGTCATGGAGGAGGACGAATCCGAGGAGGATGAGGATACCCCCTGGCGTGTCATCCTCTACGACGACGACATCCATACCTTCGAGGAGGTTATCGCACAGCTTAAAAAAGCGCTGGGCTGCAGCCGGTCCCATGCCGAGGAGCTGACCTACAAGGTACACAACGAGGGAAAGGCCAGGGTGTACGAAGGCTCCTTCGAGGATTGCTTCGAAATCAACGGCGTGCTTAAAGAGATTCAACTGATAACGGAAATCAAAGGATAGACGTGGCAACTACTTTCGGCGTAATTGTATTTCCAGGCTCCAACTGCGACCACGACGCGTATCACGCCCTGGCGCACGTCATGGATGCCGATACCCGCTTCCTCTGGCACAAGGATACCGACCTGGAGGGGGTGGACCTGCTGCTGATCCCCGGGGGCTTCTCCTACGGCGACTACCTTCGCAGCGGGGCGATCGCACGCTTTTCGCCCATCATGCAGTCGGTACTCGACTACGCCGGGGAGGGGAGGCCGGTGCTGGGGATCTGCAACGGCTTTCAGATCCTGCTCGAGGCCGGACTGCTGCCCGGGGCCATGATGCACAACCGGAATCTCCGCTACGTCTGCAAACAGACCTGGATCCGCTGCGAGAGCAGCGACACCCTCTTCACCCGGGATCTCGCGCCGGGAGAAGTGATGCAAATTCCCGTGGCCCACGGGGAGGGCAATTACTACACCGACGAGGATACCCTCAAGGAGCTTCGGGACGGGGACCAGGTGATTTTCCGTTACTGCGATGCCGGGGGAGAGCTGACCCCCGAATCCAATTTCAACGGTTCGGTAGACCATATCGCGGGAATATGCAACCGCGGAAGAAACGTGGTCGGCATGATGCCCCATCCCGAACGCGCCGTGGAGAAGAAGCTGGGTTCGGACGACGGCAAAAAGATATTCGAGTCCATCCTCAACAGCATGGCCGTCGCATCGTGACCGAACAGGCCCCTTCAAACCGAAAGCTCCACAGCCGCGACCTCACCAAAAGTTTCCGCAAGCGGACCGTGGTTTCCGACGTCTCCATCGAGGTAACCCAGGGGGAGATCGTAGGACTGCTGGGTCCCAACGGAGCGGGCAAAACCACCACCTTCTACATGTTCGTGGGACTGATTCCGCCGAACAGGGGACGCATCTTCCTGGACGGGGAGGATATCACCGACATGCCCATGTACCGGCGTGCCCGCCAGGGGATCGGCTACCTGGCCCAGGAAGCCAGCGTCTTCCGAAACCTCACCGTGAGGGAGAACCTGGAATCGGTCCTGGAGTTTCACGACCTGGACCGGAAAGAGATAAAGCGCCGGACGGAATCCCTTATCGAGGAGTTCGGCCTGGAGCGTGTGGCCGACAGCAAGGGGTACAGCCTTTCGGGAGGAGAGCGGCGGCGGACCGAGATCGCACGGGCCCTGGTCACCGACCCCAAATTCATCCTGCTGGACGAGCCTTTCGCCGGAGTGGACCCCATCGCGGTGGAGGATATCCAGGAAATTATCTCGGACCTGAGACACCGTAACATCGGCATCTTCATTACCGACCACAACGTCCACGAAACGCTGGCGATCACCGACCGGGCCTACCTGATGTTCGAGGGCAGAATCCTGAAGGAAGGGTCGGCCGACAAGCTGGCGGAAGACGAGGAGGCGAAGAGGCTCTACCTGGGGAGGCAGTTCCGCCTGGACCGCTACGAATCCGAAGAGTAAGGAAGACGCCTGAGAGCAGGAATGATGCCCGGCCAGCGAATTTTCACACGGAATCCCAACCTCAGAAGCCAACAGGCAGTACCGCCATGAATAAAATCACCGCAGAGGAATTCAAGGAGAAAATCGACGCGGGCGAAGAGGTCTTTCTCCTGGACGTCCGCGAACCTTTCGAGCAGTACCAGTCCAGCATCGAGTACGAACATTCCCAGCTCATTCCGCTGGGCCAGCTCTCCGAGAGGCTGGACGAACTGGAGGCCGGAAGGGATCGGGAGATTGTCTGCCTCTGCCGCAGCGGAGGACGGAGCGAGAAGGCCTGCAAGCTGCTGGAAAAGGAGGGTTTTAACAACGTGAAAAACCTGGAGGGCGGCATCAACGAGTGGGCTCGGAAGGTCGATACCAGTCTTCCCGTTTACTGAATCCCCGGGCAGGCCGGCTCACCGGACAGGGGCTACGCCATCGCGGCGATCTGATTCAGCAGCTCCTCGTTGCTTTCGGTGTTGCGCAGCACTTTCAGCAGACTCTGCATCGACTCTTTGGGAGATTTCTTGAGCAGATAGCGCCGCACCATATTGCGCTCCTCAAGGGAATCCTCGATGAACTTGTCTTCGTTCCGGGTGCCCGAGGATGAGATGTTGATGGCGGGAAAGATGCGGTCGTTGGCCAGGTCGCGATCCAGCACCAGCTCCATATTGCCCGTGCCCTTGAACTCCTCGAAGATGAGATCGTCCATTCGGGAGTTGGTCTCCACCAGGCAGGTAGCGATGATCGTGAGCGATCCTCCTCCCTCAATCTTGCGGGCCGAGCCGAAAATCTTTTTGGGAATCTCCAGTGCCCGTATATCGAGTCCCCCGCTCAGCGTGCGACCGCTATTGGCCTGCGCCGTATTGTAGGAGCGTCCCAGACGGGTCAGGGAATCGATGAGCAGGACGGCGTCCTCTCCCATCTCCGCTTTCCGTTTGACGTAACCCAGAGCCAGCTCGGTCACCCGTATATGGCTTTTGTTGGGCTTGTCGTTCGAGGAGGCGAAAACCTGGGCCTCGGTAGACCGCAGGAAGTCCGTCACCTCCTCCGGGCGCTCGTCCACCAGCAGCACCCCGGTATGGATGTCCGGGTAATTATCACAGATCGATTCGGTCATCTTTTTCAAGAGCACCGTTTTCCCCGTCCTCGGCGGTGCCACGATCAGTGCCCGCTGCCCCTTGCCGATTGGGGCGACGAGGTCTATGACCCGCATGTCGACATTATCCGGATCGTGCCCCAGCTTAATCGGCTCTACCGGCATGATCGGGGTCTGCAACTCAAAGCGTGTGGTATGGAACCAGTCCTCCGGATCGCGGTCGTTGATTGTCTCGATGGAGTGGATGTGGCGGTGGCCGTGATCGTCTTCCTCATACTCCCCCTCGAGCACCAGCCCGGGGCGAAGATCGTAATGCTCCACCTCGTCCGGCTTCAAAAAGGGATCGCTGGGTTCGTAGCTGAATTCGTGATCCAGTTTCCGGGCGAAACCGTAGTTCTTCTCGTTTATTTCGCACACCCCGCGGTAGCGCCCGGCCACCCTGACATTCTGGTTCTCATTGAAGCGGGGAATGAATACGTTCTTGCCTTTCTTGTTCTTGGATCGTCCCATGGGTTATGATCGTATGGTTAAGCATTCCGCTGCAGTCTTCCGCGCCGGAAGAGACTGTCACCGGAGGATGGAAATCGGTTCACAGCACTTGAAGAGGTGAAAAAACAGGGCGGCGGGACGCCCTGCCGTTACATCAGGATCGAAAGATAATAATGTTTCCCGGGATTAAAAATCAGTCGAACGTGGGAATGGTGGTGGTCTCGTTGATCCAGCTGTAGCACTCGTTCAGGGAGCCGTCGATCCGTATGGACTCTCCCTCTTCCCACTCATCGGTAAAGAATACGTCTTCACGCTGCGGAGCCGCGTCGGAATAGGTCTTGATTTGTGAGTCCGCACGGTTTGCCACAGCGGGGTTCACTTCCTTGGCACGCTGCATGTAATCCACCACAAGCCAGTACACGGCCCGGTCCTGGCGTGTCAGATCGCGCCCCTGGCTGCAGTTGCTGACGGCACGAGCGTAGATTGACCCGATACGGAAATAGGGTTCGGCTGCTTCGGAATCCAGGTCGGCCGCCTTGCGGGCGTACGTGCGCGCCTCTTCCAGGCTGTCGTTGTTCAGATGGGTCTGCGAGAGCTGCATCAGCATCTGGTACTGCAGTCCGTCGCTGGGAGCTTTTTCAATGGCCTCGGTAAGATACCTGACGGCCTGCTCGTAGTTAGCGTTGCTGCGCGCCAGTTCGGCCATGGCCCGGATGTTTTCGAAGGTCGGGTTCAGCTCGTAGAGCTTCTGGTTGATGCGGCGGACCTCCTCGACGTTGTCCTGGTCCTCGTAGATGGAGCGCAGCTCGTGCAGCAGATCCAGGTTCTCGGGATCCTCGCTCAGTTTCTCCTTGAGAAACGCGATCCGCTCCTCTGGGGTGTCAAACAGTTTCTCGCGCTGCTTGTCGAAATAGTCCGTCATCGAGGGAGAGACCTCCGGTTCCAGTTCGTCCATGAGCTGCAGCGCTTCCTCTTTTTGCTCTTGTGCCACCATCTGCTGAAGAATGAACTGAATATAGTATCCATCGGCCTGACCAATCAGCTTCTCCCGATTCATCTCCATCGCTTGGCGGTACTGTTCGGCAGCCCTGTTGAGGGCGTCATCGATGTAGTCCGAATACTGGTGCATGAACCGTCCGTACCGCAGGTGCCACTGGAAGCGATCGATCTCATCATCTTCCATTTCATTGAACACCTTTTCGTACAGAGTACCCGCCGAATCCACATACGCCTCCCGGATACTGGGATCTTCCGCCTGCTCCGCCAGGGCGGTATAGGAGTTAATGAGATATCTCATGGAGCGCTCCAGCCGGAAACCCGGGTGGCCCTCCAGTTTCCGGGGCATGTTCTGCCAGATCCACCGGCCGAATTTCAGCGCGTTCTGATACTGTTCGTTCTCATAGTCTTCCGAAAAGATAGAGTAGGCCGCAAGCTTGCTCATGCCTCCCGGCGGGGAAGCCTCCTGCTGCGCGGCGGCCCAGTTCCCCCCTAAAAGCAATAACCCTAATATGAGTACTAGTTTTCTCATCACTCTTTGATAGCTGTTTGAGTTAGTAGTAAAACTGATTCAAGCCCAATTTATTATTCAAGTCGTGGTCGCGTGAATACCAATTCAGCCAAATTCAGAGAAAGACGCAAGCCCCAGATCTTTTCTTTAACAAGATTTTGTGATTCCGTCCCCCGCAGCCCATAGTAAAACCCGATATCAATCGTGGAGCCGGAGGAGACCGAGGATATGCCTACTCCCCCCGTAAACTTCAGGGTCTCGATGTTCCTCCCGTCTATGGTCAGGTGCCCCGTATCGTAGGAGGCTCCCAGGCGGTATTTGAATGCGGTGAAGATTCCGCCGTCGGTGATCTGCTCGAAGGGATGGTACCGCATCCCCGCCCCGATTTTGATTCGATTGGTGAATCTCCCTTGGTCAGCGTCGCTGTAGGAGTAGCGCGCGTCCTCCCAGTTTTGATAGAGCGCTTCCGACGTAAAGGCCCATACGGAGTTGGGGGCATAGGTCACACCCCCGCTGATCGTGGCCGGCATGCGGAGTTTGCCCTCACCCACGGCGCCGGACTCGCGCCTGAGCGTCCCGCCGACAAGCTCCTCGTTGTCTTCCTCCCGGTCAACATCGAGGGAGACCGGCATATCCACGGTCGCGCCGAAACTCAAGCGGTCTTCATCCCCGAACGGTTCCAGGAATCTCATGTAGGTCCCAAACCGGTGACCGAAACTGCTCCCGCTGGTGCGGAGGGTAAATTCGGCAGATTGATGGAGGTCCGAATCAAACGTCGTGCTGTACCGGTCTCTGACGGATGCGAAAACCAGCTTGGGCGCGTATCCCACCGAAACATAGTCGTTAATTCTCCAGCCGAGCCCCAGTTCAATGTTGTTGATTCCCCCGCTTCCGCTTCTCGCCAACTCATACTGCAGGGTGTCGGCATCCGCCCCTGAACCCGCTATCCGGGTTCCGCTGCGGGAAAAGCGGTAGGTGGACCGGCTGGAGGGATAGAAGGCGGCCGAGATCCCCAGCTCCTGCCGAAGAAGAGGCAACTGAATTTGAAAATCCGTGGCCGACAGCAGCATGCTGCTGCTCTGTGCGCTGCGGTCGGAGGCCCGGGTGTTCCGAATGCCGAAACCGCCGCTGGCAATGCCGTAATCGGTAAAGCCCCACTGGGCGGGATTGGAGAGGCTGGGCACCTGGGGTTCGATGAATGAGACGCCAAATACCCCGAGTCCCTCGGCGGTTGAGGTACTGAGGTCGGCGGGCATACCCACGCCGATCTCGGAGTAGATCGTCCCCTCGCTGCCCATGCTGTCGTCCTGTCCCACCGCGGCGGCAGCCGGCAGAAGAAGGCCCAGGAGTATGTAGAGACTCTTTTTCAACATCAATTTCCTACCGTTTGCACCGAGGTAACGATCAATTTGGGTTTCTTGGACGGTGGCGCCTCGTTGTTATAGATCAGGGAGGATCGTACCACTCCGTCGTGGGGCGGCCCCGTAATGTAAAAATCAAATCCTTCGCTCGCCTCCAGTCCGCCGGCTCTCACAAATGCCGTAAGGTCAAAATGAAAGGCTTCGTCGTCGGAATTATACACTCCGGCGGCCAAGGGAGTGCCGGGATCCAGGCTTTCGGGAGGGGTACCCCTCTCAACGCGGTGCAGCCTCAGGGAAGGCAGATCCGGCCGCGCGGCCGTCGGGGAAGTTTGGTCAAGGGCATTCTCCATTCCCAGGCTGTCTTCGTAGATCACGAGTTCCACGCGTGAGACGTTGATCGATCCCACAGCCTCCTGAAGGGCCGGCAGGTCAAAACTCAATACGCCCTCCAGGGTACCGTGCAGGGGTGACCTGCCCTCGGGGACGGGATTATTGACGGTTCGCTCCAGGCTGTACGCCCATGTGGAGACCCCAACCTGGACCGTATCCAGGCCGGGATTGTCCACTACGAACATGCTGTTCTCGGGATTCACGGCGATCATCTTTTCGCTGTTGCGGGGAACAACGGCCAGGCCGGGAAACGTAAACCGGTAGAGGGAATCCCGGTTCGATTCCAGGCCGAGAAAAAAGTTGCGGTACCGGCTGACCCATTCATCGGCAATTTCAACCTCCGCGGTTCCGTCATCTCCCACCGTAAAACTTCCCAGGACATTGCCTTGGTCCAGGGGCAGGGGCTCTCCCAGCCGCATCGAGCCGCCCCTCCATACTTCTCCGACCTCTACAAGGTCAAACTCTGCCGCCTGGACGGAGTCACCGTATACTTGCTGCCGGTCCAGAGACAGCTCCAGCCTCATATCCGCGTTGTTGAGAAACGTTTCGGCCTGGGAATTGGTCGGGAGATTGGGCTTCAAGTAGCCGACCGTACGTACATCGCCGAAGAGGGGGTCGCTGAATCCGCCGGCCGAAAAGTAGGGATGATTACCCGAGTAGGAGGTGAAGGAGTGCTCCTGCAATCCATCGACCTGCAGGGTGTCCGTTACGACCCTGGTCTCCTCTCCCACAAAACCGGACCCCACCGAACCGGGGTCTTCGCAACCGATCAGGAGGAGGGCTCCACTCAGTGTGCCGGCCAGCATCAATAACAGTCTGTTGCCGTAACCGGCGATATACTCAAATCCCTGCACAGAAATACTACTTGTGAATGTTAATTTTATTCTTCTTCATCACTGTTGTCACCGATCTCTTCGTAGTATTCCGCAAATTGTGAGGAAACATCTTCGGGAGACCCCTGAATGCGGGTCGGAGTAATGCCCAGCTCCCCGAACAGGTCGTCCAGCTGATCATTGAGCTGATTGCCGGTAACCACGTGATCGCTGTATTTCAAGCCGAGCGTCCGGAGATCCACCTTCCCGTCGTTTACGAGCTCGCTGGTATCCACGGAGTCGTCCAGGCCCAGCAAGTCCAGGAGTTTCTCGTCAAAAACGCCGTTGTTTTCGGGATGGTGGATGTTGTAGATAATTCGGGAGTTCTGAAACAGTTCGTTGTCCTTGTAGACCTCCTTGACCAGGAGGGGGATCAGTCCGGACGGCCAGTCGTGGCAGTGGATAATGTCGGGCTCCCAGCCGAGTTTGATAACCGTTTCCAGGACGCCTTTATTGTAAAAAACGATTCGCTCATCGTTATCCTCATAGTGATCTCCCGTTTCCGGATCCATGAAGAGAGCCTTGCGGGCGAAATACCGCTCATTGTCCAGGAAATAGACCTGCAGCTTGGCGTTGGGTATGCTGGCGACCTTGATAAGCATGCTCTCGGTCTCTTCTCCCACCTCCACCTCGATTCCCGAAAGGCGAATCACCTCATGAAGCCGGTTACGCCGGTCGTTTATTTTGCCGTATTTCGGGAGCAGTATTCGAATTTCGTACCCTTTATCCTGCAGGGAGGCAGGAAGGAACCGCAACAGGTCCGCGGTATGGGTCATTCGGGCAAAGGGAGATATTTCGGCAGCGGCATATAAAACTTTCATAGATTACATTCCAAATAAAACGTTAGTGTTTTTATTGGTCCTTTCCGGGAGAGCCTGAATCGTCCTTGTCGAGGTAGAACTGATCCATGTCCTCGTCGTCGATAGAATAGAAATCGAACAAGGTGTCGCCCCGCAGACCCAGGCGAAGCGTTTCAACAGGTATGACCTCGAGGGGTTGAATATTACCCAGATTTACATTCGATCCAAACTTTTTAATAAACCAGACTTGCTGCTCTTTTTTGGGCGCCTCAAAAATCAGCTTTTCCACAGCCACCTGGTCGGCTATTTCATCAATCAGTCCGGAACGCACTTCCCCGTTGGGTCGAAAAACCCCTACGGTTCCGCTCTCTCTCGCCTCACAGATGATTTTCCATGCTCCCGCCTCCAGTTCCTGCTCGATCATCTTCACCCATTTGTAGGGCGGAATAATGTCGTTCGGATTCTTGCTTCCCACTTCCGACAGGATCGTGAAGTGCTTGCTCATCTGGCGGATAATATCCACTTTCCGCTGATCCGAGAGCCAGATTGTGCCGTTGGACACCTCGGCATGTTCAATATTGAAGCGGTCAAGCAGTCCCATATAGGCATCCAGCTGATCCCGGAGCACATAGGCTTCGAAGAGAGTACCTCCAAAATAGACGGGAATGTTGGCATTGTCGTATATCGCCAGCTTGTCCTCCAGGTTCTGCGTGACGTAACTGGTTCCCCACCCCAGTTTGACAATATCAATGTATCCCGAGCTCGATTCGCAAATATCCTCTACCTGCCGGACGCTCAATCCCTTGTCCAGCACGAGCGTCATCCCCTTGTCCCGCGGTTTTTCCGTCCTGGTGGGAAGGTGATTCAGTTTAAAGGCCATCGATTGCTGTTAATTTGAGAATTTAAACGGTCTAAGATACTAAAACCAATCTTCTATTTAAAGCTCCATAAATGGCAGGAGCCCTTCCGGCAAGGATAATATTACCCGGCTAATCGTTCTCCTGAGCGCCTGCCAGAACAATGCCGGAACACGCCTTCAGTATCGGGCGCTCTCCCTCGCCCGGGAAACGCCCGCCTTCCCTGCCGGTGGTGCTGAACCGTACGGGAGCGGGGTCGAGATCCAGCTCCCGATTCTCCGGACCGAAGTTAAACAGGAAGCGCAGCCGCCCGCCGCCCTCGGGATCGCTTCTCTCAAAGAGAAAAATCCCCCTCTTTTTTTCGCTCAGGTCCAGCCAACTGAAATTATCCCAGCCGGCATCCTCCCAATGCAGTGCCGGTTCGTTCCGGTAGAGTCGAAGCAGTTCGGCCGTATACGCCTTCAAACGCCGGTGCGGGGCGCGCTCCAGCAGATGCCACTCCAGGGAGTCGTCTTCCGCCCACTCCCCCCTCTGTCCCCATTCGCTCCCCATGAAGATCAGTTTTTTGCCCGGGAAGCCGATCCAGTAGAGTAAGAGCAGCTTCAGGTTTCGTTCCTTCTCCCTCTCCCCGCCAGGCATTTTTTCCCAGAGTGATCCCTTCAGATGCACCACTTCGTCGTGGGAAAAAGGGAGTATGAACCGCTCACTGAAGGCATAGGTACCTGAAAAGGTTATGCTGTGGTGCTCCCCTGGGCGTTCCTCCGGGTCCAGACTGAAATAATGGAGCGTATCGTTCATCCAGCCCATATTCCACTTGAAGTCAAACCCCAGTCCCTTGCCGGTGGATTCCCCGGTTACCTGCGGCCAGTCCGTGGATTCCTCCGCGACGGTGAGCACGCCCGGGAACTCTTCGTGCAGCCGCTCGTTGAGATCCTGCAGGAACGCGACAGCTCCCAGGTGCTGCCTCCCTCCGTATATGTTGGGCAGCCACTCCCCCTCTTTCCGCGAATAATCCAGGTAGAGCATGGAAGCCACGGCATCTACCCGCAGTCCGTCGATGTGAAATTCCCGGCACCAGTAACAGGCGCTGGAGAGCAGGAAGCTGCGTACCTCCCCCCGCTCCAGGTTCATGTTGAGCGTGCCCCAGTCGGGATGCTCGCTGCGCCGCGGGTCGGGATGCTCGTAGAGGGGCTTGCCGTCGAACCGGATCAGCCCGTGCTCATCCTTCGGGAAATGGCCCGGCACCCAGTCCATGATGACCCCCACACCCTGCCGGTGGCAGGCGTCCACCAGCGCTTTCAACTCCTCCGGTTTCCCGTAGCGCGAGGTGGGGGCGAAAAATCCCGTGACCTGGTAACCCCAGCTGGCCCCGTAGGGGTGTTCCGCCAGGGGGAGCAGTTCAACATGGGTAAAACCCATATCCGAAGCGTACGCGGCCACCTCTTCCCCGATCTCACGATAATTGACCTCTCCCTTTTCCTTCTTCCAGGAGCCCAGGTGCACTTCATAGAGGGCCAGGGGACGCCGGTGGTGCGGGATGCCGGGACGCTGGTCCATCCAGCTTCCGTCCCCCCACTCGTAGTCCGCCGGTTCGGGCACCACCGAGGCAGATTTCGGGGGATGTTCGGTACGGAAAGCAAGCGGATCGGCCTTGTAACGAACATCATCCCCGCTCTGGGAACGAATGGCGTATTTGTACCGGTCGCCGGGTTTGGCGTCGGATACAGTGGCCCTCCAGATTCCGCTGCCGGGCTCCTTCTCCATCGGGTCGCGGCGCTCATCCCACCCGCTGAAATCGCCCGTCACATATACCTGCTCGGCCCGGGGCGCCCAGACGGCGAACCGCATCCCGCCGTCGTCCGGATGGACTCCCAGTCGTTCGTGAAGTCCCGCAAATGTGCCCCCTCTCCACGATTCCAGTTCGGTATGGTTGAGCAGGGGCTCCACGGGGGACTACCTGTCCATCTCGATAAATACCTCGTCTATCCGCTCGGGCTTGCGGGTGACCTTGCTGACGGCCCATGTAGCCAGCAGGCTGAGGAAGAAGGCGGGTATCAACTCATAGAGATTGTCTTTCAGCACCGGTATATAATACCATACGATGGTGACCGTGGTCCCGGTGATAAGTCCGGCGAATATGCCGGCCTTGGTAGTCCCTTTCCAGTAGAGCGCGAGGATGGAGGTAGGACCGATGGCCGCTCCCAGTCCCGCCCACGCGAACAGGACCAGCCAGAAGACCAGCTCCTGGGCGAGGAGCCCGAACGCCAGGGCGACGGCGACCAGCAGTACGACCACTCCGCGGCTGTAGAGGACCAGTTTCTTTTGCGGTATTTCTTCACCCACCCGCAGGATCCGGTCATAGACGTCCCGTACCACGGCCGAGGCCGCCACCAGGAGCTGCGAGTCGGCGGTGGACATGATGGCGGCGAAGATAGAAGCCACCACCACGCCGAATATGACGGGATGGAGGTGCTGCTGGGCCAGTACCGGGTAGAGATTCTCGGTATCGGAGGCGGGAAGCATATCCACCTCCGGGAAGTAGAGCCGGCCGGCTAGTCCGATGAAGATCGCACCCCATCCCATCAACACATTCCACACGGTCCCCACCACGGCGGTCCACCGCAGCTGTTCAGGATCGTCAATCGACATGTAGCGGGATAGGATATGGGGGTTGCCCGGTGAGCCGAGTCCGATACCCAGAAACCCGGCCAGCCCGCCCAGGCCGAGGGCCACGGGATCCACAAACCCGGCGCCCTCCGCTTCGGCAAGCTGCGAGAGCACCGTCCCCAGCCCGCCGGCGTCGGCTACCGCTATAATCGGCAGGACCACCAGGGCGAAGATCATGAAAATAGCCTGGAACATGTCGGTAAGGCTGACCGCCAGGAAGCCTCCCACTACCGTATAGGCCAGGATGATTATCGCCGACAGGATGATGCCCGTGGTCTGGTCCATCTGGAAGCTGGAGGCGAAAGCCTTGCCGCCCGCCACGAACTGGGCCGAGACGTAGCCTACCATGAAGATCAGAAACACCGCCACCAGGGCCATTCGGAGATATCCGTTCCGGTCGTTGAACCGTTCCGCGAAGAAGTCCGGCACCGTAATACAGTCGTAGGTCTCACTGAAGTTGCGCAGGCGCCGCGCGTAATAGAGAAAGAGAAAGAGCTCGACGACAGTATACCCGACCACCGCCCAGACGGCGTTGGCGCCCTGGGAGTAAGCCATCCCGGTCACCCCGAGGAGCAGCCAGGCGCTGCGGCCGGAGACCACGGCCGAGAGGGCGACCACGAACCGCCCCATTTTACGTCCCCCGATGAAGTATTCGCTGATACCCCTGGAGGAGAATCGTACGGAGTAGACCCCTATGCCCACCAAGAGCAGAAGGTAGCCTACGAATGCGTAGATGGCATATTGATCTACCGCCAGGTTGAGCGCCTGTGTCTCATCCATCGAAACTCCCTTTTTCCTTTTCCGAAAGGATGACGGCCAGGGCGATAATCGCCGCCGGCAGAACAAACATCACGAGTGTAAAGGAGAGAGACATGAAACCGATGATTCCTTGTCCTTGTTGGAAACCCTTCCCGGACCGCCTCCCGGCCCGTTTATTCCGTTACGGGAAAATGCCCATCTGTTCGTAGATGAGACCCACCTTGTCGATGGCACTGAGCAGGGCCGCCGTCCGGAGATCAATATCGTGTTTCTTGCGCAGTTCGTTGATCTCGTTGTAGGCCACGATCATGGTCTCCTGCAGCCCGGAGTCCACCAGGTCGTATTCGCCGGCGCCCTTGGCCAGGGCATCCAGTTCCTGTTCGGTGAACGTCCGGTCGGAAATGTTTTCAATCACGCTCAGGATCTTCCGGTAACTGGTCTCCTCAAACCGTTTCTCCATCCGCCCAAAACGCACGTGGGAGAGGTTTTTCAGCCATTCGAAATAGGAGACCGTAACGCCGCCCGCATTCAGGTAGTTGTCCGGGATGATCAGAAGGCCCTTCTCTTTCAGGATATCGTGGGCGTCGGCCGTAGTGGGCCCGTTGGCGGCCTCGGCCAGTATGCTCGCCTTTACATTGGGGGCGTTGCCGGCATCGATCTGATTCTCAAGGGCTGCGGGTATCAGGATGTCGCACTCCGCTTCCAGGACCGCCCGGTTGTCTTCGTCCTGGCTGCTCTCCCCGTAATCCAGGATGGAGCCCGTCTCCTCTCGGTACTCCATCAGCTTTTCCAGCTCAATTCCGTCCTCGTCGTAGATGGACCCTTCGATTTCGGCCACTCCCACCATTTTGGCCCCTCCTTCAATCAGGTATTTGGCGGCGTGATATCCCACGTTGCCAAGGCCCTGGATCACAAAGGTCTTGCCCTCAAGACCGGGATCCAGTCCCAGCTCCTCCATATCCTCCCTGTTATCGCAGGCCTCCCTTATGCCAAAATATACTCCGCGCCCCGTAGCCTCCGTCCGGCCGCGAATTCCTCCCTGCGGCACGGGCTTGCCGGTCACACAGGCTTCGGCGTTGATGTTGGAATTGAGCTGGCGGAAGGTATCCATGATCCACCCCATCTCCCGCTCCCCGGTACCGTAGTCGGGCGCGGGGACGTCGGTACCCGGACCGATAAAATCCTTTTTGATCAACTCAAAGGTATAGCGGCGCGTGATCCTCTCAATCTCCGCGTCGGAATAGGCGGCCTTGTCGATCTTGACGCCCCCCTTCGCACCGCCGAAAGGCACGTCCACCACCGCACACTTGTAGCTCATCAGCGCGGCCAGCGCCATGGTCTCATCTTCGTTCACATGCTTGCTGAAGCGGATTCCCCCCTTGGTGGGCAATTTGTGATGGCTGTGCTCCACCCTCCAGCCCTGGATAACCTCAATGGTGCCGTCGTCCCTGCGAAGTGGAAAAGTTACGTGATAGACGTTGTTACAGATTTTTATCTGGTCGAGCAATCCTTTTTCAAACCGGCAGTATTTAGCGGCTTTGTCAAACGCGCGATTGACCTGTTCAAAAAATTGGTAGTCAGACATGAAAACAGTTAGATGAGAGTTTCAAACGGCCTGAGGCCGGGAAGTTGGCGCCTAGAAACTATCGCAATATTCTGGGAGAGTGTCAACAAACAATGAAGGAACCCCCTCAGCATCAGTTCTCAAATTCCGCCGAGTGAATATGCTTCCACTCGGAGGGCAGCCCGTCCGTCCGGATCAAAAGGAGACTGTGAATCCGGAAGCGAAGGTGAAACTCACGGCCCATCACATTCAGTATTCGCTCCTTCGTCTTTTTGTCCAGGTCGCCGTACAGCAAACTGAGATGCGGGTGATAGGGCTCCGCGGCATCGTATCCGAACAGTTTTTCGGCCCTCCTGCGGGCAGATATCAGTTCGTCGCTCGGTTCCACGTTTACATAAAGAGACTGGTAGAAGCGGTCGGAATACCCCGCCTTGGTCAACACTATTTCAAAGGGTGACAGGGAGGAAGCCAGGGTTTCGGTAAGCTGAACCAGCTCGGTTTCCCCCTTGTCGATGCTCCCCAGAAGGGTGACGTGCGGCTTGAAGGAGGGGGTGCCGTACTCCTCGCTCAGTTTTTTAATGCGCTGCTCCAGGCTGAACGCGATGTCGCCGAAGGGGCGGAGCCAGATAGAGTAGAGTGACTTGTTCGCCATGCGTGGTTCCCGCTTTGCAATATGTTATAAGCCGTTGTACGGCGCGAGGCCGTCAAGAGTTGTTTAAGCGAAGTTGAAGCTAAGGTAGTTTTAGGAATCATTCAACGGAAGATAAACGTGCAGATGGTCGGCCGTACCCGTATGCCGGAGGGTTTCGAAACCAAGTATCTCGAACAGCCATTGCAGTCCCATGTTCTTCCATTCCGCCCGTCCCAGGGTCCGCAGGTCCACCGCATGAACATAGCCGGTGTCCTGGACGTAGTGCATGGACCGGCTCCTCGCGGGAAGATCCATCTCCCGGTAATCCTTCTCGCTGCGCCGGATGTCCGTTACAACCAGATCGGTGCCGGCAAGCGAAGCGGTGGTAACGGCCACCCTCATGACCGGATGCAGGGAACGGTAATAGGTTCGCACCCCTTCGCTCTTGGTATTGAGATTGGAGATGTACAGAAGAGAGTAGCCGCAGTAGGCGATTACCAGCAGGAGAACGCCCCGCTGGGCGTATTTATTCAGCCACTTCCAGCTCCGAAACCGAAGCGAGGCGTAAACCAGGTACCCCATCAACAGCAGCAGGGTTCCCGCCGCGCCGATCGCCAGGGCCAGCCATCCGCCGACGGCATATTCGCTGTAGACAAAAACGGAGGTGCGCACCAGGACCAGGAACGGGAGGAGCATGGCTGCGGCAAACAGCAGCAATCTGCCGAGCATGCTCCTCAGGCGAAATCTGCCCGGGCCCTCCTGCGGCGGCGATCCCACGTCGGACGAGAGTTGGCGGGCCTGCCGGTCCAGCTCCGCATTCAGTTCCCTGAGCTCCTCAAAGGAGAGCCGTTTGGAGGATGGGCCGTCAGGCATGATAAGGGGAAGAATGAAACCTTCGATTCGGATTCTTGCACGAGGAGAGGAGACAAATGTTACGGGCATGAAAAAAACCAGGCCGCCCGCCCCGCTGTCACGGGCCGGGAGCGCCTGGCATACAGCTCATCACTATCCCTGGCCCTAATTTAAAAAATTAGGAATAAGATGCCAGCGAGCACGGATGGGGGCGGGCATCTCTCCCGTGCCTAAGCCTCATGTGCGTGTTCGTCCTCCTGAAGGTAAAAGATATTGGTCAGGAAAAGTATGGAGAGGCTACCCAGAAAGGCGAGCAGGAGGGAACCGGGAAGCTGCAGGGCAACCCCAATCCCGCCAACAATCAGTGATCCGGCGGCTCCCCAAATTACATTCGCGACAAAACCCACCCCCCTGTTGCCCAGGGCCAGCTTGGCAATTCCCCCTACCAGCATTCCCAGTGCAATCAGCCAGAAAATAGTCGTACCGTCCAGTTCATACATGATCTGCATTCTTTATATTTCAATTCAATGTCATCCGGAAAATAGCAAGAAGCATGGAAAGTTGGGAATGCCGATTCCCCGCAGGCAGCCACCGGCGAATTCCCTCCTTTCGGGTGAGGACATAAAACGGGAGGAGACCAACCGACCAGGGCGATGACCGAAGAACGTCGAAAAATTATTCACATCGATATGGACGCCTTCTATGCCTCGGTCGAGCAGAGGGACTTTCCTGAATACCGGGGCAAACCGCTGATCGTCGGGGGATCTCCCGAGGGACGGGGCGTGGTGGCCGCCGCCAGTTACGAGGTCCGCAAATTCGGCGTACACTCCGCCATGCCTTCCTCCCGCGCCCTTCAACGTTGTCCCCATGCCATCTTCGTAGAACCGCGGTTCGATGTGTATCGCGAGGTCTCCCGTCAGATCCGGGAGATTTTTCACCGCTACACCGACGTTGTGGAACCGCTCTCCCTGGACGAGGCCTACCTGGACGTCACCCGGAATCACATAAATCTCCCCTCGGCCACGCTGATCGCTCGCAAATTAAGGAAACAGATTAAAGAAGAGACAGCCCTGACGGCTTCGGCGGGCGTCTCCTACAACAAGTTCCTGGCCAAGATGGCCTCTGATCTCGACAAACCCGACGGACTCGCCGTCATCCTGCCCGAGGAGGCGGAATCTTTCCTGGAGGAACTGGAGATCGGGGCTTTTCACGGCATAGGCGACGCGACTGAATCCCGGATGAAATCGCTCGGTATCCACAAGGGAAAAGAGCTGAAAGCGCTGTCGGAGCTGGAACTGGTCAATCACTTCGGCAAATCCGGACGCTTCTACTACCAGATCGTCAGGGGGATCGACCCGAGGGAAGTCAAGCCGCAACGCATCCGGAAGTCCATCGGCAAAGAGCGAACGTTTTCCCGCGACGTGGACGACCTTGAATGGATTCGCGATTTTCTCAGAGAGCTCTCCGGAAAGGTCTCCAAAACCATGAAAAGGAAGGGGGCGGCCGGCAAGACGGTCACCCTTAAGGTGCGGTACGCGGATTTCGAGACGATTACACGAAGCACCACCTACAGCCATTACCTGGACGAACCTTCCGACATCGCCGATACCGCCATCGACCTTCTGAACGAAACGGAAGTCGGCCGCAGAAAGGTTCGGCTGCTGGGCATTACCCTCTCCAGCCTGAACCTGGGAAAGGAGGGACGCTTCGAGCAGCTGGTGCTTCCCTTCGGCGAAAAGTAACGGTACCGGGGACTTCACACTTAACGGAATATCCCCGATCTTACATCCGTCATGGCGCATTCGCTCTCCGATTTTGATTACGAGCTCCCCGAGGAATTGATCGCCCAGAAACCGGCGGATCCGCGGGATCACGCACGGCTGCTGGTATACGACCGGGACGACCGGAGCATAAGGGACGACCGCTTCTACAACATCGGCAACTATCTGCATCCTCAGACCACCCTGGTGGCCAACAACAGCCGGGTAGAGAAGTGCCGCCTGCTGTTCGACGACGGCAGCACCGAAGTCTTCGTACTCGAGCGTTCCGGCAAAAACCGGGGAAGGGCGCTTATACGTCCCGGCCGCAAATTCCGGGAGGGCAAAACGGTCAGGCTGACCTCCGATATTTCCGTGGAGGTGCTCTCGGTGGACGAAGAGGGTATTCGTACGCTCCGGTTTTCGCCCGGCCTCGACAGCCCCGTTTACGAATCCCACCGCCATACCCCGTTCCCCCCGTACATCGAACAGGACGAAAGCCTCTCGGAAAAGTACCAGACCGTCTACGCGAGCGTCCGGGAATCCGGCGCGAGCAAAGCTGCTCCTACGGCGGGGCTACATTTCACCAGCCAGCTCATTGAGGAACTTCGCTCATCGGGCCTGGAGTGGACCGAAGTCACGCTGCATGTGGGAATGGGCACCTTCGCGCCGGTCAAGTCCGATACCATCGAAGAGCATACCATGCACAGCGAGCGGTACGAAATAGACGGCCGGACGGCGCATACCTTGAACCGCGCCTCCCATATTACCGCGGTGGGCACCACCTCGCTTCGTGTACTGGAGGCCGAAACGGGAGAAGAGCGGGAGTTTGAAGCCTGTCGGGGGGAGACGGACCTTTTTATCCGGCCGGGCTACCGGTTTCGCGGGGCGGATTCGCTGATCACCAATTTTCACCTGCCGAAAAGCACACTTCTGATGCTCGTGGCGGCCATGACCGGCATGGAAGAGATGCACCGAATCTACCGGCATGCCATAGAAGAGCGGTATCGCTTCTACTCTTTCGGGGACGCGATGCTCATACGATAGAACCGGCGGTAGCCGGGGAGACGCAGGCTAGCTGTTGTCGCCCTGGGGGCCCTGTGGTCCTTTGGGTCCCGGACCCTGCTGCTTGCGCATCTGCTCCTGCATCTCTTCGCTGTCCACCATTTTCACCTGGTTGCTGAGCTTCGTTTTCAGCTCCTCCAGATCGTCTTCCGTAAGCAGGTCGTCAACGCTCTCCACGCCCACCTTGATCATCAGATTGTAGAGCATGCGGTTGAAGAGCATCTGGTGAGCGGCGGAACTGAGCTGCATCAGCTGCTCCTGGGGAACCTGCGCGCCGCTCAGCTTGATCTTGTTCATGATGGGCTCCAGCATGCTCTCCAGCTTTTTGGAGAGCTGCTTTTCAAGCTCCTTGGCGTCCTGGTTCTCCTTGCTTGTGACTTCGTTACCGGACGGGTCGACTAGTTTCATAAGCTGTAATTCCTGGTTTCCCTTTTCAATTCGACTTTTTAAACAAAGTACGCAAAGCTATCAATCCATGGCCGGAATGCAAAGTGGCGCGCCGGTTCCTACTCCTCGAAAACCAGCCCGTCGGGATCGGCGCCGAGATCCTTGAGGTAACCCAGCATGGCGTCGTTGAAAGCGGGAGGTCCGCACACGTAAAACGGCTGGTCAAAGTCGTCTATCCGATCAGCCAGGAACTCCTGGTCGATGAATCCCTCAACGTAGCGGTCGGTGGACTCCTCGGTGATCACGTTTATAAAATCGTCGCCCAGCATCTCCTGGAACTCCCCGCGCAGGATGATGTCCCGCTCGGTTTTGTTGGAGAAAATGAGCCTGTTTCCCTCCAGCTCACCCTTTTCGCGGAGATCGCGAAAGATGGCGATAAAGGGCGTCACCCCCGCGCCGCCTGCAAGAAACACGCCCGGCCCGGTGTATTGAATGGTTCCCCACGGATCGTCGATCAGGAAGGCGTCGTCTTCCACCAGCTGTCCGATCTGTTCGGTTACCCCGTTGTGATCGGGATAGATCTTGATGGTGAACTGCAGATCGGGATCCTCGTTCAGGGAGGTGAAGGTAAAGGGACGCTTCTTGTCCCTCCATCCCTCCTTGTCCAGGGAGACCTCTGTAGCCTGGCCGGGTTCGAACTCGTAGCCCTCCGGCTTTTCAAAGGTAAACTGCTTGACATCGTGGGTAATCTGCTTGATATCCTTTATTCTAACCGAATATGCCATAAACCAATCTTTCTGTTTTTGCTTTTAATTCCCTCGGTTTATCCGATTCGGCGTCACTGGTTTTTCAGGTGCTCCTCGAAGAAGTCGACGGTCTTCTGCCACGCGTCGGAAGCCGCCTCCTGGTTAAAACTCTCGCCCGAGGGATTGGCGAACGCGTGGTCGGCTCCCTCGTAAATATGAATGGAGGCATCCTTGCCCAGGGAGTCCAGCGCGCTTTCAAACGCCCGGGCACTGGAGGGAGGAATACCGTCGTCCTCCGCCCCGAAAAGACCGAGAATGGGCATCCCGAGCGGCTCCAGCTGCTCCGCGTCGGTTACCAGGTTGCCGTAATAGATTACCGTCGCGTCAACCTGCTGGGGCATTGCCAGGGCGGTTTGCAGGGACCAGCCGCCGCCGAAACACCAGCCGATGGTTCCCACTGCCGTGGCGTTCTGCTCGCCGGTCAGGTACCCGTAGGCCTGTTCCAGATTGCTGACGGCCGCCTCCTCGTTGTTTCCGGCCTGGCGGGCGTACGTGCCGGCGCTGTCGGGCGAGGTGGCCACCTTCCCGTTGTAAAGATCAACGGCCAGCGCCACGTATCCCTGTCCGGCCAGGCGCCGGGTCATCATGCGTATGTTGTCGTTCAGCCCCCACCATTCGTGGATTACGATGACGCCGGGCAGATCGCCCTCGGCCTCCTGTGGGCGGGCCAGGTAACCGGTAATCTCATCACCGTCCACCGTTGCATAATCGACACTCATCGTATCCACCGGCTGCTGCTGGGGGAAGGTGGCGGAAGCGTTCGCTACGGGCTCATCGCCCTCGTGCTCCTCTTCCATTCGGTCCACGTAATCCTGCTCACCCGAACCGCAGCCGGCTGCGAACAATACCAGTGCAAATCCTAAAAACAACTTATTTATTGATTTCATGGTCTCGATCCTATTATTTAAAGTGCATTTAAAACAACGGGATGGTTCATCAATAAACAAACCAAAATCAAGGCGTGACCGTTTGCCCGCACCAGGGCAAAGCGTCCACAACCCGTTTTCAGGGCAACCTAATAAAAAAAATCCGGGGTATATATGGGATTTGATTTCAGCAAAGCCAGCCAGTCGCTCGATTCGCTGCCGTTCCAGGACCGTCTCAATGCGGTGGGACAACTGGTTAGAAACACCTTCACCATTATCGGGCGTGACAAGGACATCGTCACGCCGTGGACGCGAATGGCCATCTATCATTTCGTTATGATTACCGCGTTCTTCTACGGCGTGATGGGATGGTGGTACGAGCTTCCGGGTGAGATGTGGGCGATTGTGCTCGCGGTACTGCTCTTTCTTTACAAGCACTTCTATAACAACCGCCAGGAGATCCGCATGAGCTGGACCGTGTACCAGACCATCATCGGCAACGACCCCTCCTACAAGGGCGCGACCAAGGCAAGCAAGGAGCTGAAATCCCAGACACGGAAGCTGGCCTGGCTGGACATCGGCATGGCCCTTCTGAAGCTTGGCAAAAGCGATGATAAGGAGGGAGGTATCGTCAGCTGGCTGATCAACCTGTTCATCAAGGGTTTGAGAGAAGTATGGGACCTGGTCAATCATTACCTGCTGCCCTCGGTAGCGGTAGACAAACTTGATATCACGCCTGGCATCGAGAAAATGAAAAAGCTGAAGGACCAGGTACCTGAAACCCTGGTGGGCGTTTTTGGCATCGACTTCATCGGCCGCGTGGTCAGGCGGGTGACCGTACCGGTCTATACCACGTTATTTGTTATTGCCGCCCTGGCGGGATACTTCGGCACGGCCTGGTTTCCTTCCTACGAGATTCCCCTGGAGGATTTCATGATCACGATTACGCCGGTGCCCTTCGTCATCTTCTTCTATGTCGGCAAGCTCTTCAACAACCTCTTCGAACGCACGGTGACCTCCATCAAGGTAATCTATTTCACCATCTTCTATACCAAGATCACGCATCCGGAGCGCATCAGCGAGGACCTTCGCGAGGAGCTGCTTTCCTACCTGAAACTGGACCAGGTCGACCAGATGGATAACCTCGACCAGCAGGATACCGAAGAGTAGAGCCAGGAGCCGGCCCTGTCCGGCGTTTCAGGGCGCTGCGCGGTTCCGGCCGCCCGCCGGAAATTCGCGGAAATGTTTGTCTTTTAATGACCGGAGCCTGTATATTTAGCATCTGTCTGCGCCCGTAGCTCAGCTGGATAGAGCGTCGGCCTCCGGAGCCGAAGGTCAGAGGTTCGAATCCTCTCGGGCGTACATTTAACCAACCCGGCTCTTCTTCCTATCTGCCGGATATGCGAAGCACAACTGACCGTATCTTCCCCTGCGGCACCGGATTCAACGCTTGGCAGACAGCCTTTTCCCGTTTGCTTTATGCCTTTTCAATGAAAAAATTAAGGGAAATTGTTATTCCAGCTCCATCCACGGGATGGCAAGAGAGAACAAATTATGGCAGCCTGGCTCGAGAGCGTGAGATCAGGTTCAGCACCAACTATAAAAAATAAATCGGGATACATTATGCTCACATCAACAGTCGGCAATACCATAACGTCTCACTTCGCCCGAAGCACCGCCCTCTTCCTGGTCCTGCTGTTAATCTCACTGCCGTCGATCGCGCAGGAAGATTCTGAGCCTGTAACCCTTACGCTCTCTCCGAGAGCGGGCATATCGCTTCCCGGCGTCAGCGGGTTTGGAGACATTCCCCGCGAGATAGGGGAGACCTTCCAGGGAGAAGAACGCGCAGTGGGCGGGGGACTCAGCCTGGGTTATGAATCGAGGGAACGCGTAATCAACGGCCGTTTGACCGGCATCTACCGAAGAAAAACCGTCATCACGCTCTTTTCGAATACCGGCAAGGTCGATCTCTCCTACTTCGCCCTGACCGCCGACCTGGTCGTCCGGCCGGTTGCCGGAGGCATGGTCCAGCCCTACCTGATCGCCGGCGCGGGCGGTCACAAGCTAAGCTTTTACGGCAGCGGCGCTTCCAACACCAGCAGCGACTGGGAGTTGACGGGCCAGGCGGGAGTGGGACTGGACGTTCGGCTGAGCGAGAGCGGTTTGTCCTTCGGGCTGGAACTGCTCGACTACCTCTCCAATTTCGACGAAGACGGGGGTCCGGCGCACAGTCCTTTCCTGACCGCTGTAGTGGGCATCCCACTCTACTGACGAAACGGGCGCGGGAGACTCAGGCCGGCGGTCGTTGAACCGGGGACGGCTCTCAGTCTCGTTCGTAGACCACCTCACCGCCCGCGATGGTATAGACCGCCTCGGTTTCCGGCAGTTCGACCGGATCGATCCCGGTGATGTCCCGCGACAATACCACCATGTCGCCCAGCATGCCGGGCGCGATGCGTCCCTTGATCTCCTCCTCGCCGGCGGCCCAGGCGTTGTTGACCGTGTAGGCCCGAAGGGCAGTCTCCATGCTCACACGCTCCTGGGGATACCAGCCCTCTTCGGGCTCTCCCTCCCGGGTCTGGCGCGTTACGGCCGCGTACATTCCCATCAGGGGATCGGAAGTGTACCAGGAGGCATTGGTGCCCGGCCAGTCGCTGCCGAAGGAGAGCAACACCCCGGCATCCTCGAGGGTTTTAAACGCGTATGCCCACCGTGAGCGCTCCCCGATGCGCTCCTCCATCCAGCGCATGTCGTCGATCGCGTGATACGGCTGCACCTCGGCGATGATGTCCATTTCCGCCATCCGGTCAGCCACCTCAGGCCCGCTGAGCACCTGCGTGTGGATCATTCGGAAGCGGCGTTCCTTCGGGCCGTTCTCCTCGATCACCTCCTCGAAGAGTGTCAGCAGGGAGTCGATGGCCTGGTCGCCGATGGCGTGCACCTGCGGCCAGTGCCCGTTGCGGTCGGCCCCAAGCAGCAGCTCCTTCATGTTGCCCGGCGGATACATCATGTCGCGCCAGCTCCCCCGTTCGCCCGTGGTCAGGTAGGGTTCGTAAAACCGGGCGGAAGAGTTTCCCATGATTCCGTCTACAAAGCCCTTGAGTCCCCCGATCTTCAGCCAATCGTTGCCAAATCCGTGTTCGATGCCCACGTCCGCCAGCTCGTCCCATTTGTCGAGCGTCGGGCGCATGTAGACGCGCACCGTCAGCTCACCACGGCGGTGAAGTTCCCGGAAAACACGCATCTGCTCAGGTCCCGTGATGTCGTGTATGGTGGTCACCCCATGGCTCGCCAGACGCCGCTGAGCTATTCTCGCCTCGGCCAGGCGCTGCTCCATCGACTTGGGAGGGATAACCTGCTCAATTCTGTCCACCGCCTCCTGGTTCAGCAGACCGGTCATCGATCCGTTCTCGCACTGCACCCCCGCCCAGGAGCAGTCCGCGCCGGCCCTCTCCAGGGCCAGCCCGTTGGCCAGATAGATCGTCCCGTCCCATTTGGACAGAAGCGCGGGATGATCGGCGGTCACCGAATCGATCATGTTTCTGTGCGGGCGGAAGGAATCGGCCGGCTCCTGTTGTTCCCCGCCCTCGGAATCCCTGGCCCACTGCTCGTAGGCGCCCCAGTCGCCTCCCGTAATCCAGGCACCCTCGGGCATGCGATCCGCTGCCGCCCGTACCTCCCGGACCAGGCCCTCCTCATCGGAGACCTCCAGCAGGTTGACGCCAAGCAGCAGGTCGCCGGCGCTGCTGAAATGGGTATGGTTGTCAATAAATCCGGGCAGCACGGTTTGCCCCTCCAGGTCGATCTCGCGGGTTTCCTCCCCGGTAAGCGCCCGTACTTCCGAATCGCTTCCCACCCTCTGGATCGTTTCTCCGCGGACGGCAACCGCCGAGGCCTCCGCTTGGGTGGAATCCATGGTAATGATATTCCCGTTAAACAGAACCAGGTCCGCCGGCAGCTCGTTAGAGCCGGCGCCGCAGCCGGCCAGGCCGATTCCCAAGAGGAGCCCCGCCAGCAACTTCGACCATCCCATTTCTGTGAATATCCGCTTCGTATATATGCAATATGATTTCATCCCGTCGGCTTTTTTTAGATCGATACTGGATGCCAAAGTACTATCTTTTCTGTATATAGGCCAAAAGGATCTGAGCTCCCTGCGTGGCAAACCTTGTTATCTACGGCCGGATTTGCCGTCTCTCGCTTTTTGTTCGATGCATTTCTGTGTTATCTTATAATCAGAATACTTTCAACACATTCCGCCGATACATGGCGGTTCAAGAATCAAAGAGGTGCATTACCATGCCAAAGTGTGAGATCTACAAGGACATGAAAGGCGAATGGAGATGGAGACTGACCAGCAAAGACGGAGATATAGAAGACCACTCCGCGAAGGGTTTCGAGACCCGGGAGGAGTGTGAAAAAGACGGTAAGGAAAACGGGAGCTGTACAAGCTACAAAAGGGTATAGGACGCTTTCCCAACAGGAGAACGGATCTCAATCCGGTTCTCCCTTATAAATTTTATGGAGCGGGGATGTTACGTCCCCGCTCCATTTTATATTAGCTCACCGCCTCTCGCGCTACACTTCCCTTCTCTTCTTGAGCGCGCCGTCGACCGAATAGGAACCGCCTCCCGCAAACAGCAGGAATACAAAGACGATCAGGAAAAACAGCGGCAGCTCCTTCCTGCCCCAGGGATCCGGCCAATGCTGCACAAACGTAACGATCGTCATGTTGATGACCAGGGGAATGGCGGCCAAGCGCGTCCACAAACCGATCATGAGAAAGATGGAACAGATGCCCTCAGCGAAGGCGACCAGCACCTTCGAGAGCGCCGCCCCGATTCCGAGGGGATCGAGGAATTGCATGTTGCCGACGAAAACATCCGTCAGCTTTCCCCAGCCGTGGGTAAGGATCAGCGCCGCGGCTCCCACGCGCAGCAGGAGCAGGGCCGTGTCCAGGCTTACAATTTCCTCGGGTTTGGTGGAACGCAGTTTATCTAGCATGTGATCAGGATTAATTGGTATTTGTGTTTTCAAACAACAGCAACAATACTTTCCCCCTCCCAGCATTCCCCGTATTTCAACTTTTAACACTTTCGACATAAGGGGACCCGATGAGCAACATAGCTTTTTTCTATTGGACCGGGAGGGCAGGGAATTTTAAATTAGTTCGACATTAAACAATTATGAAGTGAATCCAAAATTTTTCTCATGGCTACAGCAACCAAAACAAAATGGTCTATTGACCAGTCACACTCCGAAATTCAGTTCAAGGTCCGGCACCTCGTCATCTCGACGGTGACAGGGGAGTTCAACTCCTTTGATGCCACCGTCGAAACAGAAGGGGAAAGCTTTCAGGATGCGGACGTCTATTTCGAGGCGGACGTCGACAGCGTGAATACCGGGGAAGAAGACCGGGACCAGCATTTGAAGTCGGAAGATTTTTTCCATGCCGAGGAGCATCCCAAGCTTCGGTTCCAGTCCACCTCCATCGAAAAAACCGGAGAGAACCAATACAGGCTGACCGGGGATCTCACCATCCGCGGCACCGCCCGGGAAGTAAGCCTCGACGTGGTCCACGGGGGGACGGTAGAGGATCCCTACGGACAGACCAAGGCCGGTTTTGAGCTCGAAGGCACCATCAACAGAAAAGAGTTCGGACTCGAATGGGATGCCGTAACAGAAGCAGGCAACGTCGTGGTAGGCGACAAGGTCAAGCTTATGCTCAGCGTTCAGCTGGTTAAAACCGACTGAAAGCTCCCCGGATTAATTATCATGTACTTTTCATTTTGTTACGGTTATTTTGGTCCTGCAGGCAATTAACCTCACGACCGACATGACCGATACCGTTTGGGGAACACTCAACCCCGAAGAAATCTCGACCACCAGATATTTTTCGCTGGGGCGTCTTCATCTCTGGTTTCAATTCAGAGACGAGGAGATATGGATCGACCGCCGTTACGAGGATCAGCTGGACCCGGAAAATCCACCCGTTCCCGAACATCCCCCGGAGCCGGCGGAATGGGCGCGCTGGGCTGTCGGAAGTTCCTCCTCGAAACTCCACCTGAGCCCGGTCTTTCCGGATCTTCCGGTGGTGGTCTCTTCCGAATACCCTCTTAAAATCATACCAGGTACCGGAATCGACATCTTCACCCGCATTCCCGTATGGATACGTTTCAGCTGGGGGGCCAAGGACCATGTCATTACCGAAATCCCCACTGTAAAACTCTCCAAAACGTGGTTCGGCATACCCGTGGAGGGCGAGCTCGCCTACTGGTCGACCACCAAGGCCCGGCGAAGCCTCTCCAAGGTCGAAGAGAAACCGTACGTGGTGAATTGCCCCATCCGAATCACCAACAATTCGCCGGAGGATCTCAATTTCGAAAAGTTCTGCTACCGGGTGGAGCGCCTCAAGATTTTTCAAAGCGGTGGAGAGCTGTGGTCCGACGAAACCCATATCCGCTATCGCGGGGAAGACCAGCTCAGCGACATCACCATGTCAGGCAAGCTGCCGGGGGAGATGGAGGGAACCCTGATGAACGGACCGAGGCAGCCGGTGCAGAGCAGCCTCGCCACCCGTACCTTCAGAAAACTAATCGACGAGTACCCCTTTCTCGGCCGCTAAGATAAACCGCCATGGAAAATTTCACCCTCGATTATTTCTGGTCAGAGGCCTTTCTCACCACCCTGGGACAGATCGGGCTCCTGCTGATTATCAGCCTGCCGGTACTGACGCTCATCACGCGAGGGGCGCGGACCTTTTTTTCCAAGAAATACGCCCCCCATTACGGCATGCTGGCGGGAAAACTGATCTGGTATGCCGGCCTGACGATTATCGCCATCACCGTGATGTCCCAGCTGGGCCTCAGCCTGGCCCCCCTGCTGGGAGCCGCCGGCATCGTGGGAGTGGCCCTCGGTTTCGCGTCTCAGACCAGCGTCTCCAACATCATCAGCGGGATGTTCCTCATTGCCGAACAGCCCTTCAAGGTGGACGACATTATCAGGGTCTCCAACACCACCGGTATCGTTCTATCCATTGACGTGCTCTCGGTGAAACTGCGCACCTTCGACAACCAGTTCGTGCGGATCCCCAACGAAACCATCATCAAAACGGAAGTTACCAACCTCACCCGTTTTCCTATCCGGCGTTTCAACGCTAAAGTGTCGGTTGCCTACAAGGAGGATATCGCGAGGGTCAGGGAGATCCTGCTGGACGTGGCCGATAAAAACGAATATTCCCTGAGCGAACCCCAGCCCCTCATCATTTTCGAGGCGTTCGGAAGCTCCTCCATTGACCTGCTCTTCCTGGTCTGGGCCCCACGGGAGGAGTTCATCCTGCTTAAAAACAGCATCCAGGAAGAGATCAAGGAGCGATTCAGGGAGGAGGGCATCGAAATCCCCTTCCCGCACGTTTCCCTCTACAGCGGAGAGGCCACCAAGCCCCTTCCCATCCAGCTTGTCCGCGGCGACTAGCCGGGAAACCGGATCCGGAATTCCGTGCCTCCCTCCCCGGAAGAGACGTCAAGTTCGCCGTCGATCTGTTCCACCAACGTCCTTACAAGCAGGAGTCCCAGCGTATGCTCTCCCTCCCGGTCCTCCAGAACGTGGGAGGGGATGCCCACGCCGTTGTCTCGTACCAGAAGCAGGTAGCGTTCGCCTTCCCGGTCGAAGCAGACGAAGACCTTGCCGGCATCGCGTCCCCGGAACGCATGCTTGAAGGCATTGGTGAGCAATTCGTTCAGGATCAGGGCACAGGGTACCGCGATATTCATATTCAGTTGAATGTCACCGGATTCAACTTCCACCTCCACCTTTTTATCCGACGTAGTGAGGTTTTCCGAAATGTACTCCACCAGCTCCCTCACGTACTGTCCGGGTTCGATCCGGGAAAAAGTCTTGTTGTCGTAGAGCATTTCGTGGACCATGGCCATGGAATTGATCCTGCTCTGGCTCTGGGTAAGAAGATCTCTGGCCCGGTCGTCTTCCGCCTTTTCCACCTGCAGGTAGAGCAGCCCGGAAATGATGGCCAGGTTGTTCTTGACGCGGTGGTGAATTTCCCCCAATAGAACCTCTTTCTCCTTCAGGGATGATTTGATCCGGCTTTCAAATCTCTTGCGCTCCGTGATGTCATGAATGATCGCGTCAATAAAGACGCCCTGCTCGTCCTCCACCAGGATACTGTTCTCCATGCCCCAGAACTCGCTTCCGTCCCTGCGCCGGAACCGAACCTCCGTATTGGATATGTGTCCCTCGCCCTTCAGTTTTTCAAGTATTTCCCACCGCTGCTCGGAATCAGCGTAGAAGGATTCCGGCTGCTTTTCCATGACTTCTTCCTTGGTATCGTATCCGAACATCTTTAAAAAAGCATCGTTTACGTACACCAGTCCCTCTTCCGGGGTACTCCTGAGAACCGCCTCCTGAACATTCCGGGATATGGAGTCCAGCAGCGAGCGGTATCCCCTGATATCTTTCCTGAATTCGCCCTGGCTGGCCGATTCAAACAGGGAGGCGGCCGACTCACGCAGGTGATTCACCCACTCCGCCACACGGGCATGCTCCACCCCCAATTCCCGGGCCACCTCCTCCTCGGTTTTCCCGGAGAGCACTTCCAGGGCCGCATTTGCCTTAGCTGCGGAGTCGACCGGCGAATTTTTAGTCATGTCGTGGGATTTTGGATCGGGCCAAGATACGGGGAGACAAAGATTTAAGCCGATTTTCTCACCTAAAGTAACGAATGGGAGATCAAGTACAAATTCGGTACTTATTAATATATGTAATGCTCCTTACCTTACGGCCCAGAGGTTCAACCTTCATTCCATACGCCCCGCGGCCATGAGCAGCGAAATCGACTCCTACAAACTGGGCTCCATCAAGGTGACCATACGTGAAACGGACCGGCCGGAGAAGTACCGGGTGACCTGTAACGACGGGAATTTCCGTTCGGAATTCACCGTCCGGAAATACGAATACGAGAACTACAGGCGCCATATGAACAAGCGCATTACCGAGGCCTACAAGGAGCAGTACGGAGAAGAGCGCTGAACAAGCGGCACTGTTCCCGGCCATTGACCTGCCATACATACCCTCCTTTTTTTTGCCATCCGTTTGGTCAATTGGAAATTATTTATATAATGTACTCTTACCTGAAATTAAACGGGATGGGATTATGTGGAAAAAAATAACTTTCGGTGTATTGGGACTGCTGTTGCTGATCGTGGCCGCTGGGGCGGGATACCTCTACCTGGTGCTGCCCGACGTGGGGCCGCCCCCGGAAATAACGGTTGAGGGCACCCCCGAACAGGTGGAGCGGGGGGAGTACCTCGCCCATCACGTGGCCTCCTGCATTGACTGTCATTCGGAAAGGGACTTCACCCTCTTTTCCGGTCCGATTGTTCCGGGAACCGAAGGCATGGGAGGAGAAGTCTTTACCCCGGAAATGGGATTCCCGGGAACGTTTTACGCCAGAAACCTGACCCCGCACAACCTGGGTGAGTGGACGGACGGAGAGATCTATCGCACCATCACCACCGGTGTGACCCGGTCGGGCGAGCCCCTTTTCCCGGTCATGCCCTATCCCTCCTACGCGCGGATGGATCCGGACGACGTAAGAGCGATCATTGCCTATATCCGCACCCTGGAACCGATCCCGAACGAGACGCCCGAATCGCAGCCGGATTTCCCCTTCAACCTGATCATGCGAACCATACCGGGGCCGGCCCAGCCCATGGAGCGTCCCCCTAAAAGCGATACCCTGGCATACGGCGAGTACCTCACCACCATCGCCGCCTGCCAGGACTGCCACACGCCGGTGGACCAGGGCGCGTTTATAGACAGCCTGTTTATGGCCGGAGGCAGGGAATTTGAGATGTCCTGGGGCACGGTCCGATCCTCCAACATCACCTCTCACGCCCGTACCGGCATCGGCGAATGGGACCGCGATCAATTTGTGAATCGGTTCAAGCAATACGATGTGCCCCACGATTCCCTGGATTCGGTATCGGAAAATGCGTTCAACACCATCATGCCCTGGGCGATGTACGCGGGGATGACAGAGGAAGACCTCTCGGCCATTTTCCGCTACCTGAAAACCCTGGAGCCCATCGAGCACTCCGTTACCCGTTTTACTCCCGCCGAGCAGGGGATGGCATCCATGCAGGAGTAGGCGCCTGGAGCCGATTTCCGGCCCCGTACCGGGCCGGAAAGGGATTTCGGGGATCTTTACTCGCAGCTTTTATCCGGCCATGGGATAACGTCCGCTGCGGTCGAACTCCATGAGCGCCTCCACCCGCTCGTCCGTGGGAGGATGAGAAGAGAAAAGGTTCATCAACTTGTTCCCCCGGAAAGGATTGACGGGAAACATATGGGAGGTGGAGCGCATGGCCGTCTCCGATACCCGCATCGGAACCTGCTCGGCGGCCTTCTCAATCTGCTGAAGCGCAGTGGCAAGGCTCCGGGGCTTGCCGCATATTTCCGCTCCAACCCGGTCGGCCTCGTACTCCCGCGTGCGGCTGATGGCGGCCTGCAGCATCATGGCCGCGATGGGGGCGGTAATCAGGACCAATAGCGCCACCAGCGGATTCGCCCCGCGGTCGCTGCTGCCGCCCAGCGGAATAAAGTAGGCCATCTGGGCCAGCATGGTAAGCGCGCTGACCACCGTGGTAACGATGGTCTGGATCAAAATATCGCGATTCTTGATGTGGGCCAGCTCGTGGGCGAGTACGCCCCGAAGCTGGTCGCGGTCCAGCACTTCCAGTATACCCTGCGTGACCGCCACCGCCGAGTGGTCCGGGTTTCGTCCCGTAGCGAACGCGTTGGGCTGGCGCTGCGGTATCAGGTAGAGCTTGGGCATGGGAAGCTCCGCCTTCCGGCAGAGTTGTTCCACCATTTCGTAGAGTTCAGGGCGCTTTGATCGTTCAATCTCCTCCGCCCGGTACATTTTCAGCACCACGGTATCCGACTTCCAGTAGCTGAAAAAGTTCATCCCCATGGCCACCACAAATGCAATTACCAGGCCGGTGGATCCTCCCAGGATCTGGCCGACCAGCATGAACAGGACGGCCACTAGGGTCATCAAAAATACGGTTCGAAGTGAATTCCTGTTGAACATCCGTTTCTGAATTTTTGGTTCTTTTTATCCCCTATAACGATTTATCGGGCAACAATGTTTTTTCTCCTTCCGTGGGAAAGTTAACCATTTGCCTGCCGGTATCACACTCCCCTCCTGCCTTATTATCACCCGGTTTCCGTTAGGCGTTTCCCCATTGGGCATTTGGGTTTCCCTTCCTTTATTTTGCCCCTTCCGCTACCGACCATTTAAAATCCGGGATATTAGATGAAAGAACGAATTCGAGAGCTTCAGCAACAGGCCGAAATGCTGGAATCGCCCCGCGAACTCCGGAAAAAGTGGACCGGGGCGGTGGCGGAATACGCCGACTCCTTCCTGGAAGGGCTGTCCGACCGTAAAGCGTTCGAAGAGGAGGGAGACGGTTCCGGCCTGCTGGACATGCCCATCTCCGAATCGGGCTGTGATATCGAGGAGCTGCTGGAGATCCTTGACCAGGAGGTGAACACGCCCGGACTCAATCCGGCCTCCGGGGGACATATGGGATATATTCCGGGGGGAGGACTATACGCGTCGGCACTGGGAGATTTCCTGGCGGCCGTGACCAACCGCTATGCGGGCGTCTTTTTCTCCTCGCCGGGAGCCGTGCGGATGGAGAATATCTGCATACGCTGGCTCTGCGATCTCGTGGGATTCCCCGAAGGCCAGTCCGGGGGCAACCTCACCTCCGGAGGCTCCGTCGCCAACCTTATCGCACTCGTGGCGGCCAGGGACGACGCCGGGCTGCAGGCAAGTGAATTTGAGAAGGCGGTGATCTATACCACCAGCCAGGTGCATCACTGCGCCATAAAGGCACTCCGATTCGCGGGGCTGGGGGAGGCGATAGTCCGGCATATTCCTATGGACCCGAACTACCGCATGCGTCCCGGTGCCTTGAGAGAACAGGTGGCGGAAGATCGGGAAGAGGGGCTTCGTCCTCTTCTTGTTTTCGCCTCTGCCGGAACCACCGACACGGGCGCCGTGGATCCCCTGGGTCCACTTGCCGATATCTCGGAGGAGTTCGGCCTCTGGTTCCACGTGGATGCGGCCTACGGCGGAGCTTTTCTGCTCACCGATCACGGGAAACAGATCATGGAGGGCATTGAGCGGGCCGACTCGGTTATTATTGATCCCCACAAGGGATTTTTCCTTCCCTACGGTTCTGGGGCCCTTCTGGTGCGGGACGTGGAGAAGCTCTACCGCTCCCAGCACATGACCGCCGGTTACATGCGGGATACCCTCAAAAAGACCGGCGAATTATCCCCGGCCGACCTTTCGCCCGAGCTCTCCCGTCACTTCCGGGGACTCCGTTTCTGGCTGCCGCTCAAACTGCTGGGCGTCGCCCCCTTCCGGGCCGCCCTGGAGGAGAAACTGCTTCTGACCCGCTTTTTCCACCGGGAAATCCAGAAATCGGACGTGATGGAAACAGGGCCCGAGCCGGATCTTTCGGTCTCCCTCTTCCGGTACCGCCCCGGCAACGGCGATCCCGACGAGGCCAATCGCCGGCTGGTCGACCGGATTCACTCCGACGGAAGGGTTTTCCTCTCCTCCACGGTCATTGACGACGCCGTCTGGATGCGGCTGGCCACCCTGCACTTCCGGACACACCTGCCGACCATCGAACGGACCCTTCGGGTGCTCAGGGAAACGACTGCTTGGCAATAAGGGACGAATAGCGTTTATTACAATGCAGGGCCAATGTAAACCACCGTTCATGAAAAAAGGCTTACTTATAACGCTGCTGGCCGTATTCGCCGCCGGCACCGCTCCCACCGCGCTTCATGCGCAGGAGGAGCCCGGGGTAAGCGTAATCCGTGTGGAGGGATCCATCTCTCCCACCACCACCAACTACATCAACCGGGGCATCCAGACCGCCCGGGAGCAGGGAGCGGAAGCCCTGATCGTGGAGATGGATACGCCCGGCGGTCTCCTGGAATCGACCAAGGATATCGTTCAGGCTTTCCTGGATTCGGACGATCTGCCCATTGTCGTTTACGTTTCACCGGAAGGCGCTTCGGCCGCCAGTGCCGGTACGTTTATTACGATGGCTGCACATATTGCGGCCATGGCGCCCGCCACCAATATCGGCGCCGCCTCCCCGGTCCAGGGAGGCGTGGGCGGCGGCACCCAGCCCGATACCGTAATGCAGAAGAAAATATTCAACTACTCCGAAAGCTACATCGAAAGCATCGCCAACCGGCGGGACCGCAACGCGGAGTGGGCCATCTCGGCAGTCAGAAACGGCGAATCCATCACCTCCGACGAGGCGGTGGAGCAGAACGTCGTCGACCTGATCGCAGCCGACCGGAGCGAGCTTCTGGACCTGATTGACGGGCGCGTAGTCGGCGGGGATACCCTGAATACCACCGGTGCCGCCGTCACCGAAATTCCGACGAACCTGGCGGAGGACTTTTTCGGGTTCATTATGCGTCCGGAGGTCATGCTGATACTTACCATGATCGCCATCTACGGCATCGTCGGGGAAGCGACCAATCCGGGAGCCATCGTTCCCGGCGTGGCGGGCGTCATCGCCCTCATTCTGGTTCTCTACGCCTCGGCGGCCATGCCGATAAACGTGGCCGGCTACGCCCTGATCGTGCTGGCCGTCGTACTCTTTGTGGCCGAATCGTTCACGCCGGCCTTCGGACTGCTGATCGGGGGCGGGGCCGTCGCCTTCTTCCTCGGGGCGCTTATGCTCTTCCAGGATCTGCCCGCCTCCATGGAGCTGTCCTGGGGATGGCTGATTCCCGCCACCATACTGACCACTCTCTTCTTTGCCTGGATTGTCGGAGAGGGGCTCCGCATTCAGTTTAGTGCCGACCGCACGGGAAAGGAGTCGATGATCGGGGAAAAGGCCCGGGTAACAGACTCCTTTAACGATGGCAGGGGCAGGGTTTTCGTGAAGGGTGAGTACTGGAACGCCGTCAGCGACGAACACCTGGAGGAGGGAGAGGAGTGCGTGGTAACCGATATCCGGGGCCTGACCCTGAAGGTGGCGACCCCGAAATCCAACATCTCCAGCGAGTCCGCAACCTGAATCCGCCTAACCAAAGAATCTTTTTCCAATTCCAACCAAACCTCAATAATCATGGAACCGAGTGGACAATTTGTCAATGCCCTGACCTGGATTATCACCATCGCCGTACTGCTGGCCATTCTGCTCCCGCAGATGCTGAAAATCCTCCGGGAATACGAACGGGCGGTGGTTTTCCGGCTTGGGAAATATCTGAAAACCAAGGGTCCCGGCCTCATACTGCTTATTCCCTTCATAGATAAGATCGAGCGGGTTGACCTCAGGGTGCTGACCATCAACGTGGACAAGCAGGAGGTCATCACCAAAGACAACGTCACCGTCAACGTCGACGCCATCACCTTTTTCCGGGTAGTGGACGCCGAACAGGCGGTCATCCAGGTGGAGCAGTACATCCATGCGACCTCCATGCTGGCCCAGACCACGCTGCGCAGCATCGTTGGACAGGTGGAGCTGGACGAGCTGCTGGCCGAAAGAGAGAAGGTGAACAAGAACATCCAGGAGATCATCGACCGCCAGACCGATCCCTGGGGCATCAAGGTGGTCTCGGTGGAGGTCCGCGACGTGGTGCTTCCCGAGAACATGAAACGGGCCATGGCGCGCCAGGCCGAGACCGAAAGGGACCGCCGGGCCAAAATCATCAACGCCGAAGGAGAGTATCAGGCTGCCGAGCGGCTGGTGGATGCCGCCAAAATGATTGAAACGGCTCCCGCCGCGCTCCAGCTTCGGTTCCTGCAGACAATGAACGAGGTGGCAGAGGAAAACGCCTCCTTTGTGTTCATGCCTCTGCCGCTTGAGTTCATGGACGCCTTCAAGAAGATGACCGGGCCCATCAGTAACGACAGCTGACGGCTGCTCCTCACCGTCCGGTCTCCCCTCTTGCATATCTGCAAGGCATGGAAGATTCCGCCTTTGCAGCCATGCATACGATCCCGGGACCGGTGCCGTCCGGCTTTGCGGCAGGTTCCTGTGCTCGGAATTATATTTCCCTCCAATAAGTGGTTCGATTCCCTGAAAACAGGGATTATGGCCCACCTGTATTCTGAATGCGGAGGCGGCTCATCATGTTGGTACGATCCTTGTGATACATAGGATCCGGTACCCCGAACCCCGCATTAACATCGGGCGCCGGCGAATTTCAACACGGATCACTATCGGCCATACCTAATCACAAAACATCGAGGCTAACCATGAAACTTCCAACCAAATCCATCGGCTTGCTGCTTCTCTCCTTCTTTATAATGGCGGGAGCGGCTTTCGCCCAGCAATCGAGGGACCTCCAGTATTTCCGCTCGCCCGACCAGAGAGGCCTGAACGTATTTGAAACTCCGTATACCACGGATATCGAATTCGACGGACTTCAGGTCCGGATCGGCGGATCCAACACCCTTCAGTTCCAGGGTCTCCGCCACGACAACGACCTGGGAACGCTCCCCGGACTGGAGTCCAACTTCAACCTGGCCACCTCCAACCTGGACCTGGACGTGCAGCTGGCGGAAGGGCTCCGCATGCATCTTCGCACCTACCTGACCTCCCAGCATCACACCGAAGCGTACGTCAAGAGCGGGTATATGCAGGTGGACCGGCTGGACTTTATCAACGAAGGCCTTATGTCGGACCTGATGGACAACCTCCGCATAAAAATCGGTCACATGGAGGTCAACTACGGCGACAACCACTTCCGCCGCACCGATAACGGGAGTGCCATCCACAATCCCTTCGTGGGCAACTACATCATGGACTCCTTTACCACCGAGGTAGGCGGAGAAGTTTACTATTTCCAGGGGCCCTTCATGGCCATGTTCGGCCTGACCAACGGCAAGCTGAACCAAAGCACCCTGGAAGGTACGTTGAAGACACATGCCTCCGTACTGGGCAAACTGGCCTATGACAAGCAGTACAGCGACAACTTCCGCTTTCGACTGAGCGGATCCATTTTAAACGTCAGCCAGTCGCCCTCCATCTACCTCTACTCGGGCGACCGCGCCGGATCCCGCTACTACCACGTACTGAGCGACGGTTTCCGCAGCGGCAGATTTTCGCCCTCTTTTACCATGGGAGGGGACAACCCGGCGGCCGGCGAGATGACCTCCATCATGATCAACCCCTTCGTGAAATACGGCGGACTGGAGTTCTACGGTGTCTATGAGAACGCCACCGGAAAGGTCAAAACCGCCCCCGACAGCCGCAACTTCAACCAGTACGGCGCTGAGCTGCTCTACCGCTTCGGGGCTGCGGAAGATGTCTACCTCGGTACCCGGTACAACATGGTGGAAGGCGAGCAGGCGGCCGGACAGGATATTGAAATCACCCGCTGGAACTTTGGCGGCGGCTGGTTCCTGACCGAAAACGTGCTGGCCAAGCTGGAGTATGTAACCCAGAAATGGGACGGTTACGCCCCCGGCAGCAAATACGCCGGCGCGGAATTCAATGGCGTCATGCTTGAAGCGGTCATCAGCTTCTGACCGTTAGCACGGCCGGGATTCCCGGCTCATATCAACATCCGAAATACGGGGCCGTGCCTGACCGCACGGCCCTTTTCTTTGATCCATAAAAAAGGCTTGCCGGAATCCGCCCGGCAAGCCTGTAACCGTGTGACCAATGTTACCGCCCTGTCACACTACACATCGGGCATATCCATGCTCTCCTCTTCGGCCTGTCCCGCAATATACCAGGCCGCTCCGGCCAGCGAGAGATCCTTGAGGAGATTGCTCATGGCAGACATCCCCCCGTCACCCAGCACGCCGGGCAGTTGAACGGAGAGTGCGAAGATGAGCAGCATCAGACCAAAAAGGAGCATGGCCAGCCTCACCTGCTGTTTTGCCAGCAGGGCAATGCATGCCAGGATATGGGCCACACCCGTCAGGTAGACCCAGAATACTCCCCCCGGAATGGGGACCAGTCCCGCCAGCATCTCCGCGTTCACGAAGTGATTGATCCCGAATACCCCGAAAGGCAAGGCAAACAACACCCTCGCCACCGTACTTGTAAGCACCTTCATATGTACCCCTCTGTTTTACTTGCGGTTTTTACGCAGTTTTAATATAGATAAAAATAGTTTGGTGTTAAATGATCGGTGGGGTTGGCGGATTAACGGCGGAGCAGGGAGGAGATTCGGGCTATCAGCTCTTCGAAATCAAGGGGCTTGAAGAGATATCCCGCAGCGCCGGCTCTCATGGCCTCGGCCACGCGTTCGCGGTCGCCGTTTGCATCTGTGCAGGCGGCGGACGCAATCCCGCGGCGGTACCGGAAGAAGCCACCTTCTCTCCCTGCGCTCCCGGGCCCTGTTCGCGGTTTCAAGACCCCAGAGGGAATTATTTGCTCCGCTCACTCATTTTGGAACGAAGATTGCAGTGTTAAAGGGCAAAGAGATATTCAAACGCAAATAACCCATAGATGCCATGAAATACCTGAGCCTTGCCATACTTGCCCTCCTCTTCATCACCATCCCCGCCGACGCGCAGAAGGCCAACCTGGTGGAGACGGATTCCAGCTGGATGACGGTTGAGGGAACGTCCACCATCCACGACTGGACGGCCGACGTGAACGAGGTGAATGCGACATACGACCTCAATCCCAAAGCGGACGTCCCCGTCAGCAATCTCTCCCTCACGGTACCGGTCAAATCGATCGAGAGCGGGAAAGGCGGAATGAACCGCAGAATATACGATGCCCTCAAAAGCGGCGATCATCCCAGTATCAGCTTCACCATGAGCAGTGCCGAGCGAACCGGCGGCGATGCCGAATCCATTTCCCTCGAGGTTACCGGCGAGCTGACCATCGCCGGCGTCACCCACACCGTCACCCTGCCCGTAGAGGGCAAGAGAAGCGGTTCGAACTGGGTCTTCACCGGCAGCCACTCCCTCAACATGACCGACTACGATATGGAGCCGCCCACCGCCATGCTGGGGACCATCAAAAGCGGGGAGGAGGTAACGATTGCCTTCAACCTCATCCTGAACAATTCCGAAGTGCAATAAAACAGATGTTCCCCCTGCCATCCATGAGCGACTCCCGGAGTGGCGTTTCGCTGTCGCCCCTTCGGGCCGCAGCGCTGGCGGCGGGAATGATCCTCATCCTCTCCTCTCTCCTTATCCGCCCCGCGTCCGCCCAGCAAATCCCGTCCGCCAGTCCTGAAAAACGCATCGCCATAGAGGAGGGCGGAGAGCTTCGGATCGAGGGCTCGGCCGGTATCGTCGACTACACCTGCAAGGCACGGCAACTGTCGGGCAGTGGCGACATCGAAAACAGGCTGATCCCCCAGGAAAACCTGCGTGAAGCGGACGCCGTCCGGATCACCGTCACCATACCGGTTCGCAGCCTGGAGTGCGGAAAGCGCGCAATGAACCGTGACATGTACGAAGCCCTCAAGGCCGACGAACACCCGTCTATTATCTACCGGCTGCTTGAGGCCACGGTTTCGGATACCGCTGCCGCCGCCAGCCCGGACGAGTGGATGCCCATCCGGAGCAGGGGCGTACTGGAAATCGCCGGGAAGCAGGACACCACCGAGGTGACCGTCCGGGGCCGCCTGCTGAACGAAGACCGCTTCCAGGTTCGGGGATCCAAGCCGCTGCGAATGGACACCTTCGACATCACCCCGCCCTCCGCCCTTATGGGGCTGATTCGGGCGGACAACCGCATAACGGTGCACTTCGACGTAACCGTCCGCCTGGGCGACTCCGATACGGGAAACGGGGGGACCTAGATTCCCCTCGTGAAATGAAGCCACCGCAGCGTGCTTTCTGGGGTATCGGAGAAAAATATCTCAGCATAACTTTTCGGAATTGACGTCTTCCGGCCTCACAGCGGTGAGAGGCG